>NZ_CAMLHX010000026.1 GCF_946479965.1 uncultured Mucilaginibacter sp. | reverse complement strand
AGGTATTGCCTAAAGTTGCGCCAATATAAAATAGCGGAGTCACCTCGCCACCTTTAAAGCCCGAGCCCAGGGTTATTGCGGTATAAATGGTTTTCCATAACCAGCTCCAGGTATGGGCTCCGGATAAACTAAAAGCGGAGGGGATAGTTACCGCACCGGGATATTCAGCATCAACGCCCAGGCTCAAATAATCGGGTTTGCCGATAATAAATGTTAGCGCTATTATTAATACACCGCCGATTGCAGGGACAAGCCATTCCGGAGCAATAAATTTGTTTAAAGTGTTTTTTACGGCATGAACGGCCTGTGCAAACAGCCGGCTGGTAATGCCAAATATTACTGCCGCTGCAATAACCTTTAATAGCAGCAACATATCCAAATTGAAATAAGGCGAAAGCGCGTTCTGGGTTGCCGGTACAATATCAATATGGTAAGCGGTATGATGAATACCCCAGGCGCTTACCGTCAGGTCGCCGATAATGGCAGCGATAAGGCAGGCCAGTAAGGCATCGTATTGAATGCGACCAATGGCAAGTACTTCCAGCGCAAATATGGCCCCGGCCAAAGGTGTTCCGAAAACCGCGCCAAATCCGGCTGCAACACCTGCGGTGAGCATAATGCGTGTATCAGTGGCATTTAACTTAAACTGCTTGCTGAAAAATTGTGCTATACTACCCCCCATTTGCACTGCAGTTCCTTCGCGCCCGGCCGATCCGCCAAAAAGGTGCGTAACTACAGTAGCCACAAGCACTAAAGGTGCCAGCCGTTTAGGCACACCGCCACCCGGCGTGTGTATTTCTTCCATTATCAGGTTGTTGCCCTTGTCAGACGCGCCACCCCACTTTTTATATGTGAACCATATAGCTACACCCGCCAGCGGTAAAACATAAAGCAACCAGGGGTGACTAAACCTAAAATGTATGGCCCAATTAAGCAGCCATAAAAACAGGGCAACCATGCTGCCAATAGCCACAGCTACGGGCGCAGTAATAGCCGTCCAACGAATAATATGTTTTAGTGTGTTAAGAGAAACAGAAGGGAATTTTAAATTAGTGTTCATGTCCTACAAAAAATATTGATCGCCTGTTTTAGCAAGGCGATGTATAGCGTTAATTTTTGCAGGCGCCATCAGCTTTTTAGGGCGGTTCAAATCGGAAGACACCATTTCCGTTAAGTAAAGATATAAAATTTTATTGCGCGGTAGTACTGGTTTTATAGGTTTTAACAGCGCGAACGATACCCTGCACAATTTCGTCCTGCCCTTCATCCGATGAAAGATATTTTTCTTCCTCGGGGTGGTTAATAAAACCGGTTTCAACCAGAATAG
Source organism: uncultured Mucilaginibacter sp. (assembly GCF_946479965.1). Next base: position 53,904 of record NZ_CAMLHX010000026.1, on the reverse strand, counting down.
CAGGCATTCCGGTATGGGCTAGTACAAAAACGTCTTGCTCTTTTACGCCTATGCTCTGCCGGCCACCGCCTTTAAACTCTTTATTCACCAAATCGCCAAACAGGATGCTGTACTTGCGGTATTTTTGAAGAAAAGCATTTAAAATAATGCGATTAATGGGATCGCTGCTATCGTAAGTTTTGTATGTCTCTTTATAGTCTTTCTCCAGATAGATAGAAGCGTTTTCGCGTATTGCCTCTGCCTGGTACGCAACCTTACTGTACTTATACACCAATAACATCACCCCTTTGGTACGGCCCGGTCTTTCGGGCGACGAGTTGCAGTGTATGGATATAAATAAGTTTCCGTTTGCTTTGTTGGCTATTTGGGATCGGCGGTTCAACTCAATAAAAGTATCGTCGCTGCGGGTCATCACAATATTTAAACCCGGAATCTGGGCCTTTAGCGCCTCCCGGAGTTTTTTGGCGATAGATAGGGCCACCGTTTTTTCGCGCGCAAACTCTCCGTGCGCACCTGGGTCTTTTCCGCCGTGCCCGGCATCAATCACAATGGTTTTAAACTTAAATGTAGTTTTTGTGGTATCTGCATTTATAGTAAAAGAACTTAAAGACAGATATCCTGCAAATAGCGCTAAACTTATTAATCCTGATCTAAAGCGCGTATGGTGTTTATGCATTAATGGGTTTGCTTTGGCTACGAATATGACCGAAAAAACTTACAATGGTTTAGCTGCATTTGGGGCATAAACCGGTTGCGGTGAAATTAAAGCTTTCCAGTTTAAAGCCTGGAGGAAGCGTTATTTGGGGGAAATCATGGTCATCAAGGCAGTAAACATTATTACATGCCGTGCAGTTAAAATGCAGGTGTTCATCTCGGTGATCGTGCTCATCACAGTCAGAAGAACACAGCGCGTAGTTTGCCGTGCCGTTAAGGTCAAAAACCTTATGGATAATGCCTTTTTCTTCAAAGGCGCTTAAAATTCTGTATAAAGTTACCCGGTCCACATCGCCAATAACGCCTTCCAGATCAGGCTGCGACGTAGCCACATTTTTTGCCGATAGCATAGAAAGTACCCTTAACCGTGGTTCGGTACGTTTAAGATTATGCCTTTTTAGCAAATGCTCAAAATGTTGTTCACTATTATGTGTATGTGCCATTGTTGTAGGAATAATAAACAGAGCAGCAAATTTACTAACAATAACACCGGATTAAAAACAATGAATTTTCAATCGTGTATATGTCCCGCCCGCCTGTTGTGGTTTAAATGAAAAAAATGCGACTCGGTGCTGCACTTGTCAACATATTTATAGTTCAAAAAGTGAGCCAGTGCAATAATGAGGCCCCCTGCAGGTACCACAATGGCCTCGGCCCAGGTTAGCAGATAAATATGTCCTAATATGATCATTGCAAAGCCAGCTAAAAGCAGCAACAGCGGCAGCGCCCGGCGGTGTGTACGAAAATAAGCCATAAAAATTGAAGACACCCCCAACAGTAAAGCCAATGATATCATGCCCCACTCAAACAGCGGATTCGTTAAAAAACCAAAGCCGGCAAGTGGTAAAAAGGTAAGCATCAGCGGCACTATAGCGCAATGCACCGCGCAAAGCGTAGACGCTGTCATACCTATGTGGTCAAGTCTTGAATGACGCCTTTTCGATTTCACGGCACAAAGATAATATAAATGCAACTACATTGCGTTTTATTTTTTCATCATTATATTGATATGACACTACTTAATATTGCACTTAAAACTATATTTGTTTGAGATAGAAACCATCTGAATTTTTTTTTCGTATACAACTAACAGGAATATAACCTTTTTAAAATCCCTACGTATAAACTTTGTATGAGCGCCGATAGTAAACCTGTAAGCATCCTGTTAGTTGATGATGATGAGATTAATAACTTCATTTCTATCAAGCTAATAAAGAAGGCAATTGAGAGCACTGAGATATCGGCGTGCCTTAACGGCAGGTTTGCAATTGATGAGTTGCTTCAGATACAAAAAAGGGATCCCAACGAGCTGCCCGACTTTATTCTGCTGGATATCAACATGCCTATAATGAATGGATGGGAGTTTTTAGATGAATACAGGCGCCTTAATATTGATCCTTTAGGAAAAACCAAAATATTTATTATCTCTTCGTCGGTTTTCAGTAACGACATTAACAAAGCCAAATCCTATCCGCTGGTAAAGAATTTTATCTCGAAACCACTTAGTGTGGATAAGATAAAAGAGATGTTTGCTGAATAATAAGCTACCTCGCCGCCATTATCCGTTGGGTAAGCCCAACAAAATCATCAACACTTAAGCGTTCGGCTCGTAGATCAAGCGTTGCATCTTCTCCCATCTTCTCTTTATTAATTAGCGATGATAGCGCATTCCTCAATGTTTTTCTGCGCTGATTGAAACCAGCTTTAACTATCTGCCAAAACAATTTTTCATCACAATCTAAAGCTACATTACTGTTGCGGGTTAGCCTTATAACGGCAGACAATACCTTCGGTGGGGGATTAAAAACGCCTGCCTTCACGGTAAAAAGATATTCTACCTTATAATAAGCCTGCAAAAAAACACTCAAAATGCCGTACTCCTTGCTGCCGGGCTTGGATGCGCAGCGTTCGGCAACTTCTTTTTGAAACATACCCACTACCTCAACTACCTGGTGCCGGTTATCCAGAATCTTAAAAAGGATCTGCGAGGATATATTATAAGGGAAATTGCCGATGATACCCAACGGCCCGGTAAAAGCAGCCGCAAAATCCATCGCCAAAAAATCGGCATTGATAAGTCGGGGGCCTAGCTCAGGATACTTTTTCTGCAAAAACTCGTACGATTCGGTATCAATATCTATCAGGTGCACCTCATAACCTTCGCGTTGTAGTAATATGTCTGACAGGATGCCCATTCCCGGGCCAACCTCAAGCACCTGGGTGTACTTTCCTTCGGGGCGCAGGCTGTCCACAATTTTTGTGGCGATGTTTTTATCTGTAAGAAAATGCTGACCTAAATGTTTCTTCGCCCGTACTAATGACATAGTGCTGTGTAAATATTTGAACAAATTACGTCATATTTGTTCTTTTACAAGGAATAAATAACAACATGAGCGAAAAACCTAAGGTAGGGATAAGCATAGGTGATGTAAATGGCATTGGCCTCGAGATCATCATCAAAACACTTGCAGACAGCAAAATATTGAATTATTGTACTCCTATTGTTTACGGACATATAAAGGTGGCGTCTTTTTACAAAAAAGCAATTGAAGCAACCGAGCTTAATTTTAATATTATTACCGATGCCTCACAGGCGCTGCCTAAGCGCGCTAATCTGCTTACCTGCTGGGAAGAAGAAGTGAAGATAGAACCCGGCATCCCCAATAAAGAGACCGGAAAATATGCTTTTGCGTCGTTGGAAAAAGCTACTGCCGACCTGTTATCAGGCGAGATAGCAGCGCTTGTTACCGCGCCTATTAATAAAGATACCATACAAAGCGAGGACTTTAATTTCCCCGGTCATACAGAATATTTGCAGGAAAAAGGTGAAGCGGCTGATTCGCTGATGTTTTTGGTTAGCGACACTTTGCGTGTTGGTGTGGTTACCGGGCATATCCCTGTATCGCACATCGCTCCTAATATTTCTACCGAAAAGATACTGGCTAAAATTAAGCTGATGAACTCCAGCCTAAAGCAGGATTTTTGGATCCGCAAACCTAAAATAGCCGTACTGGGACTTAATCCACACGCGGGTGATAACGGCTTATTGGGCCACGAAGAGCTGGATATTATTATCCCCGCCATTGAAGAGGCCCGCGCTGCGGATATACTGGCCTTTGGTCCGTACCCGGCTGATGGCTTTTTTGCCAACGGAACATATCTGCAATTTGATGGTGTGTTAGCCATGTACCACGACCAGGGTCTTATTCCTTTTAAACAGATCGCGTTTGAATCGGGTGTAAACTTTACCGCCGGATTAAAATTTGTGCGCACATCGCCTGATCATGGTACGGCTTATGATATCGCCGGAAAAAACCAGGCCTCAGAGATTTCCTTTCGCGAAGCGTTGTTTAGCGCCATACATATTGCCGGCAGGCGTAAAGAGGGTTTAGAACTGGCAGAAAATCCATTAACCATTACTAAGCTAAGCCGCGACAGGGATTAAGCAATTTTACGGGCGGGCTCTGTTATCGTAAGCAATTAAAAATAAAAGATTTAAACCTTTTTTATTTAAATTGTTTATTGTAATATAGTATACCAATAAAAACCAACCGCTTATGAGAAAAGTTGCAGATATCCTCCGTCGCAAAGGGCAGAATGTGATCAGCATTGATGCCTCCACTTCCGTTTTAGATGCGTTAAAATTAATGGCTGATAAAAATATCGGATCAGTAGTTATTACTGAAGATGGTAATTATATGGGCCTTATAACCGAACGCGATTATGCACGTAAGGTTGTTTTGATGGGCCGTTCGTCAGATCATACTATTGTACGCGATATAATGAGCACTGATCTGCCGCTTATAGCGCCCGGCGATTCCATTGAAAAATGTATGCACCTGATGAGCGAGGGAAATGTAAGGTATCTGCCGGTTTTTGATAATGGCAACCAGATCGGAATTATATCTATTAACGATGTGGTGACCGAGACCATCCTGTTCCACGAGCAGACCATTGAGCACCTGCAGAGTTACATCCATTCCTAACGATAAACGGAATGCGCTTAATTTTATCTAACTTGGCACTTTTACAGATAAAGAGTGACTTTTAAGGAATTTAATTTTAACGAGCAGCTAGCAGACGGCATCAGCAGCATGGGGTTTACCCAGGCCACACCCATCCAGGCGATGGCCATTCCCGCGATATTACAAGGTAAAGACCTGATTGCCTGCGCGCAAACAGGTACGGGTAAAACAGCATCGTTTTTACTGCCGGTAATGGAATTACTGAGTCGTACCGAGATGGACCAAACATCAGCTTTGGTACTTACCCCAACGCGCGAACTGGCCCAACAGATAGATCAGCAGGCCGAAGGTTTGGCTTATTTTACAGGCGTAACCTCAATCGCCGTATTTGGTGGCGGCGATGGCAGTGTTTACGAACAGCAACGCCGTGGTATCCAAAATAATGTAAATATTATTATAGCAACGCCGGGCAGGTTAATAGCCCACCTTACATCGGGTGTGTTAAAGCTTAACCAGATAAAATATTTAATATTAGACGAAGCCGACCGTATGTTGGATATGGGCTTTAGCGATGACATTATGCGCATCATCAGCTATCTGCCCAAAGAAAGGCAGACGCTGCTTTTCTCTGCCACCATGCCCGGGCGCATCCGTACGCTGGCTAAAAAAATATTGAACGATCCGGAGCAGATTAACATAGCTATTTCTCAGCCTGCGGTGGGTATAGATCAACAGATCTACCGCCCGCATGATGCCCAAAAGGTGCCTTTATTAAGGCATATTTTAAAGGAAGGCAATTATGTGAGTACCATAGTTTTCGCTTCGCGGAAGGAAATAGTGCGCTCTCTGGCTAAAGAATTGAAGGCAGCAGGCATAAAAGTGGAAGCTTTTCACTCCGACCTGGAGCAGCGCGAACGCGAAGAGATCTTGCTGCAATTTAAAAACCGCCAGCTACCCGTTATCATAGGTACCGACGCGCTTTCGCGGGGTATTGATGTGGAGGGAATAGATCTGGTGGTGAACTTTGACGTACCCGGCGATGCTGAGGATTATATACACCGCATTGGCCGTACGGCCCGTGCCGAAACTACCGGTACCGCTATAACTTTTGTAAACCATCGTGATGAGCGCAGGCTAAAAAGTATAGAGGAGCTGATGGAGCGCAAAATTACGGAACACCCCATACCCGAGCATCTTTTAAGCATTGCCGAAACAAAAACCTCGCACGAGGCCAAACCTAACAGGGGCAACAATAATCGTAGAAAGCCTTTTAAGGGGAATAGGAAACCTAGCGGGAATAAGAGTTAAAGTTCGTTGTCTTTGTCATTGCGAGGAACGAAGCAATCGCGAACTAGCATAGTCCGCTTTTCTCCGTGCGATTGCTTCGTACCTCGCAATGACAAATTCGTTTATTGTTTCTCCGGTACAGCCATCACTCCCAACCCATATACCAATCTAAACTTAGATCGTTCCAATTGGGGTTTTCCAAATTGATTAGATCCACTTTGTTTTGTCTCGACCCTGCTTTTAGCTGCTTTTCTCGCGCGATGGCATCTTGTATCCATTGATATTCTTCGTAATAAACCAGATTATTACACGCATATTTCTTAGCGAAACCGTTGTAAACACCTTGCTTATGTTCCCAAACTCGCCGTTGTACATCATTGGTTACGCCGATATAGATCACGGTGTTGCCCTTATTGGTAAGCATGTAAACGTAATAGAGATGGGTTTTAGGCATTCATAAATATAGAAAAAATTGTCATTGCGAGCGAAAGCGTGGCAATCGCAAGGAGACAAGTCGTCGTCAGGTAAAGTTCGCGATTGCTTCGTGCCTCGCAATGACAGGGTCGTTATCCTACCCAAACAACTCGCTGCTCAAATATCTATCCCCCCTATCGCAGCAGATGAAAACGATAACGCCTTGTTCTAATTCTTCGGCGAGTTTAATGGCCGCTGATAGTGCCCCACCACTGCTCATGCCGGCAAAAACACCCTCTTCGCGAGCCATTTTGCGGGTCATTTGTACAGCATCAGCTTCTGCTATGTCCATCACCCTGTCAACACGAGTAGGGTCAAATATTTTAGGTAAATATTCTTCCGGCCAGCGGCGTATACCGGGTATAGATGACCCTTCTGTTGGCTGGCAACCCACTATCTGTATATCCGGGTTCACTTCCTTTAAAAACTTAGAGCAGCCCATAATGGTGCCGGTGGTGCCCATAGCGCTTACAAAATGCGTAATGCCCTGGTTAGTATCGCGCCATATTTCCGGGCCGGTAGTATGGTAATGGGCCATGTAGTTATCGGCATTGGCAAACTGATTAAGTAAGAAATACTCACCCGTGGCGCCTTTTTCTTCGGCATAATCGCGGCAGGCTTCTATGCCTTCCAGTAACGTTACTTTTGCACCAAAAGCTTCCATGGTAAGCGTACGCTCGCGGGTTGAGTTTGATGGCAACACCAACTCAATCTCAATACCATACAAACCCGCTATCATAGCCAAAGCAATCCCGGTGTTGCCACTGGTGGCTTCAATCAACTTGGTGCCTTTTTTTATATCGCCACGCTGCAGCGCGTTCTTTATCATGCTGTAAGCGGCACGGTCTTTAACACTTCCGCCGGGATTGTTGCCTTCCAGCTTGCCAAAAAGTTTTACTTTGGGGTTAGGGTTAAGCCGGGTGATCTCCACCAGGGGCGTGTTGCCTATCAGATCAAGCATTCCTGCCATATTATTCTGTTTTTTCGGTGTTTTTAGAAACTTTTATCATAGGGGTATGATAAACAGTAGAGTGCGGCTCAACGCTGGCGGTTATCCAAACGTTACCGCCAATAACACTGTCGTGCCCTATAACGGTGTTCCCGCCCAGTATAGTAGCGCCCGAATAGATCACTACGTTATCTTCAACCGTTGGGTGGCGTTTGGTATCTGCCATATTCTTGGCAACGCTAAGTGCGCCAAGCGTTACGCCCTGGTAAAGTTTTACGTGCTTGCCTATCTCACTGGTTTCGCCAATAACTATGCCTGTGCCGTGGTCAATATGGAAGTATTCGCCAATTTCCGCACCCGGGTGTATATCAATCCCTGTTTTTGAGTGGGCATGCTCAGTTAATATCCGCGGCAGCAAAGGCACATTCAATTTAACCAGGCAATGCGCCAGTCGATAAAAAGAAATGGCATAAAACCCAGGATACGTACGCACCACCTCAAACTCGCTGCGGGCAGCCGGGTCGCCATTAAAAATTGCCTGTATGTCTGTATTTAAAATGTTGTAAAGAGCGGGTAATCCGTCAAAAAAAGACTGGGCCACTTTGCTGTTATCGCAGTCGCTGCACTCGCGTGTAGCGTCCATTATATGGCACAGCTCGTTTTTAAGCCTGTCAAACTCTTCCTGTAGTTGCGGCAGGGTAAAAAACACCTTTTTCGACTGCTCCGGGTACAGCAAACGGATAACCTGCAGGCCCCACGCTGTTATCTCTTTATTAGAGGGTAAAGCTGCGGCTTGCTGTTGTTTATCTAAAATTTGCCGGTAAAAATCTTCGTTCATTTTGTGGGTTATACCATTGCCGCACAAGTTTAAATAAAAAAATGTTGTTTGCAGGTAAAAAAAACGTTTCGGCAGGGCTAACAAAACAAAGAGCAAAAATAATCGCGTAAACTATTGACAATAAGAAAAACAAATTGTTACTTTGATAAACAAAGTGCTTTTTAAATGAAGGAAAACGACATTCAGCATGACCTGGCCTCCATACGCAGCCTTATGGAGCGATCATCAAAGTTTATTTCGCTCAGCGGATTTTCGGGCGTATTGGCCGGTATATATGCCTTAATAGGCGCGGCTATAGCTTATTTTATGCTCTACAATGACGGCAGCAGGTTGTATAGCATACATGAAAACCCGACAACAGCCATTTTTGAAGACGTAATTTTGGTTAAGCTGATTACAACAGCTGCTATTGTGTTGATTTTTTCTGTAGCCACAGGCATGATATTAACTTATCAAAAGGCACGGCGAAAAAATCAACCGATATGGGGAAAGGCCAGTAAGGACCTTTTATACAGCATGCTGGTGCCGCTTTTAAGCGGGGGACTGTTAATAATGATCCTTTTATACAGAGGTTATTATGGTGTAGTGGCCCCAGCATCGCTTATTTTTTATGGGCTTGCACTTATTGGGGCAAGTAACTTTACCTTTACCGACGTTCGCTTTTTGGGTTTGTGCGATGTTGCGCTCGGCCTGATAGCCGCTTGTTTACCCGGCTATGGTTTAGTATTTTGGGCGCTTGGTTTTGGTGTGCTGCATATTGTGTATGGCAGCGTAATGTATTTTAAGTACGACAGGTGAAGATACCATTTGATAAATTAGATAAAGCTTTTGAGAACCGGGTGCGCCTACAGATAATGAGTGTGCTGGTGGCTAACCAGCGCTATGATTTTAATTCGCTGAAAGAGCTGCTGGAAGTTACGGATGGTAACCTGGCATCGCACCTTAAGGCATTAGAAAAAGAAGAGTATATTATGGTGAATAAATCGTTTTTGGGCCGTAAACCCAATACCAATTACGAAGCTACTGATGCCGGCAAGCAGGCTTTTAAAAAGCATTTGGACGCTTTAGAGAAGCTTATTTTTTTTCAGCAAAACATTAAATAATATTTTTTTATCCATTTACTTTGAAATTGAAAGTACTTTTAAAATGATAACACCCTTCAATTATACACTTAAAGTATGGCTCACATCAATATGTATAAGCCCCCTTGTTTTGCAGGTTACTGACTATTTAACCAACTCTGCAAACGAGGCCTCCACTTTTGATCAGGTTGTATTTATGTGCTGTTTTATAATTGTTATGAGCTTTTTCATCTCAGTGTTTACATGGCTGCTATTCTTTGTTTGTACTTATCAACTGCTAAAAATCAATATACCACAAAACCTTTTTAAGCTCTCAGTCCAAGCAACAGGACTATTGCTGGTTTTGGTTACACTTTTTGTCCTTGATGGCCTGATAGCGTTGTTAGACTACCCCTTTTGGACATTTACTACTTGTTATTTATTCACCACTGCAGCATGTATGCAGCTTTATGATATACCTCAGTCTCAAATTTACCATCAAGAAAACTCAACCACATGATAGAACCAACCCAACCACAAGGATTTTTAACCTGGCTCAAGGAGTCGGTAACCTTAAAGCTGATGTTTATCGGCATTTTAATTTTAGTATTGCTTATCCCGTCGGCAATGATACAGGATCTGATATTTGAACGCTCGGGCAGGCAGGACGAAGTAAATAAAGAAATATCTGATACCTGGTCTGGCAGCCAGCTTATACAGGGCCCGGTACTGGTTATCCCCTACAAAAAGCTAATCAAAACCAAAGACATTGGTAACAAAGAAACTGTAAAGGAAACGATTGCCAGGGTTTATATTTTACCGAACGAGCTGCAAATGAAAGCCGCCGTTACTTCGCAGATATTGCACCGGGGCATATTTGAAAGTGTTGTATACAATACCCGAGTTAAAATATCAGGTGATTTTAAACCACAGCTTGCAGCTTTAAATATTGCCCCAGAACAATTGCTTACTGAAAAAGCCACGCTCACGTTTAAAATATCTGATCTTAAAGGCTTAAAAACCAATCCGGTAGTTTTATCGGGGTCGCAAAAAGCACTGGCCGAACCTGTTTTTAGCGACGCCGGATTGTTTCCTAATGGCTTAAAAGCAGCTATCAGCATTGCCGCACAGGGAGAGCAGACTATTCCGTTTGAAATGACACTTGACCTGAAAGGCAGCCAGGACCTTAACTTTTTACATACCGGTAAAACCACAGATGTGGCTGTAAGCGGCGATTGGCAAACACCGAGCTTCAGCGGGCGGTATTTGCCCGATGAGAGAAAAGTTGATACCGCGGGATTTGCAGCTAAATGGCGCATGCTTTATTTTAACCGACCCTTTGCCCAACAATGGGCGGGCAACGACATGTTGCTTAACGCAATGGCGAAACAGCAGGATGCCATATTTGGCGTAACCTTAAAATTGCCGGTTGACCAGTATCAAAAAGTGACGCGCACGGCCAAATATAGTGTACTCGTCATCCTGCTCACGTTTGTGTCGCTGTTCCTTACTGAAATGATAAGGAAGCAGCGCATCCACTCATTTAATTATGTATTGATAGGTGCGGCTATGGTAATATATTACACCCTATTGTTGTCATTCTCCGAGCAATTAGGATACAATATTGCCTATCTGATCGCTTCGGTAGCAACAATTACGCTGGTGTCAGTTTTCGTAGCATCCTTATTAAAAAGCAAAGGTGCGGCTATTATGTTCTGCATAATACTGGCCATATTTTACGCTTTTATTTATGTTATTATACAATTGGAGGATCTGGCCTTGCTTATTGGCAGTATCGCCTTGTTCGTCATCATATCATTACTGATGTACTTTTCGAGAAGAATCAACTGGGACAAACACTAAACCTTATCACATAAAACGATGAACACTTATTTCACCAGCCAATATTGGATAAACCATTTTAAGGCAAACGCGTTGGAACTACGAGTTAACTGGGACGTTAAACCGTTATTAACTACTACAGAGATAGATACGATTACCGCATCTTTACAGGCCTGGCAATTAGGCGAAACCTCGGAAGGGAAACACCTGATTGCCGCTGCAACCAAATACGCCCACAAAATTGGCGACCTGGCGTATATAGACGCTGTTAAGCTTTTTATAAAGGAAGAACAAAAACACGGCAATAATTTGGGAACCTATCTGGATGCCATCAATGTACCACGTATTAAAAAAGATTGGGGCGATTCGCTGTTTAGAAGAGTACGCTATTATAACACCAGCATGGAGTTGTGGACACTGGCTGTAATTGTGGTAGAAAGCACCGCGCAGATATTTTACCAGGCGCTTAAGGATGCTACCGAATGCACATTGCTTAAGCAGATCTGTACAGATATATTGATAGACGAAGCGTACCATATTACCTTCCAGACCGAGCGGCTTGCGATAATTTTCAATAACAAAAGTGAATTTTCCCGTTGGTGGCGGGTGGCGGCTTACAAGTATTTTTTTATCGCGACATCAAGCTTGGTATGGTTCGCCCACCGCCGGTTATTTAAAGCCGGTGGAAATACATTTGCCACCTATCGCAAAAAGATGGAACTAAAATATGTTAAAACCATTAAAACAGTAACAGGTAATGTTGCGCCGCTTTGGATATAATGCGAATTATTAATTTGGAAGCTGTTCGGGAAATGAAGATTTATAAAAAAATAGGCGATCAAAGAATACCCATGCAACGACTATTAATCAAAGCGAACTTATTGGTAAAACGAAACCTTACCGATTTTTTAATAGTCACGCCGATTATAAATATCGTAATTTTTCCATTCCTGTTAGCAATCCATTGGATGACAGGAGAATACGGGTACGCTATAGGAATGTTCTTATTTTCGTCGGGTTTATTCCTTACTTATTTAATATATATGTGGCTAAGGCCGAAAAGATTCGGAATTGGAACTGTCCTTTCGTACCTGTTTTGTTCCGTTTTGACTATACTTATATGGCATGATTTCAGGTTTTTAATTCTAGCAATTAACAATCATGGTTTAACCTCGTGCCCTTATGGGGCGAGTTGCCCATAATGTTTTTTAGGACGGGTCACACAAAAACAGATGTTCCAACTGTTCCAAACTGTTCCAAAAATCAAAGGAAAAAACCTGCGAAATTCATGTTTTCAAACTATTGATAATGAGTTATTTACAATGGTTTTACAGCTAATTTTACTGACTTATAAGTAGTTTCACCCTGATGGACTTAAATGCTTGATAGTCAGTGCGAATTTTGTAAAAAGTGTTCCACGGTATCATCATGCTTTATATTTTTTGGAACACTTGTTAAAATGGAAATGAGGGGGTGGCTCACAGGGGCTCACAGGGCTCACCCGGCTCTGAGCCACCCCCTTGAGCCGCCGCTTTGCTGTGAAAGTAAAGCGGTTTTCTTTTTCTTTACATTCCCGTAAATCAATAACTTTACGGGAATTGCTTATGAATACTGAAGAACTTTACAAAATATACCTGCAACACCCGGTTATTGCTACCGATACCCGCAAAATAGACGCTGGCAGCTTGTTCTTTGCCCTAAAAGGCGAAAACTTTGATGCCAACACCTTCGCTGCAAAAGCTATTGAAGCAGGCGCGGCCTATGCTGTTATAGATAATGCAGAATACCAGGCAGGGCCTAAATTTATTTTGGTAGATGATGTGCTTGCGGCTTTACAGGATCTGGCCCGGCATCACCGCAGGCAGCTATCCATCCCGGTGGTTGGCCTAACCGGCACCAACGGTAAAACCACTACCAAGGAATTAATAAATGCGGTATTGTCTGAACAGTTTAACACGCTTGCCACACAGGGTAATCTGAATAACCATATTGGGGTACCCTTAACTATACTTAACATCAATGCCTCGCACGAAGCTGCTGTAATTGAGATGGGAGCCAACCATGTGGGCGAGATAGCTCTGTTAAGCAGTATCTCGCAACCAAGCCATGGGCTTATTACCAACGTAGGAAAGGCGCATTTAGAGGGTTTTGGCAGTCTGGAGGGTGTTAAAATAGCCAAAGGCGAGTTGTATGATTTTTTGAGTAACAGCAATGGCCAGGTATTCATCAACAGCAATAACCCCATTTTAATGGAAATGCAGTCGGCGCGCAAGTTTCAAACCCCGCCTGTTTTTTATGGCGATGCCATTGATGACCTTATAAGCGGCGAGATAACCGGGAACGCACCCTATCTCTCGCTAAGCTGGACCAATAATACATCCGGCGAAAGCCATGAGGTAAATACGCAAATGACCGGCGCGTATAATTTGGACAATATATTGGCGGCTATTTCCATTGGTTTAAAATTCAAACTATCGGCAGAGCAAATAAATAGGGGCATTGCCAACTATCAGCCCAAAAACAACCGCTCGCAAGTGGTACAAACCGCCACCAACACTCTTATTTGCGATTACTACAATGCCAACCCAAGCAGCATGGCCGTTGCCATTGATAATATCGGCAAGCTAACCGCAGCGCACAAAGCATTGGTTTTGGGCGATATGTTTGAGATGGGTGCCGAGGCCGCTACCGAGCATAAAGCCATCCTCGAAAAAGCCTTGGAAACCCCTGTAGACAGGCGCATAATAATAGGTAAGGAGTTCTATAAGCTGAAGACAGATAATGCTTCGGCAGAGTTTTACGAAACCCGCGATGATGCCGCTATAGCTTTGAAAGAGCAACCAATAGTAAACAGCACTATACTGATAAAGGGATCAAGAGGTATGGCACTGGAGAAATTGTTAGAGCTATTCTAACTACCTTATACCGTAAAATATCCTGAATCCCTGAATATAGCGCGAATTCCCAGTGAATGAGATACCATAGTCAACCCTAAAAATTAGGCGTTGTATGCCCACATAGAACTCGGAGTAGTTGGGGTTATTTCTCATGGTTAGGTAATTGGCACCCACTATTTCTTCCAGTTTAAGCTTGCGCACAAAAGGTATCCGCCTTAAAATAGAACCCGAGAAATTATGCTGATAATGCGCCTCTACAAACGAGCTGTTGGCACTATACTGATAGAACGGTAAAAAATGGAAGCTGCCCACGTCGGTAGGGTCAAAGGTAGTGCCCTGGTTACCTATAAAGTGGTAAAAGTCGGGGAAGTACAATGTCTTTTTATTCAGGAAAGTACCGGCAGCCAGTTTGAAAGACGAATAGCCAGATAACCCTAACCGTATCCTGTCCTGCGTTATAGTTACTGATGCAAAATCATAATTCACATCAGAGCCGAATACTCCGCTAATGCCTTTTCGGTAGTTAACGGTCAGTACCGGGTAAGCCGACTGGAGAAAAATTCTCCCGGTGGGCCGGGTAATAAAAGGCTGCGCAAAAGTGAACCTTACTGAGGCGTTCAATGTAAGGGCCTGGTGCTGCGGAAACAGTATGGAACGATCATCCGCAGGCGCGGTTACAGGTGCTAACGGGTTGTTGGAGGTGAATTCCCGGTTCTTGTTATCAAATATGTGATTGTAAGAGTTGTTAAAAAGCTGGGTACGGTCTGAGTAACCTAAATTTACATTCAGCCTGATACCGTTCCTCACCTCGCGCTGAAAACCCGCGTTGGCGAACACAGAACGGTAGTATTTAACGAAGTTTCGCTCGCTCAGCAAGGTGCTCAGCGTATTAAAGTAAAGCGACCGCGTGCCTTGGTTATTAAGGTCGAGTACATCGCTGCCGCCATCAAACGTAAACATCCCGGCATTGAATAAATCGTAGGTATAAGATGACCGAACATTCGCACTGAACAGTTTATTGGCTGTGCCATATCTTATTGTTGGTGATATGCTGTATGATCGATAATCATCAAAAAGTTTCGAGTATCTCACCCTTGCGTTAACTCCCCAACCCTCAACTGTATTGTAAAAAAAGGTCTGCAAAAACGGATAGATATACAAACTGTCCTTAGCCTGGCGGTTAACAATGGTATGGCCGTTTACAAGGTAAGGTAGCGGGGAAAGTTGATTGTCACTTCGCTGAACGGAATCTTTATAAGCCTCGGTGCTTTGAATCACCGCCAAGCTATCGCGCTTTTTATAATCGGCTGCTTCTTCCCGGGTGAGTGGCACAGGTCGCTGGTTGGTCCAGTAGGTTGGCGATTTAACGTTTGCAGCAGTATCTATTCGCAAGATCTCCCCTGTAAAATATCCCTCCGGAATGGTAAGGTCAAACTTGTAATTGTTATAAAGAGCGATGTAGTACCCTTCAAATTTAAACCCAAAAACATTACCACGATAATCGTATTCTATCGAGGCCGGCATCCAGGTACTATCACGAATAGGCACATATTGTTGACTTATCCGCATGGTATCCACCAAATTAAGGAAGTTGTTTTGATTGGTCAGCATTAGATCAACGCTGTACAATCGCCAGTCGCCCTCAACTATATAAATATGGCCCCGAAATACCGGATCGTAAGCATGTTTGGGTATCAGTTCAATTTTGTCGATGGTTTTGCCATTACTAACCGTAGTGCCTACCAACTTATAGTTGTAGTACGAAAATGCGTTTGATGCTATAGGCGAAACAAACCCACGGCTGCTTAATCCCTGTATGGAAAAAATGTTATCATAAAAATTGGCGGATAGATCAGAAGCCTTTGAATAGCTGAATGCCGGCGTAATACCCGCGCTACGCTGTGCAATGGTTTCTTCCTTTATTTTATTTGGCCTTGCAGAGGTGAAGTTAGAAAGCATCTCTGACTGATACAGCACCCCCTTGCCATTGCTATCTAACGACAGTACACCAGCCACCCCGCCGCGCATTAGCGAATTGGGCGCATCAAGTAGCTTTTGTACCCCTTTAATATACACCGAGCAGGAGTAAGAATTAACCTCGTTCAAGTAATACTGGCGCTTGTCGATAACCCTTTGCATAATATTGGCAGCGGATGTATCGCGCCCATTTCGCGCCTGGCGGTCAATTGAGCGGGGCTGATATATTTCTTTTTCTAACCGAATGTTGAGTTGCTCGTCGTGGTTGGTTATGGTAATATTTTCTACCTGCTCTTTAAAGCTCACAAAGCGGTACATTATTTTGTAAGTGCCTTCGGTAAGTTTAAACTGATAATAGCCGTCCTCATTACTGGTTGTACCATAGGTAGAGTTGCGGATGTAGATAGAAACGAAAGGAACGGGCTTGTTTTGCTCGTCAACAATACGTCCCGATAAAACAAATTGCTGCGCTTCCGCTTTAAATAGGAATGCTGTTAAAAAAAAGGAAACTATAAGTAAACGTATCATCATATAAATCATCCTATTAATGATATTTTATGAACAAATGTTTGCATACACTGCTAATATAATTTACAACATGTAATTAGCTGACATTAATGCCTGTAATAGCTAAATTTGTAACCTTAACTGATAACCATGTACAACACATTACAACCGGTATTGCAGCAGGAGCTTGCTGAAATTGAAAAAGCCGGATTATATAAAAGGGAAAGGATCATCACATCTGCCCAAGGCGCGGAGATAACCGTTCAAGGCGGAAAGGAAGTGATCAATTTTTGCGCTAATAATTATCTGGGATTATCAGGTAATGCGAAGGTTGTTGAAGCGGCTAAAGCTGCTATGGATAGTCGTGGTTACGGGTTATCGTCGGTACGCTTTATTTGTGGTACGCAGGATATCCACAAAGAGCTTGAAAAAAAGATAGCTGAATTTTTGGGGACGGAGGATACTATACTTTACGCCGCTGCCTTTGATGCCAACGGAGGGGTGTTTGAACCACTGTTTAATGAGCAGGACGCCATAATATCCGACGAGCTGAACCATGCATCCATTATAGACGGTGTGCGCCTGTGCAAGGCCCAGCGCCTGCGTTATAAACACGATGATATGGCTGATCTGGAAGAAAAATTGAAAGCAACGATGAATTGCCGCCACAGAATTATTGTTACTGATGGTGCTTTTAGCATGGATGGCACCATTGCCCAGTTGGATAAAATATGCGCGCTATCTGAGCAGTACAAAGCTTTGGTAATGATAGATGAGAGCCATTGCAGCGGGTTTATGGGTAAAACAGGACGAGGCACCCATGAGCACCATAATGTGATGGATAAGATTGACATCATCACAGGGACACTTGGTAAAGCGTTGGGCGGCGCGTCGGGTGGCTTTACGTCGGGCCGTAAAGAAATTATTGACATGCTGCGCCAGCGTTCCAGGCCGTATTTGTTTAGTAACACGCTTGCTCCCGCAATTACAGGCGCATCTATAGCAGTACTGAACATGTTGAGCGAAACAACAGAGCTACGCGACAAGCTGGAACAGAACACCCAATACTTTCGCAAAGCAATGACAGAAGCAGGGTTTGATATTAAGCCAGGCATTCACCCGATTGTTCCGGTTATGTTATATGATGCCAAGCTTGCGCAGGAGTTTGCCGCGAAAATGCTGGATGAAGGCATTTATGTTATAGGCTTTTACTATCCTGTTGTGCCACAAGACAAGGCGCGTATAAGGGTGCAATTATCTGCCGCGCACCAGCCGGAACACCTGGATAAAGCCATTGCAGCGTTCACTAAAGTGGGCAAGGAATTGGGTGTACTTAAATAATGGCTTTAGTTTGTTAAATTTGCGCTCGAAATCCTATTATAATGCAGGAAACTATTGATAAATATACCGCCGAGATAAAGGCATTCGCGGCTACTAAAGCAGATGAACTGGAAACTTTCCGGATCAAGTTTTTAGGGACCAAAGGCATCATTAAAGATCTGTTCGATCAATTTAAAACTGTTGGTCCCGAAGAGAAACGCACCTTTGGTAAGGTACTTAACCAGTTTAAGCAATTAGCCGAGGAAAGGTATAATGAACTGAAGGAAAGCTCTCCAGCAACCGCCGAAACATCAGTATCCGATATTGATAAAACCCTTCCGGGCGATGGTTTTGAGTTAGGTTCGCGGCATCCGCTGACGCTGGTGCGCAACGAGATAATAGATGTATTTAAGCGTTTAGGCTTTGTTGTCGCGGAAGGTCCGGAGATAGAGGATGACTGGCATAACTTCTCTGCGCTTAACTTTCCTGAGGAACATCCCGCGCGTGATATGCAGGATACTTTCTTTATCAAAAAGAATAGTGGTACTGATGATATCGCTTTGCGTACCCATACATCATCGGTACAGGTACGTATGATGGAGAATGGTAAACCGCCGTTCCGCGCTATTATGCCGGGCCGTGTTTATCGTAACGAGGCTATATCTGCCCGCGCACATTGCTTCTTCCACCAGGTTGAGGGTTTGTATGTTGATGAGAATGTATCATTTGCCGATTTGAAGCAAACCCTTTACCATTTTGTGCAGGAGCTGTATGGCGAAGGCACAAAAGTTCGTTTCCGTCCTTCTTACTTTCCGTTCACAGAACCCTCTGCCGAGATGGATGTATCATGCACTATCTGCAAAGGCAGTGGCTGTAACATGTGTAAATACAGTGGCTGGGTGGAGATACTGGGCTGCGGCATGGTTGACCCAAATGTTTTGGAGAACTGCGGCATCGACAGTAAAAAATATACCGGGTTTGCCTTTGGTATGGGTATAGAGCGCATAACCAACCTTAAATATGTAATTAAGGACCTGCGCCTGTTCTCTGAAAACGATGTGCGTTTCCTTAAGCAATTTCAATCCGAAATTATATAATGAGGCGCTTGGGCATAGCTTTGATTTTGTTGCTCGCTATTTCGGCGTGTGGCAAACAGGGCAATGTTGTGCCTAACGTGGCTGTGAACTTTCAATTACAGTTAAACGATCCTAAATACAGTCCGCTGCGCTCAATAGGAAGCGCGGTTGCTATTGACGGTTATGGCGTTGCAGGAGTAATAGTGGCCAACACGGTTAATGGTTACGTAGCTTACGATAGGTGTAGCGCTTACGAGCCCGAAAAACGCTGCGCACTAACTATTGACGACAACAAACTATTGGTTACCGACCCATGCAGCGGCTCTAAATGGCTATTGCAGGATGGTACACCCAATAAAGCGCCCGCCGTGCGTTCACTAAAAGCATATAATGTGTATATTGACGCGTCACGCAATTACTTAACCGTGTCTAACTGATCTGGATGGAAGCCGAAAAAATAAAAGACAGCATAAAGCGGGCCGCGCAGGAGCTTTTTCGGAAATTTGGGTACCATAAAACCAGCGTTAACGAGATTGCCAAACGCGCACGTATAGCTAAAGCCACCATCTACAAATATTTTGAAAGCAAGGAAGAGCTGCTGCATACCTTGCTAATGGATTATATCCGCGTTAGCGTTGATGACCTGATCAGCAAAAGCAATCCCGAGGAGGATGAAGAAAAACATCTGAGTGGACTCATCATGAAAACCTGCCGCCTGAGTTATACCGTTTGTAATGAATTTATAGGATGGGATTTCATCCGCGAATCAACCAACTCACAAGAGTTTTTAAAGAATTTGAGTAACGAGCTGGAGGATATGCTGATGTCGTCCTTCGCCCGTATACCCCACATACGCAGGGATGGCAACTATATGCAGCGCCTGCGTTTCCTCATTACCTGCAGCAAAAGCATTGTGTTCAGCTTTGCATTCACATCGGTAAGCGATAGCGACGTGCGCAAAAACTTTGTATCCTTCCAAAAAGATGTACTGCCTTATCTGGTAAAAGCCGCTATAACTATTTAGTTTGTAGCGTAGCACTTGCTAGATCAACAGCAACAAATACCCGGCAACAGCCCCACTCCCAATTATCCACGCACGGGTAAAAGTGTGAAAATTTGTTAAAGTATTTTATTTTTTACGAAACGTTCGTAGATTTACGAAGAAATCGTAGATAAAATATCCTAACCTAAAATTTAGCATTATGAACCACATTATTAAAAAATTTATTGTAGCAGGCCTGTGCGTAGCACCATTACTTTTTGGTGCTGACGTAAAGGGGCAAGCATCTATCGTTCAAAACATGGCGGCTAAGCTTAAGCAGTATAAAAGCCTAAGTTATAAGTCATTCTATAAACAAAAGGACGAAACCGGCGATACCTTATTCAGGCAAAATGAAGATGTGCTTTTAAAGGTTCCCGAGGAAAAAGACCTGGGCTACTACTTTTTAAACAGGTACAAAGACCCCAGCTGGAAGTTTTTTACTACGGATATGTATTATGGCGAGAACTTTATAACGCTTTTGCCCGCAGATAGTGTTTACAATACCAGGAAAAACCTACACACAATGCTGTTTAAAGCTACATTGCTTTTTAAGTTAGAATGGCTGGCTGATTTTGTAAAAAAGAATCCTTCGCGCATTGCTAAAGCTAAGGACACCGTGCTTAGTGCGGTGGCTTATGATCACTTGATTATTACCACCAAGGATACGGTAGTTAATAACGAACGCCTTGTAGTTAATCAACACTTATTGGTTGATAAGCAGACCGGACTACCCAGGGCCCTGATAATTAAAGGCAGGCATGCCGGATATGGCGATGGTATAACAAGTGTTTACAACGAACTAAACTTTTATGATTATCAGATCAATGACCCCGGCATCACCATCGCGTCGTTCACCATTCCTAAGGGCTTTCATCCACCCAAAAAACAAGCCGCACCGCCTATGCTATTGGCGGCCGGGACTATTGCCCCAGAGTGGACGCTGTTTGACACTTACGGAAAAAAAATGTCGTTAAGCGATATGAAAGGCAAGATAGTGCTGATGGATTTTTACTTTATTGGCTGCGGCCCATGTATGCAATCATTAAAGCCGCTGAATAATTTATATAAGAAGTATAAAGACAAGTTAATTATAGCAAGTTTATCTGATAGAGACAGCAAGCAAGCTGTTACGGCTTTTAAAAAGCAGTATAATATAGCTTATCCGGGTTATGTAGAAGCGACAGAAGCGGTGAAAGCCTACCACGTGACCGGCTCCCCTACTTTTTACTTTATTGACACAAAAGGTAACATTGCGAGCACTATCCTTGGCTATGGGGATGATACTGAAGCAAAATTTATAGCTGTTATAGAAGACCTGCTTAAAAAAGGCTAAAGATATACCCTTGATAAAAAGCTCGCCGGTTATACTCCGGGGGGCTTTTTTTATTTCTGACTATCTCTTTTATTAATAAGGGTTTCTCTTTATTTTAACTTTGTTACAATCTTGCTATTGCAAACGTACGTTTTTAATGCATACCTTTGGTTTGTATAATTTATTACCATGACCAATACTGATATTGTACCTACTAAAACTGAAATGGATGTGCTGCAGATATTATGGCAGCATGGCCCCTCAACCGTACGCTTTGTTCATGATAAACTGAATGAGCAAAAAGAAGCGGTTATCTACACATCTACCTTAAAGCTGATGCAGGTAATGCGCGAGAAAGGGATGTTAGACAGGGACGATAGCCAAATGAAACACGTCTACAGCGCGGCATTGCCCGAGGATAAAGTAAAAGGCAATATGCTGGGCCGCTTTGTCGACTCCATGTTTAATGGCTCGGCGAGTAATTTAATGGTGGCCCTGTTGGGTAACGATAAAACATCCAACGAGGAACTGAAGAAAATGAAGGAACTGTTGCAAAAACTGGAAAAAGGCAAATGATCATTTAAAACCGGGGAGCTATGAACACATTCGCACAATCGGCAGAGATATTAATACAGGCATTAAGCAGGATGCTTTTGCATTCGTTATGGCAGGGCGCGCTGCTGGCGGTTATTGCAGGTGTTATAATAATGACCACCAAAAGAACAAGCGCCGCTATACGGTATAACCTGATGCTATGCCTGTTTGGCCTGTTCCTTTTGGCTACGGCCGGTACCTTTGTTTATGTGTTGGGAGATGCTCCGCAACCAGCGATTAACCAAAATGTGATCTCATCTTACTCTTCTGCAAGCACATCTACTCTTGTTAATCTATCTAAAACTAACGCTTCTTTTTATAACAGCTTTAAAGACGTTATTAATATAGTTGGCAACTATTTTAATAAGCACTATATATTGATAGTATCTATATGGTTCGTTTTGTTTTTGCTGAAATCGCTTTACATGGCAGGTAATATAATTTACATGCAAAGGGTTAGGCGTTACAACGTTTTTACACCTTCGGCCGTTTGGCAAGACAAACTAACATCGCTTTGCGAAAAACTACAAATAAAAAAGGCTGTGCAGTTGCTCGAGTCGGGCTACCTGAAAGTGCCGGTGGTAATAGGTTATTTTAAGCCGGTTATTTTAATACCGGTAGGCATGTTGGCCGGCATTGCCCCTGCGCAGATTGAAGCGGTATTACTGCACGAACTGGCGCATATTAAACGCAGCGATAATTTTGTCAACTTTTTACAGCATTTGGCTGAGGCTGTATTTTTCTTTAACCCGGGACTGCTGTGGATCTCGCACTTACTAAGAGAAGAGCGTGAGAATTGCTGCGATGACATGGCCATAGCCCAAACTAACAGTAAGGAAGATTTTGTAAAAGCGTTGATCAGTTTTAAAGAACATGCTGTTAACTACCCTGTTGGATCACTCGCCTTTTCGGGTCGTAAAAGCAGTTTGCTTAACCGGGTTATGCGCATTGTTTATCAGGAGAATAAAACTTTCAGCGTTAAAGAGAGCAGTGTGTTTTTAGCGGCGGTTGCAATGGTTACTTTAATGGCTTTTACTTTTTATCCGGAAAAGAATATAAGTTCGCAAAAAAAGGCTGCGACAAATGGCATTCCCTATAATGATATAAAATTGCCAATTGCAGCGAATAAACCCCACGAGCTATCCCTGATCAAACCACTTACAATTAATGCTATCGACATTAAAAAGAAAGAGCCTATAAATACTTCGCCCGTTAAAAGCAGTGTCTTAGCAGATTCAGCAACGTTGGCAACAAATAACATTCCCGGCAATACCAATTCTGCGGAAAACATCCAGGCCCTTATTGCAAAAGCCGGTTTAAGTAATGATAAATTTTATCAGCGTGTAAGTTTGGGTAATGGCGAAGATATAATGCAGGTTTTAAGCCGCTCGGGCTCAAAAATGATGGCAACCCTTCCCCACAATGCAAAAGTGGCTTTTATTGTGGACGGAGTGCTTCATGACGAAGCCGAGCTTTACACTTTTGATGCTGCTGCTAATGATTACGCGGGCAAGCGGCAAGGCATAAGCGGTAGCAAATACAACGCAGAAAAACTTTTTCCTGATCTCGACCTCTCAAAATACGACGCGTTCGTTGCATTTGGAATGAAGGACCCGCAAGGATCTGATTCGCCGTAACGCATTAGCGCGGTTATAGTAACCACATCATCTTAAATTTTTCCTGACACAATATTTTAACAGCTATTCAGCTGCAACTTGGATAGTATTGCCCAAACTTTAACCTGAATTTTTAAAATTATGAAACGTTTATTAACCATTTTGTGTGCCTGTATGCTTACAATGTCGGCATACGCACAGCAGTCTTATCCAACCCTTATTAAAGTTCAATACAACTTTATTCATGTGCGGGATACTACCCAACGCGATAAACCTTATACCGAAGCCATGCTGCTGGTGATGGGGAAGGACGCATCCTATTATACCAGTTTAGACAGGATTGAACAGCACGCAAATCAGAGTTTGAAAAACCTGGAAGATAGAAAAAACGGTATTCGGGGCAATCATCCATTCTCCAGGATCACTACAAACGGACATTACTACCTGTTTGCCAAACAAAACAAATTTATCAGCTTCGAGCCGTTGACCATTAATTACCTGGTAGAGGGTGAAATTGAAAGAATAGACTGGAAAATATTAAAAGATACGCTAAACTTTTCGGGGATACGTGCGCAAAAAGCGACAGCCACTTATAAGGGCCGTAACTGGATAGCATGGTTTGCGCCGGAGCTGCCGTTTACAAATGGCCCATGGAAATTAAATGGTTTACCCGGCCTTATTGTAGAGGCATATGATGATAAAAAAGAGGTTCAATTTAAGTTTGCCGGACTTGAAAAGGTAAAACCAGGCGACCTTGCCGTAGATAATGCAAAGGGCCTGCCGCCGGCCTACATAAAAAGCGTCATCGGGCTAAACGTAGCCGAAATAACTGTCTTACCTGAAGGACCAGTAAATCATGGCGGGCCGATAAAAATTGCTAAAAGCGATTACGATAAGCTAAAAGCCCAGCAGGATAAAGACCCCATAGGCTTTATGACGGCGCAATTTGCTGCTATAGGAATGAAAGATCCCGGTGCAATTGCTCAATCGGTTGCCAATGGGACCGGCGGCAGGGGCGGTGGCGGCGGTGGTAACGAATCAGGCAAAGTTCAAACAGTTGAGAAAGCACCCGCAACCGTTAAAAACCCTGTAAATAACCCAATTGAGTTAAGCCAGAAGAGGTAACCTGTTTATAGTATTCCACAAACTTTAACCTAAATTTTAAAAATTATGAAACGTATTTTAACCACTTTTTGCGCCCTTATACTTGCAATAACAGTATATGCACAGCAATCTTACCAAACCCTTATTAAAGTTCAGTACAATTTTATTCATGTACAGGATACTACCGAACGCGATAAGCCTTATACCGAAACCATGATGCTTTTAGCAGGTAAAGAGGCCTCTGTTTACACCAGTTTTGACCGGATTGAACAGGGTGTAATTATAAATTTAAAATGGATGGAGGAAAGGAAAAACGGTATTTTCAATAGCACGAGCACTGGGCTAAAGTCGGTCTCTTTCGGATATTTTTACTTATTTCCACAACAACATAAGTTTATAAATTATGAGCAAACACGAGCACTTAATTATTTAGTAGAGGGTGAAATTGAGAAGATCGACTGGAAAATATTAAAGGATACACTCAACTTTTCGGGCCTCCGCGCTCAAAAGGCTACCACTACCTATAAGGGCCGTAACTGGATAGCATGGTTTGCACCGGAGTTGCCATTTACAACCGGACCGTGGAAATTAAATGGACTACCAGGGCTTATTATAGAAGCGTACGATGACAAAAAAGACGTACAGTTTAAATTTGCCGGCGTTGAAAAAGTTAAACCCGGTGATCTGGCAGTTGATAAGGCGCGTGAATTACCGGAAAATATGATTAAAGGCAATCGGGATCTAAACATTAGTGAATTTACCGTAATGGCTGACAAGTCAATTAATCGTAACGGACCGGTAAAAATTACTAAAGCAGAATTTGATAAACTGAAAGCAGAGGAGGCGAAGGACCCCGTAGGTTTTTTGACAGCACAGTATGCAGCGATGGGGAGGAAGGACCCCGCGGCGGCAGCTCAAGCCGTTGTCAGCGGCAGTGGTGGCGGTGGTGGCAGCGCCAACAGTAGCGGAGCTGCTAACCCTCAAATGAATGAGAAGGTGCCTGTTCCCGTTAAAAATCCTTTTAATAATCCTATTGAGTTGAGCCAGAAAAAGTAGTTTGATCCGGGGCTCAGAAAAAGCGGCGGGCCGTGCGATCCGATAGCTATCGGATCCGCTCTTGAGAGGGGGTGTTGGTCCAAAGGACTCCTTTGTACCCGCAGCCGCATGACCGGCGCGCCCTCTCTCAAAAGGGGAACCACTCCGCATATCCTAAACCTATCACACCTAAAGCGCATAACCCAATCAAAACGGTTATGCGCAACATGGGCAACCCTTTAAACCTATCCTCATGAAAAAAAAATATTTGCTAATACTCCTGCTCCTGTTTTGTGCCGCATCGGCTATTGCACAAAAACAAGTAAAGGGCATGGTAAAAGACAATAAAGGCAAGCCCGTTGAATTTGCCAATGTAACGCTTAAAGATGCAGACGGCAATATTATTAAGTATACCCAAACCAATAAAGACGGGCGGTATAGCTTGCAAATCAATGAAAGTACCGCAGGCTTAAATATTGAAGCTACTTGCCTGAGTTATAATAAAGCCGCGATAAGTATTACAGACTTAAGTAAAGACCATGATCTGGTGCTTACGGAAAGCGAAATAATGCTTCAAGAAGTGAAGATAAAGTATAAGCCCAGCATAAATGTTAATGGTGATACGCTGAACTATCGTACCAGCGATTTTGCAGGTAACCAAGATAGAAGCATAGGCGATGTGTTAAGAAAAATGCCCGGCATTGATGTAGCCGACGATGGTAAAATAAGCTACAATGGCAGAGCTATATCCAGTTTACGTATTGATGGCGATAATTTACTGGACGACAGGTATAACATTGCAAGCCGGAGCATACCCCATGGCGCTGTTGATGAGGTACAGGTAATACAAAAAGACCAGCCCATTAAAATGCTGCAAAAAAACAACACGAGCGAGGATGTTGCTTTAAACCTAATTATAAAGGATGAGGCAAAATTGCGCGTAATAGGCGAAGCCTCGGTTGGGCTGGGCGTACCCAACAGGTTTACGGCCAACAGCACCGCTATGCTGCTCAATAAAAAATTGAAGTTCATTAATAATATTACGGGTAATAACATTGGTATCGACCCTGGTATAGACCTGATAGCCCATAATGCGTCGCTCAATGCAACGGGCAGTAACTTTCTTTCCGTGGGCGCAGCCGGCATTTCTGTACTACCTCAAAACAGGTATTTGTTTAACAAAGCCGGCCTTATCAATCTTAATGATCTGGTGAATATTAACAAGAACTTGCAATTGAAAGTAAACGTTTCTTATCTGATAGATGAACGGCATCAGCAGTATAAAAAAACATTAGAAACGTTTTTACCGGGGCAAACCATAAAATATACCGAAGAACAGGATAACTACACTAACCTGCAGAAAACGCGGACCGAGTTTAACCTGGTGCACAACAGCGAGACGGGGTATTTTAATGACAGGTTAACGCTGGATCTATCACCCACCAAAACAACTTCATCGGTAGTGGCTAACGGCATAGATGCAAAGCAAATGCTTGACCAGAAAATTACGAGTATTACCAACGTGCTTGATTACAAGCTGATGCTCAAATCCGGGCGGATTGTTAATTTATCCTCTACGGTAAGTAACGTGAGTAAACCCGAGATGTTGACAATCAATCCCGGACCAAACGAGGCGCTGTTTAACAACAACCAGCCTTACAGCGGGTTAAACCAATATGTTAAAGTGCCTACATGGTATACCAGTAACTCTGCGTTTATCAATATAATTGGCGATAAACTTACTCAAACTTACAGATCAGGGTTAGAGCTACAGCACCAGGAACTTAACACAGAACTTTACCGTGTTCAAAATGATCAGACCACGGAGCTGGTTTCGCCTGCTATGATTAACGATCTGGATTGGTTAAAAACCAAAGTTTACACCAGTGCCAATTACAGCTACAAAAACCCATGGCTAACAGTTGTACTTGATCTTCCGCTAAGCTTTAATATGGTTAAGTATAGAGATGATGCGTTTGCATTAAATAATACAGTGCGCAATCTGTTCGTTGATCCGTCTTTTAGGTTCACGTACGCCAGAAGCGCGGAACACACCATAGATCTTAATTATAGATTTACCAATAACCTTGGCACTATTAACGATGTTTACCGGGGTGCCATAGCCAGCAATTACCGGTCGTTAATGGCCAACAATTCAGATGTTTCGCTTAGCCGCACGCATACCGCGTCGGCTGTTTATACCTTTACAAAGGCTGTAAAAATGCTTTTTGCCAATTTTACGGTTAACTATTCTGACGCGGGTTTAAATAATATAGCATCATTTATTTTAACCAATAATATACAGCAGCGAGTGTTTGTATACATGCCCAACCATAACCGCAACTTAACTTTTGAGGCAAGCGGGAGCAAGTATGTTTTTGCGCTGGCCACTACAGTTAATGGCGGCATAGGCATGAGGATGGGCTGGTCGCAGCAACTGCAGAATGGCCGGTTTTTTACCGCCAATAGTCAAACTATTAGCTACAAGGCTGGTGTTATAGGTCGTTTGGCGCGCTTTCTCAACTGGGAATACAAAGCAAATTATGATGTTATGCGCAGTAAGGCCTCACTGCCTGATGCCCTTGTTATTACCAACCTGCGTTTAACGCAACGCTCCACATTTTCGTTCACTACGGTAAAGAACGTTTATGTAAATATTTCAGGCGAGCACCTGTTTACCAGGCAGCGCGGTCGGCAGGACCTGAATTATATTTTCGCTGATATGAACATTAACTTTAAGCTGAAAAAGATCAACACAGACATTGTTTTAAGCGGAACCAATCTCACCAATATAAAAACATTTGATACGTTTGATATATCTGCCAACTCATCCACCACAGCATCGTTCTTGATACCGGGAAGGGTAATTATGTTGAAGGGGATCTTTAACTTTTGATGAGATAGTAACAATATTTACAAGCGAAAAGTGTTGCAAGCTGTCGCTACCAGCGAGTCAATTCACGCTTTTTGCAAGCGGTTTATAATCAATTAATTATATGGATTTCACAGCTGCGCTTCCTGACTTATAAGTCTGTTGCAAAGTGTTGCATGTTTAAACCCTAAATTTTATAAACAACTCATCAACAAGCGCTTGCAAAAAAATTCTGTTGCAAGTGTTGCAAAGTGTTGTATATATTTCTGCAACACCTCGTTTTTTTAACCTTCGCCTACTGCCAGCTGAAATTGCCCATTAATTCAATGACTAATGACAGCATAGCGAAATGACCAATGACTATCAATGCGCTTCCAACCAATTCCTACCAGTCCCAATCTCAACTAAAATAGGCACCGTGGTTTTAATGGCGTTGCGCATCATCTCAACAATAATGGGTTTTACAATCTCTACCTCGTGATTAGGCACATCAAACACCAACTCGTCATGCACCTGCATGGTCATGCGGGCGTCCAGTTTGCGTGCCTTAAACTCGCGGTGAATATTGATCATGGCAATTTTGATCATGTCAGCCGCAGAGCCTTGTATTGGCGCGTTAATGGCATTTCGCTCGGCGAAGCCGCGTACCGTTTGGTTCGCCGAGTTAATATCCCGCAGATAACGGCGCCTGCCCATCAGCGTGGTAACGTAACCGTTCTCGCGGGCGAAGTTCATGGTATCATTCATATACTGCTTAATGCCGGGGAACTGCGCGAAATAGTTTTCAATGATCTCGGCAGCCTCTTTGCGCGGGATACCTAAATTCTGCGACAAGCCAAAAGCCGACTGCCCGTAAATAATACCAAAGTTAACCGCCTTGGCATTTCGGCGCTGTGTGCTGTCTACCTCTAACACCGGCACACCGTAAACGTTGGCAGCTGTCGCTGTGTGGATATCTATGCCCTGTACAAAGGCCTCCATCATGTTGGCATCCTTGCTTATCTCGGCAATAATGCGCAGCTCTATCTGCGAATAATCCGCAGATACAATGGTGTGGTTCTCATCCCGCGGGATAAAGGCTTTACGCACTTCGCGCCCCCGTTCTGTGCGGATAGGAATGTTTTGTAAGTTAGGATTGGTGGAGCTTAACCTGCCCGTTGCAGCCACGGCCTGGTTATAGCTGGTGTGTACGCGGCCGGTTTTTTGGTTAACCATGGTAGGCAGCGCATCCACATAAGTAGACTTGAGTTTTTGCAGCTGACGATAATCTAAAATATCACGCACTATATCGCTTTTGGCCGCTAACGATAACAGCACATCCTCGCCGGTTTGGTACTGACCTGTTTTGGTTTTTTTAGCTTTGGGATCCAACATCAGTTTTTCAAACAGCACCTCGCCCAATTGCTTTGGCGATGCAATGTTGAACCTTACGCCTGCTTTTTCATAGACAGTTTTCTCTAGCAATGCTATGTCTTTTTCCAGTTCTTTTGAAAATTCTTTCAGCGTATCATGATCAATCCGCACACCCTCGTGCTCAATATCAGCCAAAACATATATCAGCGGGTTTTCAATTTTGTGCAGCAGTTCAACAGCACCGGCAGCTTTTATCTTGGGCTCAAATATCTCTTTTAATTGCAGGGTGATATCGGCATCTTCTGCGGCATATTCCTTTATTTTTTCTATCTCCACATCGCGCATGCTGCCCTGGTTCTTACCTTTTGGCCCGATAAGCTCAGTGATAGATACCGGCTTATAACCCAGGTAATTCTCGCTCAAAATATCCATGTTGTGGCGGGTATCGGGGTCGATAATGTAATGCGCCATCATAGTATCAAACAAGTCGCCCTGTATCTCTACGCCGTACCATTTCATCATCAGGATATCAAACTTAATATTCTGACCGATCTTGCCAATGGCGGGGTCTTCCATTACCTCTTTAAACTCGTGTACAATTGGTAATATTTCCTGTTCTGTTGCAGGGGCAGGAACATACCAGCCCTCGCCGGATTTAACAGAGAACGACAGTCCTACCAATTCGCAATTATTGGCATCGGTGCCCGTTGTTTCGGTATCAAAGCAGAAGCTTTTTTGTTGTTTTAGCAGGGCGATGAGTTCCGCGCGTTTTTCTTTGGTATCCGCCAGGTGATACGTGTGCGGCGTATTGTTGATATTCTTTCCTGCCGGTTCAAATTCCGGCTCTTTAATGTCCTGAACGTCTACTGTTAATGTGGTGCGGCCTTCGGCTATCGGCGCGCCAAACATGTCTATCTGCGTACCTGCTGATACAGCCTTTATCTCGGTAATGCTAAAATCATCACCAAAAACACGGCGACCTAATGTTCTAAACTCCAGTTCGGCAAATAGCGGTTCAAGCAGTTCTTTGCTTGGCGCGCAAATTTCTAAACCTTCCTCATCCAGCTCAACCGGAACATTCAATAATATCGTGGCCAGTTTTTTGGATAACAGACCCTGTTCTTTATAAGCCTCAACGTTTTCTTTCAGCTTGCCTTTCAGTTCGTGGCTATTAGCAAAAATGCCCTCCATGGAACCGTATTGTTTAATAAGCGTTTTAGCCGTCTTTTCTCCTACGCCGGGTATGCCGGGGATTCCATCCACCGCATCACCCCAAAGACCGAGGATATCTATTACCTGGTCAACACGTTCTATCTCCCATTTGGCCAGGATTTCTTTTACACCCAATATCTCCATCTCATTCCCCTGTCTGCCTGGTTTGTAAATGAATATATTGTCGGATACCAGCTGACCGAAATCCTTATCAGGTGTCATGCAATATACCTGGTAGCCCTTTTGCTCGGCTTTTTTGGCAAGGGTGCCTATAATGTCATCGGCCTCGTAGCCATCTGATGTAATAACAGGGATGTTAAAGCCTAAAATCAATTTAAATATATACGGCAGCGCTTTTGAAAGATCCTCGGGCATGGCCTCGCGGTGTGCTTTGTAGGCGGCAAAATCAGTGTGGCGTTCGGTGGGTGCTTCGGTATCAAAAACCACGGCCATGTGGGTGGGGTTCTCCTTTTTTAATACATCCAGCAAAGTATTGGTAAACCCAAGTACCGCCGAGGTATTTAAACCGCCCGAAGTAAAACGCGGCGCTTTACTCAAAGCAAAATGCGCCCGGTAAATAAGCGCCATACCATCCAGTAGAAATAACTTTTTCATATATATGATTGCACCGATGTATTATGATTTCACAGATTTGATTTGTGATTTCTCTGATTAAGACCGATGTGATTCAAAAATACAATTAATGTTGACGGATTGGTAAAATCAGTGAAATCAAATGGCACGGTTAAAATCACTTAAATAAAGGCACGGGGCATAGTTACCCCCAAAACCGATGTGTTTTGATCTGTCCCGAAGTATAGCCTTGCAGTTGGAGTAGTTTGCGCAGGTTAGATACCATGCTATTATTACCGTTAATGTAAAAAATAACGTCGTTAACTGCGTGTTGTTGTTTTAATATCCACTCCATCAAGCTGTGATGGCCGTGCTCATCTTTGCGTAGCACGGTGTCAATAGGCGATTTGAAGTATTCTGCAAACTCCCGGCGATGTTCTTCATTGTTCATTACAAGGGCGGCGGCAAATTTGGTTTTAGGCACAATTATCTGTTGAAGTGCAAGCAAATGCCCAATGCTACTCTCATCGCCCAAAGCTATCACTGCTTTTTTCGTAACAGCCCCTTGCTTGGTGCTTGCGGCGTCGAAATAATTTACTGTATCGCCAGTTTTGAGGTTGTGTGCCCAGTTGCTGCCGGCACCATTGTGTGCTGCATTAATAAACAAGGTACAAGTGCAGGTGTCGGCATCCCAGCAGGCGGGGGTGTAATCGCGATAGGTTAAAGTGTCAACTTTAAATTTAATATATGGCACTTCGGCCCATTTATGCATATTAAGCCGGGGCAAATGCATGTCTATTTCTACAATAGCTTCATGTGTCCAAAATCTTACATCCAGCACGCGACCTGCCGCTAACCGTTTTGTTTCAAGTAGCTTTCCGGCGGCCTTTTTTATTTTATCAATGGTAGTTGTTTCCATGTTAATACTTATTTTAACACAAAGAAACATGGTTTTTAAATGCGATAAATTAGCAGTATTGCGACAATGATTGGACTATTTAAGGTATTTGCTGCGAAACTCAAGCGGGCTTACGCCTTCGTTACTTTTAAAGATTCGTGAAAAATAGGTGTGATCCTGATAGCCCAGAGTATGGGCAATTTGCTTAACGTTTTGTGTACTGTAAAATAAAAGGCGCTTAGCTTCAAGCATTACCTCGTTCATGATTAGCTTACTCACCGAGAAACCTGTTACTTTTTTAAGTACTTCGTTTAAATAACCCTCTGTTACATTCATCAGCCCGGCATAAAACGAAGGGTTTTTATGAGCAATCAGGTTTTGGGCTACCAAAGCTTTAAATTGCCGTGCCAATTGCGTCGCCCTTCGTGCCTTTGCTTCTTTATCATCACCCTTACAATAATAGCCCGCAATTAAACCTGCATAAGCTTGCATCAATGCGTATACTATCTGTAATTGAAAAGCGTCATCAACACGTTCTTTAAATTTGTCGTTAAGCAAATTCATTAACTGATTTGCCTGCTCAAACTGTTGTTTAGTAAGGCTTACAGGTTGTTGCAGCAATAACCTGCCTTCAAATACATCTCTGTATTCGGCTGGTATCAAGGCTGTATCTACGGCCAGATACCAGCCGCGCGCGTCCTTATTGCTGATACGATGGTGTACCTGCCCTGGTAAAATGTAATAAATACAATACCCGTTAAAATGCAACTCATTAAAATCGATCATCAGTGATGCCGAGCCGCTATCCAGCAAAAAAAATAAATAATGATCGTCGCGATGCGCACCCAATGGCTCCATTTCCTTTGGCTCATCATTTAAGTTAAAGTGCCGCATTTCAAGGCCATTGTCCGCTCTGTGCTTAAGATGATGTAAAGGAATGCTCTTATCAGCCATTACTATTTAATTTATTTAAATGAACATCCTGGCACGTGATCATTCACCATACCGGTAGCCTGCATGTGAGCGTAGCAAATAGTTGTGCCGAAAAACTTGAAACCGCGCTTTTTCATGTCTTTGCTGATGGCATCGGATATGGGTGTACTGGCAGGAGTTGATCCATTGGTATTGTTAATGGATTTGCCATCGGGCATAAAGCTGTACAGGTATTTATCAAAGGAGCCAAACTCTTTCTGAACTTCGATAAACAGTTTGGCGTTGCTTATGGCAGCTAATATTTTTAGGCGATTGCGAATAATGCCCGCGTCCTGCATCAGACGTTCTACATCTTCGTCTGTAAAAGCGGCTACCTTTTCCAAGTCAAAATCAGCAAAGGCTTTGCGGTAATTATCGCGGCGGCGTAATATGGTGATCCAGCTTAAGCCGGCCTGGGCTGATTCCAGTATCAAAAATTCAAACAATATTTTATCATCATGAACTTCCTTGCCCCACTCCTCATCGTGGTATTTCATGTATAAGGGGTCGGTGCCGCACCAGGCGCATCTTTTTAGTGTTGAGGTTTCCATATCGGTAAATAAAAATTAAATATAGCAAACAGATTTTAAATGCCAATATTTTTAGTAAAATCTACAAATAGGTTCGATTAAAAATAAAACTCGATGAAAACGGAGGTAGAATAATGCTATTATAGATTGAATCAATTTATTATTACATTTACAATAGATTTTGTTTATATGACGATAGTGCAATTAGAATACATAGTAGCGGTTGATACTTACCGCAGTTTTGTAGTAGCTGCCGAAAAGTGTTTTGTAACCCAACCCACGCTAAGCATGCAGGTGCAAAAGTTAGAAGACACATTAGGTGTAAAACTTTTCGACCGTAGCAAGCAGCCCGTAACCCCAACTGAGATAGGCGTTGATATCATTCAGCAGGCAAGGGTGTTATTGGGGGAAAGTGAGAAGATAAAAGAGATCATATCCGACAGGCAGCGCGAGCTTTCCGGTGAATTGAAAGTGGGTATCATTCCGACCATATCGCCTTATGTATTGCCTAAAGTAATAAAAGGCTTTATTGAAAGATACCCGCAGGTAAAACTGGTAGTATGGGAACAAACCACCGAGCAGATCATTCAGCAGTTGAAATTAGGCACGCTGGATTGCGGGATACTGTCTACCCCTTTACGGGAGAGCGCATTAAAGGAGATCCCGGTTTTTTACGAGAATTTTGTGGCTTACGCCTCAAAGAATAGCAAACTCTCAAAAAAGAAAAACATAACGCCTGATGATATTGACATGGAGGAGATCTGGGTATTGAACGAGGGGCATTGCATGCGCGAGCAGGTGCTTAATATTTGTCAGCGACGGAAATCAACGCAAGGCTTTCAGCATTTTGAATACAATACTGGTAGCGTTGAAACATTAAAGCGGATGGTGGAACAAAACAATGGCGCTACTATATTACCTGAACTGGCCCTGGCCGATATGAGCGAAAAGCAAATGGAGAAAGTGCGGTACTTTAAATCGCCTGAACCTGCGCGGGAGGTGAGCATTGTTATTCAGAAGAATTTTTTGAAGCGCCGTATGATTGAAGCGCTCAAGAATGAGATACTGGAACTGGTACCTAAGCGAATGCGGACAAAAAAGAAAAAGGAAGTGATGGATATATAAAACCTAAACGTCATGACGAATCCGTTTCGTCATGGCGCTTAGGTTTATGCTCGGCAACTACATGTCCATATCCATAATCATCTTTCGCGGCCTACCCAATTTTAACATACTTGGATTAACGCGTAGATAAACCTGAATTGCCACCGGGGCTGATCCATAAATATATTTAACTGGCCCGGGCGAAATGTTTAAAGTACCCTGCACCCCGGCAGTTATGTTGGTTTGCTTAAACGCTCCTAAGATATAATTGGTCCCTAAAGTTATAGCGTTGATATTTAGCTTTGGGTTGGTTGGCAAAGCACTCTCAAGGTCGAGCGCCTCGGCATCCTTTTGTACAAATTCATATCTTCCGTACAGTGCCGTTTTGCTCCATTGCATAGTGCTTTCCAATAATACAGATGGCTCTGCTTCGCCATGGCCGGCATGTTTATTTTGGCCGTAAACCAATGTTGTGGCCACATAGCTGCTTGAGCTCAGCATTTTAGTGTGTATGGCTGATGCCGTAAAGCGGTTAACATTTTCCGGGTGGGCTTCTTCCGGATTGCGCAGCCAGCCGTTTGAAACCTGGAACGCCCATTGCGAACTTGGATTGTACGATAGACGCACCGAATAGGAATCAAACCGTGCCTTATCAAACCCATAACGGAATTCATCAGGCTCGCGACCGGTAAATACCGAACCTTCTAGTTTGAAATTTTTATGCCTCAGGCCCAAAGTAGCCACGCCAAATGCAATGTGTGTAGCATCCTGATAATGATGACTTAAGGGCGCGTCGGGAGTATTCCAACCAGACAAGCGATGCATAAAAACCGGAGGCCCTAATGCGGGTTCACTGGGATAACCTACTGATAAGGATAGATCAGTATGGCTGGCCACCCGATGTGTATAAGCCAAACTCAGTTGCGCAAACAGATCATGCGGGTGCTGGCGGTCGACCAGGATATTGCCTTTATAGCTCTCGCCGGTTTGGTACAACAGCGGATAGCCGCCGCTACCAACCAGGAAAGGATCTAAAGAGAACATGGTATTAATTGAAAATAACCCATTGCGCCCAACCCGCCTTTGGCTCATTAACATTACCATGTTAGGGGCATCAACTTTGCTGCCGCCGCGGGTGCCGGCGTTAAATACATCTTGTTTGTTGTACCGCAGAAAAAAATCGCCATGTATCATGGTCATCCATTTTTTGCCATGCAGCATGTAGGCATATATAGGTGTTTCATCGGGCACCCATGATGTTCCGGATCCATCGCGGTTCATAGGCAGATCCAATGAAAATTTGCTTGTCATTGGCGGCCCTTCATCTGTATGTTGGCTGGTTTTTGAAGTATCGGTATTGTGGTGTTCGTGCTGCGCGAAAATCGGGTTAGCGCACGCTATTAATAGTGCAACTATTGCTAATATTTGTTTCATCCTAATAAAATTGATCGTAATAAAAATTATGCAAAGCAGATAGCTATGCAAAGTTCAATGCATTAAACGGTCAATGATTATCAGATACGCAGATTGCGGTTCTTTAAAAAAGGCTCAACCTTTGGTGAGGGTGGTGGGCCGGGCGGTGGGTTTTTGTCGAAAAGTTTTTCAAGCAAAGCCTGGTGCGCCGCAGGTATAAAATCACTTAGAGAAAAACCGGGAAGCTCAAAGCTGAATATGCCTGGTGCTTTAGATGATGTTTCGGCCTGATGAGCATCTTTAACTTTTACATCAACTTTTTTGTCGGTACAGCCCTTCATTTTTTCGCCGTCAGGCGTACAGGCCGGGGCCGGGCCGTTTATTTTGATAGCAGCAATAGTTCCGCTGCAAAAGTGCAGGTTCATAGCGAAGCCTGTACCGGTTACCCCGTACAGCAGCATCATGAATATAACTGCAAATTTCTTCATTACTACAAATGTAGGTGATAAAGTATTTAATACCAACACCATAAAATAAAAAAACCGGACATAAATGCCCGGTTCTCAAAAAAACTATATGTTATATTAATTAGTTGCTTGATTTAGCTTCTTGCTTTAATTTATCATTAGCTAAGATAACTATCTCCACCCTACGGTTTTGGGCACGGCCATCAACTGTAGTGTTAGCCGCTATAGGCTCAGATTCGCCTTTGCCTGTAGTGGTTAAGCGTGATGAACTTACACCACCTATTGCCAAATATGATTTAACCGATTCAGCTCTTCTTACAGAAAGATCCATGTTATGGCTGTCAGATCCGGTGTCATCGGTATGACCAATGATCATAATATTGGTTTCAGGATTGTTTTTAAGCGATGTTGCTAAGTTTTGCAGGTTGGTTTGTGCTGCAGATTTAAGATCAGCTTTGTCTGTATCAAACAAAATACCTGAGTCAAACTTCACCAAAATACCTTCGCCTTCTCTTATAACAGTTGCACCCGGTACCGTTTGTTTTATTTCGGCGGCTTGCTTGTCCATACGGCGACCGATCAACGCGCCGGCTGTACCGCCTACCGCGCCACCAATTATAGCACCCAAGGCAGTGTTACCTGCGCTTTTGCCTATTATAGCGCCAATGGCGCCACCTGCACCCACACCTATGGCTGCGCCTTTTTGTGTTTTGTTCATTGAGCTGCAACCCGCGCCCATAAAGGCAGCGGCTGACATTGCGATACCTATTGTAGCTACTTTTAATCTATACGTTTTCATAATATTTTATTGATATATAACCCAACATAGTCAAAGCAAGTGCCAAAATGATATTATAATATTAAAGACAGCTAATGATACTGAAACAATAAAATTTTAATAATTGGGAAATATCGCAAACAGCGCAACTGTGCTCAATTAGCCACAATCAGCCAGAATGACTGCTTTTTAGTACAGTTTGCCCGCTGTCTTGGCATATTTAAAGAGTTAAGGTTATTCGGCGGCCATATCTGCTACCATTTTGCGAAACATGGCAGAACTTATCGGCTTTATTATAAAATCAGATATCTGCTCGTATTTTTTTGCCTTATTGATATCCGAGCGATCTACTGAAGAGCTTACAATATATACGGTTATTTGTTTATTAATAAGTGGGCTCAGCTTAATAAACTCATCCATAAACTGCCACCCGTCAAGCACGGGCATATTTATGTCAAGCAAAATAAGATCGGGAAGCTGTGATGGTTGATCAAGACATTCGTGAAAAAAATCGAGAGCGAGTTTGCCGTTAGTAAAGAATAGAGTTTTTTCCGCCAGTTGCGAATTGTCTATTATTCTTTTTATAGTAAAGGTGTATATATCATCGTCGTCAATTACGCAAGCGATATCTATTTTTCTCATTTATTGTTAGGGGCTTAATAAATAGTGCCCCAATATAGCATTTAGCTATCAAAATAGTGTTTAAACAAACAAAGTTGTTATCATCCGGGATGATAGAAGATGATGCGAAGAATTACAAATTTATTTCTTCGCCGATAGCGGGCAATTTGATATTAACGCCCGCTTTTATAAACTTTTCAATCGTCTCGGTTTTATCTATGCTGATAACCGGGAAGGTATCGTAATGAATGCCAATGATGTTTGTACAATTTATGAAGCGCGTAGCTTTAATAGCGTCATCAACGCCCATGGTAAAATTATCGCCGATAGGTAAAAACGCCCAGTCGAGGTTTTCATCTTCAAGCAGCTTCATATCGTAGGTAAGGGCCGTATCGCCTGCAAAGTATATTTTTTTTCCTTCGGAGTATAGTACAAAACCCGCCGGATTACCGCCCGAAGCACCGTCGGGCATGGTGCTTGAATGCACCGCGTTAACCATTTTAACTCTGCCGAACTCAAAATTAAAACCACCGCCAATATTCATTCCATGCACATTCTCTATGCCCTGGTTGTTGAGCCAGTCGGCAATTTCAGCAATGCAGATCACTTTAGCGCCGCTGCTTTTTTGTACGGCTATCAAATCGGTAACATGGTCGCCGTGCCCATGCGAAACCAAAATATAATCTGGCTTTAAGGCATCAATATCTATATGCTTTGCCGCCGGGTTGGGGCTGATGAAAGGATCAAACAATAATCTTTTTCCTTCTGCCTCTATCATTATGGTTGACTGCCCGTAGTAAGTGGTTTTCATGATGTTGGAATTAAGATTTTTAGATTAAACGTTTACGATTGTAATTACCATTGGCAAGCCTAAATAATGGACTACTTACCAAACAAACCGCCAAGTCCGCCAAACATATCCTTAGTGGCTGCGGCCATTTCACTTTGGCTAACATTATCAGCTTGTTGCAGTGCTTTGTTAACTGCAACTACCAGTAATTCTTCCAGTTCCTCGCGGTCAACATCCTTTAAAAAGGCTTCGTCAATTACCACAGTTTGAACAACCTTATTGGCATTGGCAGTAACGGTTATTTTACCGCCTTCGGCGGCACCTGTAACCGTAATGGCATCCAACCTCTTTTTTATCTCGCCGGCCTTTTGCTGGGCCTCCATTATTTTATCGAACATATTTTGTAAATGTGCAGATATGCAAGTGTGCGAATGTGCAGATGCATATCTAACGTTTAATTATTAAATCCTCTTCTAATTTGCACATCTGCATATTCACGCATCCGCATATTTCTATCTGCACATCTGCATATCCACGCATCTGCACATCAACTTAATCCTCATTCGGATCGCCGCTGCCTGTATAAGCACCTTTCCTTACAACAGGCATCCCCACAATTTTAAACAGATCGTCCAGATCTAACAAACTACCATTGGCAAGGTTTGACAGTAACACAATAGTTATATCGTTTTTCAAATCGCGCAGATAAATATGCCTGAAACCATGCCACCAGCCGGTGTGGTACACCACCTTTTGCCCCGGCGACTCGAATATACGCCAGCCATACCCATAGTTAAAGTGCCCGCGAAGCCACTTGTTATGCGGGGCATAGGCAGAGTCAAGCGTTTGTTTTTTTAGCAACAGGCCGGCGCGCAAGGCACGGTCAAACAAATAGAGATCCTTGATAGTACTATATACGCCCTTGTCGCCCACAGGGCCATCCAAAAAATTTTGTACTACAGAATACCGCCAATTTCCCCTGTCATGGCCAACTACATCAACCGGGATCTTATCGTAATTAGCCTTTGAATAAACGTTGGTATGCGCCATGCGTGCCGGCTTAAATACATTCTCTTTTAAAAACTGCGCGTAAGGGATTCCGCTCACTTTTTCAATAATGGCGCCAAGCACCATAAAGTTGGAGTTGTTGTAATGAAAAGAAATATCGGGTTTATTATAGCGCGCCGGTTTATATTTGGCTATCATATCCATAGCCTGCATATTGGTAAGCCCTTTTTTCTGGTCGCGCTTCTCCTTACGGAAAATATCATCAACAAAATAAACATAGTTCATCATGCCCGAGCGGTGGGTAAGCAGCAAACGAATAGTAACCCCCTCGTACGGGAAATTAGGGAAAAACTCGCGCACATCCTGGTTCAATTTAAGTTTGCCACGCTCCATCAGCATTAAAATGGCAGTACCCGTCATTGTTTTGGTTATAGATGCCAACTCAAATTCTGAGTTTATTTTCAGGCTGTCGCGATGCAGATAATCAGCCCAGCCTATGGCATTCTCGTAAATTATTTTTCCCTTTTTAGCAACCAGAACGTTACCGTTAAACCCGCGGGTTTTATGCAGTTTTTGCATATATTCATCAATACGCTTATCGGCGTTTTTCGCGTTATATTTTAATAATGCCGCAGTGTCTAAATTTTCGGCGTTTGGGGTTACGTTTGCAGTATTTTCAGAACCTGAAGAACAGGATGCTATTAGAATAAGCAACGGTATAAAAACAGATAGGCGTAAATTCACTTATTGTACAGGTATATGATGAGAAAAATAATAAGTCCGCAATTTGAAAATTAA
This sequence comes from uncultured Mucilaginibacter sp., assembly GCF_946479965.1. The sequence continues at coordinate 12,905 of NZ_CAMLHX010000026.1, read as the reverse complement.
ATAATAATCATAAAACTAAAGTTTTAAACAATTTATAGCTTTAGCTAATTAGCCCTTTAACTTTGAACGTGCAATCCTTTTTTAAACCATTATTAACAGCCTTGTTGGTTTTTTGTTCGATGATAATTTTCGCGCAGGATAACAAAGTCGGTTCTTTGATTACCGAGGGTATTGCGTTGCAAAAAGCAGGCAAACATGCAGAGGCCGCCGCTAAGTTTAAGGAGGTGCTTCAAACCGAGCCCGATAACGCCGCGGCAAATTATCAGCTGGCGTTTAGCCTGGTTGCGGTAAAGAAAGGCGATGAAGCAGTACCCTACGCAGAAAGAGCCACCAAAATGCCATCTAATTATATGGCGGCGGCCTATAGCTTGTTGGGCGGAATTTATGACGCTGCAGGACAGGCGGCAAAAGCCATTGTCGTTTATAACGATGGATTGAAAAGTTTTCCGAACGACCAAAACATGTGGTTCAATTTGGGGCTGGCGTACTTTAGGGATAAGCAATATGCCGATGCAGAGAACGCTGCCATTGAGGCTATTAAACTGGATGTGAAGCATGCTAACAGTCAGCGGTTGTATGCGTTGGTGGCGTTCCATCAAAATAAAAGAATGAACGCGTTGCTGGGACTTTGTAGCTTTTTACTTACTGATACCAACTCGCCGCGTGCTGAGGAAGCTTATACCAACATTCAAAGCATTTTAAAAGGCGGCGTTTTAAAGGGGGCGGATACAAAAGAATTGGCAACGGCAGAAGCGAAGGAAGCAACCACTTTAAACGCGGGCATAACGGCAGTTATAAATTCTCCTGCTGCGCAAAAGTTATCCGGAGTGCCGTTACTGGAGTATCAGCTTAAAGGTATTTTTACTTTCGCAGGGCAGGTGGCTAATAAGAAATCCGCTAAAAGCTTTTTCGATAATTTTTTTGTCGCTTACTTTTATAAACTGGTGCAAAGCGGTAATATGGAAACGTTTGCACAACTAATAAAGGCCGCCGCTGAAAAGGACGGGTACGAAAAATGGCGGCAGGCTAACCCTGCTAAAGTAGCAGAGATGGAGAACTGGACTAAAAGCACAAGCAGGGCTTTTTAGTATATATTTTTCTTATTATTGGCACAAATCAAAATTATCATTTGAACCGCACCTTATTTATAGCGATTTTTATTTTATTGCAGATAAATACCATCTATGCGCAGGTGCCAGACATAAGTTCTTTTAGCCCTACAACAGGACCGGTGGGCTCGGTTGTATCGATCTCCGGAAGTAACTTTGACCCTAATCCCGCAAACAATATTGTATTTTTTGGTGCCGCCAAAGCCAAGGTAATTACCGCAAGCGCAACTTTATTAACAGTTAATGCACCGATAGGCACAACTTATCAGCCAATAACTGTTACTGCAAATGGGTTAACAGCATATGCCAGCCGGGCTTTTTCTATAACGTTTTCCAGCCTTCCATTTAACTCAAACTCGTTAAAAGCCAAAGTTGATTTTGTTGCGCCTAACCATTCATTAGTCATAAAGGATGTTGACGATGATGGGAAGGGTGATATTGTTTCTGCTGACTATAATCTTTCTGTTTTACGAAATATCAGTCAGCCGGGATTAGCTAATTTTTCCCCGGCTTTTCTTACATCTAATGGATTCTTCACGGGCTTAGCTGTTGACGATCTGAACGGCGACGGTAAACCGGACATTGCTCTTGCAAATTATGGCGGAAATAAGATGTCTGTATTTATTAATACTACTGTAAATAATCAGATCAATTTTGTTCCCGCCGGTGATTATGCCACCGGGGTTAATCCTTATAAAGTAGCCATCGCGGATTTCAACGGCGATGGCCGGCCGGATATTGTGGTAACAAATGAGGGCTTTCAATCTAAATCTGTTTCGGTTTTTTACAATACTACGCCCACGGGCGGAGCGCTTTCGCTATTGCCGGCTAAAGACTTTCCGACACAGGCTACACCGAGAGGTGTTACTGTTGCTGACATTGATATGGACGGCAAAGCAGACATAATAGTATCATGCCAAACCGGGTTTTTATCAATTTTAAGGAATATATCCACTATAAACAATATGGATTTTGCGGGTACCGTTAATATTAACCTACCAGCAGGCAGCTCCCCCGAAGAGGCTGTAATAGGTTATTTTGATGCTGATTTAAAGCCTGATATTGCCGTGTCAAATAATCAGTCAGGTAATCTGTCAGTTTTAAAGAACAATAGTTCAGTAGGCAATATTTCCTTTTTACCGAGGCAGGATTACGCAACAGGCCGAACTGATTTCGGAATTTGTGCCGGGGATATAAACGGCGATGGTAAACCTGATATTGCTGTTACCAGCCAGGAGGATAATTCCGTTGCTGTATTAATAAACACAAGCACCGCAAACATTGTTGCATTTGCCGGCAAAGTTGACTTTCCTGTTGGATTCTGGCCCAGGAGTTCTGCAATGGCCGATGTAGACGGCGACGGTAAAACTGATATGGTTGTTGGCAATAATAGTGGCAATACTGTATCGATTTTATTAGCTAATTCACAAAAAACACAAGCCGTAATAACCTTTCCGCCACCCGTTCAAACCGATATAGGGCCCGATAATATTTTGAATACCGGCGCAACCAGCAATAATAACGAAACGCCTATTGTTTATACCAGCAGCAACCCTGCGGTAGCTTTTATACGTCCTGACGGGCAAATAGAAGTAATTGCCCCGGGAACTACTATCATTACTGCTAACCAGCCGGAAAGCGCCAATTATTTAGCTGCCGCGCCGGTTTCACGCAGTTTCGCTATCAAGCAATATCAGGAAATTCAGTTTCCGGCGATAAGCCCGAAACTTATCTGTGACAATGATTTTCCGGCAAATGCGACATCTTCAACCCCGCAGCCGCTTTTTTATAGCAGCAGCAACCCGGCAGTGGCCACAATTTCAGCAGCAGGCATTATTCACATTGTTGGCGCAGGCACCACAACAATAACCGTTACGCAACCCGGCAATGACCTTTATAATACCGCGGCGCCTAAATCACAAACGATAACCGTTACATTACCGGTTCCGCCTACAATAACCATCACGGCTGATAAAAGCACAATATGTGCCGGTTCATCTGCTACGTTTACCGCCACTGCCATAAACGCGGGTGCAAACCCTGTTTATCAATGGTTGGTCAATGGGCTGGCGTCCGGAACAAATAGTCCGTTATTTACGCTAAATAATATATTAGCCACTGACGTGATACGGTGTGATATAACACCGGGAGGAAATTGTATGCCGTCAACAGTTTCGTCTAATACCCTGAGTGTTGTTGTACAGCCATTGCTAACGCCCACAGTATCCATACAAATGAGCGGCGGACCATTTTGTGTTGGAAGCCCGGTAATCTTTACAGCGACGGCAGTAAACGCGGGTGTTGATCCAACCTACCAATGGCGTGTAAATAATATAATAGTAAGCACAAGTTCCGCAGCCACTTACACAAGTTCAAATTTTATTGATGGCGATAAGGTTACTTGTGTATTGATTAATAATTCTGCGCAATGCTTAACTACTACAACAGCCTTATCTAATGAAATTATAGTGCCGGTTATTACTCCGACGGATCCACATGTTACGATAGTTGCATCGGGCAACAGCATTTATGGGGGCACTCCTATAACATTTACAGCATCGGCTCAAACTCCTATAGCGGCTTATCAGTGGAAAGTGAACGGCGTAAACGCCGGCGCTAATTCAGCAAGCTTTACCACAACTACATTAAAAAACGGTGATGAAGTTACTTGTATGGTTACAACTGACGCGGTCTGCTCTACGACGGGTACCAGCGAAGCGATAGTTATAGATATTTTGCAACCGCCGGATATTAAAATACCCAATGCTTTTACCCCTAATGCGGATGGAATAAATGATGTTTGGGTAATTGCCGACCTAGCTTTTTACCCGGATTGTATTGTGAAAATATTTAATCGCAATGGGGCATTATTATACACCTCAAAAGGGTATGCCACAGCCTGGGATGGAACAGCTAATGGCAAAAAGCTACCCCCGGGCACCTACTATTACGTAATTGACTCACAAGCGGTTGTTAACAATCGTCGAAGCGGCTATGTAAGTATTTTACAATAGTTTTGATCCCGGCCAAACTGCGCTGTAATGATTGCAGTTTTTTGCTAACTAATAAAAAAGCCTGATCCTGCCGGCCTCTCCGCTGCATTTTTAAATACCTTTATGTTCCAATTATACTTATTATGAAAGCACTCTTTTTGGCGGCATGCCTTTTTATTACTACCGGCGCAATGGCAGCAATAGACTCGTTACATGCGGCAGTTTACAAACTAAGCAATGCCAAGGTGCAGAAAGTAGGGATATTAGAAAGACGACTTGTTGTTTCGGGCACTACGCTGGATGTTAAACAGTTTGACGTATATGTAAATACATTGCCAGCCGGGAAGAAATATACTTCTACCAATGCCGACAGTAAGTTTGAACAGCTTATAGTAGTAAAAAGCGGCACTATTAAATTAACAGTTGGCGATAGCAGCAAAACGGTAGGGCCGGGTAGCCTGGCATTGGTGTTGGCCGGTGATAAAATGACTTTCGAGAACAGCACTGCCGAACCGGTTAGCTGGTATGCTATGAATTATCAAACTCAATTAGAAGATATAAAACGTGGGCACGATGCCGGGCCATCCTTTATAAAAGACTGGAATGCGCTGCGCGTAGGAAAATCTGCCAAAGGCGAAACGCGCAATGTATACGACCGCCCAACAACTATGTTTGAACGTTTTGATGTACATGCTACGGTATTGAACAACGGCTTTAACAGTCACGATCCGCATACGCATAGGGCAGAGGAGCTGATACTGATGATAGATGGGGAATGCCAGTTCCAGATAGGGCAGGAAAAATTTATGGCGCAGAATGGCGACGCGGTTTTAATGGGTTCAAAAGTGCCACATGCAGCTCAAAACATTGGCACCAAGCCATGTGGTTACTACGCTATACAATGGCACTTGCTTAAAAAGGATTAAAGTTTTGGCAGGAGGTATTAACGGCCTTCAGATCTGAATAATTGGCTCGGTAGCGGGTGTTCCAAATTCTTTTTTCGGGTGTTCCAAAGTGTTCCAAATCCTATAAAAAAAGCCCCAAAAAATGGCCAAAAAGTGTTCCAAAGTGTTCCACGAAAAAATACATAAGTGCTATAAATCAACAACTTAGTACCGTCAACAGCTTTTACACCCTTTATATTTTTTGGAACAGTGAATGATGCACAATTTAGCCTCTATTTCACTACTCTTCCCACACCAAACTGATCGGCAATACCTGTGGCTTTGTTGTTGGCCATAAACACTTCTATCATTTTTTCGCTGCCAACCGCGTTGTTATTTTCGTCGGTTAAAGAAGTTAATATTTTGCGGGTTTTTGTATCTATTACCTCGCCGCTTGAAGGGTATGCGTATTTGCCGTCTCTACTAAAAGTGATCCATCCGGGCATATCGCGCAGCGGAATAGTGGTTAATTGTTGATAAGGGGGCTTATTGGCAAATACATGCATCCGCATATTAAAACCATCGCATAGCCAGATCTCTTTCTCGTCGGGTGTTAAACCAATTCCGTGGCTCGGGCAACCGTGTCTTCTAACGGTGCCTTTTTCCCAGCCTTGTACCACTACTTTAGCGGTGCGCTGGCCGGTTTTTAGATCGCCTACCTCAAAACCAAGCAAATCGTTGCAGTTTACATAGATCGTTGTTTCGGCCCCATTAATGGTGAATGGGCGCACAGGTGCAGAAAATGGCCCTATTTGTGATACGATCTGGTTAGTTTGCGCATCAGCAACTTTAACAACGGTATTCGCTATATCAGACATGTAAACCCGCTTACCCGACAGGCCGTAAACCGTATTGTGCGATTTATTGAATCCATCCAACTGTTTGATTACATCGCCGGTTTTGGCGTCTAAAATTGTCCAGGTGTGTCCTTCAAAAGCAGGCAGGTAAATGGTTTTTCCATCGGGCGATACCGCCAGCCTGTCGCATCCACCGGGTATCAGCTTTTCCCAAACCAACTTACCCGTACCTATATCTATCCGTTGTAATGATTCCCATGTGGTTATATACACGCTGTTGAGCGGTACGCTTGCCGCTATGCCCTTAACATTTGATGGCAAGCCGTTTGGGTGCAACCCCTGGGTAGAAATGCGCTTTACAAACTTATGGCCGTTAGTTATATCAAAAACTAATAAGCCATGCCCACCATAGCCCAGGTAATCACGTATTCCCGGCACGGCTACAAAAAGGTACCGGCCATTCAGCACGGGTGTTTTTCGCTCATAGGCTTTAATTGCAGATTCGTTCCAACCGGTATTTAAGTGGACTATGCACACTAAAATAATAGCAACAATCAGGTTGATCCTGGTTTTAATCCTGGATTTCATAAATCAGTTAATTACGGAGATGTTATTAGGCGGTTATAATTGTATATCAAACTTAACAAGAAGCATCCGAAACTGCAAATATCCAATAAGTTAAGAAAGCGGGGCCATTAGGCCGCAAGCTGATATTCTACTTTTTGTATCAGTGAGGTTAGGTCAAATGGTTTATGCAATACATCATCAGGAGCCCCGGGTAGTTTAAGAGCATCGTCAAGATCTTCGGCACCGGAGCATAAAATAACTGGCAGATCTCTGGTAGAAGTATTCAATTTAAGCAGTTTGCAAATATCCCGCCCATCCAGATCAGGCAAAGCCAAATCTAAAATAACCAGGTCGGGATGATCTATTTTAATAGTATTAAAAACGTTATTGCCGGTATATAAGGCTATAACGTCATAACCTTTACTGTTTAATATATAGGTCATTACCTCTACCATGAACTCGTTGTCATCCACTATTAATATCCGTTTCGTCATGATAATATATTTTTAATATTATACAAGTCAAACCCTGTGCCACTGTTTTTTAAATATGCAGCCAAAGCCTTATCTTTACCATCTGAGGTACAATTGGATAAAGTAAAAATATTAGAACGCTACGTGCCGCCCGAAGCCGCCCCGCTTATAGGCCGTTGGATAGATTACTTTAAGTGTGAGTTTAAAGTATCGCGTAACCGCAACAGCAAGTTTGGCGATTATCGCCCGCCGCATGATGGAAAAGGACACCGTATATCGGTAAACTTTGACCTTAACCCCTATGCTTTTTTGGTGACTACCGTACACGAGTTTGCACATTTGCATACCTGGAATGAGCACAAAAGCAAGGCAAAGCCACATGGCGCGGAGTGGAAAAGTAACTTTAAACGGATGATGCAGCCCTTTTTTGAAAAGGACATTTTTCCGCCGGATGTTAGACATGCTATAGTAAGTTATCTGAACAACCCGGCCGCTTCAAGCTGCTCTGATCTTAGCCTTTACCGGGCCCTGCGTAAATATGATCCAGCCAAAGAAGCGATGCACACCGTAGAAAAAATACCGGTACACGCTCTTTTTAAATTAAAAGATGGACGAATTTTCCGCAAGGAGGAAAAGGTGCGAAAAAGATACAAGTGTACAGAGGTGAGTACAAAGCGGCTGTATCTGTTCAGCCCGGTAGCAGAAGTTGAACTGATAAAGGATTAGCTTTAAATGATACGCCTTGCTCTGATCATCGTCTTTTTCCTGATATCGCTTTTGTCGGTGTTTAAAGCGCCTATGTATTATTTGTGGCTGCTCGCCATAGGCGTCACAGAGTTTCCTTTGGTTTTTGTAACTATTGTAACGGTGCTGTTAATATTTGGTTATTGGGTGCATAAATATCAATTGGCGGGTACAATAATCGGAGTTGTTTCGTTGCTGTTACTCTTATCACCGATCGTACGATCCTACATCGTAGCGGGTCCTCTTCAAAGGGAAATGGATGCAAGCCTGGGTAAACGTTCGTCAGATAAATTAGATAAGCCTTTTAGTTTTGGCAGGTTGTTTCCCTCAGAGCCCAAAGTCTCATATATAAATCTATCCTATATCAACTATCTTAACATTAAGCTAAATCTCGATTTTTACTCAGCACAAGCCCGCGGAAAACGGCCTTGTGTGGTAGTTGTGCACGGCGGTTCCTGGAGCAGCGGCGATAGTCAACAACTGCCCGAGTTGAACAGCTATCTTGCAAAAGCAGGCTACAATGTGGCCGCTATAAATTACCGAATGGCACCGCAGTATCAGAGCCCATTACCTGTTGAAGATGTAAAAAACGCCATAAAATATTTGCGGACGCACGCGGATAGCCTGAATATCGACACCGGCAACTTTGTTTTGCTTGGCCGCTCAGCAGGTGCGCAAATAGCATTGTTGGCTGCCTATACTTTAAAAGATCGGGGCATTAAAGGAGTAATTGATTTTTATGGACCTGCTGATATGGTTTGGGGTTATTCCGCTCCGGCCAGTCCGTTGGTTATGGATTCCCGTGGTGTGATGGAACGTTACCTGGGCGGTACATATAAAAAGATGCAGAAGGAATATTTTGCCAGTTCGCCCATTGAATTTGTGGACAGAGATTCTCCTTCAACCCTTATCATTCATGGCGAAAACGACGTGTTGGTAGCCTATGAGCATAGTCGCCGTTTAAATTTAAAGCTACAGCAAAACGGCATAAAACATTATTGGTTAAAACTCCCCTGGGCAACCCATGGCTTTGATTTTAATTTACGCGGGCCGGGTGGGCAATTGTCAACTTACGCCGTTAACAGGTTTTTGCAGAATGTAACCTCCGGAGAGTAGATTAAAACATTCATCAGTAAAAATAGTTAGCATTGTGCTATTAAAATTGGCGCTTTAATTACATCGACTATGTATTATTTTGCAATCGTTATTCCCCTGTTGCTTGTTTTGGCTTGGGTCATCTTCGGGCGTAAAAGCCGCCCTCGCAATGCTCCGCTACAAGCTTTAGATAAAAATTTGATACCGCTGCTTGATGCGCAGGTTGATTATTACCGTGATTTGGATGTAAAGGGTAAAAAGCGATTTGAAAGTAATGTAGCCCGTTTTCTGCAATATGTTAACATTGAAGGCGTGGGTTTGGAGATAACGGACGTAGATAAAATATTGGTAGCATCAAGCGCAGTAATTCCTGTTTTTGCGCTTGGCGACTGGGAATACCCCAATTTAACTAACGTTATTCTGTATCCTGATAATTTTGATAGTGAATACCAATTTGAAGGCGGCAACCGTAATATAATGGGGATGGTGGGCACCGGTTATATGAACGGACAGATGCTGTTGTCGCACAGCGCGTTACTGAAAGGTTTTTCGCCAGCATCGGGTGTGCAAAACACAGCCATACATGAATTTGTGCATTTGGTTGACAAAACAGACGGCGCAACTGATGGCGTTCCCGAACATTTGATACCGCATGCATACGCCGAGCCCTGGCTGAAGCTGATGCACCAGGAAATGCGTCGCATAAAGGAAGGTAAGTCGGATATCGATCCTTATGCCTTAACGAATGAAGCGGAATTTTTTGCTGTAGCGGCCGAATATTTTTTTGAAAAGCCCGGACGTTTAGAGCAACGACACCCGGAGTTATATTTGCAGCTAAGTCAGATATTCAGGCAAACACCCGCCAGGAAGAATTGGTTTAACAAATAGGCCTATCTTATATCTTTCAATTCCGATTTATGAACAGCATACACCGAAGTAATAAGCTTATTCATTTCATCATAAAATTCGATAAAGTCTTTTGATTGTACATGAGTGTTCAGGCTTGACTCATCCTTGCAACTCAAAACAAGCCATTTCCATAATGCTCCTTTTATATCGGCAATGTGATAGGTCTCACAATAATTCCTAAGGAATTCTTCGGCAGTATTTTGGTCCATTTTCTATTTAGGCGATCAGTTAGTAAGCCAAATATATAAAAACAGTAACCCGTTGGAAAAAATTTTCGCAGGTTATGACTTATAAGTCAGCACCTTGCTCTGTTTGTTAGAAAATAGCGTTCTAAAATGCTATTTATCTAAAAATGGGGTGACGAGACGGGAAACATTTTGGCAAACCTTACGTTTGTAACGGAAGAGATTTAGTTTAGTTTTGGAGAAATTTATTGGATGCGCCGCCTCAACCCCAAATATGTCCGTATCGCTGCTATAGTTACTGCTTCGTTATTGGTTATTTTGCTTATTTCAGGAATTATTGCTTTCAGCAAACGCGAGGCGTTGCTGCAAAGCGCCCTCGCTAAAGCCAAAACCAGCTTAAAGCACGATCATCAGCTTGATTTGAATGTCATTAATCCTCATTTTACCGGGTTAGCCACTGTAAACTTCGACGTAATCACCGTAGTTCCCGAGCATCGTGATAGTTTGCTGCGCATGGACAATCTTGAGGTAAGCGTTAAGTTATTCCCGTTAATTTTTGGTAAAATAAAACTGGCTGGGATGACGCTACGTAATGGTTATATCCACCTTATCGACAAAAAAGGTATCAGAAACTTTGAGTTTCTTTTTAAAAAGAAACGAGACAGCACAAAAACAGGCAACAAATCAGACTTGTCTTTGCTGGCTAATAATGTGGTAAACCAGGTGCTTTATAAGATACCGGACAACCTGAACATGAAGAATTTCATGGTGTCGTACACGAAAGACAGTACCAGCCTTAAGCTACTTACACAGGAAGCCGTTATTGACGATGGTGACCTTAGCTCAACCATAAAAGTTAATGATGGCGAGGCCACGTGGCACTTTTCGGGTACCATGCATCCTTCTGATAAAGAAATAGATGTAAAATTATACGCTGATCGAGGAAAAGTGGAAATCCCGTTTATTGAGCAAAGATATAAAGCGCGCGTTAGTTTTCAGAGCGTAAACTTTAAGCTGAATGATGTAGATCACAGCGATGGCGAGACCCGGATATTGAGCTACTGGGGTGTAAATAATTTGCTGGTACACCATGCCGGTTTATCATCAAGTGACATTGTGGTTCAAAAAGGGGCGTTAGATGCCGACATATTGGTAGGCCCCAATTTCATATCGCTCGATAGTTCTTCGGTAATCCGCTTAAAAAAACTAACAGCCCGTCCCTATCTTAAATATACGCTTTCGCCTAAAAAACTTTACGACCTGAAAATTACCACTGGCTGGCAGAACGCGCAGGATATTTTTGATTCGTTCCCGGCCGGAACATTCGAATCTTTTGAAGGAATAAAGGTAGCGGGAATGCTTAATTATAGCTTGAATTTTAGTTTAGATAAAGACAATCCTGATGCGGTGGTATTTGAGTCCAGATTGGATAAGGATCCGGCTTTTAAGATCATCCAATACGGTAAAACGGATCTGGGTAAATTAAACAGACCCTTTTTATATACCCCATATGTAAAAGGGAAACCTGTACGTACCATGATGGTTGGCCCTCAGAATCCTGATTATACACCATTGGCAGAGATATCTCCTGATCTGCGTAACGCGGTAATGACAGCCGAGGATCCCACGTTTTACCAGCACCATGGTTTTGTTGAGGAAGCAATACGTAAATCAATAGCTACCGATATTAAGGAAAAAAAATTTAAACGAGGCGGCAGTACCATGTCTATGCAGCTGGTGAAAAACTCCTTTTTAAGTATGGAGAAAACACTTGCCCGCAAAATGGAAGAAATATTAATTGTTTGGATGATAGAAAACAATAATATTATGAGTAAAAACCGGATGCTGGAGATTTACTTTAACATAATTGAGTGGGGAAACAATATTTATGGAATCAGGGAAGCGGCACGTTATTACTTTGGCAAGGCTCCGTCTGAACTTACACTTGGCGAGAGTATTTATCTTGCCAGCATAGTACCGAGTCCGCGTACAGGGTTATATTCATTTTTGCCTGATGGAACATTACGCCCAAGCAGGATATTTTATTTTAACTCGTTAGGTCGCTTAATGGCGGGACAGGGACATATAGCGCGTGATACTACCGGCGCTTATGGCTTTTATGACGTAAGGCTGCGCGAAGGGTTACGGAGTGAAATAGCTACTGTTGACTCGACCCAGGCTGAACAAATATTAAATGCGCCGCCTGAGGATAGTTTTATTATTGATGTACCGGCACCGGCACTTGAGCCTGAAAAGAAACCCACTTTTTTACAACGAATATTTGGCGGAGGCAAAAAAGATACCGTTGCAGAAAACCTTAAAGATCGGTTAAAACGCGAGGAAGAGTTTCGCCTTAATCATATAGACAGCACAGGCAAGACCAACAAGCAGATACGACAGGAAAAGCGTGAGATAAAGCGGCAGGAAAAGGAGCGGCGAAAAGCTTTAGAAAAACAGGGACTGCTTTAAACTTACTTAAGTAAATTGTAGGTAACGAAACTTACCACATAAGCTAACACGGTCATGTATGCGAATTGTATGGCCGGCCAGCGCCAGCTTTTGGTTTCGCGATATACTATGGCAACGGTACTTGCGCACTGCATGGCAAAGGCGTAGAACATCATCAGTGAGAAAGCCACCGGCGCGGTAAACACGGGCTTTTGCGTTTTAGGATTTTTAGCGTCGCGCATTTTTTGAAGTACTGATGCGGTATTTCCATCACCGCCGCTAACGCTGTATATAGTGGCCATAGTACCCACAAAAACCTCGCGCGCAGCAAACGAGGTGATCAATGCTATGCCTATCTTCCAATCATAACCAAGCGGACGTATAGCAGGCTCAATAAAATGGCCTAATTCGCCTGCGTAAGAGTTCTCTAACTTTTCTGTCGCTACCAATGTTTTCAATTCCTCTGGCGAGAGGTTGAAGGTATATTCCGTGCGGGCGTATTTTTGGTCTATCTGTTCAAATCGATTTCCCGGACCATATGAGGCCAGCACCCAAAGAATTATGGAAACAGCAATAATGACTTTACCTGCTTCCAAAACAAAAGATTTTGACCTGTCATACATCGAAAATGCCACATTGCT
>NZ_CAMLHX010000025.1 GCF_946479965.1 uncultured Mucilaginibacter sp. | reverse complement strand
CTTTAGGCAATACCTTGTCCCAATTAATGGATGCGCCCGTAAGCCTTTTTGCGGCCCTGGGATTCATCGCTGTTTTTGCCGGGGCTACCAATACCCCGCTGGCTTGTACCATAATGGGCGTTGAGCTTTTTGGCGGCGAGTATGTGCTTTTCTTCGCCGTAGCCTGTTTTACTGCTTATTTTTTTAGCGGCAAATCGGGTATTTATAGATCGCAGCTTGTAGCAGTCCCTAAGGTGCAAAGAGACGGATAATCAAAAGATTAGCCCTGCTTCTGTAAACTATTTGTGACACTAGTGGTGTTTGACAAGTAAACTCCTTTCATTAGCTTTATATAATAAAAACATGTGCGTATTCTGAGCCAACGGGATGCGCATTTTTAATCATAACCCTTTATTAACCAAATAGAAATCAAGATGTCAAATTTTTATCGTTCATTAAGCACGGCCCCAAAACGGCATGCAAAAACAGCAGTAATTGCATTAGCGCTGGGATCTGCCATTGTAGCTGTACAATGGATGGACCCCAAGCCGAAAGCTCCGAAAACCCGGGCAGCAGCCGAAAAAGGCTTGAAAGATTATTATAAAGGTTATTTTAAAATTGGTGTAGCGGTTAACGTGCGTAACACCGGTGGTGGCGACGAAACCGAGCTGATAAAAAAAGAATTTAACAGCATAACGCCCGAGAATGACATGAAAATGATCTCGGTGCACCCATCAGAACACGTGTGGAACTGGGAAAACGCCGACAAAATTGCCGACTTTGCTGTTAAAAACGGCATCAAACTACGCGGTCATAATTTATTATGGCACGCACAGGTAGGTGCATGGATGTTTAAGGATAGCATAACAGGGCAACCCGTTACAAAAGAGGTGCTTTTACAGCGCCTAAAAACCCATATCACTACTGTTGTAAAGCGCTATAAAGGCAAAATTTACGCCTGGGATGTAGTAAATGAGGCGATTGATGATAAAGAGGGTGTGTTTATGCGTAATTCGCAATGGTACCAGATAGCCGGCGACGACTTTATACCAGCAGCATTTACTTATGCGCATGCTGCCGATCCAAAGGTTGAACTATACTATAACGACTATAACGAAAGCAACCCAAGCAAAAGAGACAAAATATACCAACTGGTAAAAACCCTATTAGAGAAAAAAATCCCTATTACAGGTATAGGCTTGCAATGCCACTGGAAAATTGAGAGCCCAAGTACAGAAGATATCAGGGCCGCTTTTGCAAAATACGCGTCGTTAGGTGTGAAGTTGCAGGTTACCGAACTGGATATAACTGCCCGTCAGCAACGCCCTCGCGGGGAAACACCCGATACTGCGGCGGCTTATAGCGCAGAAATGTCTGAAAGACAAACAAAGCGTTACAAAGAGGTGTTCGAGATATTCCGTGAAAATAAAAAATATCTTAACAGTGTAACGTTCTGGAACGTGTCTGACCGCGGAAGCTGGTTAGATGGCCGCAACATGTTTGCCGGTGGCGCAGCTGCAACTGCTGCGCCTGCCGGAGCTCCACCAGCTGGCGGCCCCCCTGCGGGTGCTCCTCCTGCCGGCGGCCCTCCTGCTGCTAATCGCCCTGCCGGTGCCCCTGGTGCTGGTGGTCCTCCTGCCGGATTCGGCGGTGGCCGCGGTGGTGGCGCGAGAATTAAAGCTTACCCGCTTTTATTCGGCGTGAACCTGGAGCGCAAACCTGCTTATTTTGCAGTTGTCGATTTTAAGAAATAAACCTTTTAACTATAAACAAAAAGCCCGCTTAACAAAATTAAGCGGGCTTTTGCTTTCACTGGCTTTTCTTCTTTCCTTCAATATCCGGTAACAAGCCGGTAAATATGCCGATCAAAGGCAGGAAAGCGCAAACTTTAAATACATACTCAATGCTGGTTCTGTCTGCCAGTTTACCCAATAGGGCCGAGCCCAAACCGCCCATGCCGAATGCCAAGCCAAAAAACAAGCCGGCTATCATCCCAACCTTTCCGGGTACAAGCTCGGTAGCATAAACCAATATGGCAGAAAATGCCGAGGCTAAAATCAGGCCTATAAAGCCGGAGAGCACAACTACCCAAAACAAAGAAGCGTATGGCAATATCAGCGTAAATGGCGCTACGCCTAATATGGAGATCCAGATGATGTACTTTCTGCCAAACCTGTCGCCTAAAGGGCCGCCAAACAATGTGCCTGCTGCCACTGCTCCTAAAAAGACAAACAGGTAGATCTGCGATTGCTGTACGGTTACATGGAATTTATGGATGAGGAAAAAGGTGTAATAGCTGGTCATGCTGGCCATGTAAAAGTATTTGGAGAATACCAGTATCAGCAGAATAAACAGCGAAAATACAACCCTTTGTTTAGATAGCACCGGGCGGGCGTCGTCTGTGCTACCATACTTTTTGGCAACTTTCCGGGCCATGTGCACTTGGTACCATCTGGCAATGCGCGACAGTAGAAAAATGCCAATCATCGCCAGTAAACAAAACCAAATAACGTTGAACTGCCCGTGTGGCACTATAATTACCGCAGCCAATAGCGGCCCGATCGCACTGCCGGCATTGCCCCCCAGTTGGAAAATAGATTGCGCCAAGCCCTTCTTTCCGCCTGATGCTAAGTGTGCCACTCTTGATGCCTCCGGATGAAATATAGACGAGCCGATACCTATTAAAGCGACAGACATTAGAATATGCTGAAAGCTGTGGACCAAAGCGATCAATAGCAAGCCTGTTAACGTGAAACACATGCCAATTGCAAGGGAATAGGGTCGTGGCCGCCTGTCGGTATACGCACCGACAAACGGTTGCAGCAACGAGGCGGTTAATTGGTTGGTAAGTGTGATTAAACCTATTTGCGCGAACGTGAGGTTATATTTCGCTTTAATAAGCGGATATATTGACGGTATTAAAGATTGCAACACATCATTAATAAAATGCGCGGCGCTTATGGTGAATAGGATGGAAAATACGGTTTGCTGAATTGCCTGTTTGGCGTCAGTTTGTGTCGTATCAATATTAGTTGTAACTTTCATTAGTAAAATCAGGTTGTCTGATTATTTCATCTGACGGACTGCTAAGTTATAATTTGTGGATGAGAACTAAGAAAGGTTGAATATCCGCAAAAAACAAGCAGGTGATTTTTACCTGTCGCTGATAAATGGCGGCTTTATTGAACATTTTTCTAATCAATTCATTGTAATGGGAAAGTTTTACACTGCCATAGAAGATCATCACAAGGCATTTATCGAAAAACAGAAAATGTATTTCGTAAGCTCGGCGCCGCTGGCGGCTAATGGTCATATCAATTTGTCGCCTAAAGGGCTGGATAGCTTCCGGGTGCTTAACGCTAACCGGGTAGCCTATATGGATATTATTGGCAGCGGCAACGAAACATCGGCGCATTTGTTAGAGAATGGCCGCATAACGCTTATGTTTTGCGCTTTTGACGGTCCGCCGTTAATACTGCGCCTGTACGGTACCGGCTACACGGTTTTGCCCGGCGATGCTGAATGGGAAGCGCTGGCACAGCATTTCACAATTCTGCCCCATACCCGGCAGATTATTGTGACGGATGTTACCATGGTACAAACATCCTGCGGGTTTAGCGTACCCTACTATCAACACACTGGCGAACGCGACCATGCTTATAAATGGGCCGAAAGCAAAGGGCCGGAAGGCTTGGAACAATACAAAGCGGAAAAGAATATGATTAGTTTGGATGGCTTGCCTACGGCGATGGGGTGAGTTAGACTATGCGCTCACTGGCTCCAATATCCCCGTTAACAATTCAATCCCCTCGTCAATATCCCGCACACCTTCAATACTCAGGCGCAGGGTGTTCTTTACTTCTTTTAAATTTGTTCGGCGTGGGTTACCCTGTACAAAGTTAAGTATGTTGCGGAATACCGGCGTTTCAAAATAAGCAGATTGCTGGTTAGTTATAAAGTAGCCGCGCAATACGCCTTTTTTAAGCGAGATCCTCTCAAAGCCCAAAGCCTTACCCAGCCACTGCAAACGCATGGTGTTCAACAGATCATTAACCTGCGGCGGTATCGGACCAAACCTGTCATGCAGTTGTTGTTGAAAAGCTAACAGCTCGGTTTCGTTCTCCAGCTTTGACAGTTCTGAATATAAATTATAGCGTTCAGAAAGACTGGTTACATACTCATTGGGTATTAATATTTCAAGATCAGTATCTATCTGTGTAAAGCTGATGAATGGTTTTGGTTTATCATCAGGAAACAGCCCTTTAAACTCATCGTCTTTTAGCTCTTGTATGGCTTCGTCTAATATCTTATGATACATTTCGAAACCGATCTCGGCAATAAAGCCGCTTTGCTCGGCACCTAAAAGGTTTCCGCTGCCGCGGATATCCAGATCGCGCATGGCCACGTTAAAACCACTGCCCAGATCAGAGAATTCTTCTATCGCGCTCAGGCGTTTGCGTGCCTCGTTGGTCAGGGTTGATAAAGGCGGACTTAACAAATAACAAAAAGCCTTTTTATTGCTCCTGCCCACGCGACCCCTCATCTGGTGCAAATCGCTCAAGCCAAACATGTGCGCGTGGTTTATGATGATAGTATTGGCGTTGGGAATATCCAACCCTGCTTCAATAATAGTAGTGGCTACCAGCACATCATATTCATGACTTACAAACTTCAGCATCACATCCTCCAGCGCGTCGCCTTCTAATTGCCCGTGCGCTATACCGATACGTGCTTTAGGCACCAGCTTATGGATCATGCCACCTAATTGCGGCAAATCATTTACCCGGTTATGGATAAAGAATACTTGTCCGCCGCGGTCAATTTCGTGTTCAACAGCCTCTTTTATCAGCTTATCGTTAAAAACATGCAGCTCGGTAACAACAGGCTGTCTGTTAGGTGGCGGGGTAGATATGATGGAGAGATCACGCGCGCCCATCAGTGAAAAATGAAGCGTGCGGGGTATAGGCGTTGCAGTGAGTGTAAGTGTATCTACATTGGCGCGCATTTGCTTCAGCTTTTCCTTGGTGCTTACGCCAAACTTCTGCTCCTCGTCAATTATCATCAGGCCCAGGTCCTTAAACTTTACGTCCTTGCTCACCAGGCGGTGCGTGCCGATGATGATATCTACTTTGCCCTCTTTCAGTTTCTCCAACGTCAGTTTTATCTGTGCGCTCGATTTGAAGCGGTTAACGTAATCTATATTGCAAGGGAAGCCTTTCAGCCTGTCGCTGAATGTTTTGTAATGCTGCGCCGCTAAAATGGTGGTCGGCACCAATATGGCTACCTGCTTGCTATCGGCAACAGCCTTAAATGCTGCGCGGATGGCGACCTCTGTTTTACCAAAACCCACATCGCCGCATATCAGGCGGTCCATTGGGTGCGGCGATTCCATATCGCGCTTAAAATCGGCTGTGGCTTTTTCCTGATCCGGGGTATCCTCGTAAATAAACGAAGCTTCCAGTTCGGTTTGCAGATAACTATCCGGAGAAAAAGCATTACCCTGCTGCGACTTGCGTACAGCGTAAAGCTTGATCAAATCGCGGGCTATGTCTTTAACTTTTTTTTTTGTTGTTTTCTTCAGCTTTTCCCAGGCATCAGTACCCAATTTGTTCATTTTAGGTACGGTGCCCTCTTTGCCGCTGTATTTGGAGATGCGGTTAAGCGAGTTGATGTTGACGTAGAGCAAGTCGTTATCAGCATAGATCAAACGGATCATTTCCTGCTGTTTGCCTGCAACTTCAACCTTTTCCAGGCCGGCATATTTGCCAATGCCGTGGTCAATATGCGTAACGTAATCGCCCGGCTTTAACTCCCGCAGCTCTTTTAGCGTAATAGCCTGCGAACGCTGATAACCTTTCTTTAGCTTGTATTTATAGTAACGGTCAAATATCTGATGATCTGTATAGCAGGCTATTTTTTGCTCGCGGTCTATAAAGCCTTCGCGGATGGAAATACTTACAGGAGTAAATTTTACATCTTTATCCAGGTCATCCAAAATGGCATAAAGGCGTTCTATTTGCCGGGATGAATCAGTAAGGATAAAGTTCTCAATATGCTCAGCCTCATTGTTTTTCAGGTTATGTATCAGCAGGCTAAAATCTTTGTTAAAAGACGGCTGCGGGCGCATATCAAAATTGAAGCTTTGCGTAGGCTGATAAAAAAACTGCTTGCCAAACTCGATTACTGCAAAGTCATGCAGTTGGTCGGCTATCAGTTTATCATCTGTAAAGCTGAATTTGGGGTCTATCCAATCCGGGTTTTTATTTTTTTCATCTGCGGATAGCGCGTTCCATAATTGTACCGCCTTCTTATATCCCGTTTGTATAATATCGAACGTAAACTGAACATCTTTTATCCAGATCTGGCTATCAGCATCGATATACTCCAATAGGGATATATTGCTTTCCGTTAAGAATTTTGATTGCACATTAGGAACAATAGTAATGCTCTTTACCTGCTCAACTGATAGTTGACTCTCTATTTCAAAGGTGCGGATAGATTCTATCAGGTCGCCAAAAAACTCAACCCGGTACGGCAGATCATGCGAAAAAGAGAAGATATCAACAATACCCCCGCGAATAGAGAACTGCCCCGGCTCATAAACAAAATCAACCCGGTCAAAATCATACTCCACCAAAAACTCGTTGATAAAATCAATGCTGAGCTTATTATTGACGGCAATCTCAAGCGTGTTTTTTTCCAACGATGCGCGGTCAATCACCTTTTCGGCTAAAGCCTCGGGATAGGTAACTATTAACTGACCAAATTCTGTGGAGTGGTTAAGCTCATTCAAAACCTCGGCTCGAGCTAGTACATTACTGCTATCGGGTTGGGTAAATTCAAATGGTTTACGGTAGGATGAAGGGAAAAGAAGGACCTCTTTACCCGTAAGATTTTCCAGATCAGCCTGAAAATAACCGGCCTCTTCGCGTTCGGGCAACACAAAAACCATGTGCTTATGCTGCAAAAAATACAAAGCTACCGCCAGGGTTGCATCGCCTGATCCAACCAAACCTCGTAGCTGTATTCTTGGGTTTTTAGCGCTGTTAATGGCCGTAGCCAGCTCTTTTACCCTGTCATCAGCTTTATATCTTTCTAATATATCACGGATGTTCAAACCGCTGCAAATATATGTAAAATAGTCTGCGGGAGCGAAAGGAAGAGGTTATTTACAATAGGTGGACAGATTGCCAGACGCTCCCGGAAATTCAAGGGCAACGGCTTTTTTCAAATCAGCACAAGCGCCGGGTTTGTCCCCTGCAAAATACCTGGCAACGCCTCTGTTGTTGTAAGCATTGGCATAATTCGGGTTTATTTGGAGAGCCTTACCGTAATAAGTAACGGCCCCTTTGTAATCTTTTAATGATGCTGTTGCATTAGCTAAATTCAAATATGCGACAGGGCTTTGAGGGTCTAACTTTATCGATGTTTTAATATCAGCAATTGCGGCTGTATATGCCTTCAATTGGATTTTTGCATATCCGCTGTTATTGTATGCATCTGCGTATAGGTTATTAATTTTAATGGCTTTGCTAAAATCTGACACTGCCCCGTTAAAATCAAACAGGCTACTTCTGGCCAAACCCCTGTTGTTATAAGCAACCGCATTTGCCGGGTTCAAGGCTATCACTGAGCCAAAACTTGAAACAGCGCTTTCAAAATTGCCCATCGCGGCCTCAGCAATTCCCCGGTTAATAATTACGCTCTCGTTATTCGGCTTAATTTCATTGGCTTTTTTATAGTCGGCCAGGGCGCTTTGATAATCTTTCAAATTAGCACTCACAACCCCTCTGTTCAAATAAGCCTCGGCAGAAGCTGAATCCAGACTGATCACTTTCGTAAAATCCCCATAAGCAGCTTTATTGTCGCCTGCTGTCATTTTCAGCATTCCTCGGTTAAAGTACGCACTTTTAAATCGTGGCCGCAGTGCAACGGCCTTATCATAATCCTCAAGGGCGGCTGTTACATCCTTGGCGTTTTCCCTTGCATATGCGCGGTTAAAAAATGCTTCGGAGTAATCTCCGCGATATTTTATCGCTATGGTGTAGTCTTTAATTGCCGCCGAATAGTCTTTTAGATATGTTTCTGCCAGCCCACGGTTGTTATAGGCAAGTTCGAGGGTTGAATCTAACGCTATCGCGTTATTGTAATCATTGATAGCTCCGGGTAAATCTGCCAATTTAAATTTGGTGATACCCCTTCTGTTATAATAGCTTGCCTCGCTCGGGTCGGCGGTTATAGCAGAAGTAAAATCTTTAAAAGCGTTTTTAAAATCACCCGTTTCAAAATAAGCCTGCCCCCGGCGGTTATAAGCGTCTGCAAAACGCATATTGCCGCCTATAGCTTGCGTATAAAGTTTTATAGCTCCGGCGTAATCTTTCTCTGCAAATTTTTCATCGCCTTGATCTACAAGCTGTAAAGTGGTTTGTGCATAAGCCAGAAATGGAAGGGTTAAAAAAACAAATACCAGGAGCCGTTTAAACATGTTTGCAGAATAGCTTTGGGCTAATTTAATATTTAATGCAATATCCATAAAAACAATATCGCCCTAAAAATACTTTTTATGATAGCTAAAACAACGTATTGTGTTTTAACACGTATTATTTAGCAACAAACACAACAATTTAACCTTATAAAAATGAAAAATGCATTAACATGGGGCCTGGTTATGGGCGTGCTCAGCGGACTATGGCTATTTATCATGCACTGGATGGGGTATGATATTAAAGATGATAAGACTTCGCCTTACGAATATTTTTCGGTGCTTATACCTGTTGTAATATTATTATTGGCTATTAAAAGCTACCGCGAAGTGGATCTGGCGGGCAACATGAGCTTTTTAGAGGGCCTTATACAAAGTTTTAAAGTATTACTTTTTGGTGGTATAATCGCCGCCTTTGCAGGCATTGTTTACATTAATTATGTAACAGAGGGCAATAATTACAGCGCCTTTTCGGGCAGACTTTTCGGCGCTTTGCTTATTGGTTTGTTATCGGCTTTAGGCGTATCTTTGGTGCTGGCAAACAGATCAAACAAACTTGATTAAAAAGTTATTTTTTAAATATTTTGAATTGATATTCTGGATCGCAGCCTTAATAGCCCTGGCTATCTGCGATCCGGCCCAACCATCCCATTTCTCATTGTGCCCGTTAAAACTCTTGGGCATAACATGGTGCCCCGGCTGCGGCACTGGTCACGCAATAGCATTTCTATTTCATGGCGATATTGCAAGGTCATTTGATGCGCATTGGTTCGGCATACCTGCTTTGTGCATAATTTTATGGCGAATAATTGTGTTAAGCCGCAACATTATCCGGCCGCGCAAACTGGCTTTTCAATGACGATAGCGAACAAACTGCTAAACAGCTTTTGTTATCTTTGCCGCCATGGCCACACCCATTTATTCGCCTGTTGAAGCTTTTAATTTTAGCAACCGGAACTGTTTTTTAACCGGCGTTCCGCTTGACAGCGAAGAAGAACGCATTCAAATTTTTCCGCAATGGCTAATGACACGCTACGCGCTGGAGGACCGGCCGTTTAAAATGCTTGATGAAAGCATGGCTACTTATAAGGACCTGAAGTTGCCTTGCAACGCGGTTATTAACGAAAGTTTCCTTGAACCGCTTGAGCGAGAAATTGCTGACGCGTTTGGCAAAGGCCACGAAGCTGTTAAACAATTAGATAGTTTAAAGCTATTTCAATGGGCGGGTAAGCTGCTGTACGGTATTATTTTTACAGAGATACAATCGGGCATTAAATTGCAGCGTTCGCAGGGCGAAGACTTTAATATTTCGCAGTCAATTATCCATAAATTCCGCAACCTGCATTTAATGCTGCAAAGCATCAACCAAAATATAACGTTTGAGGATTTTACGCCATACAGCATATTCTTGTTTAAGGTAGATAATAACGAAGAGGAATTTGGCTACCGCGATGAGATAAACACGCTGACTTTTGCCTTACGTATTAACGATTTTGGGTTGATAATGTGTTTTCAGGACAATGGCGCCAACCGTAATTATCACCGTGAAATATTGGCAAAGGTTGAAGGGCAAATATTGCACCCTGTTCAGTTTGAAGAGATAAGCGCGCGGGTTTTTTACTCAGCTTATCTATTTAACCGCCTGCCTGAATATACCGTAATGCCCGTTGGTGATGAAATATACATTGAAGCCATGCCTCTGCGAGGCATGACAGGCAAACCGTTGTTTGATTTTTGGCAAAACAAAACCTATGGGCAAGTACTGGAAAGCTTCTGGAAAAATTGGGGCTTTTTGTTGCTGGAGATAATAAAGGACCCCGATAACCCGATGAGTTTTTTAGTGGATGAAGACGGGAACTTCAGGCCTGCAAATACTATCCAATTACCGCTTTAATTTGCTGCACAAAAGTTTGCAATACACCCGGGTGCAGTATAACTGTTAAAAAAATTCCACATAAGGCTCCGTAAAAATGCGCATCATGGTTGATGTTGTCTCGCGCGTGTTTTGATGCGAAATGACAATAAACCAGATAAAGCACGCCAAACACTACCGCATAAATTTCAATAGGGATAGGCATTATCATCAGCGTACTAAACGGCGAATACATGATGTATCCAAATATCACGGCGCTTACCGCACCTGAAGCGCCTAAGCTGTGGTATTGGTAATGGTCTTTATGTTTAGCTACCGTTGGGAGGTCGCTTAATATTAAGCTCACGATGTAAAGCACGCCAAACTGCCAATGTCCTATGTATACCTCCAGTTGGAATGCGAAGGCAAAAAACGAGAACATATTAAAAGCCAGGTGCATCCAATCGGCGTGGATCAGTCCACTGGTTATTAATGTAAATACATTGTGTTTACGTGCTACACTATATGGATGAAGTATCATTTTTCCATATACCCCATCGTTTGAAAACGCCAGAATGGAACATGCAATAGTCAAAGCAAAAATAAATGAGGCAACCGGTGCCTCCGTTAAGAACTGCATCATTGTGGATCAGGTTTAAAGTATATTAATTTCAGCCTGGTTTTTTTTAGGTAACCCGGCAAACACCAGGCTATAGGAATGGTCAATCATTTCTAAAAGCAGTTTATCGGGTAAGGTACCGTCCATATAAACGGTATTCCATAACTGCTTATTCATGTGGTAGCCTGGTTTTACTTCCGGATATAGTTCGCGCAACTCAATTGCCCGCTCCGGATCACATTTTACATTGAAACTATTGGCTGTGCTAAGTCCAGTTAGCAGAAACATTTTTCCGCCAACCTTGAAAACAAGTGTGTCTTCGCCGAAAGGGAAGCCTTCAGTTACGCCCGGTTTAGTCAGGCAATAATTGCGTAGTTCTTCTATATTCAATTTGGTAGCTTAATAACTTGACTTGGTTGGCCCAAAGTTTACTTTTAAACCTACAGATATCTGGCGATAGATGTCCGGCGCGTTGTTTTTAAACAGGTTAGAACTATCATCATATCCGTCAAGCCCTTCGCCCCAGGTAACATTCATGGCATATCCGACATTAATTCCTATAAAAGGCTCGCCGTATGTGTTGTTAATTTTCAGTTCATAACCAATGCGTATCGGCACCATTAAATTCAAGCTCTTGTCCTTTCCCGGAAAAACATAACCTGTAGTTTGTTGAACACGTTGTATAGCTGTCATATTATTGCTTATTACACCAATACCCGTACCTATATAAAAATCTTTTAAGTACCTAATTGGCCCAGTATAGCCATAGTCTAATATCTGCCCCAAATAAAGGTCTCCACGAGCGATAATAGCGGTAAATTTGTTTGTATATTCACGGTGGTGCAAATCTGAATTTACGCCTCCGCCGGATAGCTGGCCGGTTTGAAACTCAAGCCCAAGCGGTAAATATAATGACAGGTTGTAATAGCCGGTAACGCCAAAACCCTGGGTAGTTTTGGCACTTGCTAAATCTGCATATGGGTAAAGCGAATTATAATTTAAACCCAGCCCGTATGTTCCGTAATTATAACTTTGTGCCTTAACCGTTATCGCCACACCTGTCAGAAAAAAGAACAAAAGAAGTTTCTTCACAAAAAAAATTTAATCAATTTTACAACCAATAAACGGACCCGTAACGCTACAAATATATGAACTTTAAGTCAGCCGACTTTACTGTAACTGAACGTTTTTTACGATATGTTGTAATTGATACACAGTCAGATGCCGCATCGCCTACCTGTCCATCAACAGCGAGGCAGAAAAACCTCGGTAGTTTGCTTGTAAACGAACTTTTAGAGACGGGTGTTACCGATGCCCACATGGATGAAAATGGCTACATTTACGCCACAATTCCGGCAAATACAGCGAAGAAAAACGTGCCCGTAATCTGCTTTTGCTCTCATATGGATACCTCTCCTGATTGTAGCGGAGCCAACGTAAAGCCTCTTGTTCATAAAAACTACCAGGGTAAAGATATTATACTGCCAGATGATCCGTTGCAGGTATTAAAAACGCATGAGCATCCTGATCTTGTAAATCAAATTGGCAATGACATTATTACCGCCAGCGGTACCACTTTGCTTGGCGCTGATAATAAAGCGGGGCTTGCCGAAATTATGGATGCCTGTTATCAGTTGCTTAAACACCCTGAAATAAAACACGGTGATATCCGCATATTATTTACACCTGATGAGGAAATAGGCCGTGGCGTAGATAAGGTTGATATGCAAAAACTGGGCGCATATGCCGGTTATACCATTGATGGCGAAAGTGCCGGCAATATGGAGAATGAAACTTTTTCTGCCGATGGTGCAAAACTCATCATTCATGGTGTTAGTTCGCACCCCGGTTTTGCAAAGGGAAAAATGCAGAGCGCTATTAAAATAGCGGGGCGCATAGTAGCGGCTTTGCCTTATGATCTATCCCCCGAAGGAACGGACGAAATGGAAGGTTTTGTGCACCCTGTAAATATAAGCGGACATGTGGAACGGGCAGAAATTGATTTCATCATTCGTGATTTTGATGATGCAAAACTGGCAGAACACGCCGGAGTTATTAGAAAAATAACAGAAGATGTCCTAAAAGACTATCCCGAAAGCAGCTATGAATTGCTGATAAAAGAACAATACCGCAACATGAAGAATGTGCTGGACCAGCACCCCCAGATAGTTGAATACGGCATGGAAGCCATCCGCCGGGCGGGTTTAGATGCCAAATTGTGCAGCATCCGTGGCGGCACGGATGGTTCGCGCCTGTCGTTTATGGGTTTACCCTGCCCTAATATTTTTGCAGGCGAGCATGCTTTTCATGGCAAGCAGGAATGGGTATCTGTGCAGGATATGCAAAAGGCTGTGGAGACTATATTGCATTTGTGTATGATATGGGAGGAAAGGGCGTAACATGTGTTATTTTTTATAAAAAAATATTTTCAGCCTAACTTCCTTTGCTTTGCGGCCTCCGCGCCATTTTGGCCCCTTTAAGATTATAGCAGATGTTTTTCTATTAATTAAAGTATTGCTTCCCTTAATTGTACGTAGCAGGGTTATTTGACCATTGAGTCCAACAAAAAAAGAAACTTCAGTTTCGCCACTTAGGCCCTCCGAATTTAAGGCTTTACTCCTTATATAAGACATGTATTCATTCCAACCTATCCTGGGTGCAGGAAGTCGGGTGGTATCAGTCAATATTTCTACCGCGGAATAGTATACCGTATCTTTATCATGCCCGCTCGTTGCAAAGACAAGCACCTTGTCAGCATCCCCACTTTTAATCCCCGTTTTTCTAGCCTGATCGCCATAATCATCAACAATCTGAAATTTTTCTACTATATCGGCAGGTAGACTTTTAATTGCCTGCGACACATCACCGCCAGAATAATCTTTCCCGTTTAAGCGGGCCTTTGTCACAGATTGACCGTTAAAGGTTATACTCCCGTTTGTATCCACTTCAAAACCTTCCACCTTTTTAAGCATTTCATCAACGCTCGCGTTTGCTCTTACTTTGTAATCGCTTGCTATGTATTCAACGGTATCCGTTTTATATTTGATTAATGGAGGGGCTTCAATTGTTATTTGCCTTAAAACCGGTTCAGGCGTTTCGATATTTTTAGACTCAATACTTGCATCGGTCATAAACTTGCGGTCGGTTGGGGTTGTCTTCGGGGCTGCGTTTTTGCTAAGCGTGTTTTGGCTTTTACTATCCTTTGGCTTTATCTGTATATTTTGATTTTTAGCAGGGTCAGGCTTTAAAAACCAATATCCCGCGCCCAACAACAACAACACGCTTGCAGCAATTGGCAACAAGCGCCACATAATTATGCTGCCTTTCTTTTCTTTGGCAGCCCGCTTGTGCAATTGCTTTTTAAGATCAGCAAGCGTTTCTTCGTGATCATCGCTTGCCAATTCTTCATAGCCCTCCATAGCTTCGTTCAAAAAAGCATCGTCATAGGTTTCACGCTCCAACTGGTGCATATCCTGTGCGTTAAGCCTCCCCTTAACGTACTTGTTTATTTGCGATATGTTTGTTTTACTTGTTCCCACGATTTCTCTCCATGCAAATTTTTAAATTCCGTTTACCATTCTGGATGTAGCTCTTAACCTCGTTAACTGCGTATCCGGTGCTGTCGGCTATCTCTTTATAGCATTTGTCAGCAATAAAAAACAATTCGATGCTCGTTCGCTGTTCTGCCGAAAGTTTTTGCTTACAGTGATTCAGTTTCCACATTTCGTCGTCCCAGCCGCTGTCCTGTTTAGCACCATCAGACATTTCGGTAATCTCATCTAATGATTCGGTTTGCTTATTCTTAGCCGACCGCATTTGCGACAGGCAGAAGTTCCGCGTAAGCACATGCAGCCAGCTTTTAAAATTATTAACCTCATGCCGTGCCGACTTGGTGATCAAATCCTCAAATATTTGCATTACTGCATCTTTGCTGGTGTCTTTATCCTTTAAATATTTTATACACAAGCCATAAACCAGGTGCATATGTTTTTCATATAACGCCGCAAGCACCTCCAGATCACCGGTTTCCCGGTATTTTAACAGCAGGGTTTCATCTGCCGGTTGGCTTTTATTGTTGTGGCTTTTAAGAAAGTTCATCAGGCATCTAAAATAATTTTTTTTACATCGTTTATGGAAAACCAATACTATGACGCATCATACATGCAGAAATCCATAAATCTTAAAAAATATTTATTATGAGAACTTATCTTATTGCATTAACAGCCGCCGTTTGCCTTACACAGGTTGGGCCAACCGCACCAAGAAATATCAACGGAACCGTTTACGACTCTTTTGATAAAAAGCCCATGACAGGCATAACTGTAAAGGTTGAGGGCAACAACACTCCCGTCTACACCAATTCAAAAGGCCATTATGCTATAGCCCTTACTGACAGCAAATATCAATTGGTATTTACCGCCAAAGGGTATAAGCCCGAAACTTTGCGGGTTGGCAAAAGCAATTTGTTGAATGTGTATTTGAAGCGGAGCATAATATATAAAACCGATACAGTTGCATATGCTGCAAGTGCCTATAAGGTAAGGGGCAACGCTGATGAAATGCTTAAAAAGGTGGAAGGCTTTGAAGTAGACAAAAATGGGGGTATCACCTATCAAGGGCAACCTGTAACGAGAGCGAAAATAAACGGCAAAGATTATACCGGTGGAGATGTCGCGCGGGCGATGCAAAGCCTTCCTTCCAATATAATTGAAAGAGTTCAGGTTGTTGATGATTATGGTAGTTCTGCTGGCAGAACGGGTGTCAAATCTGGCGAGCCGGAAAAGGTGCTCAACTTAACTACAACTAACAATCAAACGTTAAATGAGGTGGTAATAGTGGGCTACGGCATGCAAAAAAAAACCGCCATTACCGGTTCAGTAGCTACAATAAACCCGCCGGCCTTAAGCGCACCTCGTGTTATGAACCAGCCCCTACAAGGAAAGGTGGCGGGTTTAGTTATAAATTCAGATAAAAGTAAAACTCAGCTAAGCGGATTGGTTAATCGCGTTGCAGATAACGACGAGTCATATAGCCCCATCATCGAAAATCAATTTATCAATCCCGCAACCACTCCGCTCTCTACCCTGGCAACTGATGTTGACGTAGCCTCATATGCCAACGTGCGCAGATATATCAATTCCGGTCAGTTACCTCCTAAAAACGCGGTGCGTATTGAAGAGATGATCAACTATTTTAAATATGATCTGCCTGAACCGGTAGCGGGAAAGCCTGTAGCTATACAAACCGAAGTTGTATTTGCGCCATGGAATGCTAAACATCAACTGGTGCGCATTGGATTAAAGGCTAAAACCATTGATAATGCCAAACTACCGCCAAGTAACCTGGTTTTTTTGATCGATGTTTCGGGATCAATGAGTGACAATAACAAGCTGCCGCTGGTAAAAACATCCCTTAAAATGCTTGTGGACCAGCTGCGCCCGGTTGATCATGTAGCCATGGTGGTCTACGCAGGTGCCGCCGGTTTAGTGCTGCCGGCCACTCCGGGCGACCAGAAACAAAAGATAAAAGATGCTATTGAACAATTAGATGCCGGAGGGAGTACAGCAGGTGGTGCCGGCATAAAACTAGCTTATAACGTTGCCCGCCAAAACTTTAAAAAAGGCGGCAATAACCGTATTGTAATGGCTACCGATGGTGATTTTAATGTAGGCCTATCAAGTGATAAGGGTATGGAGCAGCTGATAGAGGAAGAACGCAAAAGCGGTGTTAGCATCTCTATTTTAGGGTTCGGCATGGGTAACTATAAAGACAGCAAAATGGAACTGTTGGCTGATAAGGGCCACGGCAATTACGCTTATATTGATAACGTTACCGAGGCTACCCGCTCCATGGTGACCGAGTTTGGCGGTACTTTATTTACTGTTGCCAAGGATGTGAAATTACAAGTTGAGTTTAACCCTGCCAAAGTACAAGCCTACCGCTTATTGGGTTACGAGGACCGCCTGCTAGCCAAAGAAGATTTTAATAACGATGCCAAATTAGGCGGTGATATGGGCGTAGGCCATAACGTAACCGCGCTTTATGAGATCGTCCCGGTTGGAGTAAAAGATGATATGTTCGCCGGTAGCGTCGACCCATTAAAATATCAAAAAGACCCAAAGACAGATATTAAAAACACATCAGACGAATTGATGACCGTAAAATTTCGCTACAAAGACCCGAATGCTGATGTGAGCAAAATGGAGTCAATTGTGGTGGAAAACAAGACCACCGCTTTAAACAACTCATCTGAAGATATGCAATTCGCGGCAGCTGTTGCAGAATATGGTTTGCTCCTACGCAACTCACAATTTAAACAAAGTTCCAACTTTAACCAGGTTATCAGTTTAGCCAAAGGCGCAAAGGGAAAAGATGAGCAAGGCTACCGGGCTGAATTTATACGCCTTGCAGAAAGCACCCGCGATATGGCAAAAAGCAATAACCTTGCCGCCGAATAATAAGAGATTACCTAAACCCGCACTACCTTTGTTGGCCCCTCTCCGCACGGAGAGGGGTTTGGTATTACTTTTCGGCAAGCAGATCATCGGTGAGCTTTTCAAACTCGGTTATAAACTCAATGTAATGCTCGCCGGTACCCGGTCCGCTAAAGCCGGTATGTATTTTACGTACATCGCCTTTTTTATCGATAATAATGGTTGTGGGGAAGCCGAGCACTTTCTCCATCATTGGCAGGCTTTTAGCCGCTTCGCCGCGGGCGGGCGTAAAGCCTGTTATTAAAAGGGGATAAACTACATTAAAGCGGTCTTTTACTTGCTGCACCGCTTTTTTTGAACGGGCAAAGTCAGTGGTGCGCTCATAGGCAAGGCCGACTACCTCAACGCCTTTGGGCTGATATTTTTTATAGTAGTTTACCATATAGGCTGTTTCGTCCATGCAGTTAGGGCACCACGAGCCCATGATCTGAACAATTACCACCTTATTTTTAAACCGCTCATCGTTTATAGAAACGGGCTTGCCATTAAGGTCCTTAAACGTAAAGTCTATCTTTTTGAAACCTGGTTTCAGCGCCGTAAGAGAATATGCGTCGGGCAATTTTGCATTAGCATCTTTTACAGCCGTCCAAACATCTGTCCCGGTGCGGCCAGAATAGAACTGTCCGGCGGTTATGCTATCGCCCTTTATTTTGGCATTAAACAAATAAGCATGACCACCATCAAAACACGAGAGATGTAAGCTATCGCCGCTCACCACACCTTCTAAAAAACGGTAATCGCCGGTGGTAGTTAAAAATGTGCCGGTAAGTTTTGCATCGTCTTGCTTAAACTCACCTACAGCAAAATCTTTTTCTTCTCCATCGCCAAAGCCTACTGCCCAGCGGCCCGAAATATTCGCAACCGGTTTTTGATCGGTTTTAAACCGTTTGTTATTGCCATAAACCGCATTAAAATCAACAACAGCGTCGCTGTCGGCAAGATGTTTTATCCATTTGCCTACAAGCGTCCCTTCTGAAAGTTTCAATTTAAACTCTGATTCAAACAGCGGCATTTTAATCGCAACGCTATCGCCATCAACGGTAATATCAGTCACTTTAAAACGTTCGGCACCGTTAAAAATCGTCATCTGTTTTTTGCCTGCTGTATCAGTAATTTCAAAATTGAAAGGTATCTCATTCCCGCTGGCAGTTTTTAAAGCACCCCGCCATATACCCGTTTGTAACTGCGGTTTTGAACATCCGGCTAAAAGCAGGAGTATTAGCGATAATGCCGGGAGAAATCTGAATATCTTCATTGTAAAAATTTATCAAATCAAAGTTAATCAAAAAGACTCCGCTACTTTAGTATGTCGCGCGATATGACAATGCGTTGAATTTCAGATGTGCCTTCGTATATCTGCGTTACCTTGGCATCCCGCATAAGCCGTTCAACATGATATTCTTTTACACAACCATAACCTCCGTGTATTTGTACGGCTTCTATAGTTGTTTTCATCGCCGTTTGCGATGAAAAAAGCTTAGCCATAGCACTGACATGCCCGTATGGTTGCCCATTATCTTTTAACCACGCCGCCTTATAGCAAAGCAGGCGGGCGGCTTCTATTTCCATTTCCATATCAGCCAGCTTAAACTGCGTGGCCTGCATATCGGCAAGGGTTTTGCCAAAGGCCCTGCGCTCTTTGGCGTAATGTAAAGCCATTTCAAAAGCACCCGCAGCAATACCCAAGGCCTGCGCGGCAATTCCAATGCGACCGCCTTCCAATAATTTCATAGCCAGAGTAAAGCCTATCCCGTCATCACCAAGACGGTTTTCCTTTGGCACTTTAACGTCTGCAAAATGCAACGAATGCGTATCAGACGCACGCATCCCCATCTTGTTTTCTTTCGCACCCACCACAAAACCCTCCGTTCCCTTTTCAACAATAAAAGCGCTTATACCATGGTGTGTTTTCTCTGCATCAGTTTGTGCTAAAACAATATAAGTTGTGGCAGAATTGCCGTTAGTGATCCAATTTTTGATGCCGTTCAGCAAATAATGATCCCCCATATCTATAGCGGTTGTTCGTTGTGAAGTGGCGTCTGAACCCGCCTCCGGTTCCGAAAGGCAAAAGGCACCTATCTGTTTACCACTTGCAAGGGGTACCAAATACTTTTGCTTTTGTTCTTCAGTTCCATATTTCTCCAGCCCATAACAAACCAGAGAATTATTAACAGAAACGATCACTGACGCGGAGGCATCAATTTTTGAAAACTCTTCCATAGCCAGCACATACGACAAGGTGTCCATACCGCTCCCGCCGTAATCAGGCGACACCATCATCCCTAAAAATCCTAACTCTCCCAGTTTCCTTACCTGCTCCGCCGGAAACTTCTGCAGTTCATCGCGTTCAATAACACCCGGTTTAAGTTCCTGCTCGGCAAAGTGGCGCGCGGTCTGCCGTATCATTTGATGTTCCTCCGTCAATTCAAAATTCATATCGGCTTACTTTTAATAAAGATACGTCAGAATTTTCTGCAAAAAAAAAGAGAGCTCTTTTGAAGCTCCCTTTCCCCTAATTAATTTAAACTATTGATTAAACCCAAAACAAAGAACAAAAAACCTCAGCCTGGGCGTCTGAGAATTCAAATAATTTATGGCAGATGCGTATTGTTTTTCATAGATGTATATGCAGGGCCATTCTCCTTTCAACAAAAGTAACGCCACAACACCCATTTCTTCCTGACTTATATGTCATATTTGAAAAATCGATCCTCTTGTGTAAAACTTATTTATCCTAATAACAACTAAAAGTTTATTTTTATGTTTCGTAAAACGTAATAAAAGCAAATTTCTATGTTGTTAACTGATTTTGAGTACATTAATAGTTCTGATGAGGCTTTTAAGCGGAAAGTATCCCTTCAAATTAAACGATTGAGGAGGCAAAACCAGGTTACTCAAGAAAAATTTTATGCAGATACTAATATAAATATAGCCCGGTTAGAATCCGGCAGAATTGATATCCGTGTAGAAACGCTAAGAAAAGTTTGCTATTATTTTGATGTTTCATTGTCCGGTTTCTTTAGAGGGATCTACTAAATAGTCTAAAATAACGCACACGCGTCTGCTATTGCATACAGATGCTGTATCTTTTACACAACAATGCTGCTTTAATAAGACATTTATAATCAGCGTCGTTCATTAAATCTCTACAGCAACATAACTGCCGATTTAAATTTTTTTTAAAAATACCTTGTGTAATAAAAAATGTAGGGTATATTTGCAGCCCCAACGGAGTGGTAGTTCAGCTGGTTAGAATACATGCCTGTCACGCATGGGGTCGCGGGTTCGAGTCCCGTCCATTCCGCTAAAACAAAAAAGCCTTACTGAAAAGTAAGGCTTTTTTGTTTTTATGTCCTTATTCGGCAACAAAAACCCCCACGATTTTATCGCAGGGGATAGCAAACTTAAAAACTGAACTGTAATCTGATTTATTATCTAACGGCAATTTATGCTGAATGCTGCATTGATGTTGAGCGTATTACTTGGCGCATCATAAATGGCGGTTCCCGTTATACCGTTTATTGATGGAAAAGTAAAGTTTGCAGGAGCCATAGTAAATATAGACGACTGATACCAGAAGTAATTATTGTAGGCATACATATAATACCTGTTCCCATTAAATAATTTTATGGTGTAACGCCCTGCACTACCGGATATACCGGCACCAAAAGCATACTTTATTGCACCATTGCTTATATAAACATATGTCCATGGTTCCTGACGCAAGGCGGCGGCACCCTCATCATATAAATAAAACCAGCCCGATGGCATCAGGTTTATATTTTTATTGCTGCAACGACCTGTAACATTAAAGTTTACGTTAATTATTGCCGGTGTTTTGGGCTGACCAAATGTGAGATCAACAGAGCCTTGTGTGCATGGGTTGAACTGGTGTGTTTGCGCGAGTATAGGTAAGCGGGGGTTAAGATACAGGTTGAAACTGCTGATAACCACCTTACACTTAGCTATGTTTGGTACAGATGGAAATACAACAACCTCTCCATCGCGTACAAAAACACCATGTGCCCCGGCCAGATACTGGTTGTTTGGCGTAACAATAGTTACATCATAGATGCCGCTATTACCTGCGCCGCAGTGTATTCGCACGGTTAAAGGTGTAAAACAGGTGCCATATACCTGGCCTGCAATGGCCCAGCTCCAATCCAAATTAAAACAGCAAAGGTGTGATGTTTCGAAGTTGGCCACCAGACTGCCTCCATCAGTTGTAATGGTAACATTTCCCTCAGCTTTCCATTGCCCGGTTTCTTCATCAAGACTCCATAGCGGCACAGTATCGCCGACTTGTATATTTTCGCCGGTTACAAAATTGGTGGTGTTCGGATCCAGCTTCATACTCACCTGCAATGGTTTTGAAAAGCGCCGCACCTGTGTACCATTCGCTGTCATTTTTATAGATAAAAGCCCTGCCGAAACAAAGTTGATTGGGTTGCCTCCATTTATCTGGTTGCCTTGTTGATCAACCACATTGCTCGGATGGAATCCGCCTGGAAAAGCGCCGTATGATGTTGTAGAGGTGGCACTATAGTCAACAATATTTGAATTTAACTGTGTGGCGTTTATTGGCGCACCGCTTGCGTTAAGCATTTGGGTGCCCGGTTGAATTTTTATTTGGGCGCTTTCTACCATCCCAATTCCTGGCGGCACACTTAAAACATCGCCACTTGATACGCCGTCAGAAAGCGGGCTGCTTTTTACCAAGACCCCTGTTCCTTCCGGTGGATTATCATATTCTACTAACGCAATGTCAACTATTGTAGCGGTATCCTTTGTAATGGTTACCGTTTGAGATATGGGCGCGAAACCCGGTACATCTGCTGACACATTAAAAGTAACCGGCGATGAAGGAGACGGCGCGGCACCTAATGTTAATGACAAAGGCAAAAAGCCATGCGAGGCTTTAAAGCCTGTTGTAGCGCCGCCGTCTGTTTGTACCAGCGCAGCATTTTTGCCGGTTATGGTAACTTTAAACTCCTGCGGCTGGTTAGTTGATGCGGTGTTTGCATTGGCAAAATGCAGCAATACCGGCGCTTTGGTAAGTGTGCTTTCATTAATTGTAAGCTCAATTCCCTCGTTCGGCTTTTTACAACTATTCGCAAAAAGGATCACAGAAATAAGCACTGCTATTGATGCAATCGTAGTAGCTACACGCGTTTGCTTTTTTAAGTGCGCCAGCCAAAAATGGTTATAAGTTGTTTTCATAGGTGATAATTATTTTATTTTGATGTTAAAGTTGATTTGCATAACAGGCATCCAGCGATAACCCTTCATGTTTTCATTAAAGCGCTGGGCAGCCGCCTCATTATTCGCAAACAGATTAGTGCCGGTAAATGAGGTGCCTGGCCGGGATAGGTAGTAGGTGCCCAGATCAAGGTTAACGTTAAAGCGTCGGGCAGGAAAGGGTTTTAACAGGCTTAACCCGGCATATGGGGCAAAGCCGCGCCAGCTAATCCCCGCGTCTATTACTCCTAACTGGTCTTTACTAAGGGCCCGGCCACCTATACTGTAGCCGTCAAGAGGCGAGATCAATGCATTGGCATTCCCTTTTATAAGATAAGCCGCACCACCCACAATACGGATGAACTTTGATTTAAAGAGGGCGAAATCTACCATTAGGTGCACGTTTGCAAAGCGTGCTGCAAGTTCTCCGTTAACCGGGAATGAAGAAAAAGTAAATCCTTTGTTTGCGTTCACCGGTACAATACCAAACCCCAGCCGGGCCGAGAGGCTCGGTAATATTCCATACTTTACATCGGCACCCAAACCTTGTGTGCCCGCTAATAACTGTACGGAAATGGGCGAATTAAACGCCATAGGTTGCGCTGCGGAAACGATAACGCCCTCTTTTGATGCAGCGGGTGGTTGTGCATGGGCAAGCGGACCCGACAGTATAAATGCGAAAATTGTAAATAGTCTTTTCATTTTGCGATATTTTTTTGTCGTGATTTTTTTTGACGTAAAGCGGTTTCGTCTTGTTTTGAATGGCTAAGGGCCGTGATACAGAGTATCATTACAATAATTGTGGCTATTAGGGTCATAGTGGGTCGCGTTATAATTGTGTTTTTGTTTATGTTTACTCAACACAATTTTATGGCGGACGGCCAACGCACACAATACAAACGAATTGGTATTTTATGTTGCCCAAGCGGCAAGTAGTTTTACCGTAAGTTTATTTATCAGAAACATGACAGGAAAAAAATTATCAGTAATTATAGCAGACGATCACACGTTGTTTATAAACGGCCTTCGCATGCTATTAGAAAACGAACCTGATATAGAAATATTAAACGTTGCCGGAGATGGCAAAGAGTTGATGGTTTTACTTAACACTAATACGCCTGATCTTATTTTGTTGGATATAAATATGCCGGGCATTAACGGGCTGGAAGCGTTGCGTCGGGTAAAGGCCTATCACAGTAAAATTAAGGTGATTATGCTATCAACCTATAATGAAGAGCATTTAATTGAGAAAGCAAAGGCCGGTGGCGCAGATGGCTATTTATTTAAAAATGTTGACAAAAGCGAACTGCTAAACGCTATGCATACTGTTTGTGGCGGGGGCACGGCCTTTCCACAAAAAATTGTACCGGTTGTTAATAATAAATTTGATGAGCCTGATCCTTTTTTAAAACAGTTTCAATTAACAAAAAGGGAGTTGGAGTTGTTGCAGCTTATTAAACAAAATCATACCAACCAACAAATGGCCGACCGATTGTACCTCAGTATTTATACAGTAGAAACTCACCGTAAAAATATAATGCAAAAGCTGCAATTGAAAAACCCGGTTGAGTTAACCAAATTTATAATGCAGTATAATTTATAATGTGCTAACCGGAATGTAAACAGATATTAGTGTACCGCTGCCTGGCTGCGAGTCTACATCTACCTTCCCTTTTAGAAAGTTTATACGCGATCGCAGGTTGCCAAGCCCCATACCTGCATTAAAATCAGGATCACTAGTGTCAAACCCTCTGCCATTGTCCTCAATAGTCAGGCTAATGCTGCGTTCGTCCCTTATCAATGAGACATCTACCCTGTCGGCTCCGGCATGCTTAATCACATTGTTTACACTTTCCTGCAAAACCCTGTATAATATAAGTTCAACCGTGTCATTAAACGGCTCATCAAAGCCCTGGCTAAAAAAGTTAAAGCTTATTGATCCATTTTCAACATTGCTAATAAACTGCTTAACAACTTTAGCCAGGCCTGTTTTATGCAAGGCCCACGGCATCATATTGTGCGATATCGTTCGCACCTCCTTAAACCCATCATCCACCATGCCTAAAACACGATCAAAACGCTTCTGCTGTTCTTCATCTTTAAACGGCAACTCGCTTCCTATTATACTTAAATTAATCTTAGCTGCCGACATAGTTTGGCTCACGCTGTCATGCAGGTCGCGGGCTATGCGCTGCCGTTCGCTTTCCTCGGTTTGAATAATGGCCTGCATGGCAATATTGCGCTGCTTTAACTGCGTTTGCTTATAGTAAATAAATCCTATTATCAGCAGCAAAACTATTACCACCGAAATGCCCACCATCCAATAGTTACGTTTGCTTATCTCAAATTGCTGACTAAGCACCTGCGCTTCGCGCTGT
The DNA here is from genome assembly GCF_946479965.1 of uncultured Mucilaginibacter sp. The sequence continues at coordinate 33,071 of NZ_CAMLHX010000025.1, read as the reverse complement.
TCATAGTTAATTTTTAAATCTTCTGCCGTTTTTGCTGCCGGCGAGTTAAGGAGATCGACAATTGCACGGCGTTTTTTTAGATACGCAAGTGCCTGCTTATTATCACCGGTAAACTCGTATATGTCGGCAATTTGGTTTACCGCACTTAACTGCATATCGGCGTAGTTTATCTTAGTTGCATACGTCAAGCAACTTTTTAAGGCGTTTAATGCCTGGGGATACATTTGCTTGTTTTTGTATAACAGGCCCAGGTTAAAATAATTTATACTAAGCGCCAGTGTATCGTTTAATGATTGCTTTGTTGCAATTGTTCTTATTATACTGTCTATTGTTGGTGTTTCCTGTTTAATGGTGCCTTCAACCTCCGTCATAAAATTATGGCTATACATCTCGGCAGTGTTATCATTCGCTTTTTTTGATATCCGGAGAGAATCGGCAACATCATACGCCCGGCGCAGATAGTCAAGCGCACCACTGTAGTCCCGCCTTACTTCTTGTATCAAAGCCAGTTGTGTTAGGGCAGCTACTCTTGCTTCATTTGCGCCGGTTTGCTCCGCGTGCAAAGCCGCTAGCCGGTAAAGTTCGGATGCTTTATCGTAATTCCTACTTTCAAAGTATGCCTTTGCTTGTCCGGCCAAATCTGGGTCTTTACCAAAACTCTGAGTTTTTAAATTCCCGTCGCTCTGTGCCTGGCAAGGCGATAGGCAAAAAAAAAGCAAAAAAAACGTTAGGTATTTCATAGCCGGGTGAATAAACCCTTTTAAAGATAATAAAAAACCCAACGGCAAGTAAATTATACTAATGGGATGATGAATAATAAGCACAAAAAAACCGCGACGCAAAGTGTCGCGGTTAATAAGGAAGATGCAGGGTAAGCTAAACAAAAATGAATATTACCAGCGCTGTTACTAAGGATAGTACAAAAAAGAAGGTTTGCTTTTTTTCTGCACTCATTATGTCAGGTATTTTACCTGTACCCTGCAATTTTCGATATTTGAGCATATACATGCGCGATAGCGCGATGAAAATAATTGGTGTAGAATAAATAATCACATCTAAAAATGTTTCCATGGCTTTTATGTTTTGATGATACAAGTTTAGGGCGTAACAAAAAGGTGAACAATACAAGGAGGGTGGTATTTCCTAGGGAATGAATATCTGGTAACTTTACACCTAATTACCTTGGCATATTAAGTTTAAGGCAAAAAGTTTTGAAATAGAATGATATATTTACTTAAAAATACACCTAACTACCTATGACCTTTACCCCGAGGGCTTGCAAATTAATGCGGCGGCGCTTAAAATATTTAGTGCTGATGGTTGGTGGGTTGTTAAGTTTTAACAATGTATTTGCCCAAAGTTCGTTTGAGGACGCCTTGCAGAAACAAATGGATGTGCTTTTGGCCCCGGTTAAAGGCCCCAGAGAAGAGCTTTTGCCAAACCCTGTTTTACAGAGCATAACTGTTCCTTCGGGCTGGGGTGGCTTTGGTAGTTATGTATTTGGAGGGGTGGGGGGCAACAATATGGAGCCCTATGGAACAGATCCAGACCTTATATCTTTCGCGGGCTTTTGTTTTGGCGATCCGGAGCGCGCAGTGAATATTGCTGTTAGCTTTAATGCCACTGATATATCAAATGTGAGCAACTTTTCGGGGAATTTATCAGTAAGCCGTCGTGTTTTTGTGGGCAGTAGTATTTCAGCGGGAGCTATGCAGTTATTTGCAAATCCAAGACTTAGCGATTCTCAGGGATCGACAATATATATCGCATTTAGTCATGCCATTCAATCCCTTCCATCGTCGCTAAATCCTGGGAGCTCAAAACTGAGTTACACCATAGGTATCGGCACCGGTAGGTTTTACAGAAAAAGCCCATATGATATACAAGCGGGTAGAGGCTACCATGGAACGGCCATATTTGGAAGCATATCCTATGAATTACTTAAAAAAGTTAACTTTAATGCGGAATGGTCGGGGATGAATCTGGGGTGTTCTCTCGGAATTAAACCGTTTGAAAAACCGTTGGCGCTTGGCATTGGATTAACCAACTTAACCAGATTTTCTTCGGATAAGGTGAACGCGTCATTTGTTGTATGTTATCCGCTTTCAATAAAAAGATAATTAAAATGAGACCGAACTATAAAGAGGCAAATGCGAGGGTGGACCGAAGACCAGGGTGCTTCCTGATGCCTTTTATATTAGTTTTTCTAATTGGCACGTGTTTCTTTAATAAAGCAAATGCGCAGCGCGGCAACCAGTCCGACTGGAACGTGCCGCCTCCGGTAGCACCGGGGACAATAACCAAAGGGGATGCAACAGGCAGTGCAGGTAATTCCGGGGCCGTGGCTTTACCGTTTGCTGATGTGCCGGCGGGTGTTCAGCCTGTGGCCGCAGTTTCTGTATTGCAGTTGGCGCCTATTTCTGCAACGCCGCCCGATGCGAGCCAGCCGCAACAACCCGAAACTGCTGATATCCTCGTTGCATTTTCAGGCATTCCGCTGCCCGAAATGCCTGAAATGCCCAATATGCCAGACCGCTCGTTGCAGGATATGCCCGAGCCTATATCCGGCAATATGCCGATGCCATTGGCTCCCGATATGCCACCTATTCCGCCGGAACCCGTAGGCTCTGTTGCTCCAAACACGCGCGATACCGGGCTGCCCCTTATACCCAAAGTAAGTTTGCCCGTTACTTTTTCGGGACCGCCTATAGGAACGGTATTGTGGAGCACACCGGGCGTGCCACAAACCATAGACTTTAAACTGATAATCACACCGAACTAGAATGAAAAATGTCAGTTTAAAATATTCGCTAGCCCTTTTGTTTATAGTAATAAGCATCGCTTCAAGTGCGCAAAGTAAATTTAAAAAGGGAGAGGAGTTTCAGCGTGAAGTGCTTGTGCGGTCAAACTGTGTATTACAACGTGGCAGTCAAAAGTTGGATGTAAGCTCATCATCAACTATGGTGCGGTCATACAAAGTAACAGATGCAAATATGCAGGGGGCGTCAATAGCCATTTCAACTACTAAACTTATTGACACCATAAGCGCTATGGACCAATCCTTTATCTATTCTTCAGCCAAAGCGGCCGATCCTAATTCGATGATCCAGGTTGGGTTGCAAAATTTGGGGCGGGTTAAATTACAGGTTGGTGTTAATAACAAGGGTGAAATATTGGAAACCAGGCCACCTGTGAGGCTGAACGATACGCTTTTGTCTTTTTCGGGCATTCAGCCTGAAAATTTTCAAGCAGGAACAGCGCTACCTTTCCTTGCCGGTTTTCCACCAAACAGCACATTAAAAAAGGGATATTCATGGCCAATTAATACGCCTAAAACGCAAACCACCTATACCATTTATGCCACAACGCCACGCACCACCACAATCACTTTTAAATCATCAGAATTAGGGGGAAATTTAAACAGCCGCATTAATGGCACCATATTAATTGATAATAATACCGGGCTTGTGTTGAAACGTTATTCACAAATAGTATCTACGGGCTACGAAATGGTGAATGGCGTTGTCTATACAGCAACAAGGCGCACAGCAATTACGGAAACCTGTACTAAAAAATAAAGTCAATTACATAAAACCGGGCACCCATTTTTAGTGGATGCCCGTTTTTATTTATGCGCTTTTTTTATTAAGCCGCGTTAATGGCCTTAATTGCTTCATCGGCCGATGCTGCTGACGCAGCATCATTTTTCTGGGTGCGGGCGGCTTTCAATGCCTCCAACACCTTTATTATATTGGGTGCTATGCCTTGCGCCTTATACTGCAAACCAAAAGCTTTAAGTTCGCTTATTGCCTGTTGGGCGTAAACCGGGTTGTTTACTTTACCCGCCATTCCGGCAAATGCTGCTGCCAGGTTATACCTGGTTTGAGCGCCGGCTTCTTTGTACTGATCATATACAAAAGGCCACTCCGCATCGCTACCATTAGCAGCGTAAACACCTAAAATGGCGGTAGTAAGGGCTCCTTTATTATCTTTTTCAAATGCTTTAGCCAATTGAAACCCCTGCGGTGCATCTAACAGTGTTATGGCATTTAAGGCCGCGCCCTGTACGGCGTATGATTCATTTTTAGCTGCTTCCTTAAATACATTCATCATTCCCGGTGCTTTAAGTTTACCTAAGGCGGTAATAGCTGCTGCACGCACCAAAGTATTCGGGTCTGTTTGTGCAAGATTCGTCAGTATCGGTTGCGCTGCGTTACGCACCTCGTCGTTGGTCATCTTTAACGCAGCAATGGCCGACGCGCGTAAGCCATAATACTTATCTTTCAACGCCGCTATCAAAATCCCTTGCGCTACTTTATCGGTTTGTGCAGGCACAGCAGCCTGCATGGCTTCAAGGCGATCAAGAAATAATGGTGCATTGTTGTACTGGAAGGCAAACTCATTTAATGTTTTGGCGTCTTTCTTTTCTGCTAAAATAACCTTATCACCATCGACATTCACCAGATCGGGCTTGGTAGCTGATGCGAATGTTAATGTATCTGCTTTACCGCGCATCCATATTTTATGACGTGTTTTTTTACCGCCGGCATAAATATCAACAGCCATAGGTAAAACAAAGGCGTCGCCTGGCTGGGTTTGCACCAAATAAACGGTCTGCGTTTTTTTGGCATCATCCCATTTGTAGCTGATATTTAACTGCGGGTGACCGGCATTATAATACCATTGATTAAAGAACCAGTTCAGATCCAGACCGCTTGCTTCCTCAAGGGCAAGCCTCAATTGCTGAGCTTCGCCGGCTTTGAATGCATTGGTTTTTAAATAAATATTCAAGCCCTTGTAAAAAGCATCGTTACCTAAATAGTTGCGTAACATATATAAAATACGCCCCCCTTTTTGATAGGTAACCTGGTCAAACACGTCTTCCTTGTCATCATAATTAAACCTTACAAGGTTTTTCGTCTCTGCACCGGGCGATCTCATATAAGTAAGCATATCCTGGTGAATATGTGCATCGCCTTCGTCTTTCCCGTATTTGTGCTCTGCCCACATGGTCTCGCTAAAATCAGCAAACGACTCGTTTACGGTAAGATTGCTCCAACTTTCGGCAGTAACATAGTCGCCAAACCACTGGTGAAACAACTCATGGGCTATTGTACTTGGTCCCTGGCCGTAATAAGTATCCATTAGCTCCCGTTTGGTTGCCTGCACATATGCCCCATGCAGCGTAGCGGTGGTGTTTTCCATAGCGCCACTCACATAATCGCGCACAACAATCTGCGCGTATTTGTTCCACGGATAGTCAACACCCAGCGTTTTTGAGTAAAACTCCATCATTTCCGGCGTTAAGCCAAAAATGTCTTTTGCATAAGGTGCGTATTTCGCTTCCAGGTAGTAATCAACCGGTTTGTCGCGCCATTTATCGTGGTATATTGTAAAATCGCCCACAGCCATCATAAACAAGTAAGGCGAGTGCGGCAGATCCATTTTCCAGGTATCAGTACGGGTACCATCAGTATTAGTTTTTTGTGCCGTTAATTTACCGTTTGACAAGGTAACGTACTTGGCTGGCACAGTCATGTTGATCTCGTCGGTGGTTTTTTGTGATCCACTTTCAATGGTTGGGAACCATGCCGATGAACTCTCTGTTTCGCCCTGCGTCCATATCTGCACAGGTTTATCTTTTTCAGTACCGTCCGGATTTATAAAATACAAACCCTTTGCATCGTTTATAGCTGCGCTACCCTTGGCCTTAAGATTGTTAGGCTTTGAGGTGTAATCAATATAGATGGTGTATTTTTCGTTGTTGCGGTAAACCTTATCTAAAGTAATGGCCAGTGTAAGGCTATCATAGGTGTATTTAAGTGGAACATTTTTACCCTCTTTTACAACCGCCAAAGCTTTTATATCCATTCCTTTGGCATCAAGTCTTAAGGTGTCCGTAGGATAAAAATGCGGCTTTAAAGTAACCCATTCTTTACCATACAGGTATCGCTTTTTATAATCGAAGCGAACATCCAATTTAGTGTGGATAAGATCATTTATGCGGGGATAGGTTGCGCGATAGACAGTAGAGTGGGCCTCGTCTGGCTTAGCTTGCTGAGCCACTGCCGGGCGAACCAGGCAGCCAACAACAAGAATACCGGTTAATAAACCGGAAAAAATGGTTTTTTTCATGTAGTAATTGATCAGTTAATGAGCGAATTAACGAGTTTTCTGTTAAATACTTTAATAAATAAGACAGTTAAATAATTAAAATGTTACACAATAAGTGTGAATTAATACTTTGCTGACCATAAAAAAAACCGGCATGTACAACATCCCGGTTTATATCTTTAAATCGTTTGGAATTAGCAGTACTGCTCAAACGCGCTGATCAGGTTATCCGCTATCATTTGAGCAGGACGACCCTCAATTTGATGGCGTTCAATAATATGAACTAATTTACCATCTTTAAACAAAGCCATAGCAGGCGATGACGGAGGATAAGGCAGCATATAAGCACGCGCTTTATCAACAGCTTCTTTCTCCATACCTGCAAAAACAGTAACCAATTTATCGGGATGTTTAGCGTTTTGCGAAGCTATACGCGCCGCAGGGCGCGCATTAGCAGCAGCGCAACCGCAAACAGAATTAACCACTACAAACACAGTTCCTTCACTTTCTACAGCACTGGTTACGGCTGCAGCATCTTTTAACTCTTCAAAACCAACTTTGGTTAACTCTTCCCGCATAGGGGCAACCAAATATTCCGGGTACATCATAATCTTCTTAAAATATTTCTACAAAAATAAACAAATCGTATGCAGGTTTGATTTAACTAAGTGAATATTAACACCCTGCTGACAAATACTACTTGCTCAGGTACATTGATTTTTCTTTATACAAATGCCTGAAATATGGATCCTGCAGGTTAGGTATAAAGCGGATAGCTTCGCCTGTCGACTTCATTTCGGGACCCAATTGTTTTTCCACTTCAGGGAATTTATCAAAAGAGAACACCGGTTCTTTTATGGCATATCCCCATAGCTTGCGCTCAATAGTAAAGTCTTTCAGTTTGGCCACACCCAGCATAACCTTAGCGGCAATGTTAATGTAAGGTACATCGTAAGCTTTTGCTATAAATGGCACCGTACGAGACGCCCGGGGGTTAGCCTCTATCACATATACACTATCATTCTTTATGGCGAATTGTATATTCAGTAAACCACAAACGTTTAACGCTTTTGCAATTTTGATAGTATACTCCTCCATTTTTTTGATCACATCTTCTGACAGATCAAAAGGCGGAAGCACTGAGTACGAGTCGCCGGAGTGGATACCTGCAGGCTCAATATGCTCCATTAAACCGATGATATGTACGTCCTCGCCATCACAGATAGAATCTGATTCGGCTTCCGACGCACGATCAAGGAAGTGGTCTATCAACACGCGGTTGCCCGGTAGGTTCTTTAACAAACTTACTACTGCTTTCTCCAGGTCCTCATCATTAATAACAATGCTCATTCCCTGGCCTCCTAATACATAACTTGGACGAACCAGTACCGGATAGCCTACCTGATGAGCAACCTCAATTGCTTCTTCAGCGCTTTCTGCTACGCCGTATTTAGGATAAGGGATCTCCAGTTCTTTTAACAGATCAGAGAAACGGCCACGGTCCTCGGCGATATCCATGTCATTGAATGATGTCCCAATGATCTTGATGCCATGCTCGTGCATTTTCTCAGCCATTTTAAGGGCAGTTTGGCCCCCTAACTGAACGATTACACCATAAGGTTTCTCCAGATCAATTATCTCACGTACGTGCTCCCAGAATACCGGCTCAAAGTATAACTTATCTGCCATGTTAAAGTCGGTTGATACAGTCTCAGGGTTACAGTTAACCATGATGGCTTCAAAACCCGACTCTTTGGCTGCTAACAAACCGTGCACGCAGCTATAATCAAACTCAATACCCTGACCAATGCGATTAGGACCGGAGCCTAATACAATTATCTTTTTCTTATCAGAAACGATGGATTCGTTCTCTCCCTCGTAAGTAGAGTAGTAGTAAGGCGTTTTAGCCGGGAACTCAGCAGCGCAGGTATCTACCATTTTATAAACACGGCGTATGCCCAGCTCCTGGCGACGTTGGTAAACCTGCTCTTCGGTAGTATTGGTTAATATATACGCTATCTGCTGATCTGAAAATCCTTTTTGCTTAAGGGTAAAGAGAAAATCTTCCGGGATATTGTTTAGAGAATACCTACGCAATTCATTCTCCATTGACACCACTTCCATTATCTGATTAAGGAACCAGCGGTCTATCTTGGTAGCTTTGCGCACAGATTCAATCGGCACGCCTAAGCTTAAAGCATCGTAAATATGGAACAGCCTGTCCCAACTTGGATGCTCAAGGCTATGCATTATTTCGTCAAGATTGCGGCTTTGTCTGCCGTCGGCACCTAAACCGGCGCGGCCGATCTCTAAACTCTGACAGGCTTTCTGCAAAGCCTCAATAAAGCTGCGGCCAATGCCCATTACCTCGCCAACCGATTTCATTTGCAGCCCCAACTCGCGGTTAGCGCCTTTAAATTTATCAAAATTCCAGCGAGGGATCTTCACGATCACGTAGTCCAGCGTCGGCTCAAAATAAGCTGATGTTGTTTTGGTGATCTGATTTTCTATTTCGTCAAGGTTATAACCTATAGCCAGCTTGGCAGCGATTTTAGCAATAGGATAACCTGTTGCTTTTGATGCCAGGGCAGATGAGCGTGATACACGTGGGTTGATCTCGATAGCGATGATAGCTTCATCTGCCGGGTTAACCGAGAACTGCACGTTACAACCACCGGCAAAGTTACCTATGGCGCGCATCATTTTGATGGCCTGGTTACGCATTTCCTGGTAGCATCGGTCGCTCAAAGTCATGGCCGGGGCCACGGTAATCGAATCGCCCGTGTGGATACCCATCGGGTCAAAGTTCTCAATGGAGCAGATGATAATAACGTTGTCATTGCTATCGCGCAACAACTCCAGCTCGTATTCTTTCCATCCTAAAACGGCTTGCTCTACCAATACCTCGTGGGTTGGCGATGCTTGTAATCCGCGACTAAGCGCCGCGTCAAAATCTTCTTTTTTATGTACAAAGCCTGCGCCTTTACCGCCTAAGGTATAGCTTGGGCGTATAACCAGCGGGAAACCAATTTCCTGCGCGGCTTCTTTACCTTCTAAAAACGAGTTGGCAATTTTTGATGTGGCCACGCCAACACCAATGTCAACCATCAGCTGGCGGAAGGCTTCGCGGTTCTCTGTCTTTTCAATAGCTGCTAAATCAACACCTACTATCTTGGTGCCGTATTTTTCCCAAATACCTTGTTCCGCACAAGCAATGCAAAGGTTAAGTGCGGTTTGACCGCCCATGGTAGGCAATACGGCGTCAATTTTCTGTTCCTGTAATATCTTTTCAATGCTTGCAGGCTCAAGCGGCAGCAGGTAAACATGGTCAGCAATAACCTTATCGGTCATGATAGTGGCCGGGTTGCTGTTGATAATGGAAACCGAAATACCTTCGTCTTTTAGCGATAATGCAGCTTGCGAACCGGCGTAATCAAACTCGCAGGCCTGGCCAATAATAATAGGACCCGAACCGATAATGAGGATTGATTTAATGGAGTTGTCTTTTGGCATAGTCTTTTTTGGTGCTATGGCTGATGAATATTAGTTATTATTAACTACAACCCATCAACTATTAACTATTTCTATGCGCTGAGGCAGGATATTCCCGACTCCAGCGTCGGGATGCAAAGATAGAAAAAATGAGGTATCTGGGATTTATTTTTTACATTAATATTGGCAGGTTAAATGCGCGCTGTTATTGCAGGTAAGCGCAAATGCAAAAAGGCAACGCATCCAATGGTGCATTGCCTTTTCTATATACTTAAACTGTCCCTTAAAACAGCTCTTTCAACATAGCCAACGCTTCGCTGCTGTTTTTCTCTTCTGTTAAATCAAATATTGATGTCGACTTTCCGGCAACATCAACATTCTTGTTCTGAACAATGCTTTGCACCGCGTTTTCATCAAAGGCTTCAGCAAGTTGCTTTCCAAAACTAAACTCGGTAAAGGCCTTCGCCTCGCCAGTTGAAAAATTAGAGTTGTAACGCTGTAACTCAACAAGTGCCTCTACCGGACCAGCCGATAAATGCACACCATTAGCACCCTGCGATACATCTGGTAATCCCAATTTCTCTTTATTGTCTAAAAATGACCTTCTTAAACTGCCCGCGTTGGCTTTGGTAGGATCAGTAGCACCTATAAAGTTGTTCCTCGCGTTGCTCCAGTCCGTATCGCTTGATAACGACATTACAATAATGCTCTTGCCTTTATCTGTAAATTGCTTTAACTGACGGCCATGAAAGCCATTTATTAAATATACGGTCTCGTCGTCCAGCTTAACCTCAACAACATAAGTGCCGCCGGCCAGTTTTTTGCTGCCTATGTTTTGGCACAGATAATCAAGCGAGGTTGCGGTAAACTCCGGATACTTGCTTAAAAACTCCAATCCGCCTAAAACCTTCGCGTCGTTTACCGACTTGCCGAAAAGTTCCTGGAACTTTTCCTTAGCACCCTGGCTCATGTTGCCAACCGCGTTTGATGCTATCTGGTTAATAACGCCGTAATGCTGCGCAATAATGTTGAACTGATCGAGATATTTAGCTGTCAGGATCTTTACATCATGTACAGAAAAACCGAACTCGTCGATCTTCGCGAAGATCAGTTTTAAAATCTCCTCTAGTTTTATGCTGTCGTTTTTAACGGTGATTTCGGGCTTTATAAAAAACAAGAACTGGTTGCTTTTTACTGCAGCGCCTGCATCAGCAAAAAGTTCTTTATAAAGAATGGTCTCGTTTTGCGCTTCGCGCACGTTATCTACTATCGTTGGTATCAATTTATCTGTTCCGGTCATTGTGTATGTCTGTTTTTCGAGGGCAAAGATAGGAAAATGAGGGGAATATGGGGAGAGTAATGCCGCGACTTGTGCTCTGCTCCTATTTCGGCATTTACTTTTGCTCCGGCGACACCGTCAGGCGGATGGAAGCGTTTCACAAAAATATGAAACAAATGAAACGAAATGAAACGCTATTTTTTGTTATGTCCTGATATTCAATTATTTAATTTTTTAGATGAAACGCCGTGAAACTACTTATTCGTCAGGAAAATTAGCTGTAGAATTAATGTAATTAATTGTTTTACAGATGCTTGTAAAATTGGATGAATTTCGTTTCAGAGTGAAACGGCAAATGGGTTGCTTTCGATCATTCCCATTTAAGAAGTAATCCCGGCTAATTCAAACTTCCCAATCACCTGAAAATAAAAAATCCCCTTAGAAATATCTAAGAGGATTTGCGCCGTATTTGTTGTTGTTTTTATTTGATGCCCGCGTTAGACACCGAACCGGGTTATCATATTGCTAAACTTATAGCTAATGATTCTATTATAAAAGCCGTCCCGGTAAGCGTCCCGACACACGATTGGGTCTTTTATGCTAATGAGAATAAAATTAAGTATCAAACCGAATACATTAAGGCTGAGAAGCCGATAGATAAAGGAGTTTTGGCTTTATCGCCGGTTGATCTTATTAAAAACAGGATAGCGCCCGAAAGGGGGAAATTATACCTGTACTCTTACTTCCCGCAAAAACAGGAGGTCAGCAGCGAAAATTTTAGCTTGAAAACCCGCGTACGGATGAAAGAAATAAGCAACAATTTTTGTCCTTATATAGCTATCGAGGTGTATGCTCAACGCTATTTTATGCTTATAAAAAGCACCCCTAATGGATGTGCCAGCGAAGCGGTGGTATATTTAGGCGAAAAAAAAATAAGCGGTAAAGACACCAACCTGGCCCCAATATCTTTTGATGTTACCCAATGGACGGATGTAGAGCTTACCGTTAAAAATAAACACGCCACCATTAAAATAAATGGCAAAGAAAGCTTTTCAGGCAGCTATAAAAACGATACCAAATTGATAACAGGCTTGTCGTTCATTTCAAACGGGTTGTGCGAAGTTGACAATGTTGAGCTTAAAGGATTGGATGGGAAAGTGGTTTACAGAAATGATTTTTGATCTTCTTATAACAAAAAAGCCTGAACGGTATATATTTTTCGCATTCGGCTCGCTTAACTTTTCGGGAATATTATTGTTGCTACATTCCATCTTTTTACTACTTTTGCCATCCGCACGGGGGATTAGCTCAGCTGGCTAGAGCGCTTGCATGGCATGCAAGAGGTCATCGGTTCGACTCCGATATTCTCCACTAAAGCCCACTTAGGTGGGCTTTTTTATGCTAATTTTTTAAATTATTGGCTCCGCAGATCATCTAAATCTTCCCTATAGTTTAATCACCTGCGCTGTTTTAGCTTATTTAATCAACGTTCTTTGGGCATGTTTATTCGTATAAAGCGCTACACGATTCCTTTTAGTTCGTTTAATGCTTTTTTTAAGGTAAAAACCGGGAGATTTTACCTATTTTCGGTTCATTATGACAAAAACCCGCGTTAAGGCCCGGATTTTTGTTGCTTATGAAAAACAAGTTGTTGGCAAAGTTATTTTCCGATGGATATCGCTGTAACTTTTCCTGTTTCTGATAGACAGATGTGCCGGGGAGGGAGTGAGCGTACGCCGTTTTGTGCCTGATTCAATGGTCGGGGACAGTGGTTTACGGTATTTATGATATCTCGTTCTACGAAAATTGCTATTCTATGAAGAGTTTTCTACTTACCTGTTTTATTTTAATACTATCGGTTGCCGGTTTTAGCCAGGCCCTTGATGGAAGCATTACGCCATCAAGCCCGGCCATTTGCTCGGGTGCAGCCGTTGTATTAACAGCAAATGGCTCCGGCGGAACCCCGGGTTATACGTATTTTTGGATCACTACCGGCGAAAACACGAAAAGCATAACAATAACAACAGCACGTACTTACACCGTTCGCATAACAGACCAAGCGGGCACTTCAAAAGATATTAGTATAAATATTGCGGCCAATGTTACTCCGCAAGCGCCAACCGCAGGCAACACCGGCGGGCCGGTATGTTATAATTCATCGGCAAGGCTTGAGGCTACCGCGCCGGCGGGTGCTATTTTTAATTGGTATGCAGATCCGCAGGGCGGCATTCCGCTGGCTACCGGCGCTGTTTTTAACACGCCCCCCATCACGTCGCAGTCTACTATATATTATGTCGAGGCAACTGTTAACGGATGCGTAAGCACACGTACGGGTGTAGCTGTGCCGCTGGCTGCTAATCCTACTCCTGTTAGCGCAACTATATGCGCCAACGGTGTAGCTGTTTTAAAAGCTACCGGAGCAAGCAATTACCGTTGGTGGGATGCTGCGGCAGGCGGCACACAGGTTGGCAGTGGCGACACATTCACAACCCCTATACTCACACAAACTACAACCTATTATGTTGAAGGGATAACCGCCTCGGGCTGTACAACAGAGCGCGTACCTGTTGTGGCCACGGTTACACCTGCGCCGGCGGCACCCACAGTGGCCTCTACCACGTATAACATTTGTATAAATAGCCGGGCTAACTTACAGGCTACCGGCCCCGGTGGCGTGCTGTTTGATTGGTTTGATGTGGCCCAGGGAGGGGTAGCGCTCATTACAAGCCCTGATTATACCACCCCTATCCTTACCGCTAACAAAACCTATTGGGTGCAGTCCAGGATAAACGACTGTATAGGCCCGCGCACGCAGGTTGAGGTTGTTGTAAGCACTGTTCCGCCCGCGCCACAAGGCACCAGCGACGGGCCGGTTTGTGTTAGCTCCAGCGCCACTTTACGTGTCACCAATCCCACAGCCGGCATGAGCTACCAGTGGTTTGAGTCGGCCACGTCATCGGCGCCTTTATTTACCGGAACAGTTTTTTCAACGCCGGCTTTATCAGGCGCTACCACCTTTTATTTACGCGCGATAAACGGGCCATGTGCCAGCGAAGCCGCGCCCATTGAAGCTACTATTTTGCCGGTTATTGAAAAGCCTACCGTTTCTGGTTCAACGCTTATCTGCTCAAAGGGCAATACTGTGCTGGATATTAACCAGCCTAACAACAATTATACTTATGAGTGGTTCGATTCTGCGAATGCAACCACACCTTTATACACCGGCGTTTCTTTCGTATCACCATTAGTTAATAGCAACACAACATTTTATGTGCAAGCCAGGTCCGGCAATTGTACCAGTGCCCGCACAGCGGTTGCAATTACTTTATTACCCTTGCCACCCCAACCCACGGTTACACCTGTTGCGGCCATCTGTTATAATACAACAGCAACTCTTGTTGCAGACAATGGCACGCTCTACAGATGGTATACTGCTCAAACGGGTGGCGCATCTATATCATCCGACCGGGTTTTTACTACCGGCGCGTTAACCGCTACTACCACGTTTTATGTTTCTAATCTTGTAGATGGGTGCGAAAGCGACCGAACCGCTATCACCGTAACCGTTAACGCGGCAACACCGCCTCCTGTGGTTGATGATCCCGGCCCTGCGGTTTGCCGCGGCACTACTCTTACTTTACATGCCCATGCTTCCGGTGGGGTTTTACAGTGGTTTTCAGTCCCCACGGGTGGCAACCAGGTATTTCAAGGGCCAGACTATCCGGTAACAGTTAATAACACTACAACCTTTTATGTTCAGGAAGTTAGTGGTGCATGTATCAGCAACCGCACCGCCGTTACTGTACAGGTTGTGCCTTACACCGCTACACAGTTTGCGTATAGCGCAGGGACTTATTGTACCGCGAGCCCAAATCAAACACCAACCATATATGTTGCCGGTGGTAATTTTTCAGCAAGCCCGGGGTTGGTATGGCAGAATCAAGGTATTGGTACTATAAACATTGCTGCAACGCCAGCAGGCAAATACACGGTTTCTTACACCACCACCACTAACGGGTGCACCATTATCACTGCTGCATCAATAACTATTACCAATACCGCGGATGCTGCCTTTACTTACAGCGCCGCAACTTTTTGCCAGGGAGGCGCCAATCCAAGGCCACAATTTACGCTTACATCCAGCGGAGGGGTGTTTTCGGCAAACTTGCCGGGCATTTCTATTAATCCAAGCACCGGCGAAATAGACCTTTCTGCAAGTCAGCCTGGTAATTATATTATTAGCAACACTGTTGATCTAAATCCCATCTGCAACAGCGCTGATACAAAAACCTTTCCGGTTACCATACAGGCAAGTGTAGTTCCCAATGCGGGCGGCGATCGTTACGCCGCCAGGGCTCCGTATACATTGTCGGGTTCTGCTCCAGGCGCCACCACTGTAACGTGGTCAACCACCAATGGCCTGGGTACGTTTACAAACCCTAACAGTCTTAACAATGCGATTTATACCCCTAATGCCGCTGATAATGCGGTAACATTCATATTATCGGCAAACGACGGAGGCCCCTGCGGCCCCCAGACAGCGCGGGTAACCATAAACTTTATAAACAGCCCGGCTGCACCCATTACCACAACCGACACCGTTTGTGTAGGCACTGCCGCTACCTTAACTGCCTTTGCTACAGGAGCAACTTCTTACCAGTGGTTTGATGTAGCTACCAATGGCAACGCGTTATACACCGGTGCCAATTATACTACGGCCGCTTTAAATACGGTTGGCGTTGTAAAATACTGGGTATCGGCGCAGACAAATGGGGTTAGTGGCCCGCGAACAGAGGTTGATGTACTGGTAAAAAGCCCTCCGGGGCCAGTTCAGGTTACAGGCGATACGGAGATTTGCAGCGGCACCTCATCGCTCTTGGTAGCCGCAAGCACAAACGCGACTGCATACAAGTGGTTTAATGCTGATATGTTCCCGGTAGCGACAGGTAATACACTTAGCGTTCCGGTGTTTACAAATACCAGCTATTTTGTGCAGGCCGAAGCCGGCGGTTGTTTAAGCCCGATGTTTGAAGTGAAATTAACCGTTAAACAGGCACCGCAGGTAGTAAGTGACGCATCAGGTGAAATTTGCAGCGGAGCCGCGCAAAACTATTTAATTAAAGCAGATCTGACCGGAACTACTTTTACATGGGCGCGGGCCGCAAAAGCAGCCATTAACAACAATCAGCCGGCCTCCGGCTCGGGTGATAATATAACTGAGGTGCTGGTTAACTCAACACCTAATTTACAAACAGTAACCTATGTAATCACCCCCACATCGCCTAATGGTTGTTCGGGCACGCCCTTTAACTATACGGTTACGGTTAACCCTATCCCTGTTTTAACAAGCGCGGCCCAGGTAACCGTGTGTAATGAAGCCGCGGTGGACTACACCCCTTCGTTTAATCCCGCGGTGACTGCTTTTAGCTGGAGCCGTGACGCTGTTGCGGGGATATCAAACATTAGCGTGGCAGACCAGGCCTCACCTACCATTCGCGAAGCTTTAAATAACACTACTAATGCGCCGGTAATTGCAACATACCGTTTTACGGTTACCACCGCCAACGGCTGCACAACTAATCTTGAACTAAAGGTCACTGTTAATCCATCAGTTACCATCACCAGCGAGGATTTTACACTGGCCTGCTCTAACGTGCCATTTGTATATCAGATCGCTTCTAACGTATCTGGAGCAACTTACGACTGGAAGCGTCCGGCGGTTGGAAACAATCCGGCGAGATCCGTCACCGGTGTTACTTCAATAAATGAAACACTTATAAACAATACCGGGCAACAATTGGATGTTTATTACGTGATAACACCTTTTTACAATGGTTGTTCCAGCCAGCCTTTTACGTACCATGCCATTTTTAACCCGCAGCCTGTAAAGCCGATGTTAAACGTAAATACCCCCATTTGCGAAGGCAATACACTGGTATTACAAACTGACGCGGTAGCCGGAGCCACCTATACATGGACCCTGCCCGACGGCTCCTCTTCCAGCACGCAGGCCCCGGTACTTAATATCAATAATGTCACCCCGGCCCATGCAGGTACTTACTCGCTCACCGTTACAGTAAACGGCTGCTCAAGCGAGGCGGGTACCAATACTGTGGTTGTAAACAGAAAACCTACTGCCAATGCCGGTCCCGACCAAAGCCAATGCCCAACAACAACGGTGGTTAACCTTAATGGCGACGCGCACGGAGGTATCACCGGCGGGCCAATCTCGGGCGTATGGACAACCGCCGGAACGGGGACATTTTCGGCTATAAATGACCTGCAGGGCAGGTACTTCCCGTCTGATCAGGACAGGACAAATGGTTCTGTTACCCTTACGCTTACATCGGCAAGCCCGGACGACTGTACACCTGCTGTTGATCAAATGCTAATTACGTTTGGGTTAACAAAGATAGCGGATGCGGGTTTAGACCAAACGGCATGTCTAAATGCAAACGTAGCGGTATCCGGAACGATAGCACCGGGGAAGGGAAGTGCGCTATGGACATCCTCCGGAACCGGTACATTTGATGCGCCGAATCAAAGTGCTGCCACCTACCGTCCCAGCGCGGCCGATTTTGCTGCCAGATCTGTTACGCTTAAATTAACAGCATCGGCACCCGGGGCGTGCGACCTGCCTGACGATGAAGTTGTAATTACATTCGCGCCACCTGTAACCGTTACCGCCGATGCCAGCCCTGTTAGATATGTGTTCAAGGGCGAAACAATTACGCTGCATCCTACCGTAAGCGATGAAAACGTTACCTACCTCTGGACACCAGCCACCGGTTTAGACGATGCTACTGCGAAAAACCCGGTTGTTACAGGCGGCGACAAGGATGTAACCTATAAACTGGTTGTTACAACTCCCTTGGGGTGCGTAAGTGATACCGCATCCGTGTTGGTAAAGGTATCGCCACGGTTAATTGCGGCTAACACCTTTACACCTAATGCCGACGGGATAAACGATTTGTGGCTGATCCCCGGGATTGAGGCTTACCCTAATGCCGTTGTTGATATCTATAACCGCTTTGGCAAAGTTATTTACCACTCCATTGGCTATACCAAACCCTGGGATGGCACCAGCGGAGGCCAACCCGTGCCATTTGGCGTGTACTACTTTGTTATTGATGCCAAGTTGCTCGACCAGAAGATCACGGGCTCTATCACGGTAATACGATAAGTGGTTGTAAAGCTATTTCAGGACGAGTCACACTGTTCCAAAAAATATAAAGGGTGTAAAAACCACTGCCGGTATTAACTTGCTGATTGTTAACACTAATGTGTTTTAGCGTGGAACAGTTTGGAACACTTTTAGGCCGTTTTTTGGTGGTTTTTTTGGTGATTTTTTGGTGATTTGGAACAGTTTGGAACACCTGGAATAGGGGTTTGGAACACATTGGAACAGTCAGGTTTTCTGTTTCGCTACGCAAAATATTTCTGATATTTTGCATAACCAACATACACCATTAATCATCCCCGGTATAAAGGTTGTTGCTAATTTTATACGCTTATATAAAATTAACCTGAAGAATTATCAACGTGAAAAAACTCCTTTTGCTATTTATCTTATTATCACTAAGAGCAATAACATTTGCTCAGGCAAAAAATGATTCCACTAATCTTATCCGCCATCCAAATGACATCGCGGCGGTTTTGGCGGCGCTTTATCACGCTAACCCCGACTCTGCAAAAAATACCTGCTGGACGGGATGTGTTTTTATCCGGTTCAACGTTGGCAATGATAGACAACTAAAAAATATATCTTATACCACAACCTCGCCGCGGTTTATAAAAGAAGCCCTAAGTGACGCCTTTTCAAAAATTAATTCAAGAGGTACTACATTGCCCCTCAAATTTGATGTTAACGCTACCTATTTGCTTCCTTTTATTCTAATGAACAATAACGGGTGTGGCCTTGAGGCAGCCTGGGATTTTGTGAAACATAGCGAAAAAGAAAAAGTGATATTTGAAAACAGGCAGTTAAGATATGATCAGGGTATCAAATCACTATCCAATATCTTGTTTTTTGATGATGGAAAAAAAGATTTACTGAACTGCATTTTATTAAGCCCTGTTAGCGTTGGGTTTACCATGTATTAATTGCTACATGTATTATAAAAACCCTATAAAACAAGTAAGGCCCCTGATGGGCAGGGACCTTTACTAAACCAATTATAAACCTAAATTATGAGAAGACTCTTTATGTGTTAGCCTTTCGGCTCTAACTATCTCGTTGTTGTATGGTGTAAAGGTAACACTATGTTTTAATATGTGCAAATTTTTTTTTGTAATTTTTTTGTCAAAACGCAATGCCCGCCTATCACATTCGCAAAACCCACCTTAAAATGTTAAGAATTTGTTAAAATTTTACCCCTTGAAATAGTTTTTCCACATTTTACACTGTAAATATTTGAAAATATTTTTTTTCAGTATCTTCTGCCGCTTAAACCCTGCTGTTTTTAGTAAAAACGCTATCAATCGGGCTGTATTTGTGTGCTTTTCTATCACTTTTGGGTGATTTTGGCTGGTTTTTGACATCATTTTTCCATCTCACATCAATAAAATTTTTTTATAGTTTTTCAGTTAGCACGTTTTTGCATGATGTTTTTTTATAAAAATTTACATTTGCTGATATACTAACAACCATAGCCTGCTTATTTTTACACCTAAATTGATGACCGGATCAGCAGAAAACGAGGGATCGCTCCTAACGCCGTTTACATTATGGGCAATTACCATTACCACAGGGTTGGTAATTGCCAATATTTACTATAACCAACCACTGCTTGACGATATAGCCCATACTTTTGGCGTTACCAGCGCTAAAGCAGGGCAGGTTGCCATGTTTACGCAAGTGGGTTACGCAATTGGGCTATTGTTTATTGTGCCGATGGCCGATATGCTGAAGCGCAAGCGTATGATGATAATAGATTTCGGCTTTATCATTATAGCATTGTTGTCTGCCGCTTTAGCTCCGGGCATTAACGCATTATTAATAGCCAGTCTTTTTATTGGCGTATCTTCCATAATACCGCAGCTACTTATCCCCATGACTGCCCACCTGGCTAAACCCAGTGAACGCGGCAGGAAGATTGGCTTTGTACAAAGCGGGTTATTAATCGGCATATTGCTATCGCGTACCTTAAGTGGTTTTATTGCCGCGCACTGGGGCTGGCGCTGCGTTTTCTTTGTGGCCGCGGGCCTTATGATGGTTATGTGGATATTGGTTTACCGCCTGTTGCCCGAAGTGCAACCCACCTATAAGGGATCATACAAAAGCTTGATGCTATCCATAACCGGTTTAATAAAAGAAAACAGGCACCTCAGGCTGGCGGCCTTACGGGGCGCATCCTCCTTTGCCTGTTTCAGCGCGTTTTGGAGTACCATTGCTTTTTTAGTAAAAGATAATTTTGGGCTGGGCAGCGATGTTGCGGGTCTGTTCGGATTAGCCGGAGCCTTCGGCGCCTTGGCGGTTAGCAACATAGGCCGCTTAACCGATAAGAAAAGCCCTTATAAGATCGCGACCATCACCATCGTCGCGCTATTACTGTCATTCGTTATCTACTACTTCTCCGGTTACAGCATGGTGGGAATGATAATAGGCGTTATTTTAATGGATATGGGCCTGCAGGGAACGCACTTGTGCAACCAAACCATCATATTCGCCAATAACCCGGCGGCACGCAATCGTATTAATACAGTATATATGGTGTCGTACTTCGGTGGCGGGGCCGTGGGTACTTTTTTAGGCACCCAACTATGGTACAGGTACCAGTGGACGGGCGTATGCCTGCTGGGCATTATAGTATCAGCAATAACCCTTTTATTACACCTTAATAATCAGGAAAAACTACAGCCTGATACGCCTACTGTATAGTAGTGAGTACTTTATTAAACACCTTTCTTCGGCTTTTGCATACAATTGGCAAACGGTTGTTTTAATTATTTTCAATAATTTAACAGTCTTGTTTTCAGCAAATTACGTGGTTTTTGCCACATTGCTCCCATGCATTCCATTTACTGTTTTAGCGAATCTGTCGAATTCTGGCACTTTATTGGAAATAGTAATATCACATTACTTAATAAACTAATAATGATAGTTAAAGTAAAAACCCCGGGCGCGGATGAAAAGGAGTGGGAAAACCCCCGCGCTCCGGAAAACACCGCTGACGATCGGGACAAAGAGCAACTGATACGTCAGTTTAAAGAGGCCAAACGCAGAAAGGACAACCTTTCAACCGAGGAGCCAAAAAAAGAAGAAAACGAAAAGAAAGACATTTAAACTATAGATTATGAAAAGCATCAGAAAACCGGCAATAAGCAAACTAGTGGCCCGCTTTGACAGCGAGTTGAAAGCAATATTGATGAACGACATCAGAACAATAAAAGGTGCGCGCAATGTGTTTATGAAAGCCATTCGCACCGAGCAATTATCAGTAGCTTAATATTAATTAACCTAAAAAGAATCAACCCATGAAAACTTATAACAAACCCGCTACCAGCAAATTATTGAAACGTTTTGATAACGAATTAAAGCAACTGTTAATGGAAGACCTGAAAGTTTTCCGGGCTAAAGCATTCCAAAGCAATAACCGGCCGGCCATACAACAACAAGCCGCCTGATCAACATATATATCTACCTATAAAAATCTATTTATCTACCCTATGTTAACGATAAAGCCTTCCAATTTGGAGGGCTTTATTTTGTTCGGAGTTTCGTATTAGTCCGTGTTTTTAAAACAAGGCGTTTGTTAAGCATATTTTTACAAAATCAATTGTAAAAATATTACTGAGAGTACGGCTAATTGTTTAGTTATAGCGTTAATTGTTAATATTAATTGATAATTTAGCTTACCCTTGTTATCAAGCGTCTGTTACATAATATATTATGTATAGTTTTTAGTTTAAACATTTAATGTTTGGGATATGAATAGCCACGAAAATTACGACCTGCTGATAGATAAGATCAATACCTTTATTAAAAGGTATTACCTTAACAGCCTTTTAAGGGGCCTAATATTTTTAGGCGCGGGCTTGTTTTCGGCCTATATCGTGATAACGCTGTCGGAGTACTTCGGCAATTTTGATTCCCTTTTCCGCAGTGTCTTATTCTATGGGTTCATCCTGTTAAACCTTGGCTTAATTGCCTGGTTGGTTGTACCGCCGCTTATGGCCTGGCTGGCCTTAGGCAAAACCTTAACGCATGACCAAGCTGCTGATATTATAGGAAAGCACTTTAATGATGTTAACGATAAGCTGCTTAATACCCTGCAACTAAAAAAACTATCAGCCGAAGATAGCCGCCACCAGGCACTGATACAGGCTAGCATAGACCAAAAAATAGAAAACTTACGCCCTATCCGTTTCCCGTCGGCGATAAACCTGCGCGAAAACCGCCGTTATTTAAAGTGGGTGCTTGCGCCTGCAGGCGTAATTATAGTGCTTGCTTTTGCCGCGCCATCTATGTTGACCGAAAGCACCAAGCGTATTTTAAGGCATAATGAATATTTTGCCCCTGTGGCTCCGTTTAAATTTGTGGTGCTTAACCGCACGCTTTCTGTAGTTCAGGGAGATGACCTAAACCTGGACCTTAAGTTAGAGGGCGATAAATTCCCGGCGGATGTTTATATAGAAATGGCTAATAACACCTTTAAACTGGATAAAGAAAGTATCAGCCGTTTTAAATACCAGTTCAGCAATGTACAGGAGAGCACAAAATTCAGGCTATCGGGTAATGGTTTCAATTCTATTCCTTATGAAATAAAGGTTAATCCGCGCCCGGCGCTTTTACATTTTGATGTGGTACTTAACTATCCATCCTATTTGCATAAACCATCAGAAACATTAGCTAACGCCGGCGACATTATTGTACCCGCAGGAACGACTGTAACCTGGAAATTCCACACCCAAAATGCTACAGGTATTGCTTTTAACATGGGTAACAAGCAACAAATGCTGCAACCATCAGAAGCCGACCTGTTTAGCCACAGCGAACGCATATTGACTAATACTATTTATAAATTAAGCCCGGTTAACCAGGTGGTAACTACAACAGATTCTGCTGCCTATCGCATTAATGCTATTGCAGATGAAGCTCCTGCAATTGATGTAGCCGAGCGCCCGGATTCTGTTAGTATGAAGGCATTTTACTTTACCGGCAAAATACAAGACGACCACGGCTTTTCTAACCTTACCTTTCATTACAAAATAAACCCGGGTGGCGGTAAAGCCAACGAGAAATCGTTTGTAAAACCGGTTAAAGCCGATTTGGGCGTTAATATTTCCGATTTCTTTTACTATTGGAACCTAAAGGATCTGGGTGTTAGGCCCGGCGACCAGGTAACCTACTTTTTTGAGGTGGCGGATAACGATGGTGTAAGTGGGCCTAAAAAGGTACAATCGCCTGAGAGAAGTATAAATGTTCCGGATGCTAAGGAGCTTGAAAATGAGTTAAATAAAGGCACAGAGCAGGTTAGAAAAAATATTCAGCAGGCAGCAAAGCTGGCGGCTGAAATTGAGCGCGAATCGCAGAAGTTAAATGAGCTTTTGTTGAGCAAAAACTCTATCTCGTTTGATGAGCAAAAACAATTAGACGCGTTGATGGAAAAAAGACGCGAGTTAGACGACCTGGTAAAGCAAATTCAGGCCGACAACAAAAAGAACATGTTTAACAGGCGCGAAAACCAGCAGCAAAATCAGCAGCTGGCCGACGAGCAAAAGCAGGTTGAGAAGCTGCTTGACGATGTGCTTGATCCTAAAACACGCGAATTGCTGGATAAATTACAGCAACTGGCCCGAAACAATCAAAAAGAAGGCACACGCGATCAGCTGCAGAAAATGCAGCAGGATAACAAATCGCTTAAACGCGAGTTTGGCCGCTTGGAAGAACTGTACAAGAAAATGGCGTTTGACCAAAAGGTAAATCAAAACATCAACAAATTACAGCAACTGGCTGAGAAGCAGGAAAAACTGGCTGATGAAACCAAAAAACCTGCCGATGCCGACAATAAGGATCAGCAAAATAAAGATCCAAAAGCAAATGCAGATGCGATGAAACAGGCTGCAGAGCAATTGAAAAAAGCATTGCAAGAAGCACAGAAAAAAGCAGATGAGCTGCAAAAGCTGAATGATCAGCAAGAAAAAGGGCAAACACAGGCTCAGCAAAATGCGCAAAAGCAGGCAGAAGATCAATTAAAGAAAGATCTGCAGGAAGCACAAAAGCAGGCGGCAGAGCTGCAAAAGAAAGACGAGCAGCAAAAGCAGGCTCAGCAACAGACAAAGGAACAAAAAGGTCAGCAGCAGGCACAGAGTCAAAAGGCTCAACAAGAAGCTGAAAAACAAGCCGCTGAAGATCTGAAAAAAGCAATACAGGATGCACAGAAACAAGCTGAGAGCTTAAAAAATCAGGCGCAACAACAACAAGCGCAGCAACAGCAAGCTCAGGAGCAAAAAGGCCAACAGCAAAGTCAGGAACAAAAGGCTCAGCAGGATGCACAGAAACAAACCGCTGAGCAATTGAAGAAAGCATTGCAAGAGGCTCAAAAACAAGCTGAAGAAATGCAAAAGCAAGCCCAGCAACAGGGTCAGCAAGGCCAGGATCAGCAAAGCAAAGACCAGCAAGGTCAACAACAAGAGCAAAAAAGCGCTGAAGAGCAAAAAAGTGCGCAAGAACAAAAACAACAGGAGAAACTGAACGAAGAGTTTAAGGATATTAAGAAGTCGTTAGAGGATTTGGCCAAAGAAGCGGAAAAAATGCAGAGCAGGCAGGATTTTGAAAATCCAAAAAGCGAACAGGAAAGCATTGAGGATAAGATGGAGCAAAGCAAGCAGCAGTTGTCAAAAAACAACCGTCCTAAGGCTTCTCAATCTCAGGGTGAAGCTGCTAAGCAAATGAAACAAATGGCACAAAAAATGCAGCAACAGCAGGAGGAAGAAGAAGAAGAGGAGAACAGTGTTAACATGAAACAATTGCGTGAGTTACTGAAAAGCCTGGTGAACAGCTCTTTCCGTCAGGAAAAGACTATGGAGGCGTTGAAAAACACCAGTCAGTTAGATCCTAACTATGTAACCCTGGCGCAAACGCAAAAAACAATAAAGGACAACTTGAAAACTGCCGAAGACAGTCTGTATGCCATTAGTAAACGTGTCCCTCAAATTGAGGCGACGGTAAATCGTGAAATATCTGCTATAAACGACAGGATAGACCAGGCTTTAGAGAACCTTGGAGACCGACGCACCGCTGACGCTAACCGTAACCAGCAGTATGCCATGACATCAATGAATAACCTTGCATTGATGCTTAGCGATGCGTTGAATAACATGCAGGCTAAGATGAATGAGCAAAAATCAGGTAGCGGGAAGCCTAAAAAATCAAAGAGCCAGCAAATGCAGCAGCTTAGCAAACAACAGCAGCAGCTTAACCAAAACATGCAGCGCGCACGCGAGCAGATGCAGCGGGAACAACAACAACAGCAGCAACAAGGCCAACAGCGTGGCCAGCAAAACCAAAACAGAGCCCAAGGTCAGCAACAACAGGGCATGAGCGAACAATTGGCAAGAATGGCACGCGAACAGCAGATGATTCGGCAGGAAATGCAGCGGTTAAACAACGAAGACAGGCGAGACGGAGGGACCGGAATAAAAGATATGGATAAAATGTCTCAACAAATGGAACAATCTGAGAACGATATCGTAAACAGGAGAATAACAGAGGATGCTTTAAAGAGACAAGAGCAAATACGTATCCGTATGTTAGAGGCTGAAAAGGCTGCCCAGGAACAAGAACAGGAGCAGCAGCGCGAAGGACATGCCGGCAAAGACATGCCTCCGGGTTACATTAAAGCATTACAGGACTATCAACAAGTTAAGGAAAAGCAGACCGAACAGATAAGAACCGTTCCACCGGCGCTTAACTTATATTACAAGAAAAAAATAAAAACTTATTTTGACCAACTTAACATCAACTAATATGCAAGCCGCCACTCAGCCCACAGAATTGTATACGCTACAACTTCCGTCAAAGCTGGAGAGCATTACACAGTTAGAGAACCTGGTGGAGGAGATAGCGGACAAGTACCAGATAAGCGAAGATACTTTTGCTAACATGATGACCTGCCTTAACGAAGTTGCCACCAACGCTATAGTACACGGCAATAAGTTAGATCCGGAGAAGAAAGTTATAATTAACGCGGAAGTTTACGGCAGAAGAACAACATGGACCATTACCGATGAAGGAGAGGGGTTTGACTATACTAATCTTGCCGACCCAACAGCGCCCGAGAACCTGGAGAATTTGGCCGGACGGGGCGTGTTTATTGTAAAGCACCTGGCAGATCAGGTTGTATTTAATGCCAAAGGCAACGAGGTGGAACTGCTATTTAAGATATAATGCCGGCTATAAATTTTTTTGAAGAAGATATAGTATATAAGCTCCGGGATAAAATAAAGGTAAAACAGTGGATTAAGGCCGCTATTGCCGAGGAAGGTTTTCGGCTGGATGAGCTTACTTATGTTTTATGCTCCGATGAATATTTGCTTAAAATGAATCAGCAGTACCTTGACCACGACACCTATACAGATATTATTACGTTTGATAATTCTGAGGAGCAGGGGTTGATAACCGGCGATATTTTTATTTCGATACCGAGGATAAAGGAAAACGCTGAAAAGTTCTCGGTGTCCGAAACTGATGAGCTACACCGTGTAATTATTCATGGAGCCCTGCACTTAGTCGGTTATACAGACAAAACCACTGCGGCTAAGAAAAAAATGAGCTTAAAAGAAGACTATTATTTGACTAAACGTGTTTTTAATTGATTAATTTTACATTATTAACGCGTTACTATTGTTTACTTTAAATATAAGAAGATGAAATTTTTAGGATTCCTGTTAGCATTCGTTTTACTGGCTGCACCAGCCTCGGTTTACGATTTTAAATTAAAAACCCTTGATGGCGATGACTTTTCATTGGCCAAATACAAAGGCAAAAAAATACTGATCGTTAATACTGCGTCAAAGTGTGGTTATACCAAGCAGTATGCTGATCTACAAAAACTGGCTGACTTATACAAAGACAAGTTGGTTGTAATTGGTTTCCCGGCAAATAATTTTGCTAACCAGGAGCCTGGTACAGTTGCTGATATAAAAGCTTGCACTGCAACCCATGGTGTTAAATTTACCATCTCTGAAAAGATCAGCGTAAAAGGAGCAGACATTGCGCCGCTGTTTAAGTATCTTACAGAAACAGAAAACCCTGATTTTACAGGCGAAATTAAATGGAACTTTGAAAAGTTTTTGTTGGATGAGAATGGCAAGCTAATACACCGGTACCGCTCGGCAACAGTACCGCTAGACCCATCTATTACATCAAAAATATAATCGCTTTATATTGATAAAAAAGGCGCCTCTTAATCGGAGTCGCCTTTTTTTATTTCTAGTTTCCGGCTGCCTTGCGCGCTTTCTCTGCTGCTTCGGCCGCCTCTTCCTGTTGCTTCTTTGCAAGTTTGGCTGCTTCCTTCTGAGCTTTCTCTGCAGCTTTGGCTTGATCCTTTTTAGCTTTTTCAGCGGCTTTGACGGCGTTTTCCTTGGCCTTCTTTATAGAGTCTAATTTTGCCTGCTCCGCTTTCTTCTTTTTATTAAAGAAACCCTTTAGCAGGAAGTTTCCTTGTGCGGCTTTAAGGTCTTCGTTTAATGTAGCCGAGGTTTTATGCACGGTATTTATGGTTGAGCGCGCCTCGGTTATTGTTCCTTCAAGGTCGGTAGCCATCTTATCGCTGTTTAAAAGCTTGCCAATACTGCCCTTCCCTTTATCTATTTTGCCTACTATGCTTGACAGGCTTTCAATAAGATTACCGGTATTATCAGCAATTTTACCCAGCCTGTTCATCACCTTATCCATATCCATCGGATTCACCGCGGCTATTTGAGATCCCTCTTCAACCATTTGGGTGGTATTTGCTCCCCCCGGCAGTATAGTTACCAGTTTATCGCCCATTAAACCATCGCTGCCTATAGCCATGCGCGCATCGCGTTTAATAAATTTCTTGACATCTGTCTTTACCATCAGATCAACCCGCACGGCAGTGTCATTAATTATCTGGATATCATCAACAACACCTACGTTTATCCCGGCAAACCGCACGTTGTTGCCTATCTGCAGGCCATTAACGTTGTTAAATACACCGTTAATGCCAAACGTTGAATTGAACAAGCTTTTTTGGTTGCCTATAAAGAATACTCCCGCTACCAGTACCAAAAGGCCCAGGGCAGTGAATAATCCTATTTTTACTTTTTGTCCCTGCGTTATTTTCATGATACGTCTTTAAAAAAATCTTTTACTGTTTTATTATTCGACCGTTGCAGCTCCTCAAATGAACCCTCGGCTATGTATACACCATCCTCCATAATTACAACCCTGTCCGCAGTAATACGGGCGCATTCCATATCGTGGGTAATAATGATGGAAGTTGTTTTATATTTCTTTTGCATATTCAATATAAGCTCACTTATCTCGCGCGAAGTAATGGGGTCAAGGCCCGTTGTAGGCTCGTCATACAGCATTATCTCCGGCTTGACAATAAGAGTTCGGGCTAAGCCAATACGCTTGCGCATGCCGCCTGAAAGATCGGATGGCAGCTTCTCTGCCGCGTCGGCCAGGCCCACACCCTCCAATACTTCTTCAACGCGGCTGTCTAACTCCGTTTGATCTTTTATTTTAAGTACCCTGGTTAGCGGAAACTCGAGGTTCTCTCTAACGGTCATAGAATCATACAAAGCGCCGCTTTGAAACAGAAACCCGATCTTGGTTCGCAACTCCTTTAGTTCCTTTTCTTCCATTTCACTTACTTCGCTACCTAATACGCAAAGCTTACCCTCGTCGGGCGCTAGCATGCCCACTATACATTGAATAGTAACTGATTTACCCTGGCCTGAACGTCCCAACACAACCACATTCTCGCCTCGTTTAACTTCCAGGTTAATGTCTTTAAGCACATGCTTTGAGCCAAATGATTTTTTAAGGCCTTTAATACTTATAACAATCTCGTCCGATGGTTTACCGGCAGTTTGCTTTGGATTGGCTATTGTAGTTTGTTGCTCCATATTACCTGTAAAACAATAAACTGGTTACTTGTACGGCAATGGCGTCAATAACAAAAATCCATAACGACGCCGTTACTACTGCTGAATTGGCTGCTATACCTACACTGGCAGTTCCCTTACTTGAGTTTACGCCTTTATAGCAGCCTACAAAGCCGATAGCAAAGCCGAAGAAAATAGTTTTGACAAGCGCCGGGATGAAGTCTGTATAATCCAGCGCAGCTATAACTTTTTTTGAGTACAGCGACAGACTCATATGATCATTCAGATTAATGGCGAGGAAGCCTCCAAAGAGGCCTATTGCGTCGCCAATAAGCGACAATACGGGCACCATAAGGGTTGTAGCCAATATCCGGGTAACTACCAGGTATTGCGTTGGGTTGGCTCCCGACACCTCCATAGCTTCCAGCTGTTCGGTCACTTTCATGCTGCCCAGCTCGGCACCAATACTTGATGCTATTTTACCCGCGCAGATAATGCCTATAATTACGGGCCCTATTTCTCGTACAAATGATACCGAAAGTGTTTTAGGCAGCATGCTGGCAGCGCCAAAATCAACCAGGGTGGGCCGAAGCTGCAAAATGAGTACTACACCCATTATAAAAGATGTGATACCGACCAAGGTCATTGACCGGTATCCTATCTCATAACACTGGCGTACAAACTCTGACCATTCAAAGCCGCCGGCAAAAATATTTCTGATAAACCGGGTGAAAAACGTTACCTGCTCGCCAATATCTTCCAGCCACTTTTTCCACCCCGGAATTGCTATATCATTCTCCATAGGATCATATCTTAAATTTTACTAAAAACAAAGTTTTGATTATTTGTTTTCGAAATTCAACTGGATGATCTCAGACAGGAGGGCTCGGCTTTACAGCATTGGTACGTCAATAATAAGTAATCGGGTACTTTCCTGAGTATCAATAACAATTGAACTGATATCATAAACACCAATAGCGTCCTTTTTGTTTAGTACATGGTCGTTTATTTTCACCGCACCTTCTAAAACGAATAGATACACACCGTTTTCGGGCCGGGTAATGTTGTAATGTAATTGCTGCCCGGCATCAAAATTTCCCATAGAAAATGTCGCATCCTGGTTGATCCACAGCGAATCGGCATTTTTATCCGGTGATATAAGCATAGTCAGCTCATTTTGCTTAAATGATGCGGAAAAGTCTTTCTGATCATACCTTGGCTCAACATTTCTCTCCCTCGGAAAAAGCCATATCTGCAAAGTATTTGCCGCTTCCGTTTTTGAGTGATTGAACTCGGAATGTTGTACGCCGGTGCCTGCTGACATTACCTGCACTTCGCCTGCATGTATAACTCCCTTGTTGCCCAAGCTGTCCTTGTGCTCCAACGCGCCGGCAAGTGGTATGGTAATTATCTCCATATTATCATGCGGATGTGTTCCAAAACCCATTCCGCCGGCTATAATGTCGTCGTTCAAAACACGCAATGCACCAAAATGTATCTTATCGGGATGATAATATGATGCAAAACTGAATGAGAAATTTGCCTTAAGCCATCCATGATCGCTTGTGCCACGCTCATTAGCGGGATAGAATATCGTTTTCATTTGTCTCCTTTATGTGTTTAAACACACAATATTTATTCCAATTATTTTTATGTGTATTTTTGCGCGAAGAAATTTGTTCATAATGACCAAAACCGCAATTATCACGGGCGCAAGCGGACTAATTGGCAGTAAACTGCTGACTATGTTGCTGTATTATAACGAATACGAAAAAGTTATCAGCCTTGGCAGGAAGAGGTTAAAAACAAAGCATAGAAAACTGCAGCAGGAAATTGTGGATTTTGACGATGTGGGCTCATATGAACAGTATTTGCAAGGCGACGTGTTATTTTGTTGTTTAGGTACAACGTTGAAAAAAACGCCGGATAAGGAGGTGTATTATAAAATAGACCACGATTACCCGGTTAACCTGGCTAAATCTGCCAGAACTAAGGGAGTGGTGCAATTTCATTTTGTGTCTGCAATAGGGGCGAATGAATCGTCATCTAACTTTTATTTAAAAACAAAGGGTAAAACCGAGAGCGACTTGAAAAACGCCGGTGTTGATAGCCTGTTTATTTATCAACCGTCCTTTTTAACCGGACGAAGAAAAAATCAACGGACCGGGGAGCGGATAGCTTCGGTTGTTTTAAAAGTTATTGAGCCGCTATTGATTGGCGGCTTAAAAAAATATCGAAGCATTGCAGGGCTAACCGTAGCTAAAGCAATGTATAAACTATCATTAAAAGAAAAGAAAGGTGTATCTATATATACAACCGATCAAATAGAGGGAAACGCGTGAGTACTTATATATCTGCCGAGAATATCGGACATTCATTTCATGACAATTGGCTATTTAAAAACCAAACCATTGGTATTAACCGCGGCAGGCGGGTAGCCTTGGTTGGAATAAACGGCGCGGGCAAATCTACTTTGCTAAAGCTCCTGGCCGGCTTATTGGCCCCAACCGAAGGAAAGGTAGTACAAAGCCGTGACTTGCGTATGGGCTACCTGGAGCAGGACCCGGGTTTTAAAAACTCTGTTACTATTAGCGATTATATTTTCCATGCTGATAACGTACAGCAGCAGGCTATCCGCAAGTATGAGGAGTTGCTGGAAAACGACCCAGACAATGCAAAAGCCCTCGAAAAAGTGATGGAAGAGCTTAGCGAGACCGATGCCTGGGAATATGAATATAAAATAAAGACCATTTTGGGGCGATTGGACATCCATCATCTTAACCAGAAAATAGATACGCTATCCGGCGGACAGAAAAAACGGCTTGCCTTGGCGAGATTACTAATTGAGGACCCGGAATTGTATGTTTTAGATGAGCCTACCAACCATCTGGATATTGATACTATAGAGTGGCTGGAAAAATTGCTTACCGAAGGCAACAAAACCATATTGATGGTTACGCACGACAGATATTTCCTGGACAATGTGTGTAACGAGATCCTGGAGATAGATAAAGGTAAGTTTGTTCCTTATAATGGCAATTATGCCTATTATCTGGAAAGAAAGGCAGAACGCGATGCTTCGGACGAGGCCACATTTCAAAAAAACTCCAACTTATTAAAGAAAGAGTTAGAATGGATGCGCAGACAGCCGCAGGCCAGGGGAACAAAATCAAAAGCCCGGATAGAAGCTTTTTATGACCTTGATGCCAAGACAAAAAACGCTGGTCCAAAAGTAAATGTGGAATTAAGCGTTAAAACCGCAAGGCAAGGCAATAAAATAATGGAGCTACATAATATTAGTAAGGCCTTTAATGGCAATACATATATAGACCATTTTAATTACGTATTTAAAAAAGGCGACCGTATTGGCCTGGCAGGTAAAAACGGAAGCGGAAAATCAACGCTGCTTAATACCATAACAGGTTCGCTTAAACCCGACAGTGGGTATATAGAAAAGGGTGAAACAACTGTTATGGGCTATTTTCACCAATCGGGTATTCAATTTAAGGAGGACGAGCGCGTTATTGATATAGTAAAGAACGTAGCGGAGTTTATAACCATGGCCGATGGTAAAACCATTTCGGCCTCGGCGTTGCTTACGCTTTTTCTTTTTCCGCCGGCGAAACAGTACGGCTTTATATCAAAGCTGAGTGGTGGCGAGAAAAAAAGGCTGCAATTGATGCACATCCTGATGAAAAACCCTAACTTTTTAATACTGGATGAGCCCACCAACGATTTGGACATTGATACCTTAAATGTTTTGGAAGAGTTTTTGACGAATTATACCGGCGTTTTAATGCTGGTATCGCACGACAGGTATTTGCTTGATAAACTCACCGATCAGTTATTTATAATGGAGGAGAAAGGCCATGTTAGGATTTACAACGGCAATTACTCGTCTTACCGCATAGATCTTGAAGAAGAAAAGCAGCAAAACAAAAAAGAGGACACTAAAGCAGTTAGCGCTCCGACAGCTCAGCCAAAAAACAAATTAAGTTTTAAGGAACAAAAAGAGTTGGATGCGTTGAATATTGACATTACTCAGCTGGAGGCAGAAATAAAACAGCTGAATGAGCGTTTGTATTCGGGCATTGACAATGCGGCC
>NZ_CAMLHX010000024.1 GCF_946479965.1 uncultured Mucilaginibacter sp. | reverse complement strand
GTAAATAATTTGCAAAGCATTGTGAGCCGAAACATTAACGTTACGGAGAACCCCGCAGTTGTAACCATTGGTGTTATAAAAGGAGGCACACGCTTTAATATTATTCCCGAAAACGTAGAAATGGACGGTACGCTGCGTTATTATACTACTGCAGATGAAAAAACCTTAAAGGACAATGTGCGGCGGATAGCCACAAAGACGGCTGAAGCATATGGTGCAACAGCCGATGTTAAAATACCCTATAGTAATGAATATCCTGTAACTTATAATGATCCGGCGCTTACATCAAAAATGCTGACTACGCTTGAAGCAAGTGCAGGCAAAGAAAATGTATTATTGGTACCGGCTGTAACAACTGCCGAGGACTTTAGCTTTTACCAGCAAAAAGTACCCGGCTTGTTTTTCTTTTTAGGCGGCATGCCCAAAGGCGGCGACAAATTAAAGGCCCCATCGCACCATACACCCGACTTTTATATTGATGAAAGCGGATTTACATTAGGTGTAAAAGCGCTTTGCAATTTAACGCTGGATTATATGGCGTCAGCAAAAAATAAATAGGGGCTAAGCCGATTGAATACGTAAAGTTTGGGTTATAAAAAAAGCTCCCGTTTTCGGGAGCTTTTTTTATAAATCGTTTATCCATTTTACCAGTTCATCGCGGCCTTTGCCGGTTTTTTGTTGGAGCTTACCTAACAGTTCGTCGTCTTTGCCTTCTTCGCGCACCAGGTCGTCATCTGTCAGATCGCCGTAGGCTTGTTTTATTTTTCCCTTCAGCTCGTTCCAACCGCCTTTGATTTCTAATTTATCCATAATTGTTTTTATTTAGATGTTTTAGTATAACATCTGTAAACACTATGGGTTTTGATTATCCTGATTTACTTAATTCTTTTCCAGTCCGGCGAATTTTGAAGAATCAATTTCTTATCTATCCACTTACCTTTAATTAATTCTCCAGAACTCACGCAAAATAAAGCTTGGTTACGAATTAAATATTTAAATCTATAGAATGTTACTTTCCCACCATCTTCCGAATGTGAATCATCCGGTTCTGTTATAAATAATGTGTCTTTTATTATTTTATAGGTGCATTTAAATGTGTAATCTAATTCGCAGTCGTAAGAATCAGCCTTATCGTTTGTTTTTAACTTTAAAGTATTAACACAACCTTTTGCAATCCCACGACTCCATACAGAATTGATATACTTGCCATCTGTTTGTAGCGCAATCGCAGTCAAGAAGATCAAGCAGGTTTTTATCATATACTATCTACAATGCTCCAGCTTTAATCTCCTCAACAACACCCGGATCTAATAATGTGGAAGTGTCTCCCAGATTACTGGTATCGCCCTCAGCAACCTTACGCAAAATACGGCGCATTATTTTACCTGAACGCGTTTTAGGCAACCCAGTTACAAACTGGATCTTATCGGGTTTGGCAATAGCGCCTATAATGCGAGCCACGGTCATGATGATGTCTTTGCGGGTCAATTCATCATCGCCATGTTTGTTAGGGCAAACCACAAAGGCATACACGCCTTGTCCTTTTATATCATGCGGATATCCTACTACTGCTGATTCAACCACGCTACTGTGCATATTAATAGCGTTCTCTACCTCGGCAGTACCAATGCGGTGGCCAGATACATTCAGCACGTCATCAACACGGCCTGTAATGCGGTAGTAGCCGTTCTCATCGCGCATACAACCGTCGCCGGTAAAATAAAGGTTTTCGTAAGCCGAGAAGTAAGTGGTGCGGCAGCGCTCATGGTCGCCATAGGTGGTGCGCAGCATGCCTGGCCACGGAAACTTGATGCATAAATTACCATTTACTCCATTACCTTCAATTCCTTTACCCGTCTCATCAACCAAAATTGGTTGTATGCCCGGTAAAGGCAATGTTGCAAAACTTGGCTTAAGTGGGGTAACATTAGCAATAGGCGATATCATAAAACCACCTGTTTCGGTTTGCCACCAGGTGTCAATAATAGGGCAGTTACCATGTCCTATCTTTTCATCAAACCAGTGCCAGGCTTCTTCGTTGATAGGCTCGCCTACTGATCCGAGCTTGGTTAACGAGCTTAGGTCCTTATTTTTCACTACATCATCACCAAAGCTCATTAATGAGCGGATGGCAGTTGGCGCGGTATATAATATGTTTACTTTAAATTTCTCAACAATTTCCCATAAACGCCCCGGACTTGGAAAGGTTGGTATCCCCTCAAACATTACCGAGGTTGCCCCTTGGGTTAATGGCCCGTAAGCTATGTAAGAGTGTCCGGTTATCCAGCCAATATCGGCGGTACAAAAATATACTTCGCCGGGCTCGTATTGGAACGCTGTTTTAAAAGTGTAGCCTGTGTAAACCATATAGCCACCGCAAGTATGCACTACGCCCTTTGGCTTGCCCGTAGAGCCGGATGTGTATAAAATGAACAGCATGTCTTCTGCATCCATTTCTTCGGCAGGGCAGGCAGGGTTGCCTTGTGTTTCAACTTTTCTAACCTCATCTTCCCACCAAACGTCGCGGCCCTTTATCATTGATATAGGTGTACGCGTGCGGGTAAGCACAATGGTTTTTTGTACTGATGGGCACTGAACCAGGGCATCATCAATAATAGATTTAAGCGGGACCTCTTTATTGCCACGGAAGCTGCCATCTGCCGTTATAACTATATTACAGGTGGCATCCTGTATCCGGTCGGCAATAGATTGAGCCGAAAAGCCACCAAATACTACCGAATGTATAGCGCCAATACGTGCACAGGCCAAAACCGCAATAGCCAGCTCTGGCACCATCGGCATATAAATACAAATTCGGTCGCCTTTTTTTGCGCCATTATTTTTTAGCACATTGGCAAACTGGCAAACTTTTTCGTGTAGTTGCTTATAGGTGAGTACACGGTGCTCGTCTTTAGGGTCATTAGGCTCCCATATAATGGCGGGTTTATCGCCCATCGTATCCAGGTGGCGGTCGAGGCAGTTCTCTGTTATGTTCAACTTAGCGCCCTGGAACCATTTTACATTAGGCTCTTTAAAGTTCCATTCTAAAACTTTATCCCACTTCTTTTTCCACAGAAAGTTATCAGCAATGCCTGCCCAAAATTCTTCGGGCTGTTCAACGCTTTGTTTATATACTTGTTTGTACTGGTCAAATGATGTGATCTTCATAATTATAAATTGGTAGCGCAAATTAGTGATTTCCTTAAAGATGTTTAAAAGGAATATTTAAGTAGGTGTTATTTTTTACGAATACGAAAGAGTTGTTATTAATAATGTATAAAGCATCTAAATCAGGTTGCCGGCCTCAACCTGATTTAGATGAAAAATGCTTTGCCAGCTATAGTTTAACGTCTTTTTTACAGCGTTTTAAAAATTTAAAATAATTTTCAATCCACTGTTGCCTATTTGATGTAAAATCCTGATATTTGCAAACTCTTTTAATAAAAGGGTATTAAAATTAATTGTCATGTCAAGAATTTGTGATCTAACAGGAAAAGGCTCTATAGTTGGTAACAACGTTTCTAACTCAAACGTTAAAACCAAACGCAGATTTCATCCAAACCTGAAACTTAAAAAGTTTTATATTCCTGAGGAAGATAAATGGATAACCTTAAAGGTATCTACGTCAGCAGTAAAAACCATCAGCAAAAATGGTATTACTGCCTGCATCAATAAATTTGTAAAAAAAGGATACATATAGTAGTTGTAGGTTGGATGTTTTACATTGTACGTGAAATAGCTAACTGAAACTTCAATTGAACATAACGTAAAACGTACTGCGTAATACGTATAACAATAAATACGATGGCTAAGAAAGGTAACAGAGTTCAGGTAATTTTAGAGTGCACAGAGCATAAAACAAGTGGTATGCCGGGTATGTCTCGTTACATTACCACCAAGAACAAAAAGAACACTACCGAGAGATTGGAGCTTAAAAAATTCAACCCGGTTTTACGTAAAGTAACTGTACATAAAGAAATTAAGTAATTAGTTGATTAGGTTGAATGTGCAAATCATTCACTCAATCACTCATTCGCTAATTCAATAATTATAAAGACATGGCAAAGAAAGTAGTTGCAACCCTGAAAACAGGTGCTGGAAAAGAATACTCAAAAGTAGTTACAATGGTTAAGTCGCCTAAAACGGGTGCTTACTCATTCAAAGAAGTAATTGTGCACAACGATCACGTTAAAGACGCGATCAACGCTGCAAAAGGTCAATAATTATTTTTGATAATGATATTGAAGCCGTCTTGTGTTAACGAGAGGGCTTTTTTT
This sequence comes from uncultured Mucilaginibacter sp., assembly GCF_946479965.1. Next base: position 53,847 of record NZ_CAMLHX010000024.1, on the reverse strand, counting down.
ATTGTTATGCAGATGTGCGTATTTGCAGATGTGCATATGATTGATAAATGATTTTGAGCTTATAATAGTTGCTTAACTTAGTGGCATATTTGCACATCCACTAATCTGCACATCAACACACATGGGACTATTTGATTTTTTTAAAAAGAAAGAAAGCACGCCACAGGAGCAGGAGGCGCTTGATACCGGTTTGGAAAAAACCAAGGATAGCTTTTTTTCAAAGATCACCAAAGTAATTGCCGGTAAATCTACCGTTGATGAGGATGTGCTGGATGAACTGGAAGAGGTGCTGGTAACATCAGACGTTGGTGTACAAACCACGCTGAAAATAATTGAGCGTATTGAGGCCCGCGTTGCGCGAGATAAATATGTTAGCACTTCAGATCTTAACGGCCTGCTGCGCGACGAGATACAACAACTACTAGCCGAGAATAACAGTAACGATTTTTCAAGCTTTGAATATGGCAGCCACAAGCCATATGTAATTATGGTGGTTGGTGTTAACGGTGTGGGTAAAACCACCACTATCGGCAAACTGGCCCATAAATTAAAGCAGGCAGGAAACCAAGTGGTGTTAGGCGCTGCAGATACTTTTAGAGCAGCCGCGGTCGACCAGATAAAACTTTGGGGTGAGCGCGTTGGTGTTAAGGTAGTGGCGCAGGCGATGGGGTCAGACCCTGCATCGGTTGCTTTTGATACTTTACGTTCTGCAGTTGCTAGTGGGGATGATGTTGCGATAATTGATACAGCCGGCAGGTTGCATAATAAGGTGGGTTTGATGAACGAGTTGACGAAGATCAAAAATGTGATGCAAAAGGTAGTCCCCGGCGCTCCGCACGAGATATTGCTGGTATTGGATGCTTCAACCGGGCAAAATGCTATTGAACAGTGCAAGCAATTTACTGAAGCTACTGCCGTTAATGCCTTAGCGTTAACCAAGTTAGACGGCACTGCTAAAGGTGGGGTAGTAATAGGGATATCAGATCAGTTTAAAATACCGGTAAAATATATAGGTGTAGGCGAAGGGAAGGATCAACTTCAATTGTTTGATCGGAAGGCGTTTGTGGCCTCGCTATTTAAAGAATAATAAAATATTTGTCATTCTTCGCTATCACTCAGAATGCAATAAGGAAAAAGATTAATGCGTACAAAGGAAATAAGTAAGCCGATACTAATAAAAAAACCTCGTGTAAACGTGGTAACCCTTGGCTGCTCAAAAAATACCTACGACTCGGAAATTTTGATGGGCCAGCTTAAGGGCAATGCTTTCGATGTGGTGCACGAGGCCAGTAAGGTGGGTAAGGATGATATTATTGTAATAAACACCTGCGGTTTTATTGATAACGCCAAACAGGAGTCTATTGACACTATTTTACAATACAGCGAGCTAAAGGAGCAGGGTAAAGTAGGGAAGGTAATTGTTACGGGATGTCTGTCGGAACGTTATAAACCCGAACTCGAAGCCGAAATAACCAACGTTGACGCCTACTTCGGCACTAATGATCTGCAAAACCTGTTAAGTTCTATTGGTGCCAATTACAAGCACGAACTGATAGGTGAGCGCTTGCTAACGACGCCATCTCATCTTGCTTACTTTAAAATAGCCGAGGGTTGTAACAGGCCTTGCTCGTTCTGCGCTATTCCGTTAATGCGCGGTACTCACGTTTCTACACCGATGGACGAGTTGGTTAAAAACGCAGAGAAGCTGGTAAGAAACGGCACAAAGGAACTGATACTGATAGCTCAGGATCTGACCTATTACGGTCTTGATCTTTATGGCAAGCGTAACCTGGATGAGTTATTACGCCGCTTATCAGATGTCAACGGTGTGGAGTGGATCAGGTTGCAGTATGCTTACCCTTCCGGTTTCCCGATGGAGATATTGGATGTGATGAACGAACGCAGCAATATCTGTAAGTATTTGGATATGCCTTTGCAGCACATTACTGATAATATGCTAAAATCAATGCGTCGTGGCATTACCAAGCAAAAAACGATCGATGTGGTTAACCAGATCCGCGATAAGGTGGCGGGTATTGCCATGCGTACAACGCTGATAACCGGTTACCCGGGCGAAACACAGCAGGATTTTGAAGAAATGCAACAATGGGTAGCAGATACCAAGTTTGATCGCCTGGGCTGCTTCACTTACTCGCACGAAGAAAAAACTCATGCCCATAATTTAGTTGACGATGTGCCCGAAGAAGTAAAACAGGAACGCGCCGATACCATTATGGAGATACAGCAAGGTATATCATTTGATAAGAACCAGGAGAAGATAGGTAATACCTACAAGGTACTAATTGATAAAAAAGACGGTGGCTATTTTGTTGGCCGTACAGAGTTTGATTCGCCTGAGGTGGATAATGAAGTTTTGATCAATTCCGCTATAGATTATGCTACAATCGGCAGTTTTGTGCAGGTAAAAATTGACTCAGCAGAGGATTTTGACCTTTATGGACATATTGTAAAATAAATCGGGATTTTGTTTAGCCATTGTTTTTTTAGGATTATAAAATCTAAATTCGACATTCGGTAAAAAATCCGAAATTGAACATTCGAAATCCGAAATAAAATGGACGTTTCCTGTATAAGCTATAAAGACACCGGATTTTTCTCTTCGGGTTTAACCGATTACCTGGAGGGTAAACCCAAACTAGAACCATTTTATGGTAACCGCCCCGATTTTGAAGGTTTTGCTGAACTGCTTAAAAACAAAAAAGTAATTGCCGACAGAGAGGTACTTGCCGGCGTTTTAACGCAGCAATACCAGATAATTACTAAATACGCCCGCATTTGGGATCCTTCCTTTTCAATTCCAGAAGCTGTTCAGCAAAATATAGAAAGGCTTAAGCAGACTAATACTTTTACGATCACTACTGGGCATCAGCTTAATATTTTCGCCGGTCCACTATATTTTATTTACAAGATAGTTACGGCAATTAAACTGGCTCAGCAGCTAAAGGAAAAGCATCCTGATAAGGATTTTGTACCAGTTTACTGGATGGCCTCAGAAGATCATGACTTTGCCGAAATAAGCTATACCTACATTGGCGGTAAAAAAGTGCATTGGTGGTTGGAAGCTTCGGGCGCTACCGGGCGCATTAACCCCGAAACAATGCGTCAAGCGCTTAATCAATATAAAGGTGTTTTGGGAATGGAGCAGTTCGGCCCTGAGCTGGCCGAAATTGTAGAGACGGCCTATACCCGCTTTGATAAATTAGCCGATGCCACACGCTACATGGTTAACGCATTGTTCGGTAAATACGGCCTTGTAATTATTGATGCAGACAACACCCGTTTAAAACGCCAGTTTGTGCCCATTATAGAACGGGATATCATTGAGCAAAACAGTTTTAACAATATCAGTGCAACGAACGAAAAATTACGCGGACTTGGCGTGCATATACAGGTAAACCCTCGCGAGATCAACTTCTTTTATATGAAGGGCGGTACGCTGCGTGAGCGTTTAGTTTTTGAGGATGGCGTTTATAAGGTTTTAGATACCGAAATACGTTTTACAGAAGAGGAATTAAAGCAACAAATCAATAAGCATCCGGAACGGTTTAGCCCTAATGTGGTTATGCGTCCGCTTTACCAGGAGTGCATTTTGCCCAATATAGCTTATGTGGGTGGTGGTGCTGAAGTGATCTACTGGCTGGAGCTTAAAGCTAATTTCGATTTTTATAAGATTGATTTCCCGATACTGATCTTGCGTAACTCTGCTTTGGTGGTGCGCAAAGAAGCGGCCGGAAAAATAAAGCGCATGGAATTACAAATGGCTGATCTGTTTAAGCCAACCGACGCCATTAAGACCCATTGGGTTAAACAGCACAGTGAGAATAATCTGACCATACAAACCGAATGGCAACAAATTCAAGCGGTATTCGACCAGATAAAGGCAAATGCCAAACGCATAGATCCATCTTTGGCTCCTTCTGCCGAAGCTGTGCAGGCGCGCTTAAAAAAGGCGATGGATAACCTGGAGAAAAAGTTAGTTAAAGCTGAAAAACGCAATTACCAAACTCGCTTACAGCAGATAGACCAGATAAAAGAAGACCTTTTCCCCAACGGCAGTTTACAGGAACGCACCGAGAACTTTGGTATGTTATACGTACGCTGGGGGCAGGATTTTATTGATGAGTTGATTCGTCATTTTGATCCGCTGGATTTTGAATTTGCTGTATTGACAGAATAAGGTCAATCCTTAAACTTCCAGAACTTTGATGTTCCATCTTCTCCAGAACTCATTACAAGCGTGTCCTTAATAAAATAGATCTTTGCACTGTAAGCAAAATCAGAATAGTGTATTTTAATTGAATCTTTGGTTAGAATGTATTTATAGCTTTCAAAATGATCAACGTAATAGATTGAATCTGATCTGATATCGAAAGTAGCGTTTTCAGACTCTCCGCCTGTCCAAGGCCCCCAAAATTTTCTCTTTAATAGCCGGCGAAATGTTGTCTGCGGCCCGTTTTATAAGCTGTGTACTGTCAGCAACAGCTTTTGTTGAATCAGCTGCATCGCTTTTGTTGCGACCCGAATCACAGGCCATCCAGAATAACGCAATTAATAGCAAAAGGATAGGTAGGTTTTTCATAAACCTAAATTAGCTATTATCTATAAATACGGCTAACTATAATATTAACTCCTCTTCTCTATCCTATTATAAAAACCACCGTAAACATTTTCTTTAACAGCCGCTTCTCTAAAAAAGTCACCCGGAAAGCCGAGTTCTATTTTACTTACTTCGTCCAATTTTTGCAGTTGCTCTGCACTTAGTTTTACATCAACGGCTTTCATGTTTTCTTCCAGTTGACTAACCTTGGTTGCACCCGCAATAGGTATTGATGAAAATCCCTGGCTCATGGACCATTGCAAAGCCACATGGCTGGCGGGTACGCCCAGCTCATCAGCAATTCCAACTACGGTTTCTGTTATGCTAATGGCCCTGTCATTACGGCGATTACTTTCGGCTTTAACACGTCCTTGCTCGCCGCGCAAGTATTTGCCGCTTAGCACACCCCCGCCAAGCGGTGCCCAGGGCGTAACCGTCATGCCGAAATGTTTGGCCATGGGTATTAGTTCGCGTTCAGGTGTGCGTTGTAATAAACTGTATTCAACCTGTAGTGCTATAAACCGGCTCCAGCCCATCAGATCGGCCATTGTATTGCCTTTTGCAACCATCCACGCGGGGGTATCGCTTATGGCGGCATAGTTTACCTTGCCCTGGCGGATCAAGTCATCCAAACCACGCAAAATTTCGTCAATGGGGGTAAGGTCGTCCCATATGTGCAGGTACATTACATCTATAAAATCAGTTTTTAATCTTTTCAAACTTTCCTCTACGCTGCGCATCATGTTTTTGCGGTTATTGCCTGATGCGTTTGGGTTGGTAGTGTTATCCTTTAGCGAGTATTTGGTAGCTACCACAAAGTAATCGCGGTCGTGATTGCTCATGTACTCACCTATTATCTTTTCGCTGGTACCTAGCTTATACACGTTGGCAGCATCTAAAAAATTACCGCCGGCATTAGCGAAAGCATCCAATATGGCAAAGCTTGTTTCTTTGTCAGCGCCCCAGCCTGCTTCGGTGCCGAAACCCATGGTGCCCAGGCACAATTCAGATACTTTAAGGCCGGATCGACCCAATAATTTGTAATTCATATTAGCTTGTGTTTAAAGCAAACTTAAACAATAATAGCTTTTGCTTGTACCATAAATATGAAAGTTATCACCTTACATCAGCGCGTTACAACCGATGAGTTGTTGAGCCATTTACAGCAAAAGCTAAACCCGTTGTTTAAAGAACAGCGGCGGGTAGACAATGTGTTGCAGATATTTAAAGCGGATGACGCTGTGAATATAGCGATGCCCGAATTGTACGAGGGGGCTTTGTTCCAGATAGCCGTTAACGGCAGCGAATTATGGATAACCCGCAATGAGCATTATGTTGATGATGTAAATTCGCTGGCTATTGAGTCGATCCTTAATTCTTTATTTGAAGATCTGACGGATGATATTCGCGGAACAGACTTAGTGCAGGAAGGTTAATAAAACACCGGTACTTTACGTTTCGGTTAAACAAACGGAAAAAATAAAGCCTCTTTCTATTTCTAAAAAGAGGCTTTACTGTTAATAAAAGATGTTTCTATCCGTATATCCAGCTAAACTTGTACTCCAGCATTGGGTTTTTCATACGCTCTGCAACGCGTAACAGGCGGTTAGGCAACTGCAATACATAATCGCGGGCTTTTTCGCCTTGCTCATTCAGGCCGGTAATTTTTTCAATTTGCCACTCGTCTATCAGCTCTTTTAAAATATCAACATAGTCAATAGCGGTATAAATACCCAGGCGTTGGGCCGCATCGGTAAAATGACCGAAGGTTTGGCCAATTTTCAAACCAACTTCGCGCAGAAAATGCGCAGGCATTACAATTTTTTTGCGCATCATATCCTCAAAAGCAAGCATGGCTTCGTTGGCATCAACTTCAAAAATCCGTTTTATAAAGTATATGTATGCTTTAGCGTGGCGAGCCTCATCTGAAGCTATAACGCCACACATTTTTGAAAGCAGCGCATCGCCGTCTTTTTTAGCTTGTGATGCCACACGGCGGTGCGATACATTCGTAGCCAGCTCCTGAAACGAGGTGTATATAAAATTGCGGTACGGATCGTGCCCCGTACCAATGTCAAAGCCATCAGCAATTAAGTATTGTGTTGATACCTCCATGGCGCGCATATTAACGCGACCGGTTAGGTAAAGATATTTGTTGAGCAGATCGCCGTGGCGGTTTTCTTCGGCTGTCCAGTGGCGTGTCCATTTCATCCAGCCACCTTCTTCGTTGTCTGATACACCTTCAACCATGGTTAACCATGATTCATAAGTAGGCAATGCCTCTTCGGTGATGGTATCGCCAATAAGCACCGCCATTAAATCGTATGACAGGCCTTTGGCGCTTTCGCGCATCTCTTTTATTTCATCAAAAAATGTATCTTTTGTAGAATCGGGCAAAAAATCGGTTGGCTGCCAGATAGTGTCAATCGGCTTTAGATAATCGTGCATTTTTTCAAGCATGAATTGCTCAATATGTCCCATCACTTCCCGCCTTTTTTCTTCAAAAAATCTCATAGTTATTTATTAACGTGCAAAGGTAACGATTTAAATGTTCAGTAGTTATCAATTTTTACCGGCGTAGCCTATGGCTTCTTTCATACAGTCGGGCAAAGTTTTTATTGACGGTTTATCTGTAAAAATAGAAAATGTTCCGTTATAGTCCCATAACATTCCGGGGATATTTAATGTTTTAAGGGTTTTACGCATTGCCGTTATATAACGACACCGGCTGTCAAGGTCGGCTTTATTATATGCACCATATTCGCCGCATAAAATAGGTACGCGATATTTATCGCCCCATTTTTTAATAATAGTAAGCTTGTCAAAAAGCGCTTGTTCTGTACCATCAAACTTGTATTGGTTATAGTTGGTCTCGCCCCAGGTGTTTTTTGCTTTAGAGTTAAGTGTAGGAAAATTTTCCGCACTATAAGGAAATCGTACCCCAGTGGTTGCCATTTGGTCGCCCACCCACTCAGCACCCTGATGCGTAAATAAAAAAGGTTCATAAAAATGAAAAGTATAGATAATATTCTCATCGCTAAGGCGCACAAAACGGCTTAATTCATAGATGCTATTATAGTTAGATGCGCCTATAATAAGCGTTCTTTTGGTATCAATTTTACGTATTGCCGTAGTGATATTATAGGCCGCATCTTTCCATATCTGCGGATTCATTGCAAGGGGCTCATTATATATTTCAAATAACAAATTGTCGGCGCTTACACCTTTATACCTTTTAGTTAAAATAAGCCACAGGTTAACTATTTTCGCTGTTTCTGTTAAATAATTGTTATCATCCAGCTGGCCGTGATGGTAATCAATCACCAATTTTAAATCATATTTATTACACAGATTAAGCACACGGTCAACCTGTACTAATACATCCTCAAGCGGTGTTTTTTGGTCTTCAAAAAAGCGAAAGGCAATAGGTAACCGTACACTTTTAAAACCGAGTTGTTTTAATAATATAAAGTCGCTTTCGACTATTATCTGCTCTTTTAATATATCTTTATTCCAGCTTTGTTCAAGCCACGAAAAACTAATGCCATTATCCAAACTTTTAGCCCTTTTAAACGCCGCAGTCCGCGTTGCTGAAACACTTGGTTTATTTTTTGCTAATGCTTGCGCTGAAGTATGTGATTTGGCAAACAGGGCTAATAAGAATAGTACTGAAAATATTTTTTTCATTGAGGTATTTTCATTTAATAACAGCAACCGTAATCTTTTTATAATTTAAAAACTAATAATGTTTGTTCAAATTACAAAAGAAGAATTTTCTAAAGAAGTTTTAAAGAAAGCCTGGTACCAAACTAATAATATTATTTGGACCCTTATTTTTTTATATCCGCTGGTAGGCATAGTTGATTTTATTTATGGCGGCGAGCTTTGGGTGCAATTCTTTATAGTGCGTATAATTACAGTACTTATTATTTTAGGGTTGTATTCATATATAAAAAGTAATAAATACAATTATCGCATATTACTTCACGCCGGTTTTTTTGTAATCTCGTGTACGTCTTCAATTTTTTGTAACCTGGTACCCACCGAGAGTTATAAGGTCTATTTTCTTATTTATTCTGCAGTTATTTTGTTTTTTAATATCCAGGTTTTTTGGGAACCGGTTCATTCTATAATTCAATCACTTGCGGCGCTTGTATTGCTGTCTGTATTTTTTAACACCATTAACCCGGATTCGGCCGAGCAGTTTATCAACAACGGCGGGCAGTTCTTTTTTATTGTTGCGTCGGTTTCCTGCCTTATACCCGGTGCCCGCTTTAAAGTGTTGGAACGCGAAGCCAGGCAACAGTTATTGATCGAAAAATCTAACAGTCAGTTAAAGGTCCAAAATCAGGAAATTATTGAAAAGAACCGCATTATCGACATGCAGTATGGCAGGCTGCTTAAAATGGATGAGCAGAAAAATAGCTTTATAAATATAGCGGGACATGATCTTAAAAACCTTATCGGCTCAATTACAATGAGCGCTAATATGATTAAGGACGAGGCACAAAGGTTAAGTCCGGATCAGAAAGAATTTTTGGGTTACATTACCGAAGCTGCCGAGAAAATGCAGTACATGCTTAATAAACTGATGGACGTTAGAGAAATCGAATCGCCGGAGATGAAGTTTAACATGGAAATATTTGATATAAATATTGAAGTGCGCCGCATTTTCAGAGGTTTAGTTGAAACGGCTCAAATGAAAAATATTCATTTAGTTGACCAGGTTTTGAAGCTGCCGCTCAATGTTAGGCTTGATAAGGTATTTGCCGGGCAGATATTTCAAAACCTTTTATCAAATGCTATTAAATTTTCGCAAACTAACAATAACATAAAGGTTGTAACAAGCCTTAAGCGTCAACGCTTTGTCTTCGAGATAATTGATGAGGGAATAGCTATAGGACAGGAAGAACTTGAGATGATGTTTAATAAACTAAAAGCGCTTAACGATGCTACGGCCAGCCAGGAAAGCCGTCTGGGGCTGGGCCTTTCCATTGCCAAATTGATAACACTGGAAATGGGCGGCGAACTGCTTTACCGCAGCGACGAAAGCGGTAACTATTTTAGAGTTGAATTTAACGTAATAAACTAACCATACCGCATCCGATGAACAAATTTTTAAGCTTGTTAGCTTTTTTATTTTTACTGAGCACAGCCACTTTCGCTCAAAAAATAGTTTCATTTAAAGCCATGGGGCATGATGATGAAGCCGTAACGGGCCCTAGTGGAAGCACCGCTTATTTCCTTAAAATTGATCCGCTTATTGAAATTAATGGCAGTAAACTGGTGTTGTTCTTTGAGGCATCGCAAGCGCTCATCCGAGATAAGTCATTCGTAAACGTGCTTATTAACGACAAGCCCGCGTATAGCGCCCGCCTTACCAAAAATACTATACAGGAGTTGGTGCTTGATTTACACCGAGAGGATGTTTCTGGCGACAAATACCTTAAAATACAGATCAGAACCTTACTTGCCGTGTCTGATGAGAAGTGTAAGGATCTGGATAACCCGGCAATGTGGTTAAAAGTGAAAGCATATTCCTACTTGTCGCTGGTAAAAAGCAATTCTAACTTTTTTGCCAATGTAAATATCGCCAACAGTTTTGAAAGCATGCACGCAATTGTTTATCCGAAAAACCCCAGCCTGCATGATCTGAAAGCTGTAGCATGGGCATATTCGCGTTTAAAAAAAGCAGATGTGCGCAACATTGAAGTTTATACACAAGGAACGCTGCCGGATAGTGTAAAAAACTACGTTGTAGTAGGCGATATTGCGCGGTTAACTGCCGACCAACGTAGCAGGATTAAAGTAACACCACAAAAAGGTGAAGGCTTGTTTTACCTAAACAAAGAGGCGGTAAATGTGGTGGATACTGTTGTCCGTATGGTGAAGACCAGAAAGGGACTGATACCTGTTAAATCGCTCGCTCCCAGCTTGGTTCCATCAGAAATATTATTTGTAACCGGTGCCGATGATACGGGTTACGAAAAAACCATAACCGCTTTGGGGAACATAAATATTTTAAATTCCACCTTTGGAGATTACCTGATAATAAATAAAGCAGAAAACACTTTCTTCAAAACCATTGACGAAAATCGTTCTAAACTAAGTTTCAGGCAAATTGGCGCAACTACCAACTTCATGTCAGGTGTAGGGAGCCTTAAAAGTGTTTACAACTTTAAAAACAGCGATTTTAGTTTTACACCAAAAGAAGTTGAGATAAGGGTTATAGGTAACTATAGCAGCCTGGCGCAAGGTGATAGGGGATATCTTAATATATATCTTAATGGTATGCTGATACAGTCAGAAAAATTAGATGGTACAGGTAAACTAAACACCGCCATAACAATAAACCGTTACCAGCATCATAAATACAACACGTTGGTAACCGAGTTTCGGTTTTACTCTGGTGGCGGCAACTGTCTAAATTCCTTTAACGGATTCTTTGCCGAGGTGGATGTGGATAAATCGTATTTAGAGTCAAAAAATCCATTTGTTACCAGCGACCTTAGCTTTTATCAATATCCTGAAGCTTTTAATAACGGAACCACGCGTATAGTTATAAGTAAAAAATATGCGCCTTTTGCTGCAGGGGCTTTGGGAGAAATAATTTATGAGTTAAACAATAATATTAACGCTAATAATTTCCCCGAGTTTACTTACTCTGCCGACATGGATGTGAACGATTTGAAAAAGAATCATATTATCGCTCTGTTGTCTGCTGACGATCCGTTGATGAAAGAGTTTCCGGACGCACCTATTAGGTTTGACCGTAAGTTTAGGTTATACAATAACGAAACCAACAAGATAGTATACGAGCTTTCTGACTCGGTGTCAAACGGGTTGGCCCAGATATTTTACGGGCGCAGCAACAACGCAATGCTTGTGTTAACAGCAACCGGTAAGCATCTGGACGATGCCTTCACGTCAGCGTCGCGATCTATCACCGAGCAACTCTCTACCCTTTCAAGTAACGTGGCTATATCTGATGTAAATAACAACAAGTATTTGTTTAATATCAGTAAATCAAGCGAAAACCTGGAGTATATTGATACAAAGAGCGTACTTACCCGTTTTTGGGAAAGCTACAACTTGTATATACTATTGGCCATGTTGGTGCTAATACTGTTGTCGTTCCTTTACATACGTGCTAAGGTTCAAAAATCACAGGATATATTTACCGACTAATTATACGCCCCGGTGCCACAGGCACCGGGGTATTCACTATAACACATGCAGTTATCTGTCCCCAGGCTTTTAATACGCGATGGCTTTTTAACTGAAGCCGACCAGGAAAGGATCGATGATTTTTCGCGACGGTCGGGTTTATCTTATGTTAAAATAGCACTTAATTTCGGCTATATATCCCGCAAAAACTACGAGCGATCGCTAAGCAACGAAGGTTATGTTTTTCAGCAGATACGTGAGGAGGGCTTTGACCAGGAAGTGCTGGACAAAATTGAGCTGAAATTTGCCGATCAGCACCTGGCTTTGCCACTGCGTATTGAAAATAATAAGATAGTTGCCCTGATGGCCGACCCTAGCGACGAGGCGTTTATTAATTATTTAAGATCTACCTATAACCTTGAGCCCCAAATAATAGTTGCGTCAGATTTAGATATCACCTGGCTAAGCCACGTTTTATTGGGGCAAAAATATGTTAAGTCCGCAGTATTTGAGTTGCTTAACCGCGACCCTAAAAACTCTGCACTTACTACTTTTACCACCCCGCAATTAGTATTTACCTTCGGAGTACTGGCGATTGTAACGGCTGGTTTGGTACTAAGTTTTAAAAATACATCCATCATAATAAACGTATTGCTTAGCAGCTTTTTCTTGATAGCGATAGTATTTAAGCTGTTTTTGGCACTGGTAGGTTCGCGGTTTGAGTTAGATGTAGCCGTTAGCAAACAGGAAGTTAGAGATGTAGTTGAAGATGATTTGCCTATATACACCATCCACCTGCCGGTGTATAAAGAAGATAAACTGATAAAAAAACTCATCTGGAACCTGCAGAGCATTGACTATCCGCGCGAAAAGCTCGACATAAAATTACTGATTGAGGAGGACGACGATAAAACACTTAACGCGGTACGTAATTTAGATTTCCCGGCGGTGTTTGAGGTAATTGTGGTTCCGTTCCACATGCCTAAAACCAAACCTAAGGCTTGTAATTACGGGCTGCATTTTTCAAGGGGAAAATACCTTACCATTTACGATGCCGAGGATGTGCCAGATACCGATCAGCTTAAAAAAGTAGTAGCATTGTTTGCTAAACTGCCCGAGAATTACATCGTTATTCAAAGCGCGCTTAACTACTTTAACCGCAACGAGAACTTTCTTACCCGCATGTTTACGCTCGAGTATTCGTACTGGTTTGATTATATGCTGCCGGGGCTTGATACCTTTGATATACCCATTCCGCTGGGCGGCACCAGTAACCACTTTAAATTTGAATACCTGATTGAGCTTGGTGGTTGGGACCCCTTCAATGTTACAGAGGACGCTGATTTGGGTGTACGTGCGTATGATAAAGGATATAAAGTAGCTATTATTAATTCTACTACTTATGAAGAGGCCAACAACGAAATGTTTAACTGGGTGCGCCAGCGTTCGCGTTGGATAAAAGGTTATATGCAAACGCACCTGGTGCATATGCGCAACCCGGTTGCCCTATGGAGAAAATTGGGCTGGAAGGGCTTTCTGGGTTTTAACTTTTTTATTGGAGCTACGCCTATAACGTTTTTAGTTTATCCATTGCTGCTGTGCATATTTTTTTGCTACCTGATATTCGGCCTGGAAACTATTCGTACGCTGTTTCCGGATTGGGTGTTGTTCATGTCAATTATCAACCTTATGGTAGGTAATATATTAATGATATATGTTAACATGATGGCGGTGTTTAAGCGCCGTTATTACGAGCTTATACTATTTGCCATAGCCAACCCTGTTTATTGGTTATTACACTCGTGGGCGGCTTATAAAGGCCTTTATCAACTTATTGTAAAACCCTTTTATTGGGAAAAAACCAACCATGGTTTAAGTAAAACCCATAACCCTACAAATGCTGTTCAGTAAAATAAAAATAAGCAAAGGCCATTCGTTGCTGATAATAACATTGCTGTTGGCTGTTTATTATCTTATTTGTGGTTATGTGCTGAATGATATGGGCTACAACAACCTCGAGTCGCTTTTTTATGTAGAGAAGGTGCGTATTATATTTGAGGGCGTTGGCGACAGGCTAAAAGTTATAGGGCTTACCGCGCCTATTATGCCATTCTTTGCCACTTTCGCTTTTATTTTGGTCGATCCGTTGTTGGCGCCTGTTATAGCCTCAGCCATAGGTACGGCCGTGCTTTTTTACCTAATGGCCGGTGCAGTTATAAAAAATCTGAAAGACGATTTTTATTTATTCTTACTACTGGCCGTGTTTTTATTTCATCCCGGTATGCTTTACGCGGCCTGCTCGGGTAAGTCTATTTACCTGGTGCTTTTGTTCTTTTATTTGTTCTTCTCCAACCTGTTCAAATATTATCAATCCAATACAACGTTCCACGTATCAATAGCCAGCGTGTGCCTTGTTCTGCTGCTATTTTGCGATTATAAATTTATTTGGCTCACGCTGTTTTTTATACCGCTCATTTTCTCAATTGCCGTACATAGTCTTAACCTGGCCGAAAAGGAATCTATCTTCCGGATGACGTTAAGCTTTAACAGCCCTTCGCTGCGGCGTAAGCTTATCAATAAAACCTTCGCGCTGTATCTTATACTTTTTATTCTGCCCATCGCCTCAATTATTTGTTATAAGCTATTTAATCTAACCAACGCTAATGACGTTGATTACTTTTTAGAAAGCCCGTATTCAACCTGGACGGTGTTAGCCGACCGCCTGAACTATGACCTGGCCTCTTTAAATCCGCAAGGCGAAATGGGAGAAATTTCATTACTTATTTCGGCTAAGGTATTGGTTTTTTGCCCCCTCATTTTGTTAATGATATTCTTTTTTAGGGACAAGGTTTACCAAATACTTACCCTGCTTACCCCTTTTGCCTTTGTTGAGTTTTTACATTTAAAGTACGAGAAAGTGTTTATTGCTTATCAGTACTATCTTATTTTTTTAATACTTGCATTTTTATGCGTAATTATAAAAGGAGGCGGTATTAAACAGCAATTTGTGTTTAAAACGGCGCTGGGTTTAATTATGGCGCTGCAGGTTTTCACCGGATATTACTTTTTAAAGAATTCATCATTAGATGAAGAAAAAAAGTTTATCACCGCGTTTATTGACAGGAAACTTGATACAGATGAAGACGAAGAGCGTGAGATGGCCAATTACATTAATGGCCTGCCCGAAAAGGCGCGCGTATTGGTTGATGACGCGATCTCCTATAAAATAATTGCATTTACTGATAACATTTCCGGCCTTATTATGCCTTATCAGAATGGTTACTTAAGCGCCATAGAATCGCCCGCCGATTATGCCGAATACATACTGATCGCTTCACCTAAAAATTTAATGGCAGGGTATACACTGCTTAACTCAAAATACCCGCCGATTCTTTATCAAACGGTAAATAATTACGCCAGGCTGCAAAAAGTGCACGAAACCACTAATTGGGTACTTTACAAATTTTAATACCCATTGTTCCTCACAATAGGTTAACGTAGTAATATAAATAGTGTATCAACGCCATTAAACACTATCTTTATAAAAATCTGGTCGTTATACCACTACTTCTCTTAGACGTTACTCTTAATTTCAAATCGGTAATTTTTAAGCTTTTGCTAAATAATACCGGTAAAATAGATTGAATGTAATCTTGTTTTTAAAGCCGATATAATTGGCACTCAAGCTAAGGCGTTTTGTCAAGAGGTGCCTGCATCAGTTAATGGCAGGGAGAAAATGAATATCTATCAGAATGCTTTAAAGATAAACACCATGAAAATAACAACCGTTGAACAACAAGCCAGGGTATACGTATATGATCTGGATAATAAGGCTACCGAACTTGGTTTTAAGCCCGATGAGGCTTGGTCATTACGCGCCGTAGCTACTGCAGAAAAGGCAGCTCTTGAAAAACAGTACTATCCTACCGTATCTGTAAAAGCTTTTCCTGAGAAACTGGCTGAGCTTTTTTATTTGGTTAAAGGAAAAATTGCGCAGACAAAACCGGGCTTTATTGCCGAGCTTGGCTCAGCACAACCCGATATGGAATATATTATTGCCTACAACGCGCAGCGGCCGGTACGGTAATATTTCCCTTATAAGTTCTGAAAGCGTTTGTGTTGAATGAGTATTCAGCACAAACGCTTTTTTGTTTATTTTTTTAAAGTTTTTAGCTCCGTACTTATTTTAGCCAGACTGTCCTTTATCCCTGCGTTTTGAGTTTTCAGGCTGTCTATTTCTTGTTTAAGCTCACTCAGCTTTATGGTCATTCTGCCCTCGGGCGATGACTCTGGTCCGCAGGCAGTTAACGCAAGGGATAACATAATAAACAATACTAATGCTTTCATAATGTTTTTTATAGTTAGTTGCAGATAGCTGCTAAATATTACAGCCCAACACGTTTTTAATTAAGCCTATATCATTTTCGCCAATGCATAGATGCACAAACCCCAGGCGGCAGCTTCGGGTAGTAACCGTAACGGACTTAACCCCACCCACCATTTAACAATAGTGCGCAAGCGGTTGGGTTCAACATGTTCGGACTTCATTATATAGCGCAGCATTACGGGTATAAAGTAACTGAAGGTGATAACCCGCGATACAAATATGATGATAGCGGCTGTCAACCACACTTCCCTTGCCGGGCCATCATGCAGGTAAGCCATAACCATGTTAGCTATTGAAAGCAAAACCTGCGCCGGCGACACCAATGGCCAAAACCTGTTACCCGCCAGCATTTGCCCCGAACTGTGCAGTTTTTCTAAAAGCGTTGAGGGATGAACGTCTTTTTTCCAGTTGGGATAGATAACCAACGTTTCGTAAAGGCCACCACCCAGGCTTAAGGTAATGGTAAGCAGCAATAATGTTAAGAGGATCAAATTTGTCATGCCGCGAAAGTAGCGTGGCGCTTAATCTGCTAAAATGATTATCGGGCGAAGGGGTGTATTAAATCGGCGAAGGGCGGATTGTTTCGGTGAGGATGAGTGTTCGCTCGCGGCGTGTGTGCAACACATTGAAACGACCGAATACATCTTCGCACATTATTGAAATGCTGTTGATACATGTCGGGGTTTTGTATAATTAAGATCAAAAAATAGCTATTATTAGGTATATGATATAGATTACCAATAACTTATATTTGATTTTTAACCGGTAAATGCATCATTTGCTCTCTGATTCAGTGCTGAGGTAGCAATAGGCAAACACCGAACCCCTTATACAATTTTTTTAAGCATGAAAAGTACATTTTGTATTGCAGTTTTGTTAAGCATAGCAGTTAGCAGCCAGCTAAGCGCTCAAGTTAAAAAGCCGATAGCTAAGCCGGGTGCAAAAACGGTTGCAAAGCCGGTTTCAAAAACCGTATTAAACAGAATAGACTTTCTGGGTAAGGATGCCGACGATGCAGTACAAATTTTAAGCGATGAATTCAAAAAACTAAAGGTCGATCTAAACAATTTGGATGAGGAAACTCTGCCCAGTTTTAATCCTGTTACACACGAAAAGGATCCCGGTAACGCCGAGGTTGAAAAATCGCTTGAGTTTGGCGGTCGCCTAACAGCGTACGTTACCGCTCCAAAAACAAATATCGTTAACAAAATATCTTTTTCAGTCAAAAATCTAAAACATTATAATGCAATAAAAGCAATGTTGGGCGTTGGCAGCCTCACAACAATAAGCGAAGGTTATAGCGACACCTTGTACAGAAATGGCGACATCTTCACTACTTTAAGTTCAATGGAAGATTTGGATAGTAATGAGGATGAGCCCGGATTAATTTATTACATTTCAACGGAACGCGTTGCACATAGCAACACACAACTACCAGCCGCCACGCAGGATTTTGATATAAACAATATTGATATACATAGCAACTATGTAGATGTTACCAATGCAGCGCTAAATTTTGTAAATAAACTGGGTTATTCATTTTACTATAAAAAGCTTAGCGGGCATACGCTGGACGAAAACAACCAACTTGCCAGCACCAATTATAGCACTTATTTTAACAGAAATGTTACTGTAGATTTTGAATTGAACAAACTTTGGTTGCTTAGCAATATAACTTTTACCGCGCCTGATCCAATAGCGTTTAGTAAACTAAAAAAGGCATTTGATCTATCAGCCTGGACCAAAACAGGCACGGGACGCGACGTAAGTAATTATTTCAGTAAAAATATTGAATGTGTAATTAGCAACATCAACCATTATATTTACTTTAAAATAAGCCCCTCGTTGACCGACCTGGATACACGGCTCGCGTTGGCTCCAACCCCCAATTTCTCTGATTTATTGGCACATCGCAATGTAGGAACTGAGGAGGAAGTTGCAAAAATGCTCACAAAAAAGTATTTAACTAAGGTAAAGTACGACGACAAAGCAAAGCAATATGTTTTTGATAGTAAAGCAGATGATTTTGAGTTTTATTATATGACGCCTGCAGGTAAAACGGTTAGAGTGCTGCTTAAAGTAAATTTAACAACAGAATGGACGGCCCCCTTTATAGTTTATAGCTTTGATAATGCCTACCTGCAATCGTTGTCTGCACAATTTGACAGTGTAGACGATTATAAAAAAATCTACGACAAAGTTATTAAAGAAAACCAGTTTGTAATTTACGACAGAAAAATGGAAGCTACCCGCGCCGCTAACGCAGCGGAACAAAAACGGGCCGAGGCTGAGCGGGTAGCTGCAAGAGAAGAGCGGGAGCGCCAGGCAGAATTAGAACGGCAAAGAGCTAAAGCGGCAAAAGACGCCCAGTTCAATGAAAATTTACGTAAGGCAACAGAGATTATGCAAAAAATGCTGAAACAGTAGTATAATATGACGGCCTCGCAAGCGGCGCAACGCATTACTCAATTTGCCCTAAATAAGCCTTAATGCGTGTCTCTGCCAAAGCCACCATTTCATCAACCGGCGCGCCGTTGGGTTCAATGGGCTCAAGCACCTCAAGGGTAACGCTTATGAAAGTGTTAAGCGGGTAAATGCCATAGCGCACAACCTGCCACGAGTTGTTAATGGCAATAGGTACCAGCAGCGCATCCGGGCATTTCTTCAATATAGTAGCTATCCCCGCCGACTGGAACTTGCGCACTTTACCATCCGCAGAGCGGGTACCCTCGGGGAAAATAACAGTAGACCAGTTGTTTTCCTTCATACGTACGCCCAGCTTCATCAGCTCGGTAATAGCTTGGCGCTGGTCCTTACGGTCAATATTAGCGCCGCCGCCCACCTTTAAATTATAGGATATGGATGGGATGTTTTTGGTGAGCTCTATCTTGGAAATGAATTTAGCATGATACCTGCGCAGGTGCCATATCAACGGCGGTATATCCAGCAAACTTTGGTGATTGGCCAAAAATACAATGGGCCGGCCTTCGGGCAGGTGTTGTTTGTTGATGTAGGTAACGGTATCGCCTAAAACGTAAATTGTGGCGGTAAGGCAAAAGTTAAGTATATCTACTGACCGTTTGTGAGCAGCGTACCCACCCAGTTTATAACACAACCACTGTACCGGCTGAAAAACGCACAGCACCACAAAAAACAGTACAATTGTTATGGGCGATAAAATGTAGCCTAAAAGCTTCCTCATAGCGGTAATTACTGCTGCTAAATTATAAATATTTTAGCTATTATGCGGGTCAGATACTGCCTTCTAACAACATCAGCTTCACCCTTAAAATTCCCGCCACTGTAACCGAGTCGGTTATGCGGCCATCGCACACCATTTGGTAGGCCTCCTCAAAAGGCAGCTTGCGGGTTTGCAGTTGCTCAGTATCTTCGGGCTCGGCCTCAAACTGCGCTAAGCCCCTTGCCAGGTAAATAATGCAAAGCTCGTCGCTCACCGAGTTGCTTAGGTGCATGCGCTGTATCTCGGTCCAGTTATTGGCTTTAAGGCCGGTTTCTTCCAGTAATTCCCGTTTGGCAGCAGCCAGAGGGTCTTCATTAAGCGGAGCGCCGCCCTCGGGTAGCTCCCAGCTGTATTCATCAAGCGCAAAGCGGTACTGGCCCACCAGGTAGGTGTTACCGTCGGCATCAAGCGGTACAACGCCAGTGGCGCGGTTTTTAAAATGCACCTTGCCATAAATACCCGGCTTGCCGGCTGGGTTTATCACCTGGTATTCGGTAAGGTTTATCCAGTTATTATCGTAAACGTTTTGTTGCGATGTTACCTGCCAGGGGTTCTCTTCGGGATGATGCATAGCTTATTACCAATTATTGCTGCATAAAAAAGGGCGGTTATGCACCGCCCTGATTAATATTGTGAACTTTCTTATAATCCGAAAGCTGCTTTAACTTTATCAACGTAGTCCAACTTTTCCCAAGTAAACAACTCAACCTCGCGAGAGATAACAGAGCCATCATGGTGGGTAAAGCTTTTAGTAACCGTTTGGCTTGGTTTGCCAAAGTGCCCGTAAGCTGCTGTCTCGCTGTAAATAGGATTGCGCAGTTTAAAGCGGGTTTCTATAGCGTACGGCGTCATATTAAATATAGCTTCAACCTTGCGGGCTATTTCGCCATCATTTAAACCAACTTTGGCCGTGCCGTAGGTATTTACATAAATGCCCATTGGTTGTGCAACACCTATAGCGTATGATACCTGTACCAATACCTCGCTGCAAACGCCAGCAGCTACTAAATTTTTAGCAATATGGCGGGTGGCATAAGCAGCAGAGCGGTCAACCTTTGACGGGTCCTTGCCAGAAAATGCGCCACCACCATGCGCGCCTTTGCCGCCGTAAGTATCAACAATGATCTTACGACCGGTTAAGCCGGTATCGCCGTGTGGCCCACCAATAACAAATTTACCGGTTGGGTTAATGTGATATTTAATATCGCTGTTAAAAAAGTGGGCGTATTTTGGATATTTAGCTTTTACCCGTGGGATAAGGATAGAGATAATGTCCTGACTAATCTTGGCCAGCATTGCTTTTTCTTCATCAAAGTCGTCATGCTGGGTAGAAATTACTATAGCATCTATACGGGTAGGCTGGTTATTGTCATCATACTCCAACGTAACCTGAGACTTTGCATCAGGACGAAGGTATTTGATATCAGAATTTTCGCGGCGGATGGCTGCCAACTCAATTAATAAAGCGTGGGCAATATCTAATGCCAGCGGCATATAGTTGTCGGTCTCGATAGTAGCATAGCCAAACATCATACCTTGGTCGCCGGCACCTTGCTCTTCTTTCGCCTTACGATCAACACCCTGGTTAATATCCGGCGATTGCTCATGTATGGCTGATAGCACACCGCAAGAGCTGCCATCAAACATGTATTCGCCTTTGGTGTAGCCAATTTTGTTGATCACCTCGCGCGCTATTCTTTGTACGTCAAGATAAGCCTTGGATTTTACTTCGCCGGCTAATATAACCTGACCGGTAGTTACTAAAGTTTCGCAGGCTACTTTTGATTCGGGGTCGAAAGCAAGAAAATTGTCTATCAAAGCATCCGATATTTGGTCGGCAACTTTATCAGGATGACCCTCTGATACCGACTCTGACGTAAATAAATAAGGCATATTATAAATTAAATAAATTGAGACAGTAAATACTGGTTGAGAGAGTTGCAATTGCTATAAGTAAAGAAGCATGATTAGCACTTTTTTACGTGGTTGCAATCAAACTCACGGTAAAAACTATACCGGGTAGCTAAATCAGTCCACCATCAACTGGGCAAAAATAAAACAATTTTTCACAAAGCAGAAAATACAATTACTTTTGGCACCTTAATTAATAGGTAGTTGAAAAAGAAAGCATTATTTATCATAAATCCGATATCGGGAGGGAAGAAGAAGGACAATGTGCCCGGACAGATAGAAAAGCATCTGGATAAAACTTTGTTTGAGTCTACTATTATATTTACAACAGGCGTGGCACATGCCAGCGAGGTAGCAGCAGACGCTGTAGGAAAATACGACCTTGTTGTTGCAGTGGGTGGAGATGGTACTGTTAACGAAACGGCATCGGGTTTGGTGGGTAGTGGTTTAACGCTGGGTATAATCCCCTGTGGATCAGGAAACGGATTAGCGCGTTTTTTAGGGATCCCCATGGGTATTGAAGAATCAATAAAAACATTAAATAAACTTCAGGTTGAAGCAATTGATTCGGCCGAAGCTAACGGTCACCCATTTTTTAATATAGCCGGAATGGGTTTCGACGCGCACATAGGCCAGGTTTTTGCAGGGGGTAAAAAGCGGGGTTTTTTCAGCTATGTAAAATCATCGCTTGCAGAAATTATAAATTATAAGTCGGATACATACTATTTAAATATTGATGGCGTTAATTACACTCGTAAAGCGTTTATTTTAAGCATTGCCAATTCATCGCAGTACGGTAATAACGCGCATATATCACCAAAGGCTTCGGTGCAGGATGGTTCGCTTGATGTTTGTATAGTAAAGCCATTCCCGTTGTACCGTTTTCCTGAGATGGTTTTACGTATGTTTACTAAAACAGCCGATAGTTCAGGTTTTGTGGAGATAATAAAGGGACAGCATATAGAAGTTAAACGAGATGAGGCAGGGCCCATGCACTTGGATGGCGAACCGGCAAAAATGGAAGCGAAGGTAGATATAACAATAAAGCCGGCTACTTTACAAGTAATTGTTGGCGATACTTTTAAGAACTAAGCACACCATATGTCAAAAAAGTTAAATAGTTTTTCAGGCCTCGTGTACTCAACCGACCCGGATTTTAATAATAACCAACCACAGGCGGAAGCAGATGCGGTTACGCCACCACGCCAACAAAATTTGAAGATATACCTGGATAGAAAAGGCGGGGGCAAAATGGTTACTGCTATTACAGGGTTTATAGGAAAAGCAGCCGAGATGGAAGAATTGGGTAAGAAACTCAAAACTAAATGCGGAGTAGGAGGTTCTGTTAAAGATGGAGAGATTCTGATACAGGGCGATTTTCGCGATAAAATCCTGGCTATGTTATTGGCAGAAGGTTTTAAAGCAAAAAAGGCAGGCGGATAAGTGCCAGTATATGTTGCAATTACGCATTAAAAAAAAATTGTATCAGAAATAATAAAATAACTATTTATTTAGTTATACTTGTAATGATTATCATTGCGCAACCAATTAAACCAATTTATAAACGTATTGCAGTGGTTATTATTTAAAACCTGAACGTTTGTGCCGGAATGCTGTATGTGAGGAAAGTTTATCTTTTATCACGCATGTTTAAGTAACAAACACGAAAGTTTAACTATAACAGTATAATTACATAAAATATGTAAAGTATTGTTTGCGATTATAAAAAATAATGGGTTTCATTGTAAAAGATTGTTTAATACAAAGATTTATAGCTATCTGCGTTTAATAAAACGGCGGCAAAGGTTCTTATTATTAAATAATTGTTAAAGAATAACAAAAGAGTTTTTTTATTTCATTAAAAGTTTAATTTTGTTATCCGCTAAAAAAAAGCACGTTAAATTAAAAACATAAACAAAAACTAAAATCAAAACTAAAATTTAAAGTAATGGCAAACGCACCAACAAAACCAACTACTACTGCTAAAAAAGAAAGCTCAAGCAAAAGCAGCATTTTTGCAAGCCTGACCATTCCAATTTGTCTTGCTGTGGCAATTATAATATTCGTATTTATATTAGGTGATCCAAGTCATTACAAAGGGGGAGATGTGGTTGACGGCGAGCCAACAGACATCTATGGAACTGTACACAAAGGTGGTTTCTTAGTACCACTGGGTATGTCTTACATCTTAATGGTTATCGTATTCTCTATTGAAAGATTTATCGTTATCGGTAAAGCTTCAGGTACCAGCAACGTTGATGCTTTTGTTAGAAAAATACAAGGTTTCCTTAACTCAGGTAACATTGATGCCGCTTCAAGCGAGTGCGACAAACAAAAAGGTTCTGTTGCTAACGTAATCAAATCTGGTCTTAAAAAATATCGCGAAATGGAGTTGGAAGCTACATTAGATGTTGATCAAAAAACATTAGCTATCCAAAAAGACATTGAAGAAGCTACCTCATTGGAAATGCCAATGTTAGAGCAAAACCTAACTATCATAGCTACATTGGTATCTATCGGTACATTAACAGGTTTGTTAGGAACAGTAATTGGTATGATCAAGGCCTTCGCCGAGTTATCAGGTTCTGGTAACAACACTTCAAAATTATCAGCAGCTATCTCTGAAGCACTTGTAAACACTGCAATGGGTATCACAACATCAACTGTATCTATCGTAATGTACAACTTGTTCACTTCAAAAATTGATGGTTTAACTTACGCAATTGACGAAACAGGATTCAGCATTGTACAAACATTTGCTGCATCGCATAAAAACAAATAAATTTTAGTGTTTGCCTAATATCCGGCTCCTAAAAAGAGCCGGATATATAAACCGATTATTTAAACACTAAATATTAAAAAATTAGATTATGCCCAGAGTAAAAGTCCCAAGAAAGAGTACAGCAATTGACATGACCGCCATGTGCGACGTAGCGTTTCTTTT
This sequence comes from uncultured Mucilaginibacter sp., assembly GCF_946479965.1. The sequence continues at coordinate 29,579 of NZ_CAMLHX010000024.1, read as the reverse complement.
GCTTACATTCTTCATATTGTCGGCAAAACCAAAAACTCAGGACCCGATTACAGCTATAGTGCCAGCTGCCGCATCGGAAGTAATGCTTCCTGAAACTGATTTTGCCGCAATTATAGTTGGCCAGGGAAAAGTATTTTATAATATTGAAGGTGCCGACCTGAGAATGGAAACTTTAAAGGCAATGGGGGAAAAATATGGAATTGCCTTCACGCCTGAAGAAGTAAATGCTTTTGGTAATACAGAATCATTTGGTGTGCCTATTGTACAGTTAAAGCAATTGTTGGCTGTACCGATTGCAGACCGAGGAAATGTCAAACAAGTAGGTATTCCTGTTGACACAACCGACAACAATGAACTGTACCATTGGGTTAAAGAAACCCGCAAGGCAGACGTAGCGCTACATAATGCTGTACTAACCGTTGCCATTAAAGGCGATAGCAAGGAAGAATACCCCAAAATTGCCGATATTATAAAAACCCTGCAAAAACAGGAAGTGAACAAATTCAGTTTAATTACATCACTTAGAAAAGTGCAAAAATAAAAAGATATGGCAGAATTAGATACCTCCGGCGGGGGTAAAAAAGGCGGCGGGAAGGTAAGAAGTAAAAAAGCATCAACACGTGTGGATTTAACAGCCATGGTGGATCTGGCTTTCTTGCTTATAACTTTCTTCATCCTTACTACTACCCTCCAAAAGCCTAAGGCTATGGACCTTACCATGCCTGATAAACAGGACGACAATAAAAAGGTGGAATTGGATGTAGCTGAAAGCCGTACAATGACCATTTTGGTTGGAAAAGACAACAAAGTGGAATGGTATATTGGCCAGCCTGCTAAACCGATTGCAGGCCCAACCGTTGATGGCTTTGGCAGAAACGGACTACGTAAAACTTTACTTGAGAAATCCGCTGAAGTTAAAAGGACGCAAGGCAAAGACATGATCGTTATAGTAAAGCCAAGCAGTAAGTCTACTTACGAGAACGTTGTGAGTGTTATGGACGAATTAAACATCGTAGGTAACCAGATCAGGGCGATACAGGATATTACGCAAGACGAAATTGGATTGCTACAGAGAGATGGATTATATTAAGATATAATTTAAATAAAATATAAACGTTAAAAATTAAAACTCGGAACCATGCTGGGATCTAAATTAGACATATTAAAGCAGGAGTGGATCGACGTTGTTTTTACCGGGCGTAACAAGGCATACGGAGCATATGAGCTTAGAAAAGCTAATCCGCGCAATACTAACCGCGCGTTAGCGTTTGGCATAGTATTTTTCGTACTTGTTATATCCATGAAAACGATCATCAACATGATTGATGGATTCATTCCGAAGGCTGATGAGAAGGTTAAAATGACTGATGTTATTTTAGCCCCGCCGCCGCCTGAAGAGCAGAAAAAAGTACCACCTCCGCCACCACCGGAGCCACCAAAACCAAAAGTAGATCAGGTAAAGTTCCCTCCTTTGGTTGTGAAGCCTGACGTTGAGGTAAAAGAAGATCCACCTACACAGGAGGAACTTAAGGTAGCCGATCCTGGTCCTAAAGATCAGAAAGGTGATCCTAATGCCGAGATCCGTATTGATGAGCCGGTAGGTAATTCAGATATTAAACAGGTTACTGAAGACGAAAACAAGATTTTCGTTTCGGTTGAGTCGTCACCGGAGTTTCCGGGTGGAGCTGCAGCCTTTACTAAGTATCTGGAGAAAAATATCAAATACCCTGGTGTTGACAGAGAGAATAATGTGCAGGGTAAAGTTTTCATTCAGTTCGTAGTTGAAAAGGACGGAAGTTTGACAGATATTAACGCTCAACGTGGACCAAGCGAAACTTTGAAAGAGGAAGCTATTCGTATATTAAAGAAATCACCAAAGTGGAAACCTGGCGTTCAAAATGGCCGGCCGGTGCGTGTGCAGTACACCGTTCCGATCAACTTTACGCTGGGCTCTGAAGAGTAGTGTAATGCCAATAAAATTTGATAGTAGGCAAAAATCGCTCAAAAGGCGGTTTTTGCTTATTTTAGGAGCTATAACAGCGCTTTGTGTTTTGGGCCTTGGCCTGATGATAATTTTTTGGAAGGCAATGCTACCGCAGCTTGCGGGATTTCAAAGAACAGGATTTGGCGTTCTTATTATGATATACGCTGTATTACGATTTTCACGTTTGTTAAAGAAGGATCCTGATGAAGTTTAGATGGGAGTACTTATTGGCTGTTTTGCTTGTAATTACTGCATGCGGACAAAAGAAAGCTGAACAAAAGCAAAGGGAAACTACGGTAAGCGGTAAAACATTAATAGGGATTGACGAGTCTTGTAAGCCCATTGTTGATGAAATGGCATTTGTTTTTAAAAGCTTGAATGAACAGGCAGATTTGAACATTGCTTACGGCGCCGAAAATAAGATTGTAGGCATGTTGCTGAATGACAGTGTGCGACTTGCTATTTTATCGAGAGAATTAAGCGATGACGAAAAGAAAATACTGGAGGGTAGGAACCTGGCACCGCAAACCGATAGATTCGCGGTTGATGCGATCACGCTTATAGTAAATAACGCCTCGGCTGATACGTTAATTACAGTAAGCGAATTGAAGAAAATGCTAAACGGCAATGCCAGAACAGATGTAAATATTGTGTTTGATAACCCCAACTCAAGCCTGGTAAGGTATTTGAAGGCTTTTTCGGGTAGTATTGACTTAAAGGGAAGAAATATTTATGCCCTTAAGGATAATAAAGAAGTAATAAAGTACGTAAGTGAGCATCAAAACTCAATAGGGATAACCGGGTTTAGCTGGCTTAATGATCCGGATGAGGATTATGCAGATGCGGTGAAGAAGGTAAAAATTGTTTCGGTAAAGGATGACAGTAAAAAGACAGGGTACTTTAAACCTTCGCAAGCTACTCTCGCTCTAAAACAATATCCGCTTACCCGCGATCTGTATATAATTAACAGTACCGGCAAAATGGGTTTAGGCACAGGGTTTGCTTACTTTATGTTGGGTGAGAAGGGCCAGCGGATAATTTTACAGTCGGGAATATTACCCGATTCAATTCCCACAAGGGAAATTAATATTATAAAGAAGAAATAACAGAGGTAAATTATAAAACTAAAATAGTAAAAGATGGAAATGATCAGAAAAATAGCAATAGCTACAGTGGGCTTAGCGCTTGTTGGATCATCAGTTTTTGCACAAAGCCTTGCTGATGCCAAAAAAGCAATTGATGCCGAGCAGTATGTAAAAGCTAAAGCTATGCTTAAAAACTTAACGGTTACACAGCCAACTAATGCTGAAGCATTTTTTCAGTTAGGTTGGGTATATCTATCGCAAGATTATGTTGACTCGGCTAAGGCGGTGTTTAACAAAGGTGTTGCGGCCGATCCTAAATCAGCGCTTAATTATATTGGTTTGGGCACAGCGGCGCATTTAAATAAAGACGCTGCCGGTGCTACATCAAACTTTCAGCAAGCGTTAGGATGGGTTAAGAAAAAAGATGCTGAACCTTTTCTTTATATAGGTAGAGGATATCTTTTGGGCGCGGAAGATGGTAAACTATCTGCTCAAGATGCCAATGCAGCTATTGATGCTTTGAACAAGGGTAAGTTAGCTAATGAAAAAAACCCTGATATATGGGTTGAGTTGGGTAATGCTTATCGCTCACAATTTAAAAGCAACGATGCTTTTACTAATTACCAGCAAGCGTTAACGCTTGATCCAAAATCGGTTACGGCTAATACAGCCATTGGCGTTTTATGGAGATATGCTGATAGTTTTGACGCAGCAGAAAAAGCGTTTCAAACCGCTACCACAGTTGACCCTAATTTTGGACCGGCCTACCGGGAATGGGCAGAAACAGAAAACCGCGAGGCAAGCAATAGAGGTAAAAATGCTTCTGACAAGATAAAATCTGCTGTAGCGCATTTTAAAACTTATATGAGTTTGACTGATCAGTCTAATGAGACCCTATTACGTTATGCCGACTTTTTGGTACGCGCCGGTCAGTGGGCTGATTTGCGCGAAGTTGGCGCAAAGCTTACCGCTTCGCCAAACGTTAATCCCAGGATATACCGCTATTTAGGCTACGCAGCTTTAGAAAGTAAAGATCCTAAAGCCGCTATGGAATACATGAATAAATGGATGGCTAAAGCCGATCCTAAGCGTGTCATCCCTCGCGACTTTTTATATCACGGTCGTGCGCAACTTCAAGCAGGACAGGATACTACAAAGGCTGTGGAAACTTTAACAAAGGCAGTTGAATTAGATAGCACATTTGCAGATGTTTACAGAGATATAGCAAAGGTGAACGTTGATAGAAAAAGGTATTCAGCCGCTTTCGATTCTTATTCGAAAATATTGAAAAAAGATAAAAACTTAACATTCGGCGATTATCTTGCAGCCGGTAGATATGGTTATTTTGCATTTACTATTGACCAGGCTGCAAAAGCAAAGGCTGATCCAACTTTTAAGCAAGACTCTAGCTTGCTGGTTAGAGCTGATTCAGCACTAAGTTACATGCAACAAAAAATGACTAATCCAATTTTTTGGACCCCGTTATTCCGTGCTCGTATAGCAGAGTTGCGTGATGCCGATAGGGAACACAAAAAAGGACTAGCCAAAGGCTATTACGAGCAAGTGGTGCAAATATTGGAACCTAAAACAGCTTCATTGACTGCACAGGAGAAACCGGCATTGTTAGAAGCTTATGACTATTTGGGTAATATATATGCCTATAAAGAAAAGGACGATGTGAAAGCCGCAGAGTACTTTAACAAGGCAAAAGCTCTTGACCCAGCCGACTCGCAAGCCGACTTTTACTTTAAGCAAAAAGCCGGAACTAAAAGCAAGTAATAAATAACACATTTATAAAACAAAGGCTTCTGTAAAAAGAAGCCTTTGTTATTTATAAGCCCTTTGTATATTTGCAGCATGGAAACTCAAAGTTTACCGGTAAATTACTTACCTATTATATTTCAGATGTTGGTGGCGCTAGGTTTTGTAGTGGGTACCATGTTTGCCACGCACAAGTTGGGCCCCAAACGCGTAACTACAGATAAGCTTACTCCTTTTGAATCGGGCATTGAGGTTATTGGTAACGCGCGTACGCCCATCTCTATTAAATACTTCCTGGTAGCAATATTGTTTGTGCTGTTTGATGTGGAGGTGATATTTATGTATCCATGGGCGGTTAACTTTAAAGAGTTAGGCAAAGAGGGTATGATAGAGATGTTCATCTTTATGGCAACCCTATTAGCCGGCTTTATCTACGTAATAAAGAAAAAGGCGCTTAACTGGGACTAACCGGTACAGAGATTATTTGCACTTAGCTAACATATCTTCTGCCGCTCTTTTTCGACAGCTTACTGAGGTGTTCCAAACTGGTTTGTTTGCTGTTCCAAAGTGTTCCATTTTAAGCTAAAAAGCTTAAAGCTGTTCAATTGTTTCACTGTCAGTCACTTACGTTCAATTTACAGCTAACTTTACTGACTTATAAGTAGTTTCAAAGTGTTCCAAAGTGTTTCGGCTTAAAAAGTTAAGCCACTTAGAATGAGCCGATTAATACCGTCAAAGTAGTTTTGCGTTTTTACAGGCTTTATATTTTTTGGAACACGGGAGAGTTTGCAGTGTTTTTATTAAAGCCTTAATAAACATCCAATAGGACTGTTTGTTTAGAATAATTCTAAATATATTTCGTTTAGCCTTTAGTGTAGCTAATACAAGGTATTTTATCATAAATTTGCGCGTCCAAATGTCACAGTTTGGACGAGTATTTGATAATTATAATTCATGAGTGATATTCAAATAGTTGGGGCTCCTGCGGGAGTAGAGGGAGCGGGATTTTTTGCTACTTCGCTTGATAAAGCGGTAGGTATGGCACGTGCCAATTCACTTTGGCCATTGCCTTTCGCCACATCATGTTGTGGTATCGAATTTATGGCCACCATGGCTTCACATTATGACCTTTCGCGTTTTGGTGCAGAGCGTTTAAGCTTCTCGCCACGTCAGGCCGATCTTTTAATGGTAATGGGTACCATCGCCAAAAAGATGGGTCCTGTACTGCGCCAGGTATACCTGCAAATGGCCGAGCCACGTTGGGTAATGGCAGTTGGGGCATGCGCATCAAGCGGAGGTATATTTGATACCTATTCGGTTTTACAAGGTATTGATGAGATCATTCCGGTTGACGTTTACGTGCCGGGTTGCCCGCCGCGCCCTGAAGCTATTATTGATGGCTTTATGCACATACAGGACCTGGTGAGAACAGAATCAACCCGCAGGCGCGATACTCCTGAATACCAAAAATTACTTGCATCATACGGAATTCAATAAATGGGTAAGATAACTAACGAAGAAGTTTTAAATAACATAAATACCCAATTCGCTGATAAGGTAACGGTAGTTGGCGAGCCTTTTGGTTTGCTTACTTTAGAGACTACCAAAGAGCAGATAAACGAACTACTGGCTTTCCTTAAAAGCTCGCCGGTTCTTCAGTTTATTTATTTAACTGATATAACTGCTGTACATTACCCTGAGCAGGAGCTTACAATAGGCGTCGTTTATCACCTGCACAGCCTGGTAAATAATGTGCGTGTACGCATTAAAGTATTTATTGATGGCGATAACTGCCATATCCCTACAGCAACCAACTTATGGGAGGGTGCTAACTGGATGGAGCGCGAAACGTATGATTATTTCGGTGTGATATTCGATGGGCACCCGGATCTGCGCAGGATATTGAATGTTGACGATATGACAGCTTTCCCGATGCGTAAAGAGTTCCCGTTGGAGGATCCGAACCGCGTTGATAAGAAAGATTATTTTTTTGGAAGATAGAGCATGGAGAATCATCCCGTATATATAGATAACGATCCGCAAAGCGACCATTCCACGCTAAATTTAGGGCCTACCCACCCGGCTACGCATGGCGTTTTTCAAAACGTTTTGCAGATGGATGGCGAGCGTATTATAAGCGGCGTATCAACCATTGGATATATTCACAGGGCGTTTGAGAAAATTGCCGAGCATCGTCCATTTTATCAAATAACGCCGTTAACAGATCGTTTAAATTACTGCTCATCACCCATTAACAACATGGGTTGGCACATGACGGTTGAAAAACTATTGGGTATTCAAACACCTAAGCGTGTAGATTACCTGCGCGTTATTGTAATGGAGCTTGCCCGAATAGCCGACCATATTGTTTGTAACGGTGTATTAGGTGTTGATACTGGAGCTTTCACAGGTTTCCTTTATATGATGGAGCACCGCGAGGCTATCTATGAGATATATGAAGAAGTTTGCGGGTCACGCTTAACTACCAACATAGGTCGTATAGGCGGTTTTGAACGTAACTTTAATACAAAAGCCTTCATAAAGCTGCGTGCGTTCTTGATTAACTTCCCTAAAACCCTTAAAGAGTTTGAGGCGCTGTTTACACGTAACCGCATATTTATGGATCGCACCAAAGGCGTTGCCGCTGTTACAGCCGAAGACGCTTTAAGCTACAGCTGGAGCGGCCCTCTGCTACGTGCGGCCGGTGTTGATTATGATGTGCGCGCCATGAACCCATATTCAAGCTATGAGGACTTTGATTTTGAAGTTCCGGTTGGCGAGAATGGTGACGTGTATGCCCGCTTTTTGGTGCGTAATGAAGAAATGTGGCAAAGCCTTCGTCTGATAGAACAGGCATTGGTAAAGCTGGAAAAAGAGCCAAGTGATATTTTCCATGCTGATGTACCCGAATTTTACCTGCCTCCAAAAGAGGAAGTTTATAATAATATGGAAGCCCTCATCTATCACTTTAAAATAGTGATGGGCGAGATACCAACTCCACATACAGAAGTTTATCATGCTGTTGAGGGCGCTAACGGTGAGTTAGGCTTTTACCTGATAAACGATGGTGGGCGTGCACCTTACAGGCTGCATTTCCGCAGGCCAAGCTTCATCAATTACCAGATGTATGCGCCAATGAGTGCTGGTATGTTGCTTTCAGATGCGATAATTAACATGAGTAGTTTAAACGTTATAGCCGGAGAGTTAGATGCTTAGAGTTGAAAATACCGAGATGGTTCCGGTTGAGTTTTCAACCGCGCTGACCGACCAATTTGCTGACATTGTTAGTCGCTATCCCGAAGGAAAACAAAAATCAGCACTATTGCCTATACTGCATTTAGTGCAAGCCGAATTTGGTTGGGTAAGTGCACCCGCAATGGATAAAGTTGCAGAGTACTTAAGTATACAGCCTGTTGAGGTTTATGAGGTGGCAACTTTTTACACCATGTACTTTATGCGCCCTCAGGGCAAATACGCATTGGAAGTTTGCCGTACAGGACCTTGCTGCTTAGTAGGAGCCGAGAAGATAATGGATCATATAGAGCAAAAGCTGGGTGTTAAAGAGGGGGAAGTTACAGCTGATGGCCTGTTTAGCTGGCGCGGTGTGGAGTGTTTAGCAGCCTGCGGCTTTGGCCCGGTTTTACAGATAGGTCCTGAATACACTTTTTATGAGAAACTGACCAACGCGTCGGTTGATCAATTGATTGAAGATTTAAAAGCTAAGGCGAATAACTAATGGGACGCAAATTACTTTTAGAACATATAAACGTACCCGGCATCAATACCTTTGATGTATACCGCCAAAAAGGTGGTTACAGATCTGTAGAGAAAGCTTTAAAACAGATGTCGCCCGAAGAAGTGGTGGAGGAAGTTAAAAAATCGGGTTTGCGTGGTCGTGGTGGTGCAGGTTTCCCTACCGGGATGAAGTGGAGTTTTTTGGCTAAGCCGGAAGGTGTTGCACGTTATTTGGTTTGTAATGCTGATGAGTCAGAGCCCGGTACTTTTAAAGATCGTTACCTGATGACTTATATCCCTCACTTGTTAATTGAGGGAATGATAACCGCCAGCTACGCTTTAGGCGCAAAAACATCATATATCTATGTTCGCGGCGAAATGATGCCGCAAATACGCATCCTTGAAAAAGCAATTGCCGAAGCAAAAGCCAATGGCTTTTTAGGTAAAAATATATTAGGTACAGGTTATGATCTGGAGTTGTATGTACAGCCAGGAGGCGGTGCTTATATTTGCGGTGAAGAAACAGCTTTGTTAGAATCATTAGAAGGTAAACGTGGTAACCCACGCATTAAACCACCTTTCCCAGCTATTGCGGGCTTGTACGGCTGCCCTACTGTGGTTAATAACGTTGAGTCTATTGCTGCTGTAGTACCTATCATTAATGATGGCGGCGAAGAGTATGCTAAATTAGGTATCGGTCGTAGTACAGGTACTAAACTGATCTCAGCTGGTGGTAACTTAGTAAAACCAGGAGTTTACGAAATAGATCTCGGCCTGCCGGTTGAAGAATTTTTATACAGTGACGAATATTGCGGTGGTATTGCCAATGGCAAACGTTTAAAAGCGGTTGTTGCGGGTGGTTCATCTGTGCCGATTTTGCCAGCTAATTTGTTCTTGAAGACCGTTAATGGCGAAGGTCGTTTAATGAGCTATGAATCATTAGCTGACGGTGGTTTTGTAAGCGGCACCATGATGGGATCCGGCGGTTTTATTGCTTTTGATGAAGACCAGTGTATTGTGCGCAACACCTGGAACTTTGCCCGTTTTTATCACCATGAAAGCTGCGGACAATGTTCGCCTTGCCGTGAAGGTACCGGCTGGATGGAAAAAGTGTTACATCGCCTTGAAATGGGCCATGGCAGCATGAGCGACATGGACCTGCTGGTAGATGTATCAAAGAAAATTGAAGGCAATACTATTTGTCCGCTTGGTGACGCGGCAGCATGGCCTGTGGCTAGTGCTATTCGCCATTTTAGGGATGAATTTGAGTGGCACGTATCGCATGCGGCCGAGGCGATAACAAGAAATTACGGCTTAGCACATTATGCTGATCCATTGCCTGTTCCTGCTGCGCAATAGAGTAAGTTGTCATCCTGAGCGATAGCGAAGGATCTTATAAGAGCGACGAGTAAAGCGGATAAGATGTTTCGCTATCGCTCAACATGACAAGTAAAATATTATAATTGACTAATATATAACGTCAAAATGAAGGTTACAATAGACGGAATATCGGTAGAAGTGCCAGACGGAACAAGCATCCTTAATGCCGCAAGGCAAATAGGAGGTGATATTGTTCCGCCTGCTATGTGCTATTACTCCAAATTAGAGGGTAGCGGTGGTAAATGCCGTACCTGTTTGGTACAGGTAAGCAAAGGATCTGAAAAAGATCCGCGCCCTATGCCTAAGCTGGTAGCGTCATGCCGCACAACGGTAATGGATGGTATGGAAGTGAAAAACATCACTTCGCCGGAGGTTATTGAAGCGCGCAAAGGCGTGGTCGAAATGTTATTAATTAATCACCCGCTGGATTGCCCTGTGTGCGACCAGGCTGGCGAGTGTCATTTGCAAGATCTTGGCTTTGAGCACGGCGCTGTTAAAACTCGTTATGAATTTGACCGCCGTACATTTGAAAAAATTGATATCGGCGATAAGATCCAATTGCACATGACGCGTTGCATTTTATGCTATCGCTGTGTGTTTGTTGCCGATCAAATAACTGACCACCGCATACACGGTATTCTAAACCGTGGCGATCATTCAGAGATCTCAACCTATATTCAAGCAGCTGTTGATAATGATTTCTCAGGAAACGTTATTGATGTTTGCCCGGTAGGTGCGTTAACAGATAAAACATTCCGCTTTAAAAATCGTGTTTGGTTTACCAAACCTGTTGAAGCACATCGCGATTGCGATCATGCCAACTGCAACGGTAAAGTAACATTATGGTATAAAGGTGAAGAAGTGCTTCGTGTAACTGCACGCAAGGATCAGTGGGGCGAAGTAGAAGAGTTTATCTGTAACGAATGTCGTTTTGATAAAAAGAAAACTTCTGATTGGGTAATTGAAGGTCCACGTAAAGTATCGCATAAATCAGTTATCAGCTCTAATCACTACGAAATGAAACCGCTTCCGGTGGTAAAAACCAACCCGGTTTTGCAGGAAGCTAATAAAATACAACTTGAACGGGAGACACGTTTATAATGGAACTAACTGACATCCTAATAAAATTTACGCTGATAGTGATCATCTTCGCTATTAGTTTGGTAGTGGCGATGTATTCTACCTACGCAGAGCGTAAGCTTGCCGCTTTTTTTCAGGATAGGGTTGGCCCTAACCGCGCTGGCCCCTGGGGTATATTGCAACCGCTTGCCGATGGTGGTAAAATGTTTTTAAAAGAAGAGATCATCCCAACCAACTCTACAGGCTTCCTGTTTATTGTAGGGCCCTCTCTGGCTATTTTTACAGCATGTATTGCATCGGCTGTTATTCCATGGGGACAGAAGCTTACTATTGGATCAACAGTCATTGATCTGCAGGTTACTGATATCAACGTTGGCATACTGTACATTTTTGGTGTAGTATCATTAGGTGTTTACGGCATCATGATTGGTGGTTGGGCATCAAACAACAAGTACTCATTGTTAGGAGCTATCCGGGCTGCATCACAAAATATCAGTTACGAAATTTCAATGGGTCTTTCCATCATCGCTTTGATAATGGTTACGGGTACTATGAGTCTTGGCGAAATTGCAGGGCAGCAGCATGGTTTCTGGGCCGATAATTACCCAACTTGGTTTGTATTCAAACAGCCTTTGGGATTCTTGCTGTTTATAATTTGTGCATTCGCTGAAACTAACCGCTCACCATTCGATTTACCTGAGTGTGAAACTGAGTTAGTAGGTGGTTATCATACCGAGTACTCGTCAATGAAACTGGGCTTTTACCTGTTTGCCGAGTACATCAATATGTTCATATCATCGGCGGTAATGGCTACGCTATATTTTGGTGGTTACAACTATCCGTTTATGGATTGGGTTGCAGCTAACGCCGGTACCAACGTATCTGTAATTTTGGGTGTGGTATTACTGTTCGGCAAAATATTTGGTTTCATCTTCTTCTTTATGTGGGTAAGGTGGACTATACCGCGTTTCCGTTATGACCAATTGATGGATCTTGGCTGGAAATCATTGATACCTTTAGCCATAGCAAATATTATTATAACAGGATTGTGGATGACTTTTATTAGAGGATAATATGGAACCATTAAGTAATAAAAGAAAGGTACTGGAATCAAAGCCGCTTAATTTTTTAGAGCGTGCTTACCTGCCTGCCATTGTGAAAGGTTTGGCCATTACGATGAAACACTTTCTGAAAGTTGTTTTTGCTAAAGGCGATGTAACCATCCAATATCCGGAACAAAAGCGTGAGTTCTCTGAAAATTTCAGGGGCATGCACTCACTTAAGCGTGACGAGGATGGTAAAGAGCGTTGCACCGCTTGCGGCTTATGCGCCCTATCATGCCCGGCTGAAGCTATTACCATGATTGCTGCTGAGCGCCAAAAAGGTGAAGAGCATTTGTATCGCGAAGAGAAATATGCTGCTGTTTATGAGATAAACATGCTACGTTGCATTTTCTGCGGATTGTGTGAGGAAGCTTGCCCTAAAGAAGCGATATACTTGGATGGCGATATCGTGCCTTCTGATTATTTGCGTAAGGATTTTATTTACGGTAAAGACAAATTAGTAGAGGCCCCGTTAAATCAATAAAGAAGTTTTATACCTTTGCCCAACCTTTTTTTAGGGTATAAGGTACGTTAATAGATAACCATGAATCCATTTTACATTGTAGCGTTTTTATCTATCTGTTTTGCCATTTTGGTAATCAGCGCAAAAAACCCGGTGCATAGTATATTGTATCTTATACTTACCTTTTTTACGTTCACTATCCATTATATTTTACTGAACGCGCAATTTTTAGCGGTGGTGAACTTCATTGTTTACATGGGGGCTATACTGGTGCTGTTTTTATATACGCTGATGCTCATAAATTTAAATGAGGATTCTGAACCTGCAAAATCAAACTTTGTAAAAATTGCCGCGGTTATTGGTGGCGGATGTTTCCTTGTTACTATAGTAGCTTCTATAAAAGCCTTAGGTGCATCAAACCCGGTATTAATGAAAAACCCTGGTCTGGGTTTAGTTAAAAACCTCGGAAAAATCCTATTCAACGAATATTTATTGCCATTTGAGATCGCCTCTATATTGCTATTATCAGCAATGGTGGGAGCAGTTTTATTAGCAACAAAAGATAAAGACCCAAAAGCAGCATAATATGGAAAGTTTAACAAATACTATGCTTGGCGTTCCGCTTAATCACTACATTTTATTAAGCGCTATCATATTTTCAATTGGTGTTATGGGCGTTCTGTTACGTCGTAACGCTATAGTGATCTTCATGTCTATTGAGCTGATGCTGAATTCGGTTAACTTGTTGCTTACAGCGTTTTCGGTTTATCGCGGCGATGCGGCAGGACAAGTGTTCGTGTTTTTTATTATGGCACTGGCCGCTGCCGAAGTTGCAGTTGGACTGGCTATTATAGTGATGATTTATCGCAACACCAACTCGGTAGATATTAACGTGCTGAATAGATTGAAATGGTAAGATGATTTCGAATTTCGGATGTTCAATTTCGAATTTGAGAATTATCAATATATATAAGAAAAACGTATAGCGTACAACGTCAAAATGTACGACTTTTAAAATGGATAAATATATCTGGCTTATTCCTTTATTACCGTTGCTGGGCTTTGTTATTAATGGCATCGGTCGTAATACATTATCAAAAGGTATTATCGGCGCAATTGGCAGTTTAGTGATACTGGCATCATTCGGTTTAAGTATTGCTGCCTTTTTTCAAATAAAATCTACTGGTGTACCTATCAATGTAGATCTGTTTACGTGGTTCAGCGTGGGCTCATTGAATGTAAGTTTTTCTTTCCTGGTTGATCAGTTAAGTTCTATTATGCTGCTGATAATAACAGGAGTAGGATTTTTAATTCACCTGTACTCAACAGGCTATATGCATGATGATGCCGGTTTTGGTAAATTCTTTTCTTATCTGAACCTGTTCGTATTTTTCATGCTACTGTTGGTGATGGGTTCTAACTACCTTATCATGTTCATCGGTTGGGAAGGTGTTGGTTTATGCTCGTACCTCCTTATTGGCTTTTGGTATACCAATGCCAGCTACGCCGATGCTGCTAAAAAAGCTTTCATCATGAACCGTGTGGGCGACCTAGGTTTCCTAATCGCTGTATTCTTGATATTTACATCATTTGGTAGTATCAACTTCGCTGATGTATTTGGCAAAGCTGCCACAATGGGTGCTGGTAGTGCACCATTTGTGCTGATCACCATATTACTATTTGTGGGAGCAACCGGTAAATCGGCGCAGTTGCCATTATTTACCTGGCTACCAGATGCGATGGCTGGACCCACACCCGTGTCTGCATTAATACACGCCGCGACAATGGTTACAGCAGGTATCTACATGATAGCCCGCTCCAATATTTTATTTACAATGGCGCCGGAAACACTGGAAGTAGTTGCCATAGTAGGCTTAGCTACAGCTTTGTTTGCAGCATTAATAGCGCTTACACAAACAGATATTAAAAAGGTGTTGGCGTACTCAACAGTATCTCAATTGGGCTATATGTTTTTAGGTTTAGGAGTGGGAGCATTTACAGGCTCATTCTTCCACGTATTAACCCATGCGTTTTTCAAAGCCTTATTGTTCCTTGGCGCTGGCTCTGTTATTCACGCCATGAGCGGCGAGCAGGATATGCGTAAAATGGGCGGCTTAAAAGGCAAGATAAAAATTACATTTATCACCATGCTGATTGGCACTATTGCTATAGCAGGTATTCCTCCTTTCTCGGGCTTCTTTTCAAAAGACGAAATTTTAGCTGCAGCTTATGCTCATAACCCTATGTATTACGTAATAGGCGTTATTACTGCTATGTTAACCTCATTCTACATGTTCCGCATGATGTATCTAACCTTTTGGGGTAAATTTAGGGGTACACATGAGCAGGAGCACCATTTACATGAGTCGCCTGCAAGCATGACTATCCCTTTGATCGTGCTAGCTGTTTTATCAATGGTTGGCGGTATAATAGGTGTGCCTGCCGTAATGGGTGGCCATCACGAATTAAACGCCTACTTAACACCGGTTTTTGAGGCATCGCACAAATTATTGGGCGAGCATGAGTTAAGCCACAGTACAGAATGGTTGTTGATGGGACTTTCAGTTGGCGGCGCTTTAATTGCTATGGCATATGCTTATTCGAGATACGTTAAAGGCGCGCATGTTCCTGTAGCTGATACCGAAAAACGCCCCGCTTTAGCAGGCTTATCATACAACAAATTTTATGTTGATGAACTATATGATGCCATTATTCGCAAGCCGTTGGATGCCCTTTCCGTATTTTTCTATAAGGCGGTTGACAAGTTAGGTATTGATGGCATTGTGAACAGTTTAGGCAAGGGGACTATTGAAGCCAGCAAGAGCTTTAGATTGTTGCAGGCGGGTAATGTTGGTTTCTACATATTTATGATGGTAGCGGGCATTATTGCCATTTTGCTATATAGCTTAACAAGTGTAATTTAAAATGACTGTTAGTATACTTATATTTTTGCCGGTAATTGCAGCGCTTGCTGTGCTGTTCCTTAAAAACGAAACAGCTAAACACGCCGCTTTATTTTTCTCGGTTGTTGAACTGGCAGTTGCCCTGTTTTTCTTAAGCAATTTTGTGCCAGATGCCAGCACTCAGTTTAAAATTGACGTGCCCTGGATATCACGTTTAGGCATTTATTTTACCGCAGGTATTGATGGTATTAGTATGATAATGGTGTTGTTAACCACTGTATTAGTTCCACTAATTATCCTTACAACATATCAGCATAGTTATAAAAATGCCGGCGTATTTTATGCACTGATATTGTTTATGCAAGCTGCCATGTTAATAGTGTTTACAGCATTAGACGGATTTCTGTTTTACGTTGGATGGGAAGCAGCGCTAATACCTATCTACTTTATCTGCGCGTTATGGGGGGGCGAGAATCGCATTCGCATAACCATTAAGTTTTTTATCTATACGTTCGCCGGTTCGCTATTTATGTTGGTGGCCATAATTTATCTGTATTCGTTAACTCCTGATAAACTTTACAGCCTTGATAGTTTTTATCACGCCGGTTTAAGTCACAATCAGCAGGTTTGGGTATTTTGGGCATTCTTCCTGGCATTTGCGATTAAGATGCCTGTATTTCCCTTCCATACGTGGCAACCGGATACTTATACCGAGGCGCCTTCCGCGGGTACCATGATGCTATCAGGTATTATGCTAAAAATGGGTGTTTACGGCGTTATCAGATGGTTGATTCCTAATGCACCTATAAGTGCTTTTGAATGGCAAAATTTAACTATCATACTGTCAGTAGTTGGTATTGTATACGCATCAATAATCGCGTTTACCCAAACAGATGGTAAGCGTTTAGTAGCCTATTCATCAATAGCGCACGTTGGTCTTATAGCGGCAGGTATATTTGCTTGGAACATACAAGGTTTGCAAGGGGCAATGATACAGATGCTCAGTCACGGTATCAACGTTGTCGGCATGTTCTTTATATGGGATATCATCAGTCGTCGTTTAAATACCCGGGATCTTTCTCAATTAGGTGGCATAGCTAAATCAGCACCTGTTTTTTCTATCGCGTTTCTTATTATCGTATTAGGCACAGTGGCCTTACCGCTTACCAATGGTTTTATAGGCGAATTTTTATTGCTGAACGGCGTTTATCAGTATAATATATGGTTGGCCGCAATTGCCGGTTTAACTATCATATTTGGAGCTGTGTACATGCTGCGCATGTACAAAAATGTAATGCAGGGCGAAGCCAATGCTTTAACTTCTGTCTTTGCAGATGTTAAAGGCTCAGAAGCTATAGCGCTTGGTATAATTTGCTTTTTAATAATTGGCATCGGTGTTTATCCGCAGCCTATTTTACACCTGTCAGAAGCTGCGGTGAACAATTTGATAAAAACAATAAATCTCAGGTAGTTTAATATGAATACTCTAATAGTTATATCTGTTTTACCTATTGTGCTGCTATACCTGGGCCTGTATAAAATGCAGAAAGCACTGCTACCTGTTACCATAATCGGATTATTGGCCGCATTCGGATTGGCTTTAGGTCATTGGAATGATGGTGCTACACCGATCTACAGCGGTATGATGTTGTTTAACAATTTCTCGGTAGTTTTTTCATCAGTTGCTATACTTTCAACCATCTTGATCCTCCTGCTTTCAAAAGATTATTTTGAACGTATAAGCTCGCACGTAGCCGAGTATTATGCGGTTATTTTGTTCTCGCTTGCCGGTATTATCGTAATGGTGTCGTACTATAATTTATCAATGCTGTTTATCGGTATCGAGATCATGTCTGTAAGTTTATACATTCTGGCAGGTATCAAGAAGCGTGATTTCGCTTCGAATGAGGCCGCGTTGAAGTACTTTTTAATGGGAGCATTTTCAACAGGATTTTTGCTGTTTGGTATTACTTTGATTTACGGAGCGTCCGGGTCTTTTAATTTGGAGGAGATCGGTAAATGGATGTCACACGACACGCATATAGATTGGTTGTCATTCACCGGTATGATGCTGATTTTAATTGGTCTTTGCTTTAAAGTTGGCGCCGCACCCTTCCACTTCTGGACGCCCGACGTATACGAAGGTTCTCCAACCCTCATTACTGCGTTTATGTCTACTGTTGTTAAGGTAGCCGGATTTGCGGCATTTTACCGTTTGTTTTCGGTTTCATTCGGCGTGGCAAGTGGCTTTTGGATGCAACCTTTATCAATCATTATCATTCTCACCCTGTTTATCGGAAATATAACTGCATTATATCAGCAAAGCTTTAAACGCATGCTCGCTTATTCAAGCATTTCGCAC
The DNA here is from genome assembly GCF_946479965.1 of uncultured Mucilaginibacter sp. The sequence continues at coordinate 11,723 of NZ_CAMLHX010000024.1, read as the reverse complement.
GCGGGTTACATGCTCTTTGCAATAATTGCCTTGGGTGGGAGCTCAGCGGTTTCGATATTTGTTTATGGCAGCGCCTATTCAATAGCTTCAATAATTGCGTTCGGTGCCCTTATATTGGTGCAGCAGCAAACAAGCAGCGACAATTTTGACAGCTTTAATGGCTTGGGAAGAACGAACCCGTTTTTAGCTTTGGTATTAACTGTAGCTATGCTTTCATTGGCAGGCATTCCGTTAACCGCAGGCTTTATAGGTAAATTTTACATGTTTAGCACCGCTATAAGCAAGTGGCAGGTATGGCTTACCGTGTTGGCTGTTATAAACGCCATTATCAGTATATTCTATTATTTCAGGGTTATTATTGCAATGTATTTCCGCAATAGCGAGCGTACGGCTGTGATAGTGCCTGGTAATTATGTTTTTGTTTTTGCAATTGCAGCTATTGCTACGGTGGTTATAGGAATATTTCCCGACCTGATATCGCATCTCATTTAATTCATTAAAACCAAAACCCCTATCTAATTGATTTAATATTTGTAGTTTTACAAATATAGTTAATGGAAAACTTTTGGGAATACCTACAAAACTTAACCGATGCTAATTCTATATTAAGTAAGGGAGGGTTTTACTTTTTACTGATTGTGGTATATGCAGAAACAGGTTTGTTCTTCGGGTTTTTCTTACCCGGAGACTATCTTTTATTCATGGCCGGATTGCTGTGCGCATCTGGCAGGATAGATGTGCAATTAGTTCCTCTACTTTTTTCAGTTACGGCGGCGGGTGTTTTAGGCAATTACACGGGCTATTGGTTTGGCTATCGCACTGGGCCGATGCTCTTCAAAAAAGACGAATCTCTTTTCTTCAAAAAACGTTATATAACAGTTGCCGAAGAATTTTACAATAAGCATGGCGGTATGGCATTAGTTTTGGGAAGATTTTTCCCTATAATAAGAACTTTTGCACCTATCTTTGCAGGGGTTGTTAAGGTTGATTTTAAAAAATTTACGATATACAATCTGGCTGGCGGTATTGCGTGGACATGCACCTTTATTTTGTCCGGATATTTTTTAGGGCGAAAGTATCCTCAGTTGAATGATTACCTTGAATATGTTATATTAGGGCTCATAGTTATTACATCAATACCGCTGCTAATAGCTTTTTTTAAAAGAAAGAAAGCAAGCGCTGAAAAACATAAATAATATATATGGCTACACTCCACCCATGGCACCAGGTTTCTACTGGCGAAAACGTTCCTGAAATTGTTAATGCTATAATTGAGATACCAAAAGGCTCAAAGGCTAAATACGAAATTGACAAGGAATCCGGCTTACTTAAATTAGATAGGGTTTTATTTTCGTCAGTAATGTATCCTGCCAATTATGGCTTCATCCCGCAAACTTATTGCGATGACAAGGATCCGTTGGATATTTTGGTACTATGCTCTATTGATGTTTTCCCGATGTCAATGATCGAAGCTAAAGTTATCGGTGTTATGCACATGGTTGACAATGGCGAGCAGGACGACAAAATTATCGCGGTAGCAAAAAATGATATGTCGGTAAATTACATCAATGATCTTAATGAGTTGCCGCCACATGCCATGACGGAGATAGTACGTTTCTTTAAAGACTATAAAAAGCTGGAGGGTAAAAACGTTACCATTGAACATATGTTGGGTAAACGGTATGCGCATAAGGTAATTACAGAGAGCCTTGAGCTTTACCAGTCTACCTTTCCTTCACCAATAAATATTTAATGGACCCGGGCGATTATCATATAAGCGGATTTAGCATATTCGCGACCATTTTTCTGGTTCTTTTAAACGGCTTTTTTGTTGCGGCAGAATTTGCTATGGTTAAGGTTCGTACATCTCAGATCGAGTTACGGGCAAAAGCGGGCAATAGCGTGGCAAGAATAGCTCGCGGTATGATGCACAACCTGGATGGTTATCTGGCAGCTACTCAACTTGGCATTACTATAGCATCGTTAGGATTGGGTGTAGTTGGTGAGCAAGTAGTTACTAATTTAATGGTAAACGCATTCAGAGCGTTTAATATTGACCTTGCCCCTGGTGTTATTACGGCAAGCCATATTATCGCTTTTGCAACCATTACCATTTTTCATATCGTTTTTGGGGAGCTAGCGCCTAAGTCGTTAGCCATACAGCGTTCGTTGCGAACCGTTATGGCGGTATCTATACCACTTAGGTTCTTTTACATAGTTTTCAGGCCTGCAATCTGGTTATTAAACGGGTTTGCCAATTTTATGCTGAAACTATTTGGCATACACCCGGTTGCCGGGCACGAAGCCCATCACAGTTCAGAAGAATTGCAATATCTGCTTGAACAGGGCAGGGAGACGGGTGCCTTAGATTCATCTGAACACGAACTCATTCAAAACGTATTCGATTTTAATGAACGCGTTGTAAAAAATATCATGGTGCCACGTACCAAAATATCAGGCATCGAAATAAGTACACAGAAAGAGGAGCTATTGGAAATGCTGATTTCCGAGGGATATTCTCGATTGCCTGTATATGATGAAGTGATTGACAAGATAGTAGGTATAGTACACGCTAAAGATATTTTGCCTTTGTTAGCCCGTAATGAAGAGATTGTTTTAAAGGATATTATTCGCAAACCCTATTTCGTTCCAGAAACTAAAAAGATCAATGATCTGATGGCTGAGTTGCAGCAGAAGCGTATACAGATAGCTATCGTATCTGATGAGTTTGGTGGTACAGCGGGCATGGTAACTTTGGAAGATATTGTTGAGGAATTGGTAGGTGAGATACAGGATGAGTATGATGAGGAAAAGCCGATTGTAGAGGTAATAAACGAAAGAGAGTTTATAGTAAATGCTTTGGCACCTATTTACGACGTAAATGAGCATTTGCCGCACGATCTGCCGGAAGATGGCGACTTTGATACCGTATCCGGATGGCTTGGCCATATCTTCGGAAAGATACCTGATGTTGGTGAGCAAAAGGAATCAAACGGCTACAATATTACCGTGTTAAAAAAATCTGACCAGAACATAGAATCCGTTAAGTTGGAGTTGTTGCTAAATGAAGAAGATACGGTAGATTTGCATTGATCTGCTGTAGCCTATGCACCTGTTCTACACACCCGATATTGACGCATCGCACCCAATGTATTTCCTCAGCGAGGAGGAAAGCAAACATTGCGTAAGGGTTTTGCGATTGCAAGCGGGGGACGCTGTTCAACTGATTGATGGTCGGGGAGGATTATACGCCGCTATTCTGCACGAAGCCCATCCAAAAAGAACCATTCTTAAAATAACAGGCGTACAAACGGAGTTTGGTAAACGTAATCACTACCTGCACATCGCGATAGCACCAACCAAAAATATTGAACGCTTTGAGTGGTTTTTAGAAAAGGCAACAGAGATAGGTATAGATGAAATAACTCCCATTATCTGCCAGCGATCTGAACGTAAGGAAGTTAAAACAGATAGGTCTGTTAAAATTATAACCTCAGCCATTAAACAATCTTTAAAGGCTTATCACCCAATTTTAAATCCACCTATAGCTCTCAACAAGTTTATTCAGCAGCAGTTTAATGCGCAAAAATTTATAGCGCATTGTATTGAAGATAGCAAAAGCACCTTAGCCGCGGAAATAGAAAGAATGGGGAGTTATGTAATATTAATAGGACCGGAGGGCGATTTTGCACCTGCCGAGGTTGATTTGGCTTTGCAAAACAAATATAAAGCTATAACTTTAGGTGAAAGCAGATTGCGGACTGAAACCGCCGCTTTATCTGCTTGCTTTGAGATCAATTTTTTAAACCGGTAAAATAAAAATGAGAAGGTCGGTATATGCAGCTATACTGCTTGGCTTGCTTACGCTAAGCAGCTTTAATGCGCCCACTTACAAAATAGCTAAGTTGAAATACAGTGGCGGTGGCGACTGGTATGGCGACCGTACGGCCTTACCCAATCTTATCAAGTTTTGTAACGAGAATTTAAAAACAAACTTTGACAGGGAAGATGATATCGTTGAACCCGGAAGTGCTCAGTTGTTTAACTTTCCATTTGTGTTTATGACCGGCCACGGAAATGTTATATTTTCTGACCAGGAAGCCCAGAATTTAAGGAAGTATCTTACCGGTGGCGGCTTCCTTCATATTGATGATAACTATGGTTTAGATAAGTTTATCCGCCCTCAAATGAAGAAGGTATTCCCTGAGCTTGATTTTGTGGAGCTACCGGTTAATTATCCTGTTTATCATCAAAAATACAGTTTCCCAACAGGCCTGCCTAAAATACATGAGCATGATGGTAAGCGCCCCCAGGGATTTGGTTTGATCTACAAAGGTCGCTTAGTCTGTTTCTACTCATTTGAATGCGATTTAGGCAACGGATGGGAAGACTTGGGTACTTATGCCGGCGATACGCAGGAAGCCCGCCTTAAGGCCTTAAGAATGGGTGCCAATTTGGTTCAATACGCGCTAACGCAATAATACATGCTGGAAGTTAGTGTAAATAATTCCCGTAAATATTCTATTGAAGAAAACGCCGACGGTGGTTTGGCCATTAACGATCAGGTTGTTTCGGCAGATATAAGCCAGACCGGTCCCTCCGCATGGCATATTATCAACGATCTAAAATCATACAATGCCGAGTTAGTTAGCTTTGATAGCGTATTGAAGAGCGCGCAGATACGCGTTAATAACAACTTATATAGCGTATCGGCTAAAGATCAATTTGATCTGCTGCTGGATAAAATGGGGCTAAGCAATTTAAACAGCGCAAAAATTGGTGAACTGAAAGCTCCAATGCCCGGTTTGGTGCTCCGCATTTTTGTTAATGATGGAGATGCTGTAAGTAAAGGAGACAATCTGCTGATTTTGGAAGCCATGAAAATGGAAAATATCATTAAAGCTCCGGCAGATGCGATAGTAAAAACAGTAAAGATAAAGCCCGGGGATAAAGTAGAAAAAGCCCAGATACTTCTGCTGTTTGCCTGAGAAATAAGAAATTAAAATTACACATAAAAAGAAAGAGCCCAACTTAAGTCGGGCTCTTTCTTTTTTATGTGTAAATAATTAAACAATATAGTTCCATCCATGTGTATCGGCAGTATTACCGTAGCGGATGGCATCGATAGTTTTCAATACCCTTTGAGAGAATTCTCTCTCTTTTGGATCGATCAATGTATACTCTTCGCCGTTGTGGCTGATGGATCCTACTGAAGCAATGGTTGCAGCAGTACCTGCGCCAAAAGCATCAGTTAATTTACCGTTTTTAGCACCTTCCATTATTTCGGCAACAGAAACTTTGCGTTCCTCAACAGGATATCCCCACTCTTTAGCTAAGGTTATAACGGTGTTACGTGTTACACCGTCAAGAATAGTATCACCCGCCACCGGTGTTATCAATTTGCCGTCTAACACAAACATGGCGTTAGCAGCACCCATTTCTTCAACATATTCGTGGTTTTTAGCATCAGTCCATATTAACTGATCAAAACCTTCTTCAGCAGCCTTGCGGGCGGGGTACATAGATACACCGTAATTGCCTGATGATTTTGAATAACCCATACCGCCTTCGGCAGCGCGGGTATAATGTGTTTCAATTTTAACCCTAAGCATTTTTGAAAAGTAAGCACCTACCGGGCAAGCCAAAACCATGTATTTATAGCTTTTTGACGGGGCTACACCCAGGTAACGGTCCGTAGCAAACATGTAAGGACGCAGATAAAGCGAATAGCCCGGTTTTGCAGGTATCCAATCGCGGTCAATATCTACCAAAGCAGCAACGCTTTGAATAAATGTTTCTTCCGGTAACGCAGGCATACACAGCCGGTCGGCCGATTTGTTAAACCTTATTGCGTTTTTGTCCGGACGAAAAATAGAAACCTTTCCATCGGCGTGTTTATAAGCCTTTAGTCCTTCAAAAAAAGATTGACCGTAATGCAGCGATGAAATAGCAGGGCTGACCAGGATATCACCGTAAGGAACAATTTGAAGGTTTTTCCATTCGCCATCGGCATAATCGGCCACAAACATGTGGTCAGAAAAAATTTGTCCGAAGGGCAGGTTTTCAAAATCCGTTTGTGCTAAACGGGAGTTGCTTGTTTTGGTGATCTTAATATCCAGCGTCTCTGTCATGGCTTTTGCGTATTATATGAACTTGCAATTTACCTAAAAAACAGGCCATTTGAAAACAGAACGCTAATGAAAATTACTTTTTTATGATAAAGACAATGGAAATCGTCGAAAATCGATGTGGATTTTCCCCAACTCTACCCAATTCAGAATATTTCTAAATAATATTAAGCAAAACCACCGTTTCGGGTTTATTGTTATATTTTGTAGATTCGCACTTATTCATTTTTTCGCTGCTTTTTAACAAAATGCTATGCGGAGATGTGATTTTACTTATATTTTCTTCTCATTTTAATTGAACAATACAACCATGGCTTTTGATTTAGACATAATCAAACAGGTTTACAACAGATACAGCACCCGTATTGCGGCTGCCCGTACTGCAACCGGTAAACCATTAACATTGACCGAAAAAATATTATACGCTCACCTTAGCGAGGGAGATGCTTCAAAAGCATATGCACGTGGTGTTGATTATGTTGATTTTGCACCAGACCGTGTGGCCATGCAGGACGCTACAGCCCAAATGGCGCTATTGCAATTCATGCAAGCCGGCCGTCCTCAGGTTGCTGTGCCATCAACTGTTCACTGCGATCACCTTATACAAGCTAAAGTTGGCGCCGATGCGGATTTAAGCACTGCTAAGGATGTGAACAAAGAAGTTTATGATTTCCTTTCATCGGTATCTGATAAATATGGCATTGGTTTCTGGAAAGCAGGAGCGGGGATCATTCACCAGGTTGTGTTAGAAAATTACGCGTTTCCGGGTGGAATGATGATAGGTACCGATTCGCACACGCCTAACGCTGGTGGCCTGGGTATGGTTGCAATTGGAGTAGGTGGTGCAGATGCTTGCGACGTTATGGCCGGCTTGCCATGGGAACTTAAATTCCCTAAGCTGATAGGCGTAAAACTAACAGGTAAATTATCAGGCTGGACATCAGCTAAAGACGTTATATTGAAAGTTGCCGGGATTTTAACCGTAAAGGGTGGCACCGGTGCTATAGTTGAATATTTTGGCGAAGGTGCCGAATCATTAAGCGCAACAGGTAAAGGCACTATTTGTAACATGGGTGCCGAGATAGGCGCTACCACATCGGTTTTTGGTTACGATGAAAAAATAGCTACTTATCTGCGTGGTACTAAACGTGCAGAAATTGCTGATGCTGCCGATGCCGTTGCTGAACACTTAACAGGCGATGCTGAAGTTTACGCTAACCCCGCTGCATATTTTGACCAGGTTATCGAGATTAACCTAAACGAACTGGAACCGCACATCAACGGTCCGTTTACGCCAGATCTAGCTTGGCCGATCTCTAAATTTGCTACTGCAGTGAAAGAGAATAACTGGCCTGCTAAGCTTGAAGTTGGTTTGATAGGATCATGTACCAACTCATCCTACGAAGATATTACCCGTTCGGCTTCGTTAGCTAAACAAGCTATTGATAAAGGCTTGGTGGCTAAGGCCGAGTTTACTATAACCCCGGGATCAGAATTGGTACGTTACACTGTGGAGCGCGATGGTTATCTAAATACTTTTGAGCAAATGGGCGGTGTGGTTTTGGCGAATGCTTGTGGCCCATGTATAGGCCAATGGGCACGTCATACAGACGATCCAACACGCAAAAACTCTATCATTACTTCTTTCAACCGTAATTTTGCTAAGCGCCAGGACGGTAATCCAAATACACACGCGTTTGTGGCTTCGCCTGAAATGGTAACTGCCATGGCAATTGCAGGCGATTTAACTTTCAACCCACTTACTGATTACCTGACCAACGAAAAAGGAGAGCAGGTAAAATTAGACGAGCCACAAGGTATTGAAATGCCAATAAAAGGCTATGCTGTTGAAGATGCCGGTTACCAGGCCCCTGCCGAAGACGGTAGCCAGGTAAGTGTTAAGGTTGATCCTGCTTCTGCTCGTTTACAATTGCTGGAACCGTTTAAAGCATGGGAAGGGACAGATCTGATAGGTTTACGCTTGCTGATAAAAGCAAAAGGTAAATGTACAACCGACCATATTTCTATGGCCGGCCCTTGGTTAAAGTTCCGTGGTCATTTGGATAACATCAGCAATAACATGCTGATAGGAGCGATCAATTATTTTAACAATACTGCTGATAGCGTTAAAAACCAACTAACCGGCGAGTACGGCCCTGTTCCGGCTACACAACGCGATTATAAAGCACATAACATCGGCTCAATTGTAGTAGGCGATGAAAACTACGGCGAAGGCTCATCGCGCGAGCACGCAGCTATGGAGCCGCGCCATTTGGGTGTACGTGTTATATTGGTAAAATCGTTTGCCCGTATCCACGAAACCAACCTGAAGAAGCAAGGCATGTTGGGTATTACTTTTGCCGATACTAGCGACTATGAAAAAATACGCGAAGACGATAAAATTGATGTTTTAGGTTTAACTGAATTTGCTCCGGATAAACAATTAACTGTTGTGTTACGTCACCAGGATGGAACAACTGAACAGTTTGCCGTTAACCACACTTATAACGCTCAGCAAATTGAGTGGTTTAAGGCAGGTGGCGCATTAAACATCATCAGGAAACAAATGGTTTAATTAAGCTGAAAGCGAAAAGACTAAAGCTTAAAACTCCGTTATGAATAGAGATGTAATATTTACATCTCTATTTTTTTATGTTTTTGTGCTGAAAGTAAACCTTTAGGCTTTAACCTTTTCGCTTTCAGCCCAAAAAACTATATTTGTTTAAACTGATTTTATTATGCTCAAAAAGATACTTTTTATGGCGATGCTATCGCCATTGGCCATTTGCGCTCAAACCGTTAATCCCTTGCTCACCCGCTCCAATGCGCCTACTCATTTTGAAAAGGTAGATAGTGCTATTATACATAACGCTGTAACACAGGTAATAAAAGAAAGCGACGCGCTGATTAAAGGTATTGTAGGCATCCCCGCAGGGAAACAAACGGTAACTAATACCTTAAATCGGTGTGATGAATTATATTATAAACTTTCAGATCTGAGTGGTAAGTTAAGCGTTATTGGGGCCACTTACGAGAATGATAAAACCCGTAACGAGGGTACAGTTCAAGGTGATAGACTAACCGCATATTATTCAGACATCACATTAAACGTTGATCTTTACAAAGCTTTGAAGCGTTTCTCAACCAGCACAGTTACTAAGACCCTTCGTCCTGATCAGAAAAAACTCATTAAGGAGACTTTGATCTCATTTGAAATAAATGGATCCAAGCTTAGTAATGAAGGTCGTGCAGCACTTAAAAAAACCAATGAGAAACTTATAGGTTTGGGAAGTGCGTTTGATAGGAACATAGCCGAGTATAAGGACAGCGCTAAATTTACCGCAGCGCAGATACAGGGCGTGCCCGAAACAATAAGTAAGGCATGGAAACGCCCGGATGGAAGCTACATGGTAACGTTAAATGGACCTAATTACAGCAATATTGCTAAATACGCCGACGATGAGGAAACGCGTAAAACAATGTTGGTTAAATACTTTAACCGTGCCTACCCGGCCAATGTAAAGGTTTTAGACAGTTTGCTTTTTTATCGCCAGCAATTGGCCGGTCAATTGGGTTATAAAAGCTATGCGGCATATGCGCTTGTGCAAAAAATGGCAGCTACCCCGGCAAACGTTTGGAGTTTCCTTGATGATTTGCGCGATAAGTTAAGTCCGCATGTGCCTGAAACAACTGCGGAACTAGCGGCGCTTAAGCACCGTTTGTACCCTGAACTTAAAGATGGCATAAATGCCTGGGACCTTTCTTATTACACCAAAAAACTACTTGATGATAAATTCAAATTGAATACCGATGAGCTGAAGCCCTATTTTGAAATGAATAATACCATTAACGGTATGTTAGGGTTTTATCAAAAACTTTTTGGCTTTACCATTAAGGAAGTAACCGGCTTGCCTGTTTGGTACAGTAAGGTGAAAACTTATGAGTTGCATAAAGATGGAAAAAAGATGGGTACCTTCTATCTCGATCTGTACCCAAGGGCCAATAAATACAACCATTTTGCTTGTTTCCCTATCTCATATTATAACAAGAACAACGGCAAGGAAGTACTGCCTGCCGGCGCGTTGGTCTGCAATTTTCCGGAAGGAGCCAATGGTGAGCCGTCATTACTTACACATGGCGATGTGGAAACTATGTTCCATGAATTTGGGCACCTTGTACATTTTCTGTTGAGTCATCCGGCCCTCGCGTCGCAAAATGCATTTTCAGTAAAAGGTGATTTCGTTGAGGCACCGTCGCAGTTTATGGAGAATTTTACCTGGAACTATGATTGCTTAAAGCTTTTTGCAAAGCACTACAAAACAGGCGAAGTAATGCCAAAAGCTTTATTTGACAAACTGGATAAATCGCGCCTTGTAGGTATTAGCAATGCGCAAATTGCCCAGGTTTATTATAGCATGATAGATTTTACTTACGAAGATCGTTATGCCGAAACTATGCAAAAAGGAGCGTGGCAGGTATCAAAGGATCTGTTTAGCATGACGCAGTTACCCTTTGTAGAAGGTTCGCATTTTATTTATGCTTTCAATCATCTTAGCAGCTATGGCGCTAACTATTATGGCTACTTATGGTCAAAAGTTTACGCGCAGGATATATTTTCGGTGTTTGAAAAGAATGGGGTGCTTAGTCCGGCTACAGGTGTAAAATACCGTAAGCTCATATTGGAGAAAGGCGCTACCCAGGAGGAGGCTACCATGTTGGAAAACTTTTTAGGCAGAAAGCCAAATTCAAAAGCATTTTTAAAGTCGATAGGACTTTAGGATTTCGAATTTAATATTGGCAAAGCTGCTCCTTTTGGGCAGCTTTTTTAATTTAAAAGTTGTCAATAGCCTTTGTCAGCTGCTCATTAAACAAACCCAAATGGTAACCGTCCATAAGGCAATGGTTAACCTCAACAGAAATAGGAAGCAATATCCGCCCTTCGCTTTTATAAAACTTGCCTAAGGTGATCTTTGGGATACTATCACCTTTATTTACTCTTCGCGGGTGCGAAATGGAAGTAAAGGATACCCATGGCAATACTGAAAAGTGGATAACATCCAGTTCCTGGCTGCGGGGCTCGGTTTGCCGGGTGTCTAATACCTTTTGCCGGGTAACGGAGGCTTTTGCTTCAAATTCTGCAAAATCGGCAGCATTTTCATACATACAAAATCGGATGGTATTATCAGGCAGCAATACTATCGCGCCTGCATGTATCACGTCATATTGTACTACCCGGCTACCAAGTATGCGCAACTTAAACTCGTCGACTGCGTTTGCGGCTTGTATACAGCAATAATGCAATGCCCGGCTAACGGAGTAGCCATTGATCTTGCATTTTTGATAAACCGGGGTTATATCAATTTTATTGCAGATGTTAAAAAACGGCAAATCAAAAGCAGCGAAATGATTATAAGTATCTAAGCGACTCCAGTTTTGTAGGTCAATTTCTTTATACATTTTTTTGCCGGAGTTGTTATCCCCGCTGTATAAATTTCGACAAAATAAATAGCTTATTCAAATTGGGGTGGCTCAGAGCCGGGGTGAGCCACCGTGAGCCACCGTGAGCCACCGTGAGCCACCGTGAGCCACCGTGAG
>NZ_CAMLHX010000023.1 GCF_946479965.1 uncultured Mucilaginibacter sp. | reverse complement strand
CCCTGATCAAAGGTTTTGGAGACCTCTATTCTACCATTGAACTATTCCCGTGTATAAATCCCGTTTAATTGGTGATCTATTTTTAATGCTAATAAAGTACTTAGCTTTTCAGCTAAGTACTTTACTAATAAATTAACCTTACCTATTTCCTCTGTTACGAGGGGTTAGGGGGCTTATTTTAAAATTTCGGTTACCTGACCGGCACCTACTGTTCTACCACCCTCGCGGATAGCGAAACGTAAGCCTTTTTCCATCGCGATAGCGTTGATCAACTTTACAGTGATGGTAACGTTATCACCAGGCATAACCATTTCTACACCTTCGGCCAATGAAATTTCACCGGTTACGTCAGTTGTACGGAAATAGAATTGCGGACGGTATTTGTTGAAGAATGGAGTGTGACGGCCACCTTCTGCTTTTGATAATACGTAAACTTCTGCTTTGAAATCAGTGTGTGGGTTAACTGAACCTGGTTTGCAAATAACCATACCACGACGGATATCAGTTTTTTCAATACCACGTAACAATAAACCTACGTTGTCACCAGCTTCGCCACGGTCAAGGATCTTGCGGAACATCTCAACACCTGTTACAGTTGATTTTAAGTTCTCAGCACCCATACCTAATATATCAACCTGCTCACCAGAGTTGATTACACCACGCTCAATACGACCGGTTGCAACAGTACCACGACCAGTGATCGAGAATACGTCTTCAACTGGCATCAAGAATGGAAGATCAGTTAAACGTGGAGGGATTGGGATGTAGCTATCTACAGCATCCATTAACTCCATAATTTTACCAACCCATTTTGGATCGCCGTTTAAGCCACCCAAAGCAGAACCTTGGATAACCGGGATATCATCACCAGGGAAATCATAGAATGAAAGTAGCTCACGGATCTCCATTTCTACTAACTCTAACAATTCCGGATCATCAACCATGTCAACTTTGTTCATAAACACAACCAATGAAGGTACACCTACCTGACGAGCCAACAAGATGTGCTCGCGGGTTTGAGGCATTGGGCCGTCTGTAGCAGCAACCACAATGATAGCACCGTCCATTTGTGCAGCACCTGTAACCATGTTTTTCACATAATCCGCGTGACCTGGACAGTCAACGTGTGCATAGTGACGGTTAGCAGTTGAGTACTCAACGTGTGCTGTGTTAATAGTGATACCACGTTCTTTTTCTTCAGGAGCTGAGTCGATTGAATCAAATGAACGAGCTTCTGATAAACCTGCGTCAGCTAATACTTTAGTGATAGCTGCGGTCAAGGTAGTTTTGCCGTGGTCAACGTGACCGATAGTGCCGATGTTTAAGTGCGGCTTACTGCGGTCAAACTTTTCTTTTGCCATGATTTATTTATTTTTGTAGGTTAATTTATATTTAAAACAATTACTTATTATACTTCAATAAGTTGAGCCAACAATGGGATTTGAACCCATGACCTCTTCCTTACCAAGGAAGTGCTCTACCCCTGAGCTACGTCGGCTTATTTTGATTTCGAATTTCGGATGTTTGTCCCGATAGCTATCGGGATCGGATTTACACCGTTTTCATCTTTGTCCTAATCGTCAAAATGCCAAATCCGAAATCGAAATTCCGCAATCCGACATTTTATTGAGCGGAAGAAGAGGTTCGAACTCTCGACCTATAGCTTGGAAGGCTATCGCTCTACCAACTGAGCTACTTCCGCTTTTTTAATTAATGATTTATTGAATTACCGAATTACTGATTGCTTAATCAATAATTCAATAACTCAATAATTCACTCATTCCCTAGTGGGGGGAGAAGGATTCGAACCTTCGTAGCCGAAGCAACGGATTTACAGTCCGTCCCATTTGACCGCTCTGGTATCCCCCCAAGCTTAATTTTTGAATGTTGATTTTTTGAATTTTTGATTTAATTCATCCACTCAATAATTCAGTCATTCAATAATTAAACAGAGCCTCCTATCGGGATCGAACCAATGACCTACTGATTACAAGTCAGTCGCTCTACCAGCTGAGCTAAGGAGGCTTATTTACCTATTTTGTTTGGTTTGCCTAAGCAAACTCTCGGGGAAAAACCGCGAAAACCTTTCGGTCAATTATCCAGGTTAATAATTTTTATTTTAAAGAACCGTTTCCTTATTTCAAAAGAGGCGATATATGCCTTTCTGAAAGGGATTGCAAATTTACACATTTTTGCCGCCGTACAAAATTTTTCTTTAAAAAAAATCGGGGCGGTTTTGAGCCCGCAATGTTAGGCAAATTTTATTGATTTTTTGGCTATAAATGAGCCCGGAAACGCATTTGCAGAAAGTATATTTCAAACCATTGATGTGCAGTAGTTTGCATAATGCCTCGCTTGTACCTTTATAAAAACGCGCGATACAAATCTCTTCTCAGCCTCAAGCAACGGTCGTTTATTCAATAGTCTAGTGCTATTATTATATTATATATATATCGCCCCTAAATATTATCTGTCAATCAATATTTAGTTTAAACCCGAAACATGCACTGTTTAGTAAACACATTTAAATAGCGGCATAATTCCCTTTTATCACGTGCTTGTAATCTTCGGCGGTGGTTTCCAGTGTATTGCTTAAGGTTAAACGTAACAAGACTAAAACGGGCGTGGTTGTTGCCGATTGGCGCATGTTGAGCACAAGCCCAACATAATTTATTACATATATAATGAAACTTAATTTTACAAGATCTCTCATGGTCCTTTCACTTATCGGATCAACAAGCGCGCTATTTGCACAAAGTTACTCAGACACTACAAAACGTTTCGACAAAAAGAATTTCCGCACATGGTCAATTGGCCTGCACGGTGGTATGTTAACACACTACACACCGTTCAACGCCCAAAACAATGGCGATTTTGCAACTCCGCAAGAAACCTGGGGTTATGGCGGTTACATTAAAAAGCAAATTTTACCGGGCTTTGGCATCCAGGCCGATTTCCTGGCAGGCACCGTTCAGGGCTCGCGCTCAAACGCGTTACCGGCGGGATCTACTGCGCAGGATAACAGCAGTTTTAAAAGCAGCATACAATGGTCGGGCGCGGTAAGCGCTAACGTCACGTTAGCCAACCTAAGTATTAATCAAAAAAGAAGTGTATTGTCGCCTTACTTTACTTCAGGTGTTGGCCTTATGTCGTCAAGCGCGAATGTTAAAAACACGCCGGGCGGTAATAACACCACCTACGACGAAAGTATTTTTATACCTGTTGGTGCCGGCGTTAAGTTTGGCGTAGCCAGGGGTATTAATATTGATTTGGGTTATACCGTTAGCTTTGTTAAATCGAACAGGTTTGACGGTTACATCAGCGGCACAAGCGATAGATTCTCGTATGCTCATGCAGGTATTGAAATAGCCTTAGGTAAAAAGAAATCCCCCCAATTGCAAAACTATAGCGCCCTTGCCGCATTACGCGAAGAAAGCGCTACCGAAAGTGCTGAGCTTAGATCAAGATTGGCTATTGCTGAACAACAACGCATGGCTGAAGAGCAGGCGAGATTGGCTTTGGCACAACAATATGCCCGCGAAATGGGTGATGATGATGCCGACGGTGTAGCTAATAAATTTGACAAATGTGCAGGCACAGCTGCAGGTACTACAGTTGATGGTGCAGGTTGTCCGTTAAAAGTTCCGGCGCCGGTTGTTGTTACTAAAGAACGGGTAATTGTTACTGAAAGTGACCGCAGGGTTGTTGGCGATGCTATCAAGAATCTTGAGTTCGATTTAGGTAAAGCTACTATTAAAGCAACATCATACCCAACATTAAACCGTGTTGCCGATCTGTTAAAAGAGAAAAGCTTTAGCTTAAAATTAGCGGGCCATACAGATAACACAGGCTCAATGGCTTTAAACATGGGCTTATCAAAAGACCGTGCAGAGGCGGTTAAAGCTTACCTGGTATCGCAAGGTGCAAACGCATCATTAATTGAAGCTACCGGTTACGGGCCAAATCAGCCAATTGCAACTAATAAAACAGCTGCGGGTCGTCAACAAAACCGTAGGGTTGAGTTTTCTTTGAATTAATACTGAAAACAGGTTTAATAGTACTTATAAAAACAAAAGCCGCGCCTTATACAGGTAGCGGCTTCGTTTTTTTAAACAGGTTCAGGTAATTAACTGTTTTGGAAGCCCAAAAGCTCCCCGGTGATCTTTTCTTTTTGAGTTGATTCTGAAAAATTAGCCGGGATATCCTCCCGACTAACATTTTCAATCGAACACTGTATAATGCATTGCATTATGGTTGGCGATCCGATTTTATACCCCTATGTAAAAACCCAAATCGTCAACACTTCAAACATAATCAAAGCGGGATACCAGCCCATGCGTACATTCACGGTATTTTGATACGTACTTATACGCATCCGATAAAGGAAATAAAGAATTAATGGGTAAGACAGTCGCTATCAAATAACGCCATAATTTCACCTGTACATTCGGTAATCTCTCTTTTTTCTGCCTTTTATGAACACGCAAGTAATTAACTATTAATTACTTATTTCTTTCTAAGAAATAAATATAAAGCAAATGTAACTTTTGATTAATAATCGCCGTATATTTAGCCTACCTAACCTAACACATGAAGAACGCTCTACTTTTATATTTCAAATTATTTTTAATACCCCTAATATTTAAATGGCTCCCGCAGACATTTAAAAGGCCTCCACCCGTACACGCTACTTCCGTTTATCCCACTACGCATTTATTTACCTTAAACTTATATTATGAAAAAACAATTTATTCCAATTTTACTGCTGCTTGCAGTTTTTGCAAGCTGCAAAAAACAATCACAAGTAAACTTGCCTTCAGACCAAAAGGTTTCTAAAAACAATTCACTCCGTCCAATGTCAGCCGGCGATGGCCAGAACGACGTACTAGGCTACGGTTACGATATAACGGGCGAATATGCTAACTCCAGTTCGGCAAAATTTTCGGTTATTAATGTAGCCGCATTAAAAGCAGATCATCCAACACGGGTAGAACTGGACCAATCTACCATGCAAGAAGGCAGGTTAGTAGCCGGCGACAATGCGCAGTCGTATTTAAAACAGGTTTCCGCTAAAATTTCATCATCGCTAAACATCGGTATTTTTAAAGGAACCATCAGCGGATCATACAGTGACAACGATGCCTTCTCGTCAAAATATGTTTATAGCAGTTTTAGTTTAATAATCCAGCAAAAGCGCCTTAAAATTAACGCTGATTACACTTTGTTAAAACAGTATCTGCAGCCCTCTTTTTTACAGGATGTTCAGAACGGTACGCCCGAATCAATTGTAAACAGTTACGGTACGCACGTTTTGACAGACTTTAAACTCGGCGCCAAACTGGAAGCCTTATACAGGTCTGAAACAAAGAAAGCCAATCGTACCGTTGCGGCTACCGCAGGAGTTGATGTAAGTGTAAAAACCATATTTAGCATTAATACCGGGTATAACTATAGTTTGAATGACACTTATGATAACACTTATCAAACACTGCATTACAGAACCTATGGCGGCGATCCGACTAAAAGTTTAATGGGTAGTGTCCCTCTTGGCGGTGGTATGCCTACAATTAATATATCAGATTGGCAAAGCAGTGCCACTCCTGAAAATTCAGAGTTAATTGACATTAGCACCGGCGGGCTAATTCCGATTTATGAGTTAATTGACGATCCGACTAAAAAGGCAGCTGTAATGACGTATGTTAACCAATATCTTGCAGCTAACCAGGTAAATGTAACCCCGGTGCCAATTCACGTGTTTTATCAACCCAATGATATAAACCATGTTTATACCGCATTTTTTAACGATTACCCATATCAACAAAATGGTTTTACTTACTTAGGCACAAACTTTAAAGCATATGCTTCACAGATTGACGGCACACAGCCGGTGCATGCGTTTTACAGTCCTTCAGGAACTAACCATACCTATACAATTAACAGGTTTGATTACCCTTATGAGCAAAACGGCTATATTTACCATGGTATTAGCTTCTATGCCTATACTACCCAGGTACCTGGCTCGGTTCCGGTTCATGTGTTTTACCATCCCGGGGGCGTTAACCATACCTATACAATTAACAGGTATGATTATCCTTACGCGCAAAATGGATACCAATATTTAGGTGTTAATTTTTATGCGATGCCACTATAAGGTTTGTTAAATTTTTATAATAAAAGGCCGTCTCTGGTAATCAGTAGACGGCCTTTTTATTAGCCGGTTTTAACCATTGGCCCCGGATCTTTGATCAGGCTTTTTATAGATCACGGGTTCCAATCCCCTCTGTCACTCTAAATACATCAGGATACATCATAGCGGCTCTTAAAATAAAACTCACCGAGTCTGTAACCCATATACCTCCATTTAATGCTAATTGAAGCACCTCTGGAGCGGGCTTTAATACTATCTGTATATCTTCTGTGTCCTCCAGTTGCTGCACCGAGTTAAACTCAGCATTAAACATAATGAACCCATAGGTTACCTGTTTCAGTTTGGTTGGGTTGATGGCAATTTTACCAAGAGAGATAAGCTGCTTAGCGGTAGTTTTTATCCCTGTCTCTTCCTCCAGCTCGTTTAAAGCGGATTGTATGAGTGATGTATCTTTTTGCTGCATACCGCCAGGGAGTTCCAACACCACCTCGCCGAGGCCGTGCTTGTATTGCTTCACCAACACCACCTCGTTTTGTTTTGTAATGGCTAAAACCTGTACAACATCGCCCAGTTTAGAGAAATAGTAGTCGTAAACGTTGTTATTTGCAAGCTTTACCTTCTGTTTTGTAACAGGGAACCAATGGCTCGGCGATACGTCCTGCTCTTCAAGTACGGTCCACTTTTGTATATTTTTATCAGTCATATAATGTCATAACAAGCATAAAATCTTGCTCCGCTTTATAGCCATTTTCGCAACAAGCTGACAATAAGCACATTAACTCAATTCCACAGCTAAGCTTCCTGACGAATAAGTAGTTTCACTTTGTTCCGCTTAAAAAATTAACCATTTATAATCAAATAGTTACTAAAAAGCTTGCTCCGCTTTGTTCCGTTTGTTTCACCCTCGCAAGCGGAGCAAACGTTAATGTGTTAGGGCAGCATGCTAATTTACACATCTGCTTAACAGATGCAAATCAGACTTCCCTACTTTTCCTGCATCGCTACTTCCCTACTTCCCGTCTAAATCTTATCTTTGCCGATTATCATTCTGAATTAATGAAGATATCATATAATTGGCTTAAAGAATTCATCCAAACCGATAAATCTCCACAGGAGATCTCAACCATATTGACCGGCACCGGCCTCGAGGTAGAAAGCCTAGAGAAAGTGCAGGCTGTTCCCGGAGGACTGGAAGGGCTGGTAATAGGCTACGTAAAAGAACGCACCCAACACCCCAACGCCGACAGGCTGAGCATCACCAAAGTTGATGTAGGTACCGGTACCGATCTGCAAATTGTTTGTGGTGCTGCCAATGTAGCTGCTGGGCAGAAGGTGGTGGTTGCTATGGTGGGTACTATCGTTTACCCATCTACCGGCGAGCCGTTTGCTATTAATAAGTCAAAGATAAGAGGCGAGGTATCTGAAGGGATGATCTGCGCTGAAGATGAAATAGGATTAGGTACAGATCATGCCGGTATTATGGTATTGGCCAAAGATGCCGTGGTAGGTACCCCCGCTAAAGAATACTTTAAGCTGAACGACGACTATATGTTCGAGATCGGTTTGACACCTAACCGCGCCGATGCGACCTCGCATTTAGGTACGGCTCGTGATATTGCCGCATTTCTGAAAACAACGATCATCAAACCTGATGTATCTGCCTTCAAGATTGACAACACAAGTCGCGTTATTGAGGTTGAGGTTGAAAACATTGCCGCAAGTCCGCGTTACGCTGGTTTAACTATTTCCGGCATCGAAGTGAATGAGTCGCCACAATGGTTAAAGGAGCGCTTGGCGGTAATTGGCGTAAGGGCTATCAATAATATTGTTGATGTTACCAACTATGTACTTCACGAATTAGGTCAGCCGCTGCATGCTTTTGATGCCGATGCTATTAAAGGCGGAAAAGTGGTTGTTAAGAATTGCCCTGAGGGCACGTTGTTTAAAGCCCTGGACGATGTAGAGCGCAAGTTATCTGCCGATGACCTGATGATCTGCAACATTGAAGCGCCAATGTGCATTGCCGGTGTCTTCGGCGGGATAGATTCGGGTGTAACGGCAGGCACAACCAGTATATTTTTAGAAAGCGCATACTTCAATTCGGTTTCAGTTCGTAAAACCGCCAAACGGCACGGACTGAAAACTGATGCCTCCTTCCGCTTTGAACGGGGTACTGACCCTGATATGCCGGTATTTGCTTTGAAGCGTGCTGCATTGCTAATTAAAGAAGTTGCCGGTGGCAGTATCTCATCAAACATTATCGATTTTTACCCTAATCCTGTTCAACCCTTCGCGGTTGAATTGCCTTACAAAAATGTGGATAGACTGATCGGTCAGCTAATTCCCCATGAGGAAATCAAGGCCATTGTTACAGGCTTGGAGATGCAGATAGTTAACGAAACTGCCGAAGGCTTATCGTTGCTTATACCTCCTTACCGGGTTGATGTTACCCGCGATGTAGATGTGATTGAGGACATATTGCGGATTTATGGCTATAACAACATCCATATACCAACGCAAGTGCGAGCATCGCTAAGCACCTCGCAAAGACCCGAGAAAGACACTGTTCAGAACTTGTTAAGCGATTTGCTTACTGCCAATGGCTTTAATGAGATATTATCTAACTCTCTTACTAAATCGTCTTATGCTAATGATCTGGATTCAGCGGTGAAGATATTAAACCCCTTAAGCTCAGATCTGGACGTGATGCGTCAAACCATGCTATTTTCGGGTTTAGAAGCTATTGCTTATAACCAGAACCGCCAGGCTGCTGATCTGAAGTTTTATGAGTTTGGTAAAGTATATAGCGTAAAAGAGGATAAATACATAGAGAGCCAACGGTTTGCAATATTCATGACCGGGGACGCAACGGCCGCCGGTTGGAACCAAAAAGCAAAATCCTCGTCGTTCTATAATTTAAAGGCGCTTGTTGATGGGATTTTGAAAAAATTAAGTATTGTAGATACTACAGTGGAGGATTGTACCTGCAAAAAGATGGCATATGGCTTGAATTACATCAAGAACGGAAAAACGCTGGTTAAATTTGGTGCAGTAGGAAAAGAGGCTTTGAAGAAAACCGATATAGACCGCGAAGTTTTTTATGCCGATTTCAGTTTCGATCAGATCATGCAGATCGTTAGAAAGAACAAAATAGTATATCAGGAGATTTCTAAATTCCCTGCAGTTAAACGCGACCTGTCAATGCTGGTTGATAAGAACATCACGTTTGATCAGTTAAGACGGATAGCTCAACGCACAGAGCGCAAGCTTTTACAAGATGTAGATATTTTTGATGTTTACGAGGGCGACAAGCTTCCTGCAGGTAAAAAATCATACGCGTTAAGCTTTGTTTTACAGGATGCAGAAAAAACACTGACGGACAAAACCATTGACAGCGTTATGCAAAAAATTATGTATAACTTAGAGAAGGAAGCCGGAGCGGAGATACGTAAGTAATTATTGAAGGATTGAATTATTGAATTACTGAATTACTGATCCTGCGTATTCAATAATTTAAAACATCAATAAAACATACACATTAAATCAATAATTCAGTAATTCAATAATTCAATAAATCAACAATTAGTGAGCACTACCGCAACTTTAGATAAGGTAATCAGCAAAGCCGAAAGGTTAATAGAGCTGTGCACTGCCTTGCAGGAGGAAAACGACTTGTTGAAATTGGAGAATGAGTCGCTGTCGGTAGCGTTGGATGCCAGCAAAAATAAGACAAAAGAGCTCGACGAAAAGTTGAGAGCGTTGAAGTTAGCCAAGTCATTTTCAGAAACAAATGAAAAAAGTGTTGACATTAAACAAAAAATTAACGAATTTGTGCAGGAAATAGACAAGTGTATTGTATTACTGAAAAAGTAGTGCAGAAAGTGAACAAGCTCAAATGGGAGAAATCTCAATAAAAATAAATATTGCTGACAGAGTTTACCCCTTAAAGGTGAACATGGAAGAGGAAGAAATAATACGTAGGGCAGCTAAGTTAATAAACGACCGTATAAAAGAATATCAGGAAAATTACGCGGTTAGGGATAAGCAGGATTTGCTTGCTATGAGTGTGTTGCATTACGCCACATCATCATTAAAAGCAGAAAAAAAGGTTACCGTTGAAGATACAGAGGTGGCCGAAAAAACTTATCAGTTAGACAAATTGCTGAACGACTTTTTTTCAAAGCAGTAACGTTCTTTACATACAAGAGCAATTAAGATTTAACCGCGGTTAAATTTTGAGTTCACTATTGAAAACTTAACACTTCAATATCCAAGGATCAAGGAGGGCATGCGTTACTACAATGTATTAGCGGTAACCCATGGTCCCAAAGTATCTGCATGAAGTTTTTCAAATACATGAGCTTGAAGTTTAATCGCGGTTTTTTTATTTATATAACCTAAAACAAAGAATGACCAATATTTTATATGTAATTATCGGGTTGCTGATAGGCGTCCCGACGGGTATCGTTGTAGGGCGGTTCCTGCTGAGAAAGCTTTTTAAAGATCAGGAAGCAGCAGCTCAGCTAAAAG
Organism: uncultured Mucilaginibacter sp.; assembly: GCF_946479965.1. Next base: position 47,488 of record NZ_CAMLHX010000023.1, on the reverse strand, counting down.
TTAAAAAGATTTTGAGGGATGGTGAGAATGACGCGGAGATATTAAGAAAGAATAAATTGTTGGAGGCTAAAGAGCGCTTTCTACAGATGAAAGCCGAGCACGAGCAGGAGATAAATGCCAAAAATAACGAGATCAATCAGCGTGAGAACGGCGTTAAACAAAAAGAACAATCGTACAACCAGCGTTTGGAGAACCTTACCCGTAAGGAAAACGAACTGGATAACACCCGTAAAAACCTGGAGCGCCAAACCGAGATAGTAGTTAAGAAACAGGAAGAGGTTGACGTGTTAAAGAATCAGCATGTACAGCAACTGGAAACTATAGCGGGCATATCCGCTGAAGAAGCAAAAGATCAATTGGTTGAAAACCTGCGTGAAGATGCCCGCAGCAAGGCCATGGCGCAGATAAAAGATATTGTTGACGAAGCCAAGCTAACAGCTACTAAAGAAGCTAAAAAGATAGTTATACAAACCATACAGCGTACCGCTACCGAGGCTGCTATTGAGAACACAGTATCTATCTTTAATATAGAGAACGACGAGATAAAGGGCCGTATCATCGGTCGTGAAGGGCGTAATATACGCGCACTGGAAGCTGCAACCGGTATTGAAATTATTGTTGACGATACGCCGGAAGCTATTATTCTTTCGGGATTTGACCCGGTACGCCGCGAGATAGCCCGTTTGGCTATGCACCGTTTGGTTACTGACGGACGTATTCACCCGGCACGTATTGAGGAGGTGGTTGCCAAAACACGTAAGCAGATAGAAGAAGAAATTGTTGAGATAGGCGAGCGTACAGTTATAGATTTAGGCATCAGTGGCCTTCACCCTGAACTGATAAGAATGGTGGGCCGTATGCGCTACCGTTCATCATACGGACAAAACCTGTTACAGCACTCGCGCGAGGTGGCTAACTTTTGCGCTACTATGGCTGCTGAACTGGGTCTGAATGTTAAGCTTGCTAAGCGTGCCGGTTTACTACATGATATTGGTAAAGTGCCTGATGATAACCCGGAATTGCCACACGCAATTTTAGGTATGCAGTTAGCCGAGAAGTATAAAGAACACCCTGAAGTATGTAACGCCATTGGTGCTCACCACGACGAGGTAGAAATGACCTCCATGCTGTCTCCGATCATTCAGGTTTGTGATGCTATATCGGGTGCACGCCCTGGTGCCCGCCGCGAGGTGGTTGAAAGCTATATCAAGCGTTTAAAGGAATTGGAAGAGTTGGCAATGTCTTACCCGGGAGTTGAAAAAACCTTCGCTATACAGGCTGGTCGCGAGTTGCGGGTGGTGGTAGAAAGTGAAAAGATAAGCGATGCGCAATCAGAAACGTTGGCGGCTGATATCTCTAACCGTATCCAAACTGAAATGACCTATCCGGGCCAGATCAAGGTTACGGTGATCAGAGAAACCCGCTCGGTAGCATTTGCTAAGTAAGAAATAATTAATTATGTCATGCTGAACATGTTTTAGCGTCTCACCATAAGTGAGATGTCGAAGCAAGTTCGGCATTACTTCTTTTATAGGCTTTATGAAAAATCAACCCAAAGCTAAACAGCCGCAAATTGAGAAGCGCCCTGTAGATGTTCAACTGGATGAGTATGCATCGTTTCATACTAATCCAACTAACCGCGTTATCAATTATTTCTGTATCCCGTTGGTTAGCTTTGGTATACTGGCTTTTGTATGGTCCATCCCCTTCCCGCAACTTGAGTTTTTGGGTAAGAACCAAACCTTCGTCAACTGGGCGTCGTTTGTAGTGGCGTTTTCTCTTTATTATTATCTGCGCCTGTCGCCAATGCTGTCTTACCTGATGTTATTTTGCCTGGGTGTCTTTAGTTATGTAATTGTGTCATTAGAGCAGAACTTTGTATTGGCACAAATTGGCTTAATACTGTTTGTTATAGGGAATATTGGGCAACTGATAGGCTATAAAAAAGAAGGCCGCAGACCCATCTTCGCGCAGGATTTTAAATTTATGCTGATAGGCCCGATGTGGCTTTTTAGTTTGATCTTAAAGAAATTTAAGATCAGATATTAAACAAAAATCATCAATTTCTCAGCCCACCGCGGTGTTCCAAAAAATATAAAGCATCTAAAAAACTGTAAACGTGTTGACGGTATTAAATGCTTGATTTTTAACGCCTTAACATTTTTAGGTGGAACAGTTTGGAACACTTTGAAACTACTTATAAGTCAGTAAATTTAGCTGTAGTTGGCGCCTAATAATCTGTTTTTCAATTGCTTGTGGGGTTTTAAAAAATATCTTCGTTTTTGGAACACTTTGGAACACTCGCTGCTGGGTTTTGGAACACCACTTTTCGCTCAATCAATCCAACATCGCCATCAACTCATCATCGCTAATAATAGGAATATTCAGTTTTTGCGCTTTCTCCAGTTTTGCCGGACCCATATTGTCGCCGGCCACCAGGTAGTTGAGTTTAGCTGATATACTGCTCAATATTTTGCCGCCGTTTTGCTCAATAATATCCTTCAACTCATCGCGCGAGAATTTCTCAAACACGCCCGAAATAATAAAGCTCTTGCCGGCAAATTTATCGCTTGCCAGGGTAACTTCTTTCTCTTCCACCACAAACTGCAAACCTGCTGATTTCAGCTTTCCAATTTCTTCCCGATGTTTTTCTTCGCCAAAGTATTCTATCAGGCTATGCGCTATGCGGTCGCCTATTTCGTCAACGGCAATCAGTTCCTCAAATTGGGCCGCCATCAAGTTATCAATATTCTTAAAATAAGCCGCCAGTTTTTTAGCAACGGTTTCGCCAATAAATCGGATCCCCAAACCAAACAGCACCTTTTCAAAAGGCATTTCTTTAGAGCGCTCAATACCATCCAGCATATTAGTAATAGACTTTTCGCCAAAACGCTCCATTTTCTTCAGATCATCTTCATGATCTTTTAAAAAATACAGATCGCTGATATGCCTGATAAAACCACGCTGATAAAGGTTATCAATCGTCTCATCACCCAAACCATCAATATTCATAGCCTTCCTGCCGATAAAATGCTGCATTTTGCCGGTTATCTGTGGCGGGCAACCTTCATCATTCGGGCAATAAAACGCAGCTTCACCTTCTTGACGTTTCAGCATGGTTTGGCATGCCGGACAATTGGTAATGTATTCAATAGCTGATGCCGATGGATCGCGCTTTTCCAGATTTACGCTGATTATCTTGGGGATAATCTCGCCTCCCTTCTCTACGTATACCCAATCACCTTCGTGCAGGTCAAGCCGAAGCATTTCGTTAGCGTTGTGCAGTGTGGCGCGCTTAACCGTAGTGCCTGCCAATAAAACGGGTTTGAGGTTAGCCACAGGAGTAACCGCTCCCGTGCGGCCCACCTGGTAGGTAACCGCCTGCAGCTGCGTTTGCACCTGCTCTGCTTTGTATTTGTAGGATATGGCCCAACGCGGTGATTTGGCCGTAAAGCCCAGTTCCTGCTGCTGACCGTAGCTATTCACTTTGATAACTATACCATCTATATCATAGCTCAATTCAAAACGGCGTTTATCCCATTCGGTTATAAAAGCCAGTACGTCATCTATATTTTTGCACAGCCTGCTTTCATCATTTACATGGAAGCCCCAGGCTTTAACTGCCTGCAAACTTTCCCAATGGGTTTTAAAAAGCGTCTTTTCGGTATACAGTCCATATAAAAAACAATCCAGCGGGCGCTTAGCCACCTCGCTTGAGTCCTGTAGCTTTATAGTGCCCGATGCAAAGTTGCGCGGATTGGCATAGGGTTGCTCACCATTATCTACCCGCTCCTGGTTAAGGCGTTCAAAAGCTTTAAGGTGCATAAACACCTCGCCGCGGATCTCAAACTCATCAGGGTAGCCGCTGCCATGTAGCCGCTTCGGTATAGTATGTATGGTGCGTACGTTGGTAGTTACATCGTCCCCCTGCGTTCCATCGCCGCGGGTTACGGCCCTAACCAGTTTGCCTTGCTCGTAAGTAAGACTCATAGATAAACCATCAAACTTCAACTCGCATACATACTCAAAGTTATCGCCTATTGCTTTACGGATGCGCTGATCAAAATCAAGCAGTTCCTGGGCGTTGTAAGTATTACCCAATGATAGCATGGGCCAGCGGTGCTTTACAGTGGTAAACTCCTTGGTAATAAAACCTCCGACCTTTTGTGTAGGCGAATCAGGATCCAGAAGCTCCGGAAACTGCTTTTCAAGAACAGCCAGTCGTTCCAGCTTTTTATCAAATTCAAAATCAGTTACCGTGGGCATAGCCAACACATAATAATTATATGTGTGCTGTTTTAGCTCTGCCGATAGTTGGTCTATTTGTTGTTTTGCTTCCGAAGGTGACATACCAACGAAGATAGTAAATTGAGCGTTGAGCAAAATAATTTTTATTGCATAATAACATCGCCATTAAACTTTTTAGAGCAATATTGGTCTGTATTATAAGTAAATGATATTACGATGCCTTTTAAAGTCAAGCGCAAACTTTACGGGGTAATAATTTAAAAGAACCGCTTATTTTCGGGAGAGGAGCCCGCCGGTAAGCGGTTTTTTATTTCAGTGTTTTACAGGTTATAATCGTATTATTGTGTTAGCATGAAACGATTATTCGCCAACCTTACCTTCCAGGTTTTAGTAGCCATTGCGCTTGGTGTAATAACCGGTTTATACTTTCCATCTTTCGCGCCAACCGCGCAGCTTATCAGCAAAACATTTATTAACCTGATTACCATGCTGATCGCGCCGATCATATTCCTAACCATTGTGCTTGGGGTAGCCGGTATGCGCGATATGAAGAAGGTGGGCCGCGTAGGCGGTAAGGCGCTTTTGTATTTCGAGATTGTAACCACATTTGCTTTAGTGATTGGCGTTGTTGTATGCAACCTGCTTAAACCAGGTGCCGGCTTTGTTAGCCACGTAAAGGTGGATACCACTAAACTGGACGAATACGAAAAGGCCGCTTCTGCAATGCATTGGGGCGATTTCATCGCCCATATAGTACCTCCCAATTTCTTCGATGCTTTTGCCAAAGGCGATATTTTACAGATCCTCTTCTTTGCTATACTATTCGGGATAGCGCTAAGCCGCATGGGCGAGCGCGGCCATACGGTAGTTGATCTGTTTGAAAAGATCTCTAAAGTGTTCTTCAATATTATGCACATGGTGATGAAGGTGGCCCCAATTGGCGCCTTTGGTGGGATGGCCTTTACGGTGGGTAAGTACGGAATATCCACATTGCAGCCTTTGGCCAAGTTGATGGGCTCGGTGTATCTGACAATGTTCTTGTTTATTTTCGTAGTGCTTAATCTTATTTGCTACCTATATAAGTTCAGTCTTTGGCAGTACCTTAAATTCATCCGGCAGGAAATACTGATCGTTCTGGGCACCTCCTCATCCGAGCCCGTGCTACCTGCCATGATGGAAAAGATGGAAGCCTTCGGCTGTTCAAAATCTGTGGTGGGGCTGGTTATCCCGGCGGGGTATTCCTTTAACCTGGATGGCACAACCATTTACCTGTCCATGTCGGTTATATTTTTGGGGCAGGTGTTCAACATCCCGTTGACTTGGGAGCAGCAGCTGACTATAATAGGCATCCTGATGGTCACCTCAAAAGGTGCGGCGGGCGTTACCGGCAGCGGCTTTATTGTACTGGCTTCAACGCTTACTGCCATTAAGGTGATACCTGTTGAGGGTGTGGCGATCCTGTTGGGTGTGGACAGGTTCATGTCTGAAGCGAGGGCCATTACCAATATGATAGGCAACGGTATGGCAACAGTGGTAATTGCCAAAAGCGAAAAGGAATTTGATGAAGCAAAATATCGCGCAGCGATAGCTAATAAATAATAGATAAAACCATGAAAAGACTACTACCCATTGTACTACTGCTGCTAACAGCTCAAATGGCGCTGGCCCAGCAGGACGAATATGTAAAACCCGGTCAGGTTATTGAGAAGGGGAAAGCACCTGCGATGAAGTATAAATTACTTAGCACCAACGGCACCACCAAAACCTACATCGTTGTGCTGTACCGCGGTGACGACATACTATCGGGCATGACAGACTTTGCCGTGAAGGAGAACATTCAGTTTGCGCAGTTTAACGGCGTGGGTGCCATTAGCTCGGGCAGATTGGGAAGTTATGACCGCGATAAGCAGATGTACCATATCTACACCGTAAAGCAGCAGGCAGAGATAGTTTCCTTCGTTGGTAACATAGGCATATACAACGGCAAGCAAGTGGTGCATGTGCACATGAGCGTGAGCCAAAGCGATTTTACTGTGCGCGCCGGACATTTGTTTAACGGTATTGTATGGCCAACGCTCGAGATAATGGTGACCACCAGCCCAACCGCTGTTTACAAAGCCAAAGAGGATGAGAGCGGCTTTGTGCTGACAGACCCAACACTAACACACTAACGCTTTGCTCCGCTTGCGAGGGTGAAACAAATGGAACAAAGCGGAGCAAGATTTATCTACTAATTATCTTACTCGTCACCCTTCGGATCATCATCTAAATTCAATGTATATGATGGTTCTGAAGCATCATAAGCTTGTTTTAAAGCGTCTGATTCATCTTCTGTATTATCGGCTATCAATTCGTCATCATCAAAACCGTTGGAGTGAATATCCTGCTGACTGGTTTGCTCAACATCTTCGGGTTGTGAATCGTCCGGTAATAGTTGGTCGTCTGGTGTTATCATGGCGTGTTTTTATTTAGTTAACCTTATAAAGTTAGGCTTGTTTTAAATAAAAAATACTGACAGTTATCACTTATCAGCATTATTTGTTGCTATTACCTAATAAAAAAATAAAGAAAATATGCGATTACCAAACCGGCATGCAGAAAAGTTACGATAATTTTTGTCCGTGTTTTCAATACCGGGGGTTGAAAAGGTTGCATAATATATTTTATGGTTAAGAATATAGCAAGCGCATAAACTCCTGCTGCAATCAAAATAATTTTGTTTTCGGTATTGCGCATGAAGCTCTCGTATTGGTAAATGTAGGTAAGCCAATAAACAGCAAACGGAAGAATACCGCCCAAACTTATTGAAGCGACCTTAACTGCCATTTTCCCTTTATATAACAGCAAAGGAGTGGCTATTAAAAACAACACAGCCGAAGATATCAATGCCATCCACGTAAACACATCATTACAATCGTTAAAGGGAGCAAAAACCCACGTTACAACACTTTCCAAAAACACATAAGCACCCAACGCAAAATAAATAATGTAAAGCTTGATCATGGCCGATAAGGTTTTATTATTAATACCTTATACAAGCAAAAAGTAACCCCCACAAAAAAGAGGCGACCCAAACAGTCGCCTCCATCCAAACCTTTTACCTTTCAGCTTTCGCCTTTAAACTTTTACCTTAATTAAAACCTGCTGAAGCCACCGTCTAACACCAAATCTCCGCCCACCATAAACTTAGAGTCGTCTGATGCCAGGTACAGGTAGCCTTCGGCTATTTCTTCCACATTACCAATACGTTTAATCGGGGTCATTTCTGCCATATAAGCTTTCATACCGTCAACTTCTTCTGCACTGGCACCATTACGACCGAATATTGGTGTTTCAACGGGGCCGGGAGATAACACATTAACACGGATTTTCCTGTCGAGCAATGATTGTGATAAACTTCTGGCCAATGAAGTGGTTGCTGCCTTAGTAGCCGCGTAAACTGCTGCATCACCAAACGCTTTGTTGCTTACAGCCGATGAAGTAATGATAACCGAAGCACCATCATTCAGATAAGGCAAGGCCTTTTGTACCGAGAAGAACGCGCCTTTAAAATTAATGTCGCTTAACTGATCGAAAGTTTCCTCAGTAAGATCCGCCAACGGCGCACCGGCGTATACACCCGCGTTAACCACTAGTACGTCAATTTTACCCAAAGCTTCGGCTACTTTTTGATAGGCCGGAGCAATGCTTGCAACGTCAGATACGTCACTTATAAAACCGATAGCGCCCTCTCCTATTTCTGTTATGGCAGCATCAAGTGTTGTTTTGTTACGGCCGGTTATGGCCACTTTAGCGCCTTGCTGTGCATATAATTTGGCTGCCGCTAAACCTATACCGCTGTTACCACCGGTAACTACGGCAACTTTGTTTTCTAACTTTTTCATTTATTTATATATTTAAATTTTTCGATGTTTTATCAGACAATGTTCCCATTAAATCCGAAGCAAATATAAACACATTAAATTGATATATCGAAATATTTCGATTAATTATTTCAATTTTTTTTTAGTTGGCTAAAACGCCAAGAAATTTAATATAGGCATCCAGTACTTCTTTATTAACCCGGTAGCGCACATTACGGCCATCTTTCTCGGTAAGCAGCAGGTCTGCATCAACTAACTGACTAATGTGGTGAGATATGGTAGACTGCGCCAATTCAATGTTCTCCATCACGCACGAGCACTTTAGCCAGTTGTTCTCGGCCTGGCATTTAGCCATTTCCATTATTTTTAAGCGATATGGATCGCCTAATGCTTTTGATATCCGCTCTACTCTCTTTACATCCAGTTCCATAGTGCAAATTTATCGATTATTTTCGATTTATGAAAGAAGCCTGCTTTAACCAAAAAAATCGAAATTGAACATTCGAAATTCGATATACATAAATCCGAAATCGAAAATCCGAAATCCGACATCACATAATCCCTTCATCCGCAAAACTATAAAAGCCCTCATTCGTAAATATGATATGATCCAACACGTTGATCTCCAACATACGGCCGGCAGCTGTAATCTTTTTGGTAAGATCAATATCCAACTGACTTGGCCTTAAGGTACCGGATGGGTGATTATGACTTAGTATAATAGAAACAGCCTGGTGCTGCAAGGCTACACTAAAAATTATCTTTGGGTCGGCTACGGTACCGGTCAGCCCGCCTTTGCTTATTAGTTCTGCTGAGATCACCTTGCCGCCCTGGTTAAGCAGTATTATCCAAAACTCTTCATGGCCAAGGTCCATCAGGTGCCTGCGCATTACATTGTAACTATCCCTGCTGCTGTTTATCTTGTCGGGCTCTTTACTTTCGGTATCGTTACGCCGGCGACCGATTTCTAACGCGGCTATAATTGATATGGCTTTGGCTTCGCCGATGCCTTTAAAGCGGGATAATTCCGTTACCGATGCCTTGCCCAGCTTGTTCAGATCGTTACCATAATGATGAAGGATCCGTTTGCTTAGCTCAACTGCAGATTCTGTACGGCTGCCTGATCCAATCAGAATGGCTATTAGTTCAGCGTCCGTTAATGCCCTTCGGCCCTGGCTACTTAGCTTCTCGCGCGGGCGGTCCTCTTCGGCCCACGCTTTAATACTTATTTTTTCCTGGTAAGGTTCCACAAGTTCAAGGTACAAAAAAAGCGATGAGTTATACAACCCATCGCTTTCTAAACCCGAAAGTTTAAAATATGATTAGCTTAATCCGTTAACGAATTTAGTAAGCTTTGATTTATTGTTAGAAGCTTTATTCTTGTGAATAACGTTCTTTTTAGCTAAACGGTCAAGCATAGAGATCACTTTAGATAAAAGAGCACTTGCATCAGCTTTGCTGGTGGTGGTTCTTAATTTCTTGATAGCGTTTCTGGTGGTTTTTGCCTGATAACGATTACGCAGACGCTTCGCAGCGTTTGATCTGATCCTTTTTAATGATGATTTATGATTTGCCATTGTAGCTCTATTCTTTCTGTTCTTATTTAAGGACTGCAAATATATGACGTTTTAATTTAAAAACAAATGACTTTTTTAAATTAGTTTTAAAGATTGAAACTGCCTATTTTTCAGCATCAAACAACAACCAGCCTTAATGAAGTGCACTGCCCGACTTATTGCGGCATTACTGCTTATACTAACATGCTCCTCCTGGGGCTTTTTTGCGCATTACCGCATCAACCGGCTAGCTGTTTTTATTTTACCTAAGGCCATGGCAGGCTTCTACAGGGCCAATATTGGTTTTATAACCGATCATGCCATCAGCGCCGATAAACGCCGTTACGTAGACTCTACAGAAGCGCCGCACCACTTCCTGAATGCGGACCACTACGGCAAAAAGCCTTTTACCACAATACCCCGCCGCTGGACGGACGCTGCAAAGAAATTTTCGGCAGATACCTTGAATAAATACGGCACTGTGCCATGGGCCATCCAGTCGCAATATTACAGGTTGGTTGATGCCTTTAAGAAACACGATACTACGGCCATACTAACCGCGTCGGCTAATTTGGGGCATTATTTAGCTGATGCACATGTACCGCTGCATCTGCACAGCAATTATGATGGGCAACTCACCCACCAGAATGGAATACACGCACTTTGGGAAAGCCGTCTGCCTGAACTATTCGCGGCTAACTATAACTGTTACGCGGGCAAAGCGCGATATATTGAAAACCCGCTTACCGAGGCATTTAAGATCTGCCGCGTATCTTTTAGCGAAGCTGATTCTGTGCTGCGATTGGAACGGAAGCTTAATAGAACCTTCCCTGCCTTAAAAAAATACACCATGACCATCCGTGGCACGCGCAAGGTTAAAGACTACTCAGTGGCCTACAGCAGGGCCTATCAAAAGCTTTTGCGGGGCATGGTGCAACGCCGCATGCGGTCGGCAGTGTTGTCTGTTGGCAGTTACTGGTACTCGGCCTGGGTTGATGCAGGGCAGCCTGATCTGAATAAACTCATAGCAAAGCAATTAAGTGCTGCAGATCGTTTAAAAATTCAAAAAGAAGAAAGTATATTTAAGGCAGGAAAAATAGCACCATTCAACCTTAACTGATCATGCTAAGAACAAAAGCAGCCAAACTACATTCAGATTCCATTGCGTGGCGCAGCCATGAACCTTCCAGATTAGAAACGTTCAGCGATGCTGTTTTCGCATTCGCGCTAACGCTAATTATCGTTTCTATTGAAGTACCCAAAACCTTCGACGAGTTGTATGAGACAATGAAGGGCACTATCAGTTTCGCAATATGTTTTACCGTGCTTTTTCGTTTATGGAACCTGCAGAATATTTTCTTCAGACGGTTTGGTTTAAAGGATAATCTTACGCTTGTACTTAACGCTTTCCTGTTGTTTGTTGTACTGATATATGCATACCCTTTAAAATTTCTCTCCGTGTTCATTTTCGCCGATCAGGAAACTAAACATCTTATGATACGAACCGAACAGGTGAGAGAACTGATGCTTGTGTATGGCGCGGGCTTTTTGGTAATGCACCTGTTGTTCTATTTAATGTACCGGAATGCAAAAAAATTCGCGTCGCAAATAGGCCTTACCGCTCCGGAGTTGTTTGAAACCGCAACGCTGGCGGGAATCAATCTTATTTGCGTATTTGTATGTATTTTGTCTATGACGGTTACCTGTTTGGTACCAGCCCAATATTATGGTCTAAGTGGTTTTATGTATTTTTTGATACCGGTGGCTTATTCTACCTGGTTTAGTTACAGGGGCAAAAAAAAGCGGAAAACTTTCGGCAACGCGCCTACAGTAGAATAGTTACTTTTTTATCCGACTCTTTACACCAGCTACTATCGGCGGTATCAGCGATACCACAATAATACCGATGCCGATCAATGAAAAGTGTTCTTTAAAGAACTGCACGTTGCCCAAAATAAAACCTGCAAACAGGAATACCACTATCCAGGTTACCCCGCCGATGATGTTATACAATGAGTACCGCCCGAAAGGCATGTGGCCAACTCCGGCAACAAATGGGGCTATAGTGCGTATTATTGGCATAAAGCGGCTAAAAATTACCGCTTTGCCGCCATGCTTTTCAAAGAACGCATGTGTTTGGTTATAGTACTCCAGTTTAAGTATGCGATTGTTGGGTTTAAATACTTTATCGCCCAATATCTTACCCAGTGTATAATTAACTGTATTACCGCTTATAGCAGCCACAATCAATATCAGCGATAGCAAATAAATATCCAAACCTGTATTACCTCCTGCAATCAACGCTCCTGCGGCAAATAGCAATGAGTCGCCGGGCAGGAAAGGTGTTACCACAAAGCCGGTCTCAGCAAAAATTATAACAAATAATATAAGATATGTCCAACCCTGATACTGGCTGATTATGGTAGACAGATGCGTATCTATATGGAGAATAAAATCGATAAGTTGCTTGATGAGTTCCAAAGGCTTTGTATGTTTTGGGCAAAAATATAAATATATATGGTTAAAGCTTTATTTGTTAGCTATAACTCCCGCACCAAATGCGGCAGAATCTGTGCGCCCCGCCATTCCGTAAGCGTATATGGTTAACAACTTACCATCCTGTACGCTTACCCGGTTAATGGTAAATAACACGTTTGCAGGGATACCTGTCGGCGTTATTTTAAAATCATAGCTGCCCGGTGCCATCTCTATAAATTTTGATACCGTTTTATAGCCGCGGTTGGTAAACGCGGCAGTGCCATTGGCTGTAACGTCTAACCCCGTAGAACGTGGCGAGGCATTAATAAATCTTACTTTCCCCCGCCCCGGCGTACTGGTAGACGAAGTATCAGTGGTGAAAATCCCGGTAATAGATGAATCTGTCCGCAGGCCGGTAACAAACAAGGTGTATTTGGTATTAGCCCTTAGTATCGTATCCAGAGAAATTAAATTTGCGCTAGATACGGTTGCCAATGCCGACCGTATTTGCAATGGCGTATCAACCGAAGTCATAGAAAAATAGCCTGACGGGGTTGGATAGCTGTAAGTAGCATTTCTTTTATTAAAACCTACATACAGGTTTATGGGGCGCAGATCTGGACTGAGATTAACTACTTGAAACTGGATGTTTGCTCCAACCGGAAGAGCGTTATTTGCTTTACCACACGACATGATTCCTGATATTAAAAGCAGTCCTGCGAAACATACCCACAAATAGGTAGCTCCCTTAGATTTAATACGTAGTAACGCGGATCTCATTTTATCTGTTTAGTATCAATTTTACATCAAAAGCATTATCGCCTGTTCCGGTTACTGTACCCTTTGTAAACAGCGTATAAACTCGACTGTCGGCTAAAGTTAAATCGCCTGTTTTTAACGGAACCGGATTTCCTGTCTGATATATTTCGTAATGATTTTTACCGGCGTTCATCTTAACAAAATCAGTAGCCGATTTAAAGGTACGGTTAGTGTTGTTAAAATGACCGGAAATATTGATGTCAAAAGTCATTCCGGGCGAAGTGTTAACAAATCTGATCTCTATATCGTTACTTGCTAAAAATACATCCTTCGTTAAAAAAACGCGGTCGGCAGTGTTGCCTGCAATAAAAAACGAATAAATTTTACCGCTATCTAATTGCATAGGCAGATCTAACAACACATTTGGCGTACCATTCTTTTTTATCTGATACTGATGCGGGCCGGCTAAAACTTTCAGGTAACCCAATGAACCTCCCGGGTAAAAACTTGATGTATAATTAAAACGGGTTCCGTTCTGGAAAGTATTGAGTGTATCAGCAGTGGCATTAACAACATTCATAAGCGCCTCGTCACCTGGTTCAGGCGGCAGATCGGCATCCATTTTCTTGCATGAAAATAGCATACCTGCCAAAAGCGCGATCAATAATAATATGCTGGTTTTATTCCTCATTGGGCAGCCAATTGCTATTTAACTTACAATTGTGGCTTTTGTTATCTGGGTTCAACAAAAAAGTCCGGCTTTAACACCGGACTTAGATTTTGGATCTATAATTTAAGTTTACACTTAAGCATAACTATTAAGCATCACCGGCATAACCAGCATCAGCACATCTTCGTTCTCATCCCCTCCCTGCGGCAGTAATAAACCTGCCCTGTTTGGCGAAGACATTTCCAAAGATACTTCTTCTCCACTTAAATTTTTCAACATTTCTATCAAAAATCTGGCGTTAAAACCAATTTCCATATCGGTTCCTTCGTACTGGCAGTTTAAGCGCTCGTGCGCCTCATTAGCAAAGTCAATATCTTCTGATGATATATGTAACTCGCTGCCTGTTATCTTCAATCTTACCTGGTGGGTGGTTTTATTGGCGTAGATAGCAACGCGGCTTAATGAGCCTAAAAACGCCAAACGATCTATGCTTAGCTTGTTAGGATTGTTTTGTGGTATAACGGCTTCATAATCCGGGTAGCGCTCGTCTATAAGGCGGCAAACCAGGTTAATATTATTGAACTTGAAAAACGCGCTGGTACTGTTGTACTCTACGGATACATTCACATCATCTGACGGTAAAGCCGACTTTAACAAAGCCAATGCTTTTTTAGGCAGAATGAAAGATGTAACACTTTCTGCCTTTGCATCCAAACGGCGGTAACGTACCAGTTTGTGGGCATCAGTAGCAACAAAGGTTAAGTACTGCGGCGAAAGCTGGCAGTAAACACCTGTCATGGCCGGGCGCAGCTCGTCATTACTTACCGCGAAAATAGTTTTGTTAATAGCTTCTGATAAAACGGAAGCAGGCAGGTTTACTGATGATGCGTTCTCAACAACAGGTATCTTCGGGAAGTCCTCGCCGTTTTCGCCGCTTAGTTTATATTTACCGTCGCCGGCATTTATTTCAATAGCAAAAGTGTTATCATCAACAGAAAAAGCTATGGGCTGCTCAGGTAATGATTTCAAGGTATCCAGCAAAATGCGCGATGGGATGGCTATACGGCCATTCTCTTTAGCCTCCACTGTTAAAGTGGTAGTCATGCTGGTTTGCAGGTCGGTAGCCGAAATAGTTAAGTTTCCTTCCTTTATTTCGAACAAAAAGTTTTCCAATATGGGTAAAACCGTACTGCTGCTTAATGCCCCACTTACTGCCTGTAACTGCTTAAGCAAAGTTGATGTGGAAACTATAAATCTCATATATATAATTAATGATTAATTATCAAAAGTATAAAATTTAGCGAGCATACTTACGCCTGCGTATATAATGTTGAAAAATAGCAAATATTAACACCAAAAGCAAGGGCGCAACTGTATTTAAAAGCTGCCAAAACATTTTTTCGCTTTTGACGCGGGCCCTGTCTAACAAGCGCAATTGAACCTCCTTATTACGCAGGTCGATCAAGCCTGAATCATCAGTTAAATAGTCTGCAATGTTCAATAAAAGGTTTTTATTACCAAAGGTCTGGCGCGTATAATGGTCGTACCCCAAAGGGAACGGCGAACCATCAGCGCTAACCTGGTTTTTAAAAATATCACCGTCGCTTAGCACCATCATTTTGGTAGGGACACTTTCGGCGGTAGTACTGATAGCCCCTACTCCTTCCGGCTGCGGGCGGTTTTTAAAGTTGGACGTAAACTTACCTTCCAGTAAAACACCTGTTATTTTGGGCTCGCTTTGGAAGGCTTTAGGATCTGGTTCCTGCTCAATGGCCTGCAACGATAACTGATGCGGGGTTTTTAGTTTTTTATTGTAGATGGATGATGTTAGCAGCACTGTTTTGCGCGTATCCTTTGTATCAAGCACGTCAATGGTTGAAGGGAACTCACTGTATATACCTTCCAGATTTTTAACTATTGGATGTTTGGACCACGGCACAAAAATCGGATAAAACAGCCAGGGCACCATTTGGATCTGCGCCTGCCCGCCAACCTTTCCGGTGCTAACGGGTATTTGCGCGCTGTTTATGTCGGCTATCAGATCGTAATTAATGCGAACGCCGTAAACAAACAACTGATCGTCAAGATTCAGTTGCCTCGGGAAAGCCATTTGCTCGCCGCCGTGACCACGCATGCTGTCCAGCTCGGCACTTACCTGGTCAATGGCCCACAGCACGCGGCCACCTCGCATTATATATTGGTCCAACTTAAATTTCTCCGCTTCGGTAAAGGGCTTTGCAGGCTTGGGTATTACCAGCATCTTAATATTCCGCAGGCTGTCAAAAGGGATGCTTTGCAGATCAACCCGGCCTACTAAAAAACCGTCAGACAAACTGGCCATCGCATCGTTCAGTTGAGCATCATTCAATTCATCATGCCCTATGGTAAAGCCGATTGCTGCTCTCCCGCCGCTGCTTACTTTTTTTATGGCTGATACAAAGGCGTACTCTAAATTTTGAATGGAGTTATTGATCACCTCATCAGCCGACAGACCCATTTCGCGTTGCTGATAAAGTAACTTAACCGGCACATTCCTGCCATTGCTTGACAGCATGGCGGCGGGAACAATTATCTGTTGGTTCATCCCATTTTCGGTAGGGACACCCAGGCTGGTTGGCTCAAGCCCCCAGGCTTGTAATTTCGATACAGTCTGCTCCTGCTGCTCTGCTGTTTGGCCCACCAGCGGATCAACAAACTCAAATTGTAGCTTGCTACCGCTGTAAGCCTGCAGGTCTGATAGCATATCGCGGGTTTCGCTCTGTAAACGCTTCATACCACCGGTCAGGTCGCCTTGCAGGTAAACGGTAACCTTTATATTGGCAGGTAGCTTGGTCAAAATGTCGCGACTGGTTTGAGAAATGGTATAACGTTTCTCTTTGGTAAAATCAATGCGGGTAAATGTGAATGCCGATATCAGCATAAGTACAACCAACCCAACCAATACTTGCGCCAGGGGTTCCTCGCGCAGGCTTTTTTGGCGTTGCCTCAACAATACAAACAGCGTAAGGCATAAAAAGAAACCTGTCAATACAATAAAGTAAACCAAGTCGCGGGTATCTAATACTCCCCGACTTATTGACGTATAATGCTGTGTGATACCCAGGCGCTGCACGCCTAAATTTTGCATCGAAAGCAAAGTGCTCAATGAATCAAAACCACTGTAAAAGAAGAAGCAGGTAAATACCGCGATGATAAAAGCGATGATCTGGTTGCCTGTAACTGCTGATGCAAACAAACCTATGGCTGCAAATGCGCTTCCCAACAAAAACAAACCTATGTAAGAGCCTATTACCGCGCCGGTATCAATATTGCCCTGTGGAGCGCCGAGCGTATAGACAGAGTAGTAGTAAACCAGTGTGGGCAGCAGCGCAAACAGCACGATAATTACCGCAGCAACGTACTTACCTAACACTATTTGCAAATGGGTTAGCGGCCGTGTTGCCAGCAATTCAAAAGTGCCTTCGCGACGCTCTTCGGCTATGGAGCGCATGGTTATGGCCGGCACCAGGAACATGAACAGGTAAGGAGCGGTATTGAATAGACTATCCAGTCCGGCGTAGCCGTAATCCAGGATGCTAGAATCAGGGAACACCCATAAAAAAAGCCCGAGCACTACTAAAAACACGCCTATAGTAAAATAGGCTACCAATGAACTTAAATAAGAAGTAATTTCTTTTTTGAGGATACTATACACAGCAATGCCTTGAACGCCGAAATTACAACAATATTTGCTCAAACAAAAAAGGCCCCCGGTTAAACCGAGGACCTTTTTATGTTTGCGTATGGCTACGCAAAAGTTTTAAAATTAGAAGCTGAAACCTAAACGGGCACCAATTTGGCCAACTGTACCATCTTTTGACCAAGCTTCATAACGAATGCCAAGATCCACTACATCGCTAAATTTGTAGCCGATACCAGGAGAATAAGCAAATGCAGTACCGCCGCCGCTTTGAGTAGAGAAAGCAGCACCTACTTGTGCCTCACCGTAGAAAGACTCGGCAAAGAAGTATTTGATACCGGCTTTTACCGGAACGAAACCCGCCGCAGGAATTTTAAAACCTGAAATAGATTTGCCCTGGAATGAACTGTAACCGGCAGAAATAGTAAAGTTAGTAGCTGTGGCGATTGGAAGATCATATTTTAATGAACCACCAATTACAAAGTTGAAGGCATTTGAAACGTCGCCAACAGGTAAACCTGCTTCAACGCCAACGCTAAATTTACCGCCATCTTGTGCGAAACTTGTTGCTGCTACACCTACAAATAATAAGGTTGCTAATAGAATTTTTTTCATGAATTGTTTTTTAAGGTTAATAAAAGTTGTGAATTGATATTAAGTTAGTACAAAGATAAAAATATTATCTAAATCATATTAATAAGCTATATATTTTGCAAATACGTTATCCTTATGCATTTCCTTTATTATACCCTTAAGACGCGGTCAGGTGCAATCTGTTACAATTTTCTTTTATTCATAGTGATTCCACGGTAACAACTCCGCGGCGTTATTCATGATAGCGTGTTTCACAAAATATATGAAACAAATGAAACGGCTGAAACGGGTAAAGTTTATAAAAGTCTATATATCAACAAATTACACTATTTAAATTTTTAAATATGAAACAAAATGAAACTACTTATTCGTCAGGAAATTTCGCTGTAGAATAGCTGCAAGTATGTGATTTAAAGCGAATTGAAAATAATTCAATTTTACGCTTTTCGTGAAACGCTTTTGAAACGGATATTGGGAACTTTCAGCTTACCAACTAAACCCCAACCTTGCAGCTACCTGACTAATCGTTCCTCCGCTACCCACCCAGCCCTCATATCGCACACCCAGATCAAACTTATTAATATTGCAAACCAGGCCCGGTGCATAAACAAAGCGTGTACTGCGCCTGCCGCGTATCTCAAATGCGGCACCTGTTTGGGCTTCTATAAATAGCGGGCCGGCAAGCCTGTGTTTTAACCCGATCTTTAAAGGTGTAAAAATTGTGGCGGGCGGCTTTATATTGGCACCCAGCAGCATACTTTTTGCAGATAGCGATGAGTAACCTATTGAAATGGTGATCAGATTCGCATCACCTATCGGGTTTTCTGCCTTTAATGATCCGCCAATAATCGAAGCAAAGTCCTCAGCCGATGCGCCTAGGGGTATACCTGCATCAACGCCAATGCTCATCCTGCCTTCTTCCTGAGCAAGACAGGTAAAAGCGGTAATTGCCAAAAGCAGTGTGGTAAAAAAATACTTTTTCATGCGTTTAGTTTGCAGAGCTAACCGCGTTATTCGTCAGCTTTACAAATACTTTCTCTAATGAATTTGTTTTGTGGGCAGCCAGCAGGCCATCCAAAGTATTGTTAGCTACAATCTTTCCCTTATTTATAATGATCACCGTGTCGCAAATAGCCTCAACCTCCTGCATAATATGGGTAGATATAATAACCGTTTTTGTTTTACCCAGATCGCGTATCAACTGCCTTATGCCGATGAGCTGATTAGGGTCAAGCCCTGAGGTTGGCTCGTCCAATATCAAAACCGGCGGATCATGCAAAATGGCCTGTGCCAGCCCTACCCGCTGCCTGTACCCTTTTGAAAGTTGCCCTATTTTTTTGTGTTGCTCATCGGCTAAACCGGTCAATTCAATAACCTCCGCAATGCGCTTAGCGGGTTGTTCAATATTGTGTATGTCCGCCACAAAAGCAAGTGCTTCCTTTACATACATGCCTGTATAAAGCGGATTATTCTCAGGGAGATAGCCAATATTGCTGCGCACCTGTAAAGATTGCTTATCCACGCTAAATCCGCAGATATCGGCACTGCCACTTGTTGGCGGCAAAAAGCAGGTTAGCATTTTCATGGTGGTCGATTTGCCTGCTCCATTGGGGCCCAAAAATCCAAGTACGCCTAAACCCGCGCTAAACGAAATATCATTAACCGCTTTTTGTGATCCGTAAATTTTTGTGAGTTCTTTTACCTCGACGTTCATTGTTCAAATTTAGGGATTCAGCAATTACAAAGCCTCTCTGCTTAAAATAAAAGTCAGCAGGTCATGTATCGGCTGCTTGATGATCTTGCCAACATGTACGCCGTTGGCTTTACAGAGCGCGGTAAGCTCGGGTGCAAAGGTGTAGGCTATTGATCCTACAAAATGGCATTTATGATCAAGATATTGGGGATACGATTTTATATTGGTCTCAATAAATTCTAAGAAGCCTTTTTTCAGCAGATCCTGGCCGTACTGCGTGCGCCTTATCACATTTAAAAACCTTGCGAATGATGCCAGGTAAGCGTTAGCGGCAGGTTTTTGATAAATGTTTTGCATCACAACTTCTTTACTAAGCTCATAAGTGTTTTCAAACAACGTATGTACCTCATAAGGCATCTCGCCATATAAAAAGTCGGTTATCAGCACTTTACCAAACCAATTGCCCGATCCCTCATCGCCCAAAATAAAACCCAGCCCATGCTTACCCGAATGGATATCCTCCCCATCAAAAAAAGAAATATTTGAGCCTGTGCCTAAAACACAGCAAAGCCCTTTCTCGTGCCCGCATGTGGCATACGCCGATGCAAGCAGATCGCTATCAACACTTATATATGCCTTAGGGAATAACTGGCTTAAAGCGTTGGATACGATCTCGTGCCTGTCGGGCCCTGAACACCCTGCACCAAAAAAATAGATCTCTGTAATCTTACTACTGTAGGCGAGCATATCAGCACCCCTGTCCTGTAAAATCTTAACTATTTCTTTCTCCGTTAAAAAATATGGATTCAGCCCCGGGGTACGAAACTCGACGGGGTCCTGGCCGGGTTGTTTAAGCAACCAATCTGTTTTTGATGATCCGCTATCCGCAACTAAGATCATGAAAGTTCTTCCAGTATTTTTTTAGTTAGTGGTTTGTGAAGAAATTGGGTGATGTATTTATTGGCAAGCGACCTACGAAGATCAGTAGGGTCAAGCGATGAAGACAGCATAAATACCTTTATACCATCCTTTGGAATGTTAAGCTTGTCGTATTCCTGCAAAAATTCAAAGCCATCCATAACAGGCATTCTCAGATCTAAAAATATTACATCGGGAATTACGGTACCGTCTCTTAACGACTCAATGGCTGCGGCCGACGACTGGCGAACTACTACACTACTTGCAAATTTGCAATTTTCCAAAAGCCTGCTCGTGACAAAATTATCAATGTAATTGTCATCAATGAGTAAGCAGGTTTTGTATGATCGGGTCATTTACTCATCAAAAATAACTTTTTATTTTATTATTGGATATTAATATTATTAGTTATTTGTTTTAAGCTTATTTCGGCACTTTTAGCCTGATACTCAGCCGCGTGAAAATTAACCTGCGCATTTATATAGTTTTCTTCGGCCTGACGCACTTCAAGCGGAGTGATGTTACCTAGTTTATACTTATCTAAAGTAATTTCAAGATTACGCCTGGCAATAGCTACGTTGGCCTGCCCCAATTTTATCAGATCAAGGCCCGATAAATAGTTAACATATAACGAATTGATCTGCGCATCAATACCCAACTTAACGTTTTTAGCCTGCAATGCCGAGTTTTCTACCTGTATTTTAGCGTTTGTTTCGCGGCGTTTTTGGTTAAATCCGTCAAAAATATTCATGCTGGCAGTAACCCCATAGGTTAAACCGCGGGCGTCGTTCGCCAAAAGCGCGCCGCTGGGCGATCTGCTGTTGGTAAAGTTATAACCCGTATTTAAACCAATAACCGGGTACCGTACGGCTTTAACCTGCTTCAGGTTTATCTCTGCAAGTTGCCTGGATATTTGCGACGATAAAATGCGCGGGTTTTGGGTAGCAGCGGCGGCAATTATATTACCAAGCACCAGCTTTTCATCAACTACAATGGTATCCGTTACCGAAAAATCAGCCTGCGGATCCCTGATCAATAGTTGGTTCAACTGTATTTTGGTGGCCTTAAACTGTTGCAGTTGCGACACATAATTAGCCGTATCTGTATTCACATTTACCTCAGCGTTTAATACTTCCAGACGGGAAACCGCACCTACAGAAAATTTATCCTGAGCAAATTTTAATTGCTGTTTTGATATCCCGATAGCGCCCCGCAACGACTTTAATACCTGGTTCTGATTAATTAAACTATAGTAAGTTGATATAACGTTGGTCAAAGTTTGCAACACCGTATCGCGCGATGTTATGCCGCTTAAGCGCTGTCGCACTTTCAAAGCATCATAATTGGCAAACATGGCAAAGCCATCAAAAATTGTCCAGTCCATAGCTACACCATAGTTATAGCTTTTACTGCGTACATTAACAAACTTGGTAGTGCCGGTTGTACGTGTTACAGTACTGTTTTGCACGCTGTTGTTATTGCTAAAATTACCTGTTAGCGAAGGTAAAAACCCGGCATTACCCAGTGTAACATTGTTTTGCGCTATGGTAGCATTATTTTGCGCCAGCTTTATGTTGTAATTATTCTGTAGTGCTGTGTCTAAAGCGTCCTTTAATGTAAGCAGGGGGGCGTTTTGCGCCCTTGCCGTAAAGGCCAATATAATACAGCAGAAAATTAAGCAGGCTATTTGTTTAAGTTTCATTAAAGATATTTCTTAGTGTTGTTCAACCAGTTTTACTTTTTTGCTTTTTTTGGTTTCCGGCCCAAATTCATCTTCGGCATCCGGGTCGCGGCGCACTTTTGATGCAATTAATACATACATGGTTGGTATTACATATAATGTTAATATCAGCGAGAACAGCATACCGCCTATAATAACTATACCCAATGATACACGGCTTTTTGCACCCGCACCTAAAGCCAATGCAATTGGCACTGAGCCTAAAACAACGGCGAGGCTGGTCATTAAAATGGGGCGTAAACGGGCAGTGGCAGCTTCAATAACAGCATCATATTTCTTCAGTCCGTGCTCCATACGCTGGTTAGCAAATTCAACTATCAAGATACCGTTCTTGGTGACCAAGCCAACAAGCGTGATGATACCTATCTGTCCGAATATATTCAGTGTCTGGTCAAACAGCCAAAGCGACAAATAAGCTCCCGCAACGGCCAACGGTACCGTAAACATTACGATGACGGGATCTTTAAAGCTTTCAAACTGCGCCGCAAGTACCAGGTATATCAATAACAATGCGAATATGAACGCGTACATAATATTTGAACCACTTTCGGCGAAATCCCTTGACGGGCCGCTAAGTTCAGTGCTGAACGTCTCGTCTAAAACTAATTTAGAGATCCGGTCCATTTCTTTTATACCATCGCCAATGGTATATCCCGGCGCAAGGCCCGCCTGTATGGTTGCTGCTTTAAAACGGTTAAAGTGCAGTATTGAGGGCGGAGTAGCGTCCTCATCAACCTTTACAACGTTATCTAATTGTATAAGCTGCCCGCGCGAATTACGCACATAAAGCGTTTTAAGATCCAGCGGTTGGTCTCTATTCACCCTATCGGCCTGCGCTATAACTTGATACTGTTTACCATTCATTAAGAAATAGCTTAAACGGCTGTTACTGTAATATAGCTGCAATGCCTGCGCTATATCAGCTACAGAAACGCCCAGGTCCCGGGCCCGTGCCCTATCAGTTGTAACTCTTAATTCTGGTTTAGTAAACTTCAAATTCACATCTGGTGTTACAAATACCGGGCTTTGGTTAACCTCTGCTAAAAATTCAGGAAGCACCGTCCGGATCTTTTCAAAATTCTGATTCTGCAATACGTATTGTATAGGCTGCGAGCTTCGGCCACCGCCGCCACCGCCACCTGCGCTTATGGTTTGTTCCTGCGCTACAATAGCCCTGGCGTCCGGATATTTTTGTAAAGCTTTAGTCAAAGCGTCGGCAATTTCTTGCTGGGTGCGCTTTCGTTTGTCCGGATCAACCAGCCCTATCATACCCATACCGCTGTTTACAGCACCGCCTCCACCACCGCCAAAGGCTACTATTTCAATATTCATGTTGGCTTCAGGCACAGAATCGGCTACCATGTTGGATACCTTATCCATGTAATCGGCCATAAACTCGTACGATGACCCTTCTGGGCCCGTTACCTGGTACCGCAGAAAACTACGGTCATCCAAAGGCGCAAGTTCTGACGGGATTGACCCATTCAGCGCCCACACGATGCCTAAAGAAGCCACCAAAATAACTACTGCTATCCATTTACGCTTCATAAAACCGGTAAGCGTTTCGGTGTAGGCATTGGTCATTTTTACGAAGAATGGCTCGGTGCGTTCGTAAAATTTAGATTTCTTTTGATTTTTACGTATAAACTTAACACTCAACATAGGTGTTAAAGAGAGTGACACGAAAGCCGATATCAGCACCGAACCTGCCACCACCACCGCAAACTCGCGGAACAAGCGGCCCGTGAAGCCCTGCAGGAACATTACCGGCAAGAACACCGCGGCAAGGGTAACTGATGTAGATATTACCGCGAAGAAAATCTCGCGCGATCCCTCGAACGCAGCCCGGCGCACTTCCATCCCTTCCTCTATCTTTTTATAGATGTTCTCCGTTACTACTATACCGTCATCCACCACTAAACCCGTTGCCAGCACTATACCTAACAACGTTAAAATGTTGATGGAAAAACCACATGCGTACATGATGAAGAACGTACCGATCAACGATACAGGTATATCAATAAGCGGACGGAAAGCAATCAGCCAATCGCGGAAGAAAAGGTAAATAATAATTACCACCAGTATAAACGATATAGCCAGCGTTTCTTCAACTTCCTTAATTGATTGCTGGATGAATTTGGTTTTATCAACCAATATCTTCACCTCTATATCCTCGGGCAGATCCTTTTTTAACTGGTCGAATCTTCTATAAAATTCTTTGGCTATTTCTACATAATTGGCACCAGGTTGGGGCACAACAGCCAATGCTACCTGCAAAGAACCCGACTCTTTAAAAGCAGTTTGCTCATTGGCCGAGCCCATTACCGCATAGCCTATATCACTTAAACGGATAACCCTATTGCTATCGGCACGTATTATAAGGTCGTTAAACTCTTTTTCGGTGGTCATTTTACCCACCGCCCTTATGCTCAATTCGGTTTTGTTACCTTCAATTTTACCAGCAGGCAACTCAACGTTCTCGCGACTAAGTGCTGTAGATATATCATTAGCAGCCAGGCCCAATGCGGTTAGCTTAGAAGGATCTATCCATAAACGCATAGCATACTGACGCGTGCCCTGGATATTGATGGCGCTTACACCAGGTATAGTTTGCAAGCCTTCCATCAATACGTTTTCGGCGTAATCATTTACCTGTGTAATGTTGCGCTTATTACTTTTTACCGATACTGTGATGATGTTATCAGCATTGGCATCGGCCTTGGTAACAACCGGCGGCGCGGTTATGTCCTGTGGCAACTGGCGTTGCGCCTGGCTCACTTTGTCGCGCACATCATTTGCGGCAGTTTCCAGGTCGGCATCCAGATCAAACTCAACGGTAATGTTACTGCTACCCACAGAACTGGTTGATGATATGTTGCGTATGCCCGGTACACCGTTAATGGCTTTCTCCAACGGCTCAGTTATCTGCGATTCAATTACATCAGAATTAGCGCCCGTATAAGTTGTACGCACGTTTATTATAGGCGGATCAACCGAAGGGAAATCGCGGATGCCTAAAAAATTATAGCCTATAATGCCAAATACCACTATAACAACAGACATAACTGTTGCAAGTACCGGCCTTTTTATGCTAACTGAGGATAAACTCATGCTATATTATTTAATTACTTTGATCAATTTTAACTGTGCCTTAGGGCGCATTTGCATAATGGCCGATACTATCACACTATCACCCGGTTTTAAGCCATCGGTAATTTGTATTTTGGTATCTGTACGCAGATCAGTAGTAACCGACCGTGGTACGGCTATGCCATTATCATAAATAAAAACCTTGTTGCCTTTAATATCAGGGGTAACTACCTCGGTAGGCAACATAATTGTTTTAGGAATTTGGTCGAGCGCAAGATTGATCTTGGCAAAGCTGCCTGCTTTAAGCAATCCCTTTGAATTAGATGCCTTTGCACGCACTGTAATGGTACGAGAGCTAACGTCAATAGACGGCTCAATAGCGTAAACTGTTGCCTTAAAATCATCGCGCGAGCTTACTACATTGAAACTTATTTTACTACCCTGCTTGATATATGCCAGATATTTTTCGGGTACGGAAAAAGTAACTTTAGCTGGGTCCAGGTTTACCAATGTAGCTATAGCTGTGTTTGGTGACAGGTAACCACCGGGGCTTACGCTGCGCAAACCTATAGTACCCGAAAACGGGGCACGCATTTCTGTTTTTGCTATCTGCGCCTTTATCATATCCGCCTGGGCCTGTAAGGTATTCAGACCGGTTAACGAAGTTTCATATTCTACCTGGCTTATTGCCTCTTTTTGCAGTAATTGTTTATTGCGGCTCTCATTTTGTTTAGCCAGCGCTATGTTATATGCATTTTGCTTAAGCGATGCTACCAGATCCTGATCGTTTACCTTAACAAGTAACTGACCTTTGTTTACGTGGCTGCCCTCAGTAAAATAAATACCTGTAATTCTGCCAGCAACCTCACTTATCAGGTTTACCTTCTCGTTAGCATCAATAGTGCCTGTTACATCAATGCTATTGCTGATGGTTGTATCCTTTACTATCATAACATTTACAGCAATCGGGCCGCCTCTTCTGCCACCACCAGAGCCACCCGGACCACCACCGCCAGGGCCACCACCACCGGGGCCGCCAGGACCACCGCCTCGCTTGCCTCCCGGACCACCACCGCCTGGGCCACCCGCTCCGCCACGTGCGCCGGGACCGCCCGGACCACCGGCTCCCGGGCCACCGGGACCTTTAGCATTCATAGCTGCTCTTTTCTGAGCCGCCTCGCTAAAAAACTTGTTATAAATTAAAAAGCCGATCACTGCGGCTATAACGATGTAAACAATATATCTGGTTTTCATATTTCCTATAAAGACGCTTAGGTTTTTTATCCCTCTGAAATTAAAGCTTTAATTTGGTATTCTTCAAAAAGTATAATCGGCCCGGTTGAATGGACCATCAAATATATTATAATATGGACAATTTTTATCTAAGATCCCTATTACTTGCGGCCGTTTTGCCGACTTTAATGATACTTGCAGAAGACGTTATCAACGTTTTGTATGCGTAAGTTGAAAAGTCAAAAGTAAATAGTTCAATTTCGAGATATTTGCTTGTATCAACCATGTTACAACAACTTAATCCTAATTTTTTGATAAGCTAACACACATATTTTTATACATTGCAATTATGAAAAAATTTCTTACTACACTTTTTTTTATAACGTACATATTGATGAATACCAATACCGGATACGCTGCTGACAAGGTAAAAATTAACTATACCATTTCCTTTCCCGAGGCCCAGGCCCATTATGCCGAAATAGAGATGACCGTTAGCGGCCTCGCTCAAAAAACATTAAATCTTAAAATGCCGGTTTGGGCACCAGGCTCCTACCTGGTGCGCGAGTTTAGCAGGAACATTGTATCACTAGATGTTAGCGCGGCAGGCAAAGCCATACCGGCAGTAAAAACACGCAAAAACATATGGCGTGTTAATGTTACCGGCAAACCAGCCATAACGGTTAAGTATAAGGTATATGCTTTTGAAGTATCGGTACGTACCAGTTTTATTGATGCTGAACACGCGTTCCTTTCATCGCCTGATATTTTTATATATCCGGAGGGAATGCTTAAAAACCCTTCTACCGTCCACATTATCCCCTACAAAGGCTGGACAACCGTTACTTCAAGTTTAGAAAAAGTAAACGGCGATAGCTTTACCCGCACCGCCCCTGATTATGACATTTTGTTTGATTCGCCGTTAGAAGTAGGCATGCAGGACGTATTTACGTTTAAAGTTGACAACACTGATTACGAAGTGGCCATGAGCGGTGGTGGCAACTACGATAAAGAACGTATAAAAAAGGACTTTTCACTAATAGTAAAAGAAGAGGTTGCTGTTTTCGGCGAAAACCCTAACAAGCATTACACCTTTATAATTCATAACTATTTAAAAGGTGGCGGTGGCCTGGAACACTTAAATTCTACCACTTTGGGGGCTACACGCCTCGGTTATAAGCATGAGGGTACTTATGAAAGTTTTCTGTCGTTAGCTGCACATGAACATTTTCACCTTTGGAACGTGAAGCGTTTACGCCCAATTGCCTTAGGTCCGTTTGATTATGATAACGAGAATTACACCACCAATCTTTGGATAGCAGAAGGCTTTACCGCCTACTATCAGGATATCATAGTGCGGCGTACGCAGTTATATTCTCCCCAAAACTATCTTGACCTTATGGCTAACCAAATTACCAAGCTTGAAAATCAGCCTGGTCTTAAGGTGCAAAGTGTTGCCATGGCGAGTTACGATGCGTGGATAAAAGCGTACCGGCCTAATGAAAATTCAGACAACACCACTATATCTTATTATACAAAAGGAGCTGTTATAGGCATGATGCTTGACCTGGAGATAATTAAAAACAGCAAAGGAAAATACTCGCTTGATGATGTGATGAGGTATATGTATAACGAATACTATAAAGTAAAAAAACGTGGCTATACAGATGCAGAGTTTAAATTAGCTCTTGAGAAGTTTGCGGGCAAAAAACTTGACGATTTTTATGCAAAACACATAAACGGAGTTGCCGATATTGATTACAACAGCTACCTGGCCTATGCCGGTTGTAAAATGCGCGACGAAAGAGCCGCGATTGATAGCGCAACGCTGGGTATTACTATGGTACCGGTTACCCGCAGGGTGATAGTGGCATCGGTGATACGTGGGACAGCTGCCTGGGACGATGGTATAAACGTTAATGATGAAATAATTTCAATTGATGGACACCCGGTTGACAGTAAAGAACCGCTTTTCGGCAAGGAGAAGAAGCCGGGAGATAAAATATTTGTGAAACTGGTACGAGATGGCCTGGAAAAAGATATGTGGGTAACGCTAAAACGCGATACTAAGGTTAAATTTAAAATTGAACAATTGGCAGACGCCACGCCTGAGCAATTAGTAGTGCGTAAAAAATGGATGATGCTGGAGTGATCTAAATTGCTTTCTAAGTAATAAAAAAAGACAAAACGCCCTCAAAAAAGGGCGTTTTTTTTGTTATTAGAGCCGATTTCTATTAAGCCAACCATTTGGCATTGTTTTAGTATTAGTTAATACAACTTATGAAATTCATTAACTAAAAAATTATTACCATGAACTCATTATTGTATATCATCGCGGTTATTCTCATTATAGGATGGGCGCTTGGCTTCTTTATGTATTCAGCGGGTGGCATTATCCATGTATTGCTTGTAATCGCTATTATCTCTTTAATTTTAGGAGTTATCAGAAGACCAACAGCGCTTTAATATATAGCGCAAAAAAACATTGCAAGTCCGTAGGAGATGATCCTGCGGACTTTTTTTGTTAAACATTTCCTAATAGTCGTATACTCTTTTTAGCATTATTTTCTAATAAGTATCTACGTGAAACGGCTGTAATACGGCTACCTTTGGCTTTTTCTAAAGCAAAAAAGCCACTCCTTTTCGGGAGTGGCTTTCTCGTTATTCTATTGTTTCGGCAAATATTATTCAGCTTCTGTGCTGGCCATTTTATTGATGCCGTTAACGGCCAAAATAGTCAGGTCCTCATCGCATTGTTTTTCTTCGGCTAAAGTGACTTCCAAAAGTTCAACTGCTTCATCGTATCCTAAAACTCCGGCTAAAGTACGCAGGGTGCCGTAAGATGCTATTTCATAGTGTTCAATTTTTTGTGAAGCAGAGATAATACCAACATCACGGGTAACACTGCCTTTTTCTGTTTCCTTAACAATTTCTTCACCTTCTTTAATAAGGCCTTCCATCGCTTCGCATTTAACAGCGACTGCTTTTTCACCAACTGATTGGAATACTTCCTCTAATCTGCTAACGTGGTTTTCTGTTTCGCCCAAATGTTTTTCAATAGCAGCACGCAACTCATCAGAAGTAGCGGCTTTTGCCATTTTAGGCAGGGCCTTAGTAAGATGTTTTTCCGCCCAATAAATGTCTTTTAATTCGTCAATAAATAATTCGTTCAATGCAGACTCCTGAACGTCTGTAGTTTGTTCTGCTCTTTTAGCTGTTTTTGTAGTTGCCATGGTAAATGATGTTTTATGTTTTTCTATAGCAAACTATACAAAGGAAATGCCACAACAGATAGTGATAAGAAAATTATTAATTTTTTAAATAAATAAACCTCACAAACACGAAAAATAGCGCCCTATGCTAATTCTTTCAGCAATTTCAACGCTTGCTTCAGGTCTGCTTTTTTTGCGGTTAGATCCTTCCACGGATCGTCTGTATTCTCTACCCGCTCTTTTGTATTGAAAATAGTATAGTTGGATAATTTAAGGTCATCATTTACCTCATGCCAGTGCAGCGGCATAGATACCGTTGCACCGGGCTTTGGCCGCACCGAATAGGGGCATGCTATTGTTTGCCCTCTACGGTTTTGTAAAAAATCGATATAAATTTTATTGGGCCGTTTAGCCGGACTGCGTTCTATACTAGTAGTATCGGGCAGTTCAGCATGGATCTGTTTGGCTACATATTCTGCAAACATTTTAACCAGGTCGTAATCATATTTAGCACCCAGATAGCAGTAGATGTGGAGACCTTTTGAGCCCGAAGTTTTAATAAAAACATCCAGCTGCATGCGTTCAAAAACCTCTTTTGTTTTTAGCGCGGCTTCTACCGCCTGTGTAAACGGAACATCATGCGGATCAATATCAATCACTACAAACTCGGGGTTCTCTGGCTTTTTGTAAGAGCTTAGCCATGGGTTTATTTCTATACACCCCAAATTGGCCATGTATATCAAAGTAGCCGCGTCCTTGCCTATTATGTAATTTATGTCCTTATCGTTGCTTTCTGAGTACAGCTTTTCTGTTTTTATCCATGCAGGCAGATTAGCTGTATTGTCTTTCTGGAAAAATCCCGGGTCGTCAATACCGTTAGGTTGGCGCCGCATAGATATTGGCTTATCCTTTAAATAAGGTATTATCCAATCGGCCATTTCGCGATAGTAATTTATCAACTGACCTTTGGTGATACCTTCCTCCTTCCAAAACAATTTATTCAGGTGGGTAACCTTTAGTTTTTGCTTACCTACGGTGATGGTCTCATCGTCCGCCATTTGCTTATCCGTGGTTTCCATAACAACTTGCTCTTTTTCCTTATCAGTACGCAAACCTTTAAATACCGGGTGCCGCAGGTGCCCGTCGGCAGTCCATTCACTGTACCAAACCTCGCATACCAATTCAGGTTTCAGCCACGTAACCTTGGTACGGTTATGCACTTTTTCTTTGAAAGGCTTTTCATTCGTTTCAAGCGGCTGCAGCTTTTTAAACATGTCATTTAACCCCGCCTCGTTAAAACCTGTTCCGCAATTGCCAATGTAGCGCAACTCGTCGCCTTGCTTTATGCCTAATATCAACGCTCCAAAATGGCTGCGGGAGCCTGTAGGCTCAGTATAGCCGCATATAATAGCTTCCTGAGATAACTGAAGTTTAAACTTTCGCCAGCGGTCTGTCCGCTTACCACTCTCGTAAAAGCTTTCCGCATCTTTACCTATAATACCTTCCCAGCCTTCTTTTTTTGCTTTGGCCAGTAATTCGGTTCCCTTGCCAACTACATGATCGTTATATGTAATTGATTTGCTATCCAATTGTGTAATCAGCGCCTTTAAAAGCTTTTTTCGTTTTATAAGTTCTATGCTCCGTAGATCGTGCCCATCTAAACTGAGCAGATCAAAAACATAAAACCTCAGCAGTTTATCCTTGGTGTCACCATTATAGAGTTGCAGAGCCTGGAACCGGCTCTGTCCTGTCTTATCTTCAACCACCAGTTCACCATCCAGCACAGCGCCGCGCTTAATCGCTTTTAAATCAGTGATTATTTTTTTGTATTTGGCGCTAAAGTCTATATCGTTACGGGATATTAACCTGGCATCTTTACCGGTATAGCCTAAAGCCCGGTAACCATCCAGTTTGCGCTCATAGATCCAATTATCGTCATCAAATACTTTGTCATCGAGTTTGGCAAGTGTGGGTGAAAACGCTTTGCCTGAGCTTTTGGGAGCCTCTATTTCTTCTTTGTCGTCAGTAATGTCAGGACTTTTTTTTTCAACCTTTACTTTATGCTGTTTGGGTAATCCTTTGGCTTTACCGTCTTTGTTGTTCAGCATGGCCTTCACAGCATCAGGCACCAGGTCCTCACTATTAAAATCGTCAACCGCATATTCATCCCGGTGCTTTATCAGCAGCCAGGAGTTGTCCTCTTCAGCGTTCTTTATTTTCACCAGGGCGAATTCACCTTTCAGTATATCGCCGTCCATTCTGATTTTTAAGTTACCAGCTTTTAGGCCTGCCCTTAATTGCTTTATGTCGTCCTTTCGGTCATCAGCCAATGAGGTATATGTTCCTTTGTCCCATATAATAACCACACCGGCACCATAGTTTCCGTTGGGAATGATACCTTCAAAATGCTGATAATCTATGGGGTGATCTTCCACCATCATGGCCAGGCGTTTATCATTTGGATTAAGCGATGGCCCTTTCGGCACAGCCCAGCTTTTCAGTGTGCCGTCCAGCTCAAGCCTGAAATCGTAATGCAAACGTGAGGCATGGTGCCGCTGTATTACAAATGATAATGTTTTGTTGCTGCTTTTTCCGCCTTTGGGCTCAGATGTTTGTTTAAAATCGCGCTTTTTAACATAGGTCTCCAGGCTCATGTTATGCTCCTTTCTTCGTATTCAAACTTGCCATTAACTGATCGTACAGATCGTCGCTGGTGGTTTTATGTGGTGTGAGTTTTTTAACCTTGGCACGCTTGCCTTTTGATTTCGCTTTGATGATATTCAGCAGCGACTCGCTATACTCATCTTTAAATTTTGACACATCAAACTTTTCGGCATATTGATCTATCAGCGCCAGGCCCATGTCAAGTTCCTTTTTAGTGACTGTTGTTTTATCCCCAACTTTTAAATCCTCCGTACTCCTTATCTGCTGCCCGAAACGTATTCGTGTAACGACCAACACATTATCAACGGGGTGCACAATGCACAAACTTTCAGTACTGCGCAGAACAAAACGGCCCAATCCTGCTTTTTTTGACTTGGCCAGCGCCTGCAGTAAAAGTGCATAGGCTTTATTGTTTTTTGTATCGGGTTCAGTGTAGTAGGATGTTTCGTAAAACATGGGGTTAACATCGGCAATGTCAACAAAGCTTTCAATGGTTATTATACGACTTTTTTCGGGGGCAGCGTCTTCAAAATCGCTGTCGTCCATTATCACATAATCATCATTAAGTTTATAGCCTTTAACAATTTTATCGTATGGCACTTCCTTGTGCGTTTGCTCATTCACCCGCTGAAAACGAATGCGCGAATGATCTCGGCCATCGAGCATATCGAAGTCAAGATTGTTCGTTTGAACGGCAGAATACAACTTTATAGGGATGTTTACCAACCCAAACCCTATTGAACCTTTCCAGATAGATCTCATAGCTAAAATTTTAAGTCTACCCGACCGCATTTTTTTAAAACACTACAGCCGAAGCGTATCATTAATAACTATTTAGCCTGCAAACGGTTTGCCATAATTGATAAACCAAAAGGGCTTGCCGTAAATATTGCGCTTAAAATGTATTTTTGGGGCTGATGGCTACTGGCACCAAACTTTATTTTGCTTCTGATTTCCATTTGGGGGCGGGCGATTACGATTACGGTCGTGAGCGTGAAGCCCGGTTAGTGCGTTGGCTTGATATGATAAAAATTGATGCTGCCGAACTTTTTTTAATGGGTGATGTGTTTGATTTTTGGTTTGAATATAGCACAGTTGTACCAAAAGGCTACATTCGTTTTATAGGCAAACTGGCCGAACTGGCCGATGCAGGGATAAAAATATATCTGTTTAAAGGCAATCACGATATGTGGATGTTTGGCTATTTTGAAAAAGAGCTGGGCGCCACCATCATCACTAATGAAATGGTGATGGAACGCGGCGGAAAAAAATTCTTTCTACATCACGGTGATGGCCTTGGGCCGGGCGATAATGGCTATAAGATCCTGAAAAAAATATTTCGCAGCAGGTTTTGCCAATGGCTGTTTGAGCGTTTACATCCTAATTTGGGTGTGGGCATTGCCAATTACTGGTCGGGTAAAAGCCGCTTGTCAAACCTGGGGGATGAGCCGTACAAAAAAGAAGAGCAGGGATGGCTTTTAGATTATAGCAATGAGGTTATAAAAACCACTCATTACGATTACTTGATATTCGGCCATCTCCACTTCCCGACGGAGGTGCAATTAAATGACAACAGCCGCTACGTTAACCTGGGTGAGTGGCTAAATTATAACTCGTACGCGGTGTTTGACGGCACAGCGTTAAAACTGGAACGATTTGAGCAAAAAGTTGAAAGCTAAGTTGTCATTACAGTTTAAAAATACGGCCTAACCTTTCCCCCACTACCTTTAACCTTTTACCTTGAAATAAAAAACCGTATTTTTGTGCGCTTTTTAGGGCTGCGGTTATTGCAGCTTGAGTAATAATAAAATTATGTTAGATAAGTTAGAGGCGATTTTTCAACGCTGGAAAGATGTAGAAGCTGAACTGAGCAGCCCGGATGCAATGGCTGATATGAAGCGTTTTGCCCAATTAAATAAAGAATATAAAGATCTGGCTAAGATTGTTGCCGAGTATAATATTTACCGCAACATAATGAGCAATATAGATACTAATAAGGAAATCCTGGCTACAGAAAAGGACGATGAATTTCGTGAGATGGCTAAGAGCGAATTGGACGAACTGCTTACCCAACAGGACGAGATGGAAGAGAAGATCCGCCTTATGCTGATACCTAAAGATCCTGAAGATAGCAAAAATGCTATTGTTGAGATACGCGGCGGAACTGGTGGTGACGAAGCTTCACTTTTTGCAGGCGACCTTTACCGCATGTATATGCGCTTTTGTGAAAAACGCGGCTGGAAAACTGAATTGGTAGATTTTACCGAAGGCACAGCAGGCGGCTACAAAGAAATTGTATTCAACGTTATTGCAGAGGACGCTTACGGTACGTTGAAATACGAATCGGGCGTTCACCGCGTACAACGCGTACCGGATACTGAAACACAGGGACGGGTACATACATCAGCAGCGTCAGTTGTGGTGTTACCTGAAGTGGACGAGTTTGATATAGTATTGAACCCGGCCGATATACGTAAGGATCTGTTCTGCTCATCAGGACCGGGCGGACAATCTGTAAATACCACCTATTCTGCCGTACGTTTAACCCACTTACCTACCGGTTTGGTGGCACAGTGCCAGGATCAAAAATCGCAGTTAAAAAACTTTGATAAAGCTTTACAGGTGTTACGCTCCCGCGTGTACGAACTGGAGCTACAAAAGCATCTGGAAGAAGCATCTAAAAAACGCAAAACAATGGTTGCCACCGGCGATAGATCGGCAAAGGTGCGTACCTACAATTTCCCGCAGGGTCGGTTAACCGAGCACCGGATAGGCCTTACCATTTACAACCTTGCAGGTGTAATGAACGGTGATATACTGGATATTATGGAAGCGCTGCAATTTGCTGAAAATGCTGAAAAACTGAAAGAGGGTACGGTAGCCTAATTTGGTTTGATTGGTTGATTAGCTATATTAGTAGCCATGAACCTTAATGCAACGGAATACCGAAATGCGTCTGAACGTTTTCCTGAATTACAAAAAAAAATCCTAATAAGATCCGCGGTTTTTGTGCCTCTTGTGCTGATTTTTTCTGTCGCTATATTTTTATTTTCAGGCGACCAGGATTTTGCTGGGAGTCTGGAAATCCCTATAGTATATCTTCTTTTTATATTCGCTGTTCTTGCGTTTTCAATATTTCGCAATTTAAAACTGCAAAGAGATATTTATCAAAGTTACAAGTTTACTATTGACACCGACTGCCTGCTGCGTGAGCAAAGCAATCTGGCGCCCGTAAAAATAGATCATAACGATATTGCTGAGATAATTGAAGATAACTCCGGCTCTCTTATAATAAAAGGTGCGCAGGCACAGCAAATTATAGTAATCTCCCCTTTTATAGAAAACCCGGATCAGTTAAAAAGCAGCCTGCGTTCCGTGCACCCTATCTCTGAGCTTAAAGCTCAAAATATCATTCAGAAATATCCTATGATAATGCCACTTCTGATGGTTGTTTCAATGCTGACAGCATATTTTTGCCCGAACAAAATTATAGCCGCAATTGGCGGAATAATAAGTTTGTTAATGATGATGTGGAGTTTTTACAAAATTCGAACTGCACCGGTAATGGATAATAAAACTAAACGCTTATCATGGTGGCTGGTAATAATTTTTATTTCCATGATTGCAACGGTCTATTTCAAATTGTTTCCTCTTAATTAAAGCCAGCTTCGCACATTTTCATATCTTCACATTTCCGCTTCTTTTCATGTTAATTTCATAATACGCCACTACTTTAGCTATTAAATTCATTATACCTGTGTTCTGCATGGTTTGTTTTATAAGAACGCCGGTTATCTGATAACAAAATTAATAGCGTTGTTATGCTGGCCCTAAATAAAATATCAGTAAGTAATTTATCTGTTTTCAGGCATGATACCCGTTTAATGGGTACCAATTTTGAGATAAGTGTGGTAGGCGATAATCATGCCTGGGCCAATGAGCGTATAAACAGCGCCATAGCCGAGATAAGCCGCATAGAAAAACTATTAAGCGCTTTTGGCGACGACAGCGAGATAAACGCCATTAACCGTAACGCGGGTATTGAACCTGTTAAAGTGAGTGGCGAGATTTTCAGATTGATAGATCGCTCTCTTAAAATTTCTGAGCTTACCTACGGAGCTTTTGACATTACCTATTATTCTGCCGATAAAATTTTTATTGACAGCAATAGCAATGCCCCTGTAAATACCATCCCTTACTCTGTTATAAAAACAAACTACAAGGGTGTTGTTATTGATGCGCAAAACTGCACGGTGTTTTTAAAGGAAAAAGGTATGCGCGTAAGTCTTGCTGCTGTAACCAAAGGTTACGCTGCAGATAGAGCTAAATATTTAATGCAATTAGAGGGCGTAAGCAGCGGTGTTATTAATGCCGGTGGTGATATTTTAACCTGGGGAGCCCAACCCGACTTTGAGCCATGGACCCTTGCGACGGCTTGCCCTGTATACAATGATAGCCCGCTTGCCGGAATTGATATCAGCAATATGGCTTTGGCTACTTCTGTAAACAAGGAAAAACCGGCTAACAAATCGGGCTTAAGAAGTGGATTTGTGGTAAGCGCTATCGAAAACATAAATGTATTAAGTCCTTCGGCAGAATTTGCCGGCGCACTGACTTCTCCATTAATGGCCATGGGTATAAATGCCGGCTTATATCTTGTAAATTGTCTTAACCAGATCGGCTGCGTTATAACAGACGATCAGCACCGTGTCTATACTTCTAAAGGCGTTAAAACAGCCTGAAGCTTTTAGCTTTGCTTTATTAAACTATAAGGGTAAATTAGCTTCTAATTGCAGCCGCCCCTATCCGGCATCCTGATTAAATACCTAATTTGAAAAAATTTTTAGAAATTTCTGTCGTTTGATGATGAGGTGGTTTGTGTATATTGTAATGTTTTTGCTAATTGCGCCAACTCCGTCATCAGCCAAATTGCTCAACAGTGCGGTTAAGGTGCCTTCTGCAAATAAGCGTTACTACATTTCCTACACTTTGCCGCTGGCAGATACTATAATAAAAAAGCATCCCCCTGATGATGAAGAAAAGAATAAAATAAAGGAGATATCAAAGGCGAAGCGCCAGTCAAAACCCGCGAAAATTGATGACGCGAATAACCAACCTAAGCCTCAGCGCGAACGCCGGCCCGAAGGTATGGAACGGCCGCCCGAAATACCCAGAAGAAATGGCAATTAACCTTAACCCAATTTGTAAGCTGTAAATGAAGTTCCTCCGAATATTGTTTTTTCTTACCACAGTTCTAACTGCCAATGCATCGGCAGCAAGGTTGCTTTTACCAAAAACCAATCTTACGTTATATGCTGACACGGATACCATTATTCGTAAAAGATCTATTTCGGTGGGATTTAACTTTGGTAGCGATGCCATGTTTTTTGGGCGTACCGGACCAATCAGGTATCCATTTTATTCTGCTGATGTTGTTTATAACACCAAACAGGGGTTTTTTGCTTATGGTTCTTTGCTACGGTTAATCGGCTACCGCACATCTATTGATGAAGTAGATATTGGTGGCGGATACCTTTATCGTCCGTCAAAAAAATTCTCAGGCTCCATTAGTTATACCCGTTTTATCTTTAACAAGGAGCAACGCATAATTGAATCGGCCACGAATAACGATATCAATTTTAAAAATGCATACGACTGGGGCCCATTTAAATCAACGGTGATATTAGATTACCTGTTTGGCCGCTCAAATGACTTTTTTGTTACTATTAACCAATCAAAATATTTTGAACCTGATTGGAAGCTTTTTAGCAATAACGATTACATCACATTTAACCCTTCTGTAAGTATAATATTAGGTACGCAAAACTTTGTTCAAACCTATGCGCTTGATCATCAAACACGTTTTGTATCAGCCAATATTTATAAGAACGATTACTCACCTTATCAATATAATAACGGGCGCTTTAATGCCTTAAATTATAGCTTTAAGTTACCCATAGCCTACAACCGGCCCCATTATACTTTTGAGTTTGCCTATAAATATTCAATACCTGTTAACGTTGAGGGCAATTTAATGAACAGGCGTGAATCGTTTTACAACCTTACTTTTTATTACCTTTTTTATTAATACGCAATGAATGTTTTGATCATAGAGGATGAGGTTGCCCTGGCGCGCGAACTTGAAATATTCCTGGTCAACAACAATTATATTTGTGAGGTATGCCATACAGGCAAGCATGGCTCAGAAAAAGTAGCCACCAATTTATACGATTTTATTTTGATAGACCTGGGCCTGCCGGACTACGATGGCATGGACCTGCTTAAAGAGGCTAAGCAAAATAACCCGGATGCTATCTGCATTATTTTAACCGCCCGGGCCGAAGTTTATGACCGCGTACGTGGCCTTGACCAGGGTGCTGATGATTATCTGCCTAAACCATTCTCGCTTTTGGAACTGCAAAGCCGTATGCAGGCTATACTCCGCCGCAAATTCGGGCTTAAGCAAAGCGTGGTTGAGTTAGGCGATTTTGCTATAAATTTAACCGACCGTATTATTACCCATAAAAGCAGCGTTGTTAATACTATCACCAAAAAGGAGTTTGATTTGATAGCTTATTTAATTTTGCATAAAAACCGCACACTTACGCGCACACAACTGAGTGAGCATATCTGGGGAAGCATAATTAATGATGATTATGACTCTAATTATATAGACGCGCACATAAAAAATATCCGAAAAAAATTAAACGCCTACTCACCGCCCGACTGGCTGGAAACCGTTAGAGGGTTGGGATATAAGATTACCCTGAATAGCTGATACCTTGAAACTGAACGCCAAACTTACGCTGTTTAATGCCATATCAAAAGTGGTTATTGCGGTGTTGTTTGTACTGTTGGTGCCTTTTCTGATCACCACCGTCAGTAAAAATTATGTGGATAGTAAGCTCATTAAACAAAAAACCAAGTTTCTTCAAATTGTAGGGCAACAAGGTATTGCCGAATACATACCGGCGGGCGAAACTTATGGCAGTTACTATCTGCCCTTAAAAGATGAATATCTTACCATTGAAAGGGATAGTTTAATCACCAGGCCCATTGATACCATAAAGAATGAGAAACGCCTGGTTGGGCGCGATACAATTGAATACCGCATATTAAGCCACACGTTTAAAGTAAATAACGAGAATTATCTGCTCGAAATAGGCAAAAGCACAGCCACGCTTAACGATACCAGCGCACCGCTGCAAAGCATTGCCTTTGTTGTTTTAATAAGCATGATATTGCTTACCATTTTAGCCGATCAGTTGTATACCAACTACCTGCTGCGTCCGCTTGATCTGATCATAAAAAACAAATTGCTCAATCAAAAATTCCCGAATTTCGCATCCTACAAAGAAACCAAGACCAGTACTACCGACTTTCAGCACCTCGATATCAGCATCCATAAAATGATAGAGGCTATTGAGGCGGCCTTTCAAAAGGAACGCGAGTTTATCTCCAACGCCTCGCATGAACTGATGACACCGATATCTATCCTGCAATCAAAAATTGAGAACATGTTTGAGCGGGAAGATATTGCCGAGGATCTTAAGCTGCGTTTGCTTGAGATGCAAAAAATGCTGAACCGGCTTAAAAGTATAACCAAAACCCTGCTGCTGATATCGCAAATTGAGAATGAACAGTTTTTAAAAGAAGATAAAGTTTCCATTAAAGAACTTTTGCAGGAGGTTTACGACGAGATATCCATCCGCCTTACAGAAAAAGATATCATCTGCACTATAGTAGTGCCTGAAGACAAACAATTGGTTAATGTAAATAGCTTTTTGATATTTAATTTGTTTTTCAACCTGATAAACAATGCCATAAAATATAATCAACCCAACGGTGAGATCACAGTGATTGGAACAACCGAAAACGGCAAATTGGTGGTTAGTATAATTGATACCGGCATTGGCATAAGCCCCGACGCTATGCCTTTTATATTTAACCGTTTTAAAAAATTCAGAACATCACTACAACAGGACAGCTTTGGGTTGGGCCTGCCAATAGTAAAATCAATAGCTCACTTTCACGGTATTGAAATACGGGTTGAATCTGAACTAAACGAGGGCAGTGCTTTTAAATTGATCTTCCCGACAGACTTGCTTGAAAATTAAAATTCACTCTTGCGGATTTAAACCATTTCAAGCTAAATTAGTCTAACGCAATACATAACAATTTTCAGAAAATGGGTAAGGTATTTAAATATAGTGCCGGTTTGTTGTTAACCGGAGCTATGTGTACAATGGTTTTAACCGCCGATGCGCAACGGCGCGGTACTGCAGGAGCTGTTAGTCCTGGCGGGATGCGGGGCGGCGTGGATATAGCACGTGGCGGTGGTGGCTTTGGCTATAGGCCGAGTTTAGGTTTAGGATGGGGTCTGGGATATAGCCGGGGTTTTTACGGTCCGGGATTTGGCATGTGGGGATATCCCAATGTAGGTTTCCGTTTGGGTGCAATGCCTGTTGGATTTTATCCTTTTTACTTTGGCACCAGTTTATATTATTATTCAGGTGGCGCATTTTACCGCCCCGATGATACGGGCGGTTATACAGTAACTGATCCGCCGGTGGGGGCAGCTATACCTAATCTGCCTAAAAACGCTCATTCAATAGTTATTAACGGCGAACAATATTATGAATACCGTGGGGTATATTATACCACACAGGTTAATGATAAAGGCGAAAGGATTTATGTGGTTGCCGGAAAAGACGGCGTTTTAAATACCAACAATGACAACAACGCCGCTCTCCAGCCAAAAGTTGGCGATACCATTGATAAACTACCTGACGGCAGCCGAAAGATCACCCTTAACGGCGTTAACTACTTTGCCGCTCCTGATGGCGTTTATTATGAGGGTCTTGTAAAAGACGGGAATACGACTTACCGTGTAGCAAGTGTTCCATCGGCTGATGATGATAGATAAGATTGAATTTTGTATAATAAAAAAAGCCGCCCTGGTTGGGGCGGCTTTTTTATTGCTAACTAAGTATTAATGTTTGTTGCCGTGACCTTTACCTTTACCAGGACCACCTCCATTACCTTTACCGGGGCCGTTTTCAT
Organism: uncultured Mucilaginibacter sp.; assembly: GCF_946479965.1. Next base: position 6,027 of record NZ_CAMLHX010000023.1, on the reverse strand, counting down.
TGCCATGGCCGTTACCGCCTTTATATTTCACATCAGAACTGTTACGAATTATAACCTGGTCTTTACGGCCTTTGTAACCCACATATTTGGTGCGATAAACATCGGCGCGTTTCCATGGCCGAGGTTCATTAATAACTACCTTGTAACCATTGTAAACATTATAATTGGCGTATCGCGCCGGTAATGCCCTTGAGCGTATCCATACATTGTTATTTAAATAAACGTATTGATGGGCCGGAACGTCGTAATAAACATCAATATCCGGTAAGTAATAATTTTCAACGTAGTCATATCCAACCGGGCCCCAGGCTGGTTGGCTGCCGATGTTTACATTCAAACTTATCTGCGCATTGGCCGATGTGTAAAGTAAACTGCTTAAAATAGTAGCGGCAATTAAAGTTATCTTTTTCATGTTGTTTTGTTTAATATGGATGTAAGACAACTTAATTGCGAAAAAGTTTACTTTAAAAAAAAAGCGGCCCGAAAAAGGCCGCTTTTGTAAAAGAGACTAATTGACTAATTAGTTTTTTTCTTTATCGTCGGCCTTTTTATCTGCCATGGCCAAAACCGGTTTGCCAATAATTTTATAAGCTCCATCGCCACGTAAAACCGCAGCGGTCTGATTTTTATCCTGCAAAGTTTTTACAGCCTGCGCCATCTCGTTATCATACTTTTGGCTGGCCTCAAAACGTCCCTTTTCATAATAGTAGCGGGATACGATCTCATTCTCCAGCGCCTGCTTTATTTCAGTTTTATGAATTTGCAGGTCATTCTTCTTGCTATTCATCAACTTGGTTTTTAAAATATCGTATTCGGTCTGGATCTGATCAAACTGCTTTTCTTTTGTAGCATCAGCTTTTAAAATATCCAGCGTTTTTTCTGATACCGTATTATAGCTATAATTTTTACCCGCCAAATATTTTACAAAGTCGTTATAGTCCGCATCACTCAAAGTAAAAGTCTTGGCATCAACAATTTTAGGATGTGAATCGCGGTATTTGGTGGCGTAATCAAACAATAATAATTTACCTATAAGAGTTTGTGTAACGCTTGCATAACGTTCCTGCTTAACAGCAATATCCGGAAAAATCCCGCTGCCATCAAATACAGAACGGCCTGCTTTGGTTTTAAACTCATGCAAAGTCGAGTCGGCAAATTTCAAAACGCTGCCATCATCTTTACGATGCGCGTAATCCAGTTCCTGTATACAACGGCCCGACGGAACATAGTATTTAGCGATGGTAATTTTCACCAGGCTATTATAAGGCAGCGGGAATGTTTGCTGCACCAAACCCTTGCCATAGCTACGCTGACCAATAACAACGCCACGGTCAAGGTCCTGAATAGCGCCTGCAACAATTTCTGATGCGGAAGCCGACCTGTTATTGATAAGTACCACCAAAGGCAGATCGGGAGCTACAGCGGGTGCCATAGTTTTGTATATATAACTTTTCTCGCGCACTTTGCCTTTTTGCGATACTACTTCAACTCCTTGCGGTATAAATAAGTTAACAATTTTTACGGCTTCCTGCAAAATACCACCACCGTTAGCACGCAGATCAAGTATAATACCGGCGGGATTGTTCTTTTTTATAGCAACCAAGGCGCTGGTAACTTCGTCTGCTGAGTTTTCAAGAAAGCGGTCTAGTTTTATATAGCCCATATTGCCATCAACCATACCGGAATAGGACACGTTGGGTTGTTTTATCTCATCGCGTATAACATTCTTTGTTAATGGGCTGGCTTCGCCCTCACGTTTTATAACAAGCTTCACCGGAGTTCCGTTAGAACCTTTAAGCAAAGTGCTTACCTGGTCGTTGTCTTTACCCTGCAGTGGTACATCGTTTATAGAAATTATCTGGTCGCCGGCCCTTACATCGGCTTTTTGAGCAGGGAATGCCTCAAATACACTGGAAACGAAAACTTTACTATCACGCAAAAAAATGCTTGCGCCTATACCGCCGTACTGAGTGCTTACATAATGCAGTTTGTAATCTTCAATTTCCGACTCAGGAACAAACTCGGTGTAGGGGTCAAGGCCATTAAGCATTGCATCGGCACCGGTTTTAAGCATCTCTGCAGAGTTAATATCGTCAACATAGTTAACGTTTACCTCTTTATACAGGGAGGCAAAAACCTCCAGATTTTTTGAGATCTGAAAGAGATCGTCTTTAAAGCTCCACGTGCTTGTTGCCATTGCCAGCAACCCTACCGACAAAATGATCTTTTTATATTTTTTCATCACACCCACTTGCATTAAATAACTTAGAAAAATAAAAATACAAAAAATAGATCCTTATTAATAAGGGGCTTAACAGAGATGTTACAGTCTGTTATTGTCGATATTAACCAAGGCTTTTTTTAATGTGAATACCACATACTCGCGTTTACGGTTAACCAACTGCATTATGGTATTTATTAAGGCGTCTTCCTGTCCCTCGGCGTAATTTAACTGCTGATCGGTGAGATGATTATATTTTCTTTGTAACTTAATTTTTACCCGTTCCCAGTCTTTGTTACTGATAGTTACCTCTGCCATGATTATATATTTTGCACAAATATAAAAATAACCTGATTTGCATTTTTAAAAAAATTGGTATAGCAATTGTTAATATCATAAAATATGGCACTAGTAAGGTCATATTTTTAATAACTAATATATCTGTTTATGAAAAAGTATCTATTAAGTGCAGCATTACTGATAGCTGTAAGCATCAGCGCTAAGGCACAATTTAGTTTAGGCGTAAAAGGTGGTGTAAACTTTTCAAAGATCGCTACCGATAATTTAAATGAATCAACTGTAGCCGGTTACCAGGCCGGATTATTTGCCCGGGTGGGCAGCGGGGTTTATCTGCAACCCGAAGTTTACATAAGCAGCAAAGGTGGTAAATTCAACTCAACCAATAACAACACCACTTATAGCGGCGATGTTAAATTTACTACTTTAAACGTACCGCTGTTATTAGGTACCGCTATTGGCGATGACAGCTTTAATTTCCGTATTATGGGCGGGCCAATTTATTCTTATATAATGGATAAGAGCCAGAACTTCTCGGCCAATTTTAATGGTGCCTATGCCGATTTCGGTAATTACAAAAACAGCACATTGGGCTACCAGGTGGGCGCCGGTGTTGATATTGGTAATATTACTGCAGACGTACGCTACGAAGGCGGCCTTACCGATGTAAACAAAAATTACGGTCAGCGCCAAAACCTTTGGGCATTGAGTGTTGGTTTTAAATTCTTTTAATAAGCTGAAAGGCGAAAGCCAAAGGCAGAAAGCTTCCCGATCATCGGGAGGCTTTTTTTGTTAATATTGAATAACGAGTCGGGTACTTTTAAAATTCGAAATTGAACATCCGAAATTCGAAATCTATAATAAATTGACCATATTTTAGTACAAAAAGGTATAAAACAAGTAAAGCCCCTGATGGGCAGGGGCCTTTACTAACCAATTATAAACCTAAATTATGAGAAGAGCTGTAGGAGAAGGAGTCGAACCTCCACAGAGTGGTTATGCTGTTGCCAGCGTTTCCCATGATCTCCGCCACCGCGACGAGGAGGTGTGTCTGCCAAAAATTTCACCATCCTACAGTATAAAATTCACGCCAGTGAATTGCTGTTGGGGAAGGATTCGAACCTCCACAGAGTAGTTAGCCCGCTTCGGGTTTCCTATGATCTCCGCCACCGGGACAAGGAGGTGTGTCTGCCAAAAATTTCACCACCCAACATTATAATTTTTAAGAACGACGATTAGGTTTTATCGATTGCTTGATACAAAAGTAACATAGTATCATCTTTCTTGCAAATATTTCAACAAAATTATTTTATTTTTATACAAATTTTAATTAAACTTGTATTTAAATATTGAAATTCAAATTTATGTCTCACAGAAAAGCGCAAAATTTAGAAATTGATAATCTGGATATACAGATTTTATCAATATTAATGAAAAACGCGACCACTCCATATACTGAGATCGCTAAAGAATTAATAGTGTCAGGTGGTACTATACATGTGCGTATGAAGAAGCTGGAGGAGATGGGAGTAATTAAAGGTGCCAGCCTTGAAGTTGACCCGCAGAAGCTGGGATATGACATCACAGCGTTCCTGGGCATATTTCTTGAAAAGGGCTCGCAATATAACGAAGCCGTAAAGCAGTTAAAGACTGTAAAAGAGATAGTTGAACTACATTATACAACTGGTAGCTATAGTATTTTCGCCAAAATTATTTGTCATGACACCACGCATTTACGCGAAGTATTGAATGAGCAGATACAAGGTGTTAAAGGCATACAGCGTACCGAGACCTTTATATCGCTTGAAGAGACCATAAAAAGGCAGATAACGCTTGAACAGCACGACTTTGGTCATTAATTGTTAAATATTCATTTATACGCTTATAGACGACATATACGTTTTACAACCCCGGCGACCCCTACCGGTTAATAATTACACCAGGCCTGCAATACCAAAAGTATAGCAGGTTTTTTGTTTTTGTACCTTATTAATTTAACAGTAATTAACACACTATCAAGCTATAGTCTTATTTATAAAGTGCATATTAGCGTAAATATATATACATGAAACCTGCCTTTTTTACGATCTGTTTATTTTTTACCTGCTTTACTGCCGCAGCACAACAATTTACTTTAAGCGGGAAAATAACAGATGAGGTTGGGCGGTCTGTTCCATTTGCAAGTGTATATATTCAGCATACAACAATAGGTACCTCCGCCAATAACGAAGGCGAATACAGTATTAACCTAAAAGCAGGGCAGCACACCATAATATATAAAGCTGTCGGTTATCGCCAGGAGATGCTTGAAATTGATCTTAAACAAAACCAGGCAAAAACCATAGCGCTTAAGCCGGAAGTTTACCAATTGCAAACGGTATCAATTAGCGCAACCGGAGAAGATCCTGCTTATGCCATCATTCGGCAAACCATAAAAAAACGCAAATTTTACTTGCAGCAGGTTAAAGCCTATACTGCCGATGTATATATTAAGGGGTTGCAAAAGTTGCTGGATGCGCCAAAGCGTTTTTTAGGTCGCAATATTGAGCAGATGACCAGCAGAATGGGGCTTGACTCAAACAGGCGGGGTATAGTTTATCTATCAGAATCGCAATCAAAGTACAGTTTTAGTTACCCCGATCAGGTACACGAGGAAATGATATCTTCAAAAGTATCAGGCAATAACCGGGCATTTAGCTACAACCGCGCGTCGGACCTGAAAGTGGATTTTTATGAGAACTACCAAAACTGGGACGAAATTAGTTTGCGGCCGCTGGTATCGCCAATAGCCGATAACGCCTTATTTTATTACCGTTATAAGTATGTAGGCCAAACTACCCAGGATGGACAGGAGGTGAATAAGATACAGGTGATACCCCGCCGGGAACATGATCCTTGCTTTGAGGGTTATATATATATACAGGAAGATACGTGGCGCGTGGTGGGCATCGAGCTTTTCATCACCAAAAAGGCCAATATCCGGTTTGTTGATACCGTTAAAATAAATCAGCAGTTTTTACCTGTTGATCAAAAAGCATGGATGCCATCAACGGTTCGATTTGATTTTACTGCCGGCTTGCTTGGTTTTAAACTGGCCGGGTACTTCGTTTCGGTATATAACAACTACGACGTGAACCCCAGTTTCGGCAAAAAGAATTTTAACGAACTGTTGCGCATAACCCGCGATGTAAATAAAAAAGATAGTTTGTACTGGCTGCGGGAAAGGCCTATACCGCTCACTGCCGAAGAAAGAAACGACTACCAGAAAAAAGAGGCGCTGGCAAGCAAACGCGAATCGAAGCAATATCTCGACTCGTTGGATGGCCGTAATAATAAAGTAAGGCTGCGCAATTTCATCAGGGGCGGCGTTAATATTAGGCATAGGTACGAGCGCGAAAGCTATCATTTTGATGCCATTCCATCATCACTGCTGTTTAATACAGTTGAGGGGGTAGCGATAAACTACGGCGCATCATACATTAAAAGGGTAGATACGCTTAACAACCGTA
>NZ_CAMLHX010000022.1 GCF_946479965.1 uncultured Mucilaginibacter sp. | reverse complement strand
AGCCACCGTGAGCCACCGTGAGCCACCGTGAGCCACCGTGAGCCACCGTGAGCCAAGTCGTTAAGTTAAGCAAAAAGGTTAAATAAATCGAAGGTTAATTTTCGATAACTCAACCCTTTTTCAAACGCATCTCAAAGTTCTGCGTCCAGGTTTTGCCATCATCATTTGATTGCTCGCCAATCTCAAGCCAGTCGCCTTTATCTAAAGTAATGGTATAACGTAGTTTACCTCCACGGTTGTTTAAGGTCCAAACGAATTTTTCACGACTAACATCAGGGGCTACATCGCTTATATAACCGGCAGTGGTGGTTGATGTCCACCGGTATTGTTTTTTAATCACATCATAGGTAAGTATAGCCAGAGCGTTATGAATAATTCTGCCGGTTTGCGGTACTTTACCCATACCTTCAACTATAATTACGCCGCCATCTAGCTTGGCGCTGATGTTTTCGGTTTGGTCAAAGTATTCTTTTTTCCCCTCCACCAGCATCCAGCCGGAGCCTTTCCATTGGCCAACCAAAAACTTTACGAGGCTCATTTTCTCTGAGCGTTCGGCAGCGGCGTCCTGTGCGTGTGCAGCATAACCGGCAAATATTAAAAGCAGAGTAATTATCTTTTTCATAATGTAAAGGTAATGTCAGCCGCGCATTGTGTATTGTACAAAACCGACTTTATAACAATTGATGATCTATCAGATCTATATGATTTAAAAACCTATCCAATTTGTAGGCAGCAACATTGCGGAACGACTTATAGAAATGGGCCTGGTCTGTAAAACCCCGTTCAACTACCATTTGTGCCCAGGGCCTACGCTGCACATAAAGGTCTACCACCGCCTGGCGTAACCTCCTTATTTGGCAAAACTGTTTAATGCCTATCCCGGTTTGTTTAAGAAAGAGTCGTTGCAATTGGCGGTCGCCTAAAAAACATTGGTCGCATAGGTCGGTAATACTTATGTCGCCCGCGGTCTCAATTATGAGGTCGACAGCTTTTATAATACGCGGATCGGGTCTTACAGTGGTGGGTAAGCAGTTTTGCAAGAGCAAGTCGTCCAATATGCGGGGATTGTCAAAATCCACTGTAAGGCAATCTAAAAAATCTGTTTGCCATTGAGTCGGTTCAGATACAGCAACGCTTGAATTGATAATAGTGCCGGGGTCGATGCTGTTTAGGCACCTGGAATAACCTGGCTTAAGGCGGATACCAACGGTAATAGAGTTAGGGAAAACGGTTACTTCATGCACCTTGGTTGACGGACCCGCGAAAAAAATCCCTTGATAATGAATGGCCGGGACTTTAACAAATAGCAGGGAGCAGGCACCCTCAGGCGGGTAAACATGCTCAAATGGAGCCACTGGTGTGTCACTGTTTGGCGGAGCTACAAATTTCCAGTAACATTCCACCCATTGTTGTAATTCGGGATGCGGCAAATATTCCTTATATAACATTAGCCCTAATATATTGATATTAAAGGAATCGGAAGGAATATACGAGCGTGAAAACAAAAACAGTCCTATATCTGCAGGACTGTTCTTGCATAAGTTTAATATGGATTAATTAGCTACATGAGCCGCCGCGGCCCTAGCTACTTTTTTCGGGATCGCGGTGTGCTTTTTTATTGCATCAACTGCAGCATCTTTGGCAATTGATTTAATTTTTTTCTTTAAGCCCGACCGCACATTGCTGCCGCTTTCTGTCAAAAATAAATATGCAACGGCACCTGCGGCTATACTCGCTACGGCAATTGTTGCTATAATGGCGGTGTTATCTTTTTTCTTGAATGGATTTTTCATGGTACATTTATTTTAACATGACCCGCACGAAGTCTGTTTGTTATAACAAAAAGTAACCAGTATTGTTGATGTAAATTTAGACAAGTAAATAAATGGCCTTAGCCGATAGTTGAATATAAGAACTGAATAACAATGTATACTGAGACAATAAGGCAATTATCCGGTCAGCTTTATAAAAATTCATACCTAACCGATCGCGTTATCCGTACACGAAAATTTATTGATAAAAACTTTGATAAACCCATTCCACTTAGCAAAATAGCAAATGCTGTTTATTGTTCAGGGTTTCACCTTAACCGGGAGTTTAAGCGGTATTACGGCGTTACCCCGCTGCAATACATTAAAGAAAAAAGAATAGAACGGGCAAAACAACTGTTGCGGGGGCGGTCAAGCGTTACAAACGCCTGCTATAGTGTGGGTTACGAAAGCTTGAGCACATTTAGCGCTATGTTTAAGCAATCCACCGGATTATCGCCGGGCGACTTTAAAAAAAGCAAGAATGAATAATTGTTGTTCAAATAAACTTTGGAATTTTGCTGACAACAATATTATGAAATATGAGAATTACAGTAACAAGCATATTGGTTGCTGACCAGGCAAAAGCACTTAAATTTTATACAGAAGTTTTAGGATTCAAAATGAAGCGGGACATTCCATTAGGCGATGACCGGTGGCTCACTGTTGTTTCAAATGAACAACAGGATGGCGTTGAACTATTGCTTGAACCAATGAAATTTGCACCTGCCAAAATTTATCAGCAAGCTCTTTTTGATGCAGGAATTCCCGCTACGGTTTTTTCAGTTGACGATATAAACAATGAATACGAACGACTTACCGCCCTTGGTGTACACTTCGATATGCCGCCTACTCAAATGGGAACGGTTTTGCTTGCCGTGTTTAATGATACCTGCGGTAACAAGATCCAAATAGCTCAAACATTATAATCAATAAGTAGCAAAACGCCATCATGCAAAAAACAACAACATTTATGATGTTTTCCGGCCACCAATGCGGAAAGGCTGAGGAAGCAATCAATTTTTATATATCGCTTTTTAAAAATTCGGAAATAAAAAGCATTCAGCATTATCAGGCAGGCGAGCCTGGCGGGAGAGAGGGTCTTGTAAAACACGCCATTTTTACGCTAGCGGGGCAGGAATATATGGCTATTGACAGCATAATGGAACACAATTTTTCTTTTACGCCCTCAATTTCTATTTATGTTAATTGTGAAAGTGATAAAGAAATAGAAATGCTTGTTAAGAAATTATCGGAAACTGGTAGCTTATTTATGCCACTAAACAATTATGGATTTAGTAAAAAGTTTGCCTGGCTGGCAGATAGATACGGTGTTTCCTGGCAACTGAATCTGGCTAGTTAAACCGGTTTTGATACTGTACGCACTTATCATACTTTTGTTATTAAACTATCGTTAATAACGCGATGCAGAAAGCAAAATTTTATTGGTTACTATGTGTGCCCGCGATAGCATGCATTATGCTTGGTGCTTACACGCTTAAAAACGATATCGTTTTAAACGATTATCCTTTGCAAATTACGCCACGGGGCTTTTATATTAATTCGGTTACAGATAACCGCATTGAAAAGGGAGCTATTGCAATGCTGGCATTGGGCACCAATGGTAAACCCGAAATGCAGGCGGCAGACCTTCAAGGTGGCGCCGCCGTCGCTATAAGCCGTTTTATAAACCGTAACCTTAAAAAAGACACTTCAGAGCGGGCGGTAGATATCAGCATTAAAGATTTTAAACTAGCCGAAACCATACTGCCCAATGGCGGGGTGGATGGTCGCATTCAGATTAGTTTGAGCTTTGGGCTGCCTAAAGAATATGGCGTGCAACAACTGCTTGAATATAAGGGTGGGCTGCATTATACGCGGCTTCCCGGCAAAAATGAGGTTATTGAGGCGCACTTACGGAGTGTAATAACATCAGGCCTGGTTTACTTTAACAATTGGATGCAGGTTAACGCTGATCGTGATCCAAAGTTGGCTAAAACCGTTTCATTTAAATTTACAGACTACTCGGACAAAACAGAGGGCGACACAATTTATTACTCGGCTGCGAGGCCGCTTAAATGGAATGATTTTCAATCGAAAATACGCCCGCCGGACCCGTTTAATGCCATGGTAATGCCAAGCTTTGGGTATGATTTAACCAGGGAGGTAAAAAATGGAGTTATTAATGTGGGGATGGAAATGAAGACATATGTTGCTAAAAGCGAAAGCTGGGCAGGCCGCGAGCGCGATGGCTATGCACTTGAGCATGAGCAGCGGCATTTTGATATTGCCCGTATTATAGCCAAACAATATCAGAAAAAAATACTGGCTGCAGGTTTAACACCCGATACCTACGAAGCATTTATCAATATGCAATATTTTGACTCCTACAGGGATATGAACGCGCTGCAAAAAGCCTATGATAAAGAAACACGACATGGTATTAACGAGCAGGCACAGGCCGACTGGAATAAAAAGATAGATGCGATGTTAAAGGAGTAGCATTGGTTGCTGGTACGTTGCATGTGTTGCAAAAATATATGCAACACATGCAACGCTTTGCAACACTGTTTTTTGCAAGTAATTGATAATTAAGCTTTAAAAATATTAAATATCTAAACTTGCAACACTTTGCAACACTATCGCGCTATTTCTGGCTATTTGCCCACGCCTCACCTTCTGCTGAGCGTCTCCATTTAAAATAGGCCTCTAATACATTTAAAGATGCGGCACTTGGTACCGGGCCGGAATGTGGTGTTTGCGCAAAGTACATAACATTATTGCCACCTGCCGTATTGTAAGCGGGCCACTTAGGCACTCCTGGGCCGTTAGGGTCGCCGTATTTGGCAAAGTTGGTCCAGTAGGTGCCCATGGCATCAGAAATATCGGCATCGGTTTTTAAAGCTTGCGGACTTGCCGGATTCAATGTCCCAAAAACATAAGCCACTTCTTGTCCGTGGGGCGAGCCGTTACCTTCTTTTGGTGAGCCGGCCGGGTAATCAGCATGCTGATCAAAATAGTAATAAAACACTTTAGACTTTGCCCGCTTAGCTACCAGGTTGGCCCATGCCCAGGTTTGCCAGCCAAAGGCGGCGTCGCGGGCAAGGTCGCGGGCGGTTTTTTCAACCTTACCGTTACCGGCGGGATAGGCTTTTATTAAATCATCTGCAAATTTTCCGTACCGTCCTTTTACGCCGGTAATGTAATCTTCGGTAGTTTTTGGTGGCGAGAAGCTTAAACCTTCGTCTGAATTATAACCAACCAGTATAGGTGTTTCGTTGTATTTTCCCGCCTCGTAAAGCTTGTATTGGTCGTCAGGTATTACCTTGCCATCAACAATGGGCCAGGCCAGGCCGCGCACAGCAGGTAGTTTATCAGCCTCAACCTTGCGCAGGTCGGCAATTGATGCAAAGCCCGCGCCTTTAACATACGCCGCGCCGGCGGCTTCGGCATCTTTAAGGCGTTTCATATTTTCGCCGGGAAAGGTTACAGCGCGTGATGGACCGAAAGATCCGCCACTTTCTGATATAGCACCCTGAAACAGCCCTTTAGCCAGCGGCGACGCGCATAACTGACTAACAGCAATACCTCCGGCAGATTCTCCAAATATCGTTACCTTATTTGGGTCGCCGCCAAAGGCAGCTATGTTTTTCTTTATCCATTGCAGGCCTGCTATCATGTCAAGCAAACCATAATTGCCCGATACCTTATCCGGATTCTCAGCGCTTAACTCAGGATGCGCCAGAAAACCCAACTGACCAACGCGGTAAGCTATTGATACTAATACTACTCCCTTTTTTGCCAGCTTTTCACCATTATAGGTGGTCTCAGATGTGGCGCCCGCATTGAAGCCGCCACCATATATCCAAACAAGAACGGGTACTTTCTCATTAGCTGATTTTGCAGGTGTCCAAACGTTCAGGTATAAGCAGTCTTCGCTTTTGCCCGATGGTGTGTTGCCTCCTTGTATAGGACCCGGTGCAAATTTATCTGCTACGCGAACGCCTGTCCATTTTGCGGCGGGTTGTGGTGCTTTCCACCGCAGGTTGCCAACGGGCGGCGCGGCAAACGGAACGCCTTTATAAACTGAAAGATTACCCTCTATGGTACCCTGTAAGGTTCCTTCCGCAATTTTTGCAGTTGAGATTTGAGCATATGAAAACGCTGCCGTTAATATCAAGGCAAGCAAAAATGATAATTGTTTCATGTGTGGTTTTTAATGGTTACCCAAAGCTAATTATTTTGTTAGTAAAGTAGCAATATTAAGTTTTTGTAACATTGACTATAAAACCGCTTATTTATGAACCGCATTATCAAACTTCTTGTTCCGGCGCTATTTATCTGTTTATCAGTAGCAGCGCAAAAAGGTAAATGGGTAATTCTTTTTAACGGTAAGGACCTACAGGGCTGGGATACCTATATGGGCCCACAATTGGGTTTGAACAACGACCCCAAACAGGTTTTTAGTGTGGTTGCGGATGGCGGCGAAAATGTAATACGTGTAACAGGCGAAGGCTGGGGTGGAATATCTACTAAGGACGAATTTGAAAACTACCATGCCCAGTTGCAGTTTAAATGGGGCACCCTTACATGGGGAAATAAAAAGGGAAAGAAAATGGATAGCGGTTTCCTTTACCATGCTGTAGGCGAGCATGGTAAAGATGCTAACGCGTGGATGAGATCGCAGGAGTTTCAAATAGAGCAGGGTAATACAGGCGACTACTGGGGTGTTGCCGGAGGTATCCAGGATATACCCGTTACTAAACAAGGAAATAATTATGTGTATGATGCCAATGGCACACTCAACGCATTTAGCGAGAAGAGCCCAACAGGTCGCCACGGTACTAAGGCTGGCGATGCTGAAAAGCCAACCGGCGAATGGAACACGCTTGATCTGTATTGCTTTGGCGATACCAGCATCCATGTGGTTAACGGCAAAGTGGTGATGGTCTTATTCAACTCGCGCCAGGTGGATAATGGTGTTGAAAGCCCCCTTAAAAAAGGAAAAATACAACTGCAATCAGAAGGAGCGGAGGTGTTTTATAAAGGTATAAAGCTGGAGCGGATAAGCGCCATCCCGGCCGACATTAAAAAGCAGGCGGGGTTAAAATAGGGGTATATTGCAGGTGATCCAAAATAAATGCGTTACCAAAAAATAAAAAAGGTAATTTGTTGATTATTAAGAAGTTAAGTATTAAATGTGAAACTACTTATTCGTCAGGGAAATTAGCTGTAAATTGATTGTAAATTGCTGATTATAAGCGCAGTGTGAATGACTAAAAATGGCGATTTCTGCTCTTTTTTGGATCAGTTTGGATCACTTTAGCAACACAATAGCAACAGTTTTGCAACAGGTTAAAATATCCCCAAAAACTTCTTCTTTTTCTTCTTCTTCTTTTCCGGCTCCGGCGGATCTTTCGCTACGTCAGGGGGGGCCGCTTTTACATGATGCCGCTTAGCCTTGTCAATACTATCAAGCCTTGCCTTTATAATACGCGCACGCTCAGCCTTCATCATACTATCAGTGTTATACGGCTTAAAAAAAACATAGGGCGATTGATAGGCATAGGGATTTCCGGCGACGAATTTAGGAGTAGAGAAAACCTTATAAAGGAACAACGAGATAAACAGTCCCGCTATGGCAATAATACTTATTAAACTTGCTTTAGAAATTACTGCCATTTTAGGGTTACGCACAAACGCATCCTGGTTTTGTTTGTAAAGCTTACCGGCTGTGCCTTTAAGACTGGCAAGCTGCTCCTGTAAACGTGTATTTTCAGTTTCGAGAGCTACAACGCTCAACGCTGCGCCTGGTCCGGCCGAAGCAGATATGCTGGCGTTGACTATAGCATTATGCAATTCAATACCATCGGCAAATCTGTCTTCCGCCTTTTTTTGAAGGCATTTATATAGTATTTCGGTAAACCAAGCCGGTACCAGCATTTCCAATGCTTTTTTTTCTTCGCTCCACTTATCGGGCAGGTTGGCTTTGCGTAGGTTCAGGGCATCGGGAATTTCCTGCTCCATATGGCTTATCATCACCGAATTTCGCCCGGTATCGCCATTGCCGGGTAGCGGAAAAGGCACCTGCCCGGAAAGCAGTTCATACAAAATTATTCCGTAGCTGTAAATATCGGTTTGCATCAGCATTTTACCCTCGTGCTGTTCGGGGGCCATAAATTCAATTGCCCCTGCATGGCGTATGCTGCTGCGGCGCTGCTCCTCGCTCATAATGGCCAAACCAAAATCAAGCAACACATAATTTCCCGTGTGGATATTGTATTTTACATTGTTGCTTTTTATGTCGCCGTGTTTAACACCTACTTTATGGCAATGAGCAAGTGCGCTGGCCAGTTGGTCGGCTACCTTTACCAGCTCTTTAAGCGTGAATATTTTATCGTGTGGTGGGTGTAAGAGTTCGGCCAGATCCGGCCCTTCTATATACTCCATTTCTATAAAAGGGAACGATCCACTTTCGGTAATTCCCGAGCTCAGTATCTTAACAACGTTAGGACTTGGATTTTCATTAACCTTTTGCAGCTTAGTTACCTCATTCTGATAATTGCGGTAATTTTTGTCGTCCTCATCTTCGGTATAAAGGGGCGTGGGTATAAGTTTAACTGCCGAATAAATTGGGCCATAGCGCCTGCCTTTATAAACAGAGCCTTGCCCGCCTGTGCGTAGTGCGCCCAGGTTTTCCAATCCTTCAGCTATCGTAAATACCTTACTCATTTTTTGAGGGGTTGATAGCTAAACTCCAACACTGCCGATTCGCCCAGTATTATCTGGTCGCCTTCTTGCAGTTGGTGCCCTATATGGGTTGCATGCAACTTGGTTATTTGCTCGCTGCTTTCAGACCGAACCTTTACTTTATTGCGGGGCGGCACGCCGCCTTCATCAGCAAATATCATAAAGCGCCCGGCATCGTTGTTCCACTCAATATGGGCGTGCTGGCGACTGATGAACTTATTCTCTTTATTGGTACTGTCAGACGGAAAAGCAATATGATTGGTACGGAAATAACCTTCGTCTGACTGTGCTTTTTTATCGCGCCCGATGTTGATCTTGTTGTCGCCGGATTGCAGGGTATATTCGGTTTCAAGCGTCTCTCCACTTAAAGCTCTTATATATGCAGTAGCCGATTGTTTTATAAAGTGCTTGCCGGTTTTTACAAAAAAGGCAATGTCAATGTTGGGGGCCTTTGTCGCTTCCGCAGGTATATCTTCGTCAAACTTTACATCAAGCGACCAGTTGGCGGGAAGCTCTACCGCATAGTCGTCTGCTATCCTTTGGATCTCATCACGTAGTTTTTGCTGCTCATCTAAATAAACAGCGGCTTCATAAATATGCCTGTCAGCATCGCCTGAATTTACATATAAAGACACTCCTTTAATGTTGCCACCTTCGCCGCCTTCTGCTTTTTGGAGCTGTTGTTTGATAAATAAAAGTAAGGCGTGGCGCACTCCTTTAACATCATCCGGTCGTTCTTCTGCTTCGCTTCTGAAAAAATTTAATACCATGTTTTATACAACCTTGACGAGATATTCGCCTCTGAATTATTATTTAACTCTTACTGTGTTTCTTTTGTTTGCGGCGTGATATTTTTAATGTAGCCCCTTTTTAATAAAAATGGTATAACGTGCCTGCCAGCCAAATGAACAGCGTCTGACGAGCCTTTGGTTGATTCTATACGGATACAAACGACAATATTACCGATGTATTTTTCCATAGGAGCAAAAAACACGTACCAGCCATCATTTATTTGCTCCTTTTTCCAGATCCGTTCGGGTGTACCGGTTTTACCTGCAACCGAAATACCCAAAATAGGTACTTTTGGTGCGCTTTGCTCTATCATATATTCGCGTAACAGTTGCGCATATTTTGGGTCGTTGGCCAATTTTATTCCGGGGTTTACCGGCGTTAATGAGTCACTCACTTTCAGCACGTAACGGTTATTTATCATAGTGCCGTTATTTGCAATGCCTGATACTAAGCGGGCCACTGCAGCCGGAGAAGCAATTAATTCACCCTGGCCCCACGCCATGCCCGAGATCCCTTCGGCCCGTGTAAGGCGTATATTATTGGGGTTATAGCGTGGCTTAGTGTTAAATTCTGTTTTGCGCCATAGTTCCCGCCATTTTTCCTCCTGGGCTAAATTTTCGGCCGGCTTGTTATAATAATAGCTGCCAACACCATGTAAAGACATGCCTGTTTTTAGATAAAGGTCGCCCATTTGTTCTTGCAGATGTTCTTGGTTGGCCAGTTTGATAAAGTAAACGTTGTTTGATTTTACCAGGCCGCGCCGCAGATCTATTACACCTGTTTCATCGGGTTCCAAACCTTTGGTCCGGATGCGTTCCCACGAGGCAACAGGGTATCTTTTATCTGCAGCGGCCAGTCCCAGTTTGTTAAAAGCCGCCATTGACGTAACTACTTTAGCAGTGGAGCCGGGTTGCGTAAAATGGGTAAAACCCAGATCGGCGGTGGTCATCCATTGCGATAACTGGTTTTGTTCGGCATAGCTCATGGTCAGTTTTTCCCAATCGTGTACCGGCGGCAACGGATACACCGCCGAGGTTAGCACATCGCCGGTATTGGCCTGCATAATAACTACCGACACCCTGTTATCGTTTAACGAAGTATCTGTGGCTATTGAGCGTTGTATGCTGGTTTGCAGGCCGGCATCCATTGTTAGGCTCACATCACGGTTACGACGTTTAAATGCTTCTACTTCCTGGCTGTTTATACCCGCAAGCAATAACGGTGCAAGGGCCTTATAGTCTTTTTTAACAACGGTCATTTCCTTTACGCCACGGGCCAGGTACCTATTTTCCGCATACCGCTTAGCTAATGCCGTGAACCTGGTTGTAGGCATGTCAAATCCCCGCAGTTCTGCCGCGAGTTCATATTCTGCAAAGTAGCCGTTTACGCTGCCATTAAACACCCCTGTGTTTGCATCACCTGTCCAAAAAAACATCTGGTCATCAAACGGATAGTATCTGCTGACTCTTTTATGCATTGCTGAGTCGAGGTTGTAATTTTCAATCCCTGCCCCATATAGCTTGAAATGCTGCCGTTTAACCGTAGCGGCATCACTGGTGGCCAACAGCACCCCGTTGCGATCAAACAACGATCCTGCTTTAAGTTTATTCATTAAGATGGCAATGCGTGGATTATAACTGAACATGCGCGCGCCGCTACGATCGGCCACAAGCGATGGCTGCACTACCCAGGTTTTATTATTGAACAAATAGCGCGATACATTTACGGTTAAAAGAAGTATCCCTATACAAGCGGCTATAAGTGCGGGCACCAGGTTTTTATCATGTTGTTTGGATATATAGCTCATTTGTACCGGTGTACCTTTTACGGATGAGGCTGACAGTAAAAAGCCCGAAGCAAGCAAATTGGCCACCAACGACGAGCCCCCATAACTTTGAAATGGCAATGATACCCCCGACAGCGGTAACGCGCCCGTTGAGCCGCCTGCTATGAGCAGGAACTGCGCAAATGTTGATATACCAATACCCGCACACAGATAAAAAAGAAACGATGTTCCCGTTCGCCGGCCAATAATTATGGCGCGATGCAGGTATAATAAAAACAGGACGAAAATAGTTACAATGCCCATCCACCCAAACTCTTCACCCATAGACGGGAGGATCATATCGGTATGAGCCTCCGGAATTGTTTTAGCAAATCCTTCGCCGACACCCTGACCTGTAATGCCTCCTCCAGACATCGCCCAGAGCCCGTTAGCGACCTGATCGCCGCCGTACACTTCATTATTCCATGCATCCTGCCAAATGGCCTTACGGTCCACTAAACGTTGCACAGGGCCGGGGAAAAGCTTATCCAGATACGGAACCTGGTCTATGGTTACAAACGCGGCCATTATTACCAGTACCATTATCGCCGATTCGCTTAATTGCTTCCTTTGAAACACCATAAGCAAACCAACAACAGCTAAAGTTGAGGCGGCCGAAAGCCAGACATTTTTAAGTACCCACGAGGCTATTACATAGAGAACTACCGCAATAACCATAAACATGAAATCGCCACGCGAAAAAGAAAAAAGGGCGATGAATGTAAAGCACACCACCATCGCCGGGCCCAGATCGCCCAGCAGCAGGAATAATAGCAGTGTTACCACCGTGCAAACTAAAGCGAAGGAAAAGAACGACCACCGCTTTTTCCAGCTGGTATATTCGCTGATGAGTTTTTCGTTAACGGCAAAAAATCCCGCAAGGAAAAGAATAATGAGGTATTTAACAATTTCGCTGGGTTGAAAACCGAAGAGGTTAACTTTTACCCCGCTACCCTCGGGGCCGGTACCAAATTTAATGGTTAAGGCTAAAAGGCCGATAGCCAATATTATCCAGGGCCAACCATTAGCAGCAGATGGCACATTTTTAAATACCAGCATTCTGTACATGCGGGAGTCGATGTTAAATGTGCGCAATTTGATAGTGAGCATAGCCAACATCGCGGCCAAGCCAATGGCCAGATAAACAAGACTGTCTTTAGCTAAAAACCTGTCGCGCAGCGGATCCTGTAAACTTAGCAGGGTTAAAAAGGAAAGCCCGGTAAGCAGCATAATTACTGGCAGGATAAACTGATCAGCGGTGCTGAACTTCCATGATAAGATGATGTGTATTAATACAAATGCAGCTATAAAACTTGCCGCGATAATAAAAAACCACTGGTTAAATTCATGTGGCGTGCGGATAATGAGCGACCGTTCTCTTTTTAAGATGTTAAAATCGCGTGTAGAGAAAAGCTTTATGGTATGTGGCGTTTGTTTAAAGGTGAAGGATGCATCATCTTCCAGACTTTGCACACCCTGTGAGCTGCCAAACTGAAAGCCCGGCTGTAAAGGCAAAACTTTAAACGCTTTATTGGCAGGCAGGTTGTTAAATGCGAAATGCCCTGCATTGTCTGTACGTGCATAAGCGCTCAATTCCTGTAAATGACGTTTACCGGCACTGTCGGGCAAGTAAACTGCTGTCACACCGCCAATAGTGGAGGTTATTGTTTTTAATGCTTCGGTTGGTTCATCATTAAAAATGCTGTCCTGGGGCAATATCAGCTCCAGTTTTACCAAAACGCCGGATACCGGTATTTCTTTATTTAAAATTGCACCGTCAATGGTATGGTCACCCATTTTAAGGTCTACGGTTGAGGGCAGATTAGGAGGGTTTTTCTTTTCCTGGATAAAACGCAGCGAGTCATCGCCGGTATAACCTAACAACAAGCGGGATGCAGCTACACGCGATTTGAAGGATTCGCCGCCTTTCTCATAAGCTTCGTCCGCTACAAGGTTAAAGCGGCGTTTGTTAAGCTCACCAATATTGTCAATCTTTTCGCCGGGCCTTAGGGCGTGGGCAACGATGGCTTCAATCAGGTCAACATCGCGCTTATCATCAAAATAATAACCTTTTTCGAGCAGGTGCCTTATGGAAGCCGCAGGGTTTTTAGCATTCAGGTTGATCATGGTGCCATCCTTCAGCCGTGTGTCCACATCAGCAAAGCGAAGTTGCAATACCGTGTATAATCTGAAAAAAAACAGCGATAACAGTACCACTACAAACAGTAAAAACCAACGTTCAATGTTTCGGTTAGCAGCTACTCTATCTTGTTCCATTGGTAATTACGCGGGGTTTAGCTACAAAATCGGCGGGTATTACCAAGACAGGAAACCAAGCTGTTACATTTTTCTTTCCGGCAAAGCTGTACCTGTTTAAAACCGGTACCGTACAGTTAACAAAATGGGTGTTTTTTAAAAGCAGCCCGGTATTATTTAGGTAGATAGCTGTACTAAAACCATTAAACTGCAAGCTGTCAAGCATGGTTATTTTTGCTGATGGCGATATTACTATAGCAGGGCCGTGGTATCCGGTATCGCGTTGTAAAACTATATTGCCTTTTGCCTTTATAAAAAGGCTGTCCACTTTTATAAATAAAGTATCGGTAATAAGTATGGGACTTTTAAACACACTATCAGACAGTATAAGCGTGTCGCCTCTTATATTATTAAAAGCATCCTGCAATAAAATTTCCTGCTCATTGCGTGGTGCCCGTGTTGCTGTTACTGCTGTTTCTTCAGCCGGTTTATATTTTTGCCATTGCTGATAAAGCCAGACGGATGAAGCTAGTAAAACAAGGCAAATCGCACCTAAAATTAGGGTTAAACTATTACCATTTTTAGCCTTTGGAGTAGGGGATGGACTTTCTTTTGGGATGTGTTGAGTTGCAGGCACAATTATATCATCAGTTATGGTGTTTTTTTTTTCTGCCGATGCCGGTTTGGTTGCTTCAATTTTTTGCGGAGCCTTGTCGTTTTTCACTAAAACAACCGTGATATTATCATTGCCCCCGTTATTGTTGGCGGCTTCAATAAGTGCGGCAACTTTTTGCTGCAGCGTGTCATTGCCGGTTATTAAATTGGTGATGTCTTTTTTATCTACCATATCCGTCAGTCCATCGCTGCACAGCAACAACATATCGCCCGGTAAAAAAGGCGACTGACCGGTTTCGATATAAGTCTCATCTTCGTCTATCTGCTCACTAAAACCCAGCGCCTTGTTTATCTCATTACGCTTCGGGTGCTTCATTGCCGCTGTTTCTGTTAAGCGACCGGAGTCTTCCAGGTAGCCAACAAAAGAATGATCCTTTGATATTTTTACAAGCGTGCCATCGCGGAGCAGATAAAGTCGGGTATCGCCAACATGGGCATACACAAACTGATTGTTTTGCACATCGGCTACCACCAATGTAGCCACGCAAGCCATCTGATTGTGCTCTTTATTATTTTGCCTTTCCCGGTAAATTTTGGCGCTGGCTTCCTTAAAAGCTGATATCATTTCGGGGATCAGGTCCCCTTTGTCTTTTTCAAGCTCTTTAAGGATCTCCTCTCTGGCAATTTCAGCGGCAACTTCTCCGCCGTGATAGCCACCGACGCCGTCAATAACGCAGGCCAGTATATACCGCTTATTTAAAATAAACTGTGCAATAAAGGTATCTTCATTGTTGTCACGTATTTTGCCGGTATCTGTAAGTCCGAAAAAGTTTTCAGCCATTTTGTTTGCCCGATTTTTTTATGTCGATAAAATGTGTTGCCAGTAAACCAACAACAAGCACCAATAACGCTATAGATAAAATATGCGACATGCTATGATTTAAACAGGTTAACGCCAATTATTCCATTTAGCAGCAGCCGCGAATTAACCGGAAGCTCTGTCCAAACAGGTTTATTTACATCGCTTTGGGGTACTGTAACTTCGTTCATGGTAGTTATCTCGCCAAATGATGCCAGGTAAAATTTGCCATCGGCTTTGTTGTATTTAATTTGCAGGTGCGGGGAGTTAACCCACTCTGATGGTATCACAAAAATGTTCCCTTCCTCGCGCGTTTCATCACTGCCCGATACAATGATGTCAGCTTCCTTCATCAGATATTCCACCTTTTTGCCGGCAAACTGTTTATCAGGGATAATAGTTTCCAAACGCGCCAGTACGTTGTTGCTTACGCTCTTTTCATCGCTATACTCCAGTTCCTCTTCGTACGGAATTTCCATATAGCCATCACTGTAATAGGTAAAGCCCTTTAAAATATCATGGTTAACATCAAAGGTTTGGGCAATACCAGTTTGCCGTGGTATGAACGTTACGCGCAGGTTTTCTGTCTTCTGATTATTGTCGGGAAGTAACTTACCTATAAAGCCTTTGTCCCCCCGCATATAATCAGGGTGAGATACCAACCTGAAAACCCATTTGGATCCGGAAGGTTCAACCGTTTTGCCGGCGGCACGTTGTTCCTTTAAAATCTCGTAAAACTTTTTTACCGTCTCTTTAGCTATCAAACCAAAAATGCCCTGTTTGTTTTCGACAAAATCCCGGTAGTCTTCGGCGTTAAAGCTGATGATGAACTCGTGGTAAAACACCACACGGTTGCCAAAGGATAATTCCCTTATAGAGTCTGTAAACTTTTCAATAATATACCTGTAAACAACCTCGGGTGTAAGAGCAGGGGTTTTTCCGTTAATACCTGACGTTTCATCAGTTAAAAACCAATCCTGAATGCCTAAGCGTTGCCAAAAACTTGTCTTTGTCTCCATTAATTATTGCGAGTATATGTACTGAACATTTTACTGTTACAGATGTTTGTGATGCGTTGCTATTAAAACTCCTGTGGCGCTATTGTGGTATCGGGTGTCAGATCTTCGCCGGTATCAATTTCTACAGGCTGCTCAGTGTTCCTAACTCCTTGATCCCTAATTGAGTCTCGCCTACGTTGCAAGCGATCCTCCGTCTCAGCGTTATTTGCTGCATTCCCCAGGTTTGCTATACTATCTGCCTTTGCTATGCTGTCTGTTTTTGCGGTACTATTTTCAGCTGCGCCACTATCTTTAAAAAACAAAAGGTACCCCGATGTCAGCATAAAGATGATCATCAAAGCAAACACGCCATTAAAAAATGCTTTTGATACGGGAGCGTGAGACCCATGCGATACTGTTTTGACTTTTGGCTGTTGCGCTAATGCTTGTTGCAACCGTTGGTTCTCTTCCTGCAAGGCAGCAATTTCCGGCTGAAGAGCAGTGGCGACTTCACTACTAACAGATACACTTCCTTTCACAATGGCTTCATGCAGTTCTACGCCGCTTGGGTACCGGTCTTCAGGTTGTTTTTGCAGGCATTTACTGATCAACTCCAATAACCATGCAGGCACGCGCATTTCGTCGTCTTTCTTTTCCTTGGTCCAGTTTTTTGGCAGGTTGGCTTTGCGCAGCCCCATCACATCAGGCACTTTATCCTCCAGGTGACCCACCATTACCGCGTTGCGGGCGGTATCGCTGCTGCTGTTTAACGGGAATGGTACCTGGCCGCCCAACAGCTCGTATAAAATCACGCCGAAACTGTAAACATCGGTTTGTAAAAGCATTTTGCCCTCGTTCTGCTCGGGGGCCATAAATTCTACGGCGCCGGCATGGCGTATGCTGGTGCGGCGCTGCTCCTCGCTCATAATGGCCAGGCCAAAATCAAGCAGTACATAGTTGCCGGTGTGCGA
The DNA here is from genome assembly GCF_946479965.1 of uncultured Mucilaginibacter sp. The sequence goes on along the minus strand of NZ_CAMLHX010000022.1, from coordinate 41,301 downwards.
GTTATATTTTACGTTGTCGCTTTTTATGTCGCCATGCTTAACTCCAACCTTATGACAATGCGCAAGCGCGCAGGCCAGCTGGTCGGCTAGTTTGAGCACTTCCTTTATGGTAAATATCTTCTCATTTGGCGGAGCAAGCAGTTCGCTAAGATCAGGCCCCTCAATGTATTCCATTTCTATGTAGGGGAAGGAGCCACTTTCCGTAACCCCGTAGCTTAACATTTTTACAACATTAGGGTTAGGGTTTTCATTTACCTTTTGCAGCTTGGCCACCTCGTTTTGAAAGTTGCGGTAGTTCTTATCCTTCGGGTCCTCGGTATGAATGGGGGTGGGTATAAGCTTTACGGCGGTGTAAATGGTGCCTGTTCGTTTTCCTTTGTATACTGAGCCTTGTCCGCCTGTGCGTAACGCACCTAAATTTTCAAGACCGTCTGCTATTGTAAATACTTTACTCATACGTAGTAAATTTACAGTTAAAGGAGGTGTTTTGTTGTAGGGGTAGCAAAATTTTGTCCAAAATACTATCAGTTAAAAAAGTAAATTTGGTAAAGTTTAAAATACGCCCTTGAAAAAACTTATATACACAATTCTATTTTTACTGCCGGCCATTGCCGTAAAGGCTCAGGAGGCCAAGCCCGATACCGTTAAAACCGGCATCTATATCACCAGTATACACGACATCAATTTTAAGGAGAAGGAGTACACGGTAAACCTGTGGCTTTGGCTTAAATACAAAAACAAGGAATTTAACTTTGTTGAGAACCTCGAGGTTCCGCAGGCAAAATCAGTGGTTAAATCGTATTCAACTGTTGACAGTACGGGCGGGCAGATCTACCTGCTGATGAAGCTGCAGTGCGTTATGAAGGACTCGTGGGCGATAGATAATTTCCCTTTCGACAGCCAGAAACTGCGGTTCTCTATAGAAAATTCTCAGTTCGACTCTGAGTCGCTGGTTTTTGCGGCAGATACCCTGGGCAAGCATTTCGATCCGCGTTTTACGCTGCGCGGATGGAACATTGATAGTATTAGGGTGACAACCGGTACCAAGGTTTACGAAACCGGCTTTGGCGATGAGACGCTTGATAAACCGCATACCGAATACAGTAATTTTAAGGTGCTGCTCCGCATTAACCGCAATGCTACCGGCCTGTTCTGGAAGATGTTTTTGGGCATGTACATGGCCTTTTTAATTGCCTACATGTGCTTTTACATACATAAGGACAGTATCGACTCCCGGTTTGGGTTAAGCGTGGGCGCGCTGTTCGCGGTTATTGGTAACAAGTATATTGTTGACTCATCCCTGCCCGACTCCAGCACATTTACCCTTGTTGATACCTTGCACGGCCTTACCCTGCTGTTTATATTAACGGTTATAATGGCAACGGCCTACTCGCTTATACTCATTAAAAAGGGCAAGGACGCCAAGGCGCAAAAGTTTGATTTTATTATAGCCCAGGTATTACTGGCCGCCTATGTGCTGTTAAACGCATGGTTTATTTATCACGCCAGCGCGGCGGTGTAGATAACGCGGGGGTGTTGCAGAAAATATAAGCAACAATTGCAACACTTGCAACAGTAAAATTTTATAAAGTATTAACCGACAGTTAATTATACAATTTAGCTGCAACAGTTTGCAACAGACTTATTCGTCAGGAAAATTAGCTGTAAATGCCTGTTAATTTTCTTATTATCAATGGGTTGCGCAATTGGGTTTTTTTGTTGCATTTTTTGTAAAACTGTTGCAGCATTAGGCCTTTCTAAGACACTGATAAAACTTGCGCCAGCGTGAGGCTGTGGTGTTCCAAAAAATATAAAGGGTGTAAAAGCTGTTGACGGTACTAAGTTACTGATTATTAGAACTTATCCATTTTAATGTGGAACAGTTTGGAACACCTTTAGGCCGTTTTTAGGGCTTTTTTTAGAGGTTTGGAACAGTTTGGAACAGCTGGGTTTTTTGTTCCCGCTTTTTTGGAATGTTATTTCAGGACCTGCAGCCACGGTTTTAAAATCCGCAACTCCGAAAAAAATATAAATTGGTAAGTTGTCGTGTATTTAATTTATTACCAGTAACTTACCGCCATTATAACCCAATCACTCCTAATTAATTTGGCTATGAAGGCTTTGGTAACTCAACCATCAGTAAAACTGTTTTTACTGACAATGGCATTAACCGTGTTAGTTTCACAAGCTTTCGCACAAAATAACCCCATAACAGCTATAAATATTTCTATGCCAGCCAATCCCGATGCCAACACCATAAACTGGGGTGCCGGAACGTCGCAGCTCACTATTTCGGCAACAGCGCGAGCTGTTAACGGGCGTGTTGATGGCCTTGCCCAGGAAAGTAAAATACTGGTATTGATCAAAAAAGGAGGTGCAAAAGTATGTGGCGACTACACAAGTGGTAACGCTCCGGAAGCAGGGTTTGCTTCTATGAGCAGGGTTTGGGCGGGTAATAACGCTGTATCTTTGCTTGGCAAAGGCTGCATACTGCCTCCTGGCGATTACGAATTGACCGTTCAATTTTTTAATGCCCGCGGCGCAGCGATATTGCCAGCAAGCGAATCGAAAACTAAAACATTTACCATACGTGGTAATGAGCAGCAAACGTACCAGGCAGCGCAACTTGTATCGCCTGCTAAAGATTTAGTTTTTAAAGAAACAGATATAGCTAAACCTATCTCATTCAGATGGACACCCCTTATTCCGCGACCACAAGAGCCCACAACTTACAGATTAAAGGTTTGGCAATTAATGCAAGGCCAGACAGGCACACAGGCACGCTCAACTAATCAGCCAATATTTACCAAAGATGTTGACAATATAACACAAGCGATAATAAATAATTTAATTACGGGCCCTTGCAAACCGCCTTATTTATGCAGCTTTGTTTGGAACGTGCAAGCCCTTAACCGCGAAGGGAAGCCAATAGGCGAAAATAATGGCACCAGCGAGACCTTCTCTTTTAAAGTTGAAGAGGCACCTACAGTTACAACAGGCACCGTTAAATTAGGCTCACCGGCAAATGGAGCTACTATAGCAGCAGGTGAGATGCCGGAGTTTAAGTGGTTTCCGCTTACAACCGCTACAGGCCAGGAAACTTACAGGATAAAGATTGTAGAGATAAAGGGAGACCAATCGCCCGAACAGGCGTTCAGAACTAATAAACCAATTTTTGAAAAGGATAGTACGCCCGACCTTAGTCCCCTTGTAAAGTTTAATGCCGGTAAAAAATATGTTTGGAACGTGCAAGCCCTTAACCGCGAAGGGAAGCCAATAGGCGAAAATAATGGCACCAGCGAGACCTTCTCTTTTAAAGTTGAAGAGGCACCTACAGTTACAACAGGCACCGTTAAATTAGGCTCACCGGCAAATGGAGCTACTATAGCAGCAGGTGAGATGCCGGAGTTTAAGTGGTTTCCGCTTACAACCGCTACCGGCCAGGAAACTTATAAGATAAAGATAGTAGAGATAAAGGGAGACCAATCACCTGACGCGGCTCTCAGAACTAATAAACCGTTTTTTGAAAAAGATAGTATGCCTGATTTGGTAGTGCCACCTGTAAGGTTTTCTCCGGGTGCAAAATATGTTTGGAACGTGCAGGCCCTTAACCGCGAGGGAAAACCCGTCGGATCAAATAACGGCACCAGCGAGACCTTCTCTTTTAACGTTAAAGAGGCATCGGTTACTACAATAGGCACCGTTAAATTGAACTCACCGGCAAACGGTGCTACTATAGCGGCAGGTGAAGCACCGCAGTTTAGCTGGGCTCGGCTTACAACCGCTACCGGACAGGAAACTTATAAGATCAAAGTAGTTGTGATAAATGGCGATCAATCGCCTGACGCGGCTCTGCGGACTAACAAGCCATTTTTTGAAAAAGATAGCATGAAAGATCTTAGCCTGCGGGTACCCCTTGTAAAGTTTAATGCAGGGAAGAAATATGTTTGGAACGTGCAGGCGTTAAATCGCGAGAGGAAACCTGTTGGTAACGCCGAGGTTTTCGTTTTTACAATCGGACCCGCCGTTCCTCCCAAAAAATAACGATAGCAACAAGACCAATAAAATGATTGTCCGCCGCATACTCATTCACATCCGACCAATATATTGATAGCAAACAAAAACACTTCAAGCTTTAACAATGAGCTGGAGGTAACTTATAAATACTGTAAAAGTATATTCCCCCTAAAAATGAACTATTGTATAAAGGTTGCTTTTGCAGGTTTGTTGCTGTTGACTCTTAACGCCGACGCGCAGCAGGACACTACCAAAAACAAAAAAGTTACCGTTACCGGTGATATGGGTATTTGGTATGAGGGTTATGGGCTGGATAGAAATCCGCAACAATCAACTCCCAACTTTTACCAACCACGCAAATCCTGGCACCAGGTGCGGTATACATTTAACCCCATTATTAACGCGGGTAAGTGGACCATTCCCTTCAATTTTAACTTTAGCGCCTTACAGAATAGTTTTGTAACGCCGGGCGCGTCCAAACAAAATCTATGGCAGTTTTTAACTAACCCGGCAAACAGTTTTGGTGTTGCGCCCAGGATAGGTACCACAGAAATACTACTTGGCACACAAGTGCTTCATTACAGCGACCTGAGTACGGGCGATATGGGGATATTCGGTTATGGCGTTAATTTGTCGCCGGGTAAGTTCCGCATCAAAGTGTTTAATGGGGTATCGCAAAGACCGGTAAATTATCTGGCACCTTTACCGCCATCGCCCGGCATAATAGGGGCTTATCAGCGTAACCAGTGGATGGCGCAGCTTGGGCTTGAAGAAGACGGTAAATATTTTGTAGGCTTCAACTTTGTAAAGGCAAAAGACCTGACCAGCTCAGTATCTTCGCCGCCATTGTCGCCCTTAGATCCACAGGATAACATGACACTCAGCTTTTTAGCAAAGGCCACAACCGATAACGGCTGGACCTTTAATATTGAGCTGGCGCAAAGCTATCATACCAATAATCTGAATACGCCGCTGTCAACAGCGATTGTTAAAAACTTTAAACCGTTTTTAGATGCACACACATCAACCAATAAAGACAACGCCGTAATGCTGGGTGTAGTAAAAAAGGGCAGCGACTGGGAGATAGGCGGTAAGTTTAATTACTATGGTGCTGGATTTTATACAGCAGGTTATCCGTTTATGAATACTGATCGCATGGATTACACCGCCAACACGCGTTTTAATCTTTGGAAAAAGAAAATCAATATTACCGCCAGTGCAGGGCAGCGGCTTGGCAACCTGAGCCGCTTGTCTGGGCCGGGCATTACCAAACAACTTATTGCCAATATTAATACGTTTACCCAGTTTAATGATAAATTTAGCCTGACTGCGAGTTTTAACAATTTTGGCTTTAACTCGGCCAATACATCGGGATATAGAAGTGTAAGTAACGAGCTAAGCCTTAACCCCAGTTATACCTGGAACACTACCAGCATGAGCAACCTGCTAAGCGCCACTTATACCTGGAGCAAGTATGACGAAACAACCATTGTACCTGTTAGTGTTACTCAAAACAATACACAAACCGTGCTTCTTTTGTATGTGCCTACATTTTTTAAGAGCAGCATCAATCCTGATTTGAGTTTAATGTGGTTCAGAAACACTTCGCCGCTGCTTGATCTGAGACTGCTAAGTGGCACGGCGGGCTTGAACTGGAAAACCGGTAAAAACTTTAAAATAAAGGGGCAGCTACAATATAGCCTTACCACCTCAACACCTTTTACAGCAAACAAAAATTTTTTAGGCAGCGCGGGTTTCGACTGGGAGATCTACCGGAAACTAACATGGCAATTACTGTTTACAGCTAACCTTTACCGATACGGCACGGAGTTGCCGGGCAGCACGCTTACCCCGGTATATGCCGGCGACCCACGATATATGGAAACCAACTTGCGCACCGGATTACAATATAGATTTTAGATGGATATGACAAAAATGCTAAGATCAACTTTCATAATTGCGCTTTTAGCGGGAATGTTTTTCAATCCGCGCGCAGCAACAGCACAAATTACCGTTAACCTGGCGCTTAACGCCCGGCCACAGCCTTTTTTAGCCAACTGGGGCAATGCCATTAACGGCATGATGATAATTAATTACATGGCTGGCCCCATTGCGGATAACCCCGCGGTAAAAATAAAAACCACCTTACTGGCAGAAGCGGGCGGGATAATAGCCGTATCAAACATTAGCGCGGCAAGGGTTTATACCTTGCGCCCCGGTGTAAATCAATTCAGCATGGCAGATGCGCTGCAATTGCAAAACCTGACATTTAACGGCAGCGCAGGCGCACTATTACGCAGTACCGGCCGCATTGCGCCCGGCCAGTACCAATTGATGGTTGAGGTAACCAATACGGCAGGTGATGTTGTAAGAGCAAGGCAAAGTCGGCCATTTTTTATAGTGTCCTATCAAATGCCTTTGTTGATGAGCCCGGCTAATGGTGCCGCTTTAGACGCACGAGTTGCACAAAGCGTAATTATTTTCAGGTGGACGCCGGTAGCGCCTGCTTTACAGCAAGGGCTGCCTGCATATATAATACAGGTTTTTGAAGTATTGCCTGGTCAAACGCCTATGCAGGCTTTCCGCGGAAACCGCCCTGTATTAAATGAGCAGGCCATAAAAGGTAGTACCCAGCACATTTGGCGGCCCAACCTGGCGATGCTGGATTCAACCGCTAACCGCAGATTTATATGGACAGTGCAAACGTTGGATGCAGACGGCGCACCCATACCAACAGCAGATATGAACATACAGGGACGCAGCGAGCCGGCAACCTTCAGCATTGTAACACCATCGGCGGCAGTGGTTAAGAAAGATAAAAAAGAAGCAACTAAGCCATGATAAAACACCTTACACTTGCCTTTATTGCCTGTTGTATAAACCTGCAGTTGTTCGCTCAGTCGGGTGGCGAAAAGAAGCCGTCAACTTTGGTGTTGAATGTTTTTTATAACGATTTTAAAACAGCGCAGCAAATACGTAATACATCACTAAGCAGTGTTTTAAAAAACAACCAATGGAGCAAAATCGGCGAGATGCAAAGCGGTTTTGGTGTGAGTTACTTGAAAGGCTTGCATCCCAGGATCGACCTGGTTACTTCGGTGGGTGCCAGCTTTACAGACTATCTGTATAAAAACGGCGCCAGCAATGGCAGCGATGAGTTTTTGCTGGACGCCAACGCCGGCTTTAATTTTAAACTGCTTACAGATCGGCATTCCGTAGTGCCCTACCTATCAGCAGGGGTGGGCGGGTCATTATACAAAGGTTCAAAAGGCGCTTATGTGCCTTTAGGAGCGGGCTTGCAGTTTAATATGTTTAAAGCCGCATGGGTTTTTACCCAAACACAATACCGTGTCTCTTTGTCACCGGCTGTGAACTATCATTTTCAATACAGCCTGGGAATTGGTGTGAGTATTGGTAAACATAAAAAAGAGGAGACCCCTGTAGTATCGCCGGTTATTGTTGCAATGCCGGTAAAAGTAGATACTACGCCTATAGCAATCCCGGTTAAAAATGTAATTGTTAGCGTAACCGACCAGCAAACCGGCTTATCGCTTCCCGGTGTAACTATCTATCTTGATGGCCCTGGCGGAAAGAAGCAAGGCGAAACAGATAATAATGGCAAAGTTATATTTAACGCCACAAGCGCGGCAGATTACATGGTAAGCGGGAGCTTAAACGGCATAGCTACCACCACACGACAGCTAACAAAAAATGGGTTTAATAATGCTCAGGGAAGTGATCTGCCAATCAGTATTTCGCATAATGATCCGAGGTTTACGCTCGCAGGCAAGGTGATCAACAAAAACACAAGTCAGCCGGAAACCGGGGTCGTTGTTAACGCCATTAATATCGCTCAAAATAAAAACGCCGAAGTTCAAAACCAGGCGGATGGGAGCTTCAATATGCAATTGGATGCCGGCAGCGATTTTTCCATCTCAGGTAAAAAGGGTGGTTATATATCTAACATTGAAAAAGTCACCACAAAAGGCCTTACCAGAAGCGCCACGCTGTATGTTAAATTAGAACTGGCGGTAGAACAGGCCGTTCAGGGTAGGGCAATTACTTTATCTAACATTTATTACGACACCAACAGTATAATTTTACGGCCGGAAGCTTTGGCTGATCTGGAGAAATTGGCCGGATTTTTAAAAGATAATCCTACTGCGCGAATAGAGATAGCCTCGCACACAGATAGTAGAGGAAACGCTGCAAAAAACCAAAAGTTAAGTCAGGCCCGAGCGCTTGGTGTGGCGAATTATCTGGTGGCACATGGAATTGAAAAGAGCAGACTGATTGCGCGCGGCTTTGGCGCTACAAAACTCGTTAACGGTTGTAAGGTTGGTGTATCGTGTACTGCAACCGAGCATGCGAAAAACCGCAGGACAGAATTTAAGGTGCTGTAATAACTACTTGTACTCTTTGTGGTTTTCTGTATGTAGAACGTTTTTGTTTACACGGGCTACACCGTTTGTGGTTTGGCGTCCATGTAATTCAGCTTATGGTCGGTGTTATCACCGCATCACAGGCTGTTTTAATTATTTCGCAGGTAACGCCCTGCCCACTCCCCACCACCACTACAAATTTTATATTAATTTAATTACCTTTAAATCAAATACCTATGCAATAACCGGTCACGTGCCTATGTTAGCGTCACAGCAATTAAAAAAAGTTTGGAAAAACTGCGTAAACCTGCAGGTGGGGCACCCTTTGGGTTACTTTAAACCAACCACGCCGCAGGAGGTGATCGCTATTATTCGCGAAGCTGAAAAAAAGGACTATAGGGTAAAAGCGGTAGGTTCGGGCCATTCATTTTCTGACATCGCGCTTACGCGCGATTTTTTGATCAACACCCATCAACTAAACAAAGTATTAAGTACCAACTTGCTAAGCCTGTTGCCGGGTATTGATGCCGCGCACCTGTTTGTTTGCGAGTGCGGTGTATTGATACGCCAATTAAACGCCGCGCTTGATGCCCGCGGACTGGCGCTGCCCAACATGGGTGCTTACACCGGGCAAACCATTGCCGGGGCTATCTCTACCGCTACACACGGCTCGGGCATTAAGCTGGGTTCGCTGGCAAGTTTGGTTGAAGCGATTGTAATGATCGGCGAGAAAGGTGAAGTCTTTCATATTGAGCGCGGGAACGGCATCTCGGCAGCACCTATCCAAATGGGTGATATCCCGGTAACGCTTATCCAAAACGACGACGCTTTTTATTCGTCGGTAGTTAGTATGGGCTGCCTGGGCGTTACCTACGCCCTGGTGTTAAAAGTTACTGATGCTTATTTGCTGAAGGAGGAAAGAACTTTTAGCAGTTGGGAAAAGATAAAGGGGCAGCTTACCCGCGACAGCCTGCTGGGTGCTAACCGCCACCTGGAGGTATTGCTTAACCCGTACCAAACCCGTGTAAAAGACGACCATGATTGCCTTGTTACCCAACGCAATATTTGTCAGCCGGAAGCATCTAAATCGTGGTTCAGGTTGCACAGGGCGTGGTTTTATACGCTGGTAGGCTGGCTGATGCCAAATTTTTTACTGAACAGCATACTGCGTTTTCTGTTCAACAACTTCCCTAAGTCCACACCCTACCTTATACAGGCTTCGCTTAAAACCCTGCGCGATGGTTGTTATATTGATAAGAGCTTTAAGGTGCTTGATTTGGGCAAAGCCAATAATATAGCGGCCTATTCGCTGGAGATCGCTTTTCCTTCGGCCAATTACATACAGGCGGTGGAAGCGCTTTTCGTGATATTTGAGCAGGTAGCCGCCGATGGCGAACAATATATCACCTCTCCATTTTCGCTCAGGTTTGTAAAAACGACTAAGCATTACCTGGCGATGCAACACGGCGAGCCGGACGATTTTGTTTGTATGATAGAGTTCCCGGTACTGAAGGGCACGGTTGGGGGCGAAGAAATTTTAGCGCGTATTGAGCATGATATGTACCGCTTTGGCGGCAGGCCGCATTGGGGCCAATACCACCACGTTGGCATTGGCGACCATACGCTGGACAAACTGTATCCGCAATTTGCTGATTGGAAGGCCAACTACCACCGTTTTTGCACCAAGGGGACTTTTGAAAACAACTTTACCGAACGCTGCCGGATCATTGCCTGAACTAAATCCGCTCAATAAGTACCTGCTCATCAATCCGCAGGGCATCATCGTTCCAACGGATAAGCTGCGATTTGTTTAAATTCCCCGCTTCGGTGAGCATGAGATAGAGCAGCGTATAAGTTTTATCAAGCCGAACACTTGCGGCATTGTTTTCGAACACAGGCATCCAGGTACCGGTGTTATAATATTTTTGCGTGGTACCGCCCATTGATTTTTGCTGCGGATTATGCGTATGCCCAAACGTAACCAGTTTAAGGCGCTTGTTTTGCTCAAATACCTTAGCGGCAAACTCGCTTAACCCACCCGATGAACTTAGCTGCAACATGGCGAATAACCGGCTCATGAAGTAGGATAATATCAGCAGCGACAAACTCTTTACTACGGTAAATATTACCTTGGGAATTCCTTCAAACTCGGGTATTTTAAAGGATGAACCTATTGAGCTCCACAGCACCAAAACAGCCAGCGCCACAGGCAGCCCAATCAACAGCAAAAACTGAAAAAGATACTTCAACGCGTATTTATATTGGCGTTTCGGTATCACCATAAAAGTAAAAGGCAAGTAGCTAAACAGCATTTTAATAGCCAGCGGAAAACGCTCCTGTATTAGTACCGGCAGTATATTCTCGCTCGGCCTAACGTTATCAATGTAGGGGTAGGAGAGCTCCACGCGGTTAATAAGATAACGGTTAAAGAACGAGCCAAAGGGCAGGTTCAGCTCGTCGCAGTTTTCGAGTTGTGCGGGGCCGTCAACAGCCGTAAACCTCTCATACCGGTGCCCGTGTTCTACATGTATTTCGTTGTTGATAATGAAGCTGTCATCAACATAACTCAGGTTAGGGCGTACGTATTTATCCATTGCTTCGGCAGTGCTGATGGTGGCCCGCGCGCTTATATTTTGCGCCATAAGGTGGTCCATATAATTACGCACGGCGGCCCAGTACCATTCCAGATCGTGATTGCCTTTTACAATAACCAGTTTGTTGCCTCCCGCCAGCCATTGGGCCAGGCTGGCAAAAACTATAGCATGTCCCCCGGCGCACAACATTAGTTTCCATACCGATTTATAATCGTCAGTTTTAAGGCCGTACTTTATTTCCTTATCGTTTACAGATTTTTTGAGTTCAGCTATCGTCTTGCTGATACCGATAGCAGCGAGGGCCTGCTGCCACATGGTAAAATCGGATTCAGTTACAGGTACCCGGCCAATGCGCAAATAGTCTATCATGTCGCCATTAATGATCAACATGCCCGATCCTTCCTTGCGCTTTTCCATTAACCGGTGTATAAAACGCTGAAAGGAACCGTCGGCAAAGAAGTTTTCGGAGCCGCTATAGTTACCATCTTTATCCTTTCCCTCGGCTAAATGCAGGTCGCTGATCACAAAAATATCATTGCCCTTAAAAAGGTAGTTAACCACAGGCTGGCCATAACTAATAGGATCTGTTTCGGGTTGATGTGTCATTTGTAAAGCGTTTAGGAGGATGTAATGCAGGTTTATTTCACATAAATTTAAAATAAATTTGCGATTAGTTAAATAAATTTTTAATTTAAGTGACTAATAAACAGATAATTGGCTAGTCTGTTCAGCACGCATCTACGTTAAACCTGAAACATTACGATTATGAGCTTTATCAACCTACTCCGTTTGGTGCCGCGCACCCTTGGAAGCTATTTCAGAAATCAACACTTTATCATAATGTTCTCGGCTTTTTTATTGCTGATGATATACGGTTATCATGGTGATTTTGATTTGCTGCGCTTTATTATCCCAACCTGGACCATACCCGGCGCAAATGTTTGCTGCCGTGTACCCATTATACCCGGCCTGCCCTGGGACCGCGAACTGATCTCTTTCGTCGGCGGAGCAATATTGCTGGTTGTGGTGCCTATCCTGCTTATCCGTTTTTTGTTCAAGGAGCCATTAAGCAAGTACGGGCTGGGCCTGCCCGAAAAAGGCAAACGCTGGACGGGTGTATTCACCTTCCTGTTTTTAGTAGCGGTGCTTGGTCCCGGTTTTTACATGATCAGCGGCGACGCTTCCATGCAGAGCGTTTACCCGTTTTATAAGCCTTTTACCTCGGTCAGTCAGTTTGTATGGTACGAGCTGGCTTATTTTCCTTTTTTTATCACTATTGAATTTATTTTTAGGGGATATCTACTTTTTGGCCTTGCCGATATGCATGATACCTACGTGCGCGAGAATCCGCAACGTAATAATTATTTCATTGGCTTTGGCCTTATTATACAGATGCTGGCCTACACCATGTGGCACATGGGCAAACCCATGCCTGAGCTTTGGGGTACACCGGTATGGGGACTGGTTACGGGGATTTTCACCTATCACCTGCGCTCTATATGGCCGGTTACGCTGGCTCACTGGGGGCTCAATATATTTTTAGATGCCATGATACTGCACCACCTACACATCCTTTTTTAAAAATTAAAGCTCATGAAAAAACTGATCTTCCTGAAAATAGTACTCGTGCTTACAGGCGTTTATGTGGTTGCAAGCGGACTCAATATTGCCGCCGGTGGCATGCTCACCCTAGGCTGGGGCGGCTCCAAAGATTTTTTTACGGTGACAGATCAAAAGGCATACCTTATTCAGGATAGTCATGTGCGTTTTGTGGGCGGGGTTTGGTTAGCGCTGGGGCTGTTTTTTATATGGTCGGCTACTAATGTATACCGTTATTTGCCGCAGCTGCTTTTCGCCTGCATCCTTGTGTTTGTCGGTGGCTTGTGCCGCCTATTTCAACCAGACGGCGCAACGTTCCACATGCCCGTGCTCGGCTCATTCCTTGCTGAGTTGGTAGGTATGCCGGTGCTGTTTATATGGCTGAAAAAAACGGTACGCTAACTTATGCCCTGTCGCCCTCTTTAGCAAGCCGCATTTTGTAACTGGCCCGCATTAAAGTGTTTAGCAGTAGTATAAAAATACCGCCCGGCAAAGCTAAAACTACCGTGCGTACCCAAACATTGGTAATACCCAGCGGCCAGCCGGACGCAAAATCCCAGCGATAGTCGCCCAGTATGCCCAGTACGTTTATCAGTTCAATAGTGCCGGCACCTAAAACTCCCACTATAAATTGCAGCAAGGCGCTTTTCTTACGCAGCGCCTTGGCCAAGCTGGCAAAAAGCAAACCAAATGCACCAATAATAATTACAAAAATGAGCCAGCCGGGGGTAAAGGTGTAAAACTTACCTATGTAGGATAACAGCTCGACAATACAACCCAAAGCTAACGCGGTAAGAAAGTACTTTAACCAAAGGATGCCACTATTTTCCAGCGCCATTTCGCGCAGTGTCTTTTTTTCGGCGAAATAGGGTACCAAAGTTTTCCGCAGACCACTAACCATATCGTGCCGTGCCACCCAGCCAAAATCGCGCTGAGCTTTTGATGGATCGGCGAGCCAGTATTTACGCGTTACTTCAAGGGCTTTGTCTTTGGTCATTTTTGGCCGGTCACGGTTAAAAAAGTAAACCAGTTCACTTATGGGCGCCATTCCTCTTATCAAAAACTCGGGTACGCCAATAAGTAACCCGTTTTTTTTATCCATTGCTTCGCCTATATTTTGCACTATGCTTTTTGAAGTGAGCAGTTCGGCATTGTTCAGAAAATAGGTTTCGCCAATACTTTTGTCGCTAAGTGCGGCGGCAACAATACCCTCAACCAAGTCGCCTACATAGATACCATTGGATAGTTTTTCGGTAAGACCAAGCTTGGGTTGTATGCGGGATTCAACCAATGGGAATATCTGGCTCAGATCCTGTTCACGTTCACCATATACAATGGCCGGGCGCACTATGGTTATCGGCAGTCTATCATAATAACTATGGGCAACAGCCTCGCTTTGTTTTTTTGAGCGGCCATACATGGATATGGGGTTGAGTTCCGATGCCTCGGTATAAGGTACTGCAGTTGGGTTTGGCCCTGCCGATGCCAGGCTGGATACGAAAACCAGGCGTGCAAGGCTCTCTTTAGCATACCTATCGGCCGCCTCCAAAACGTTGCGGGTGCCTTCTATATTGGTTTCGTTAAAATCCTTTTCGGTTGTAACTAACAGGCGGGCGGCAAGGTGAAATATGTACTTAGCACCAGCCATTGGCGCTTTAAGTGTGGCTATGTCGCGGGTATCGCCAATATGAAGGGTGACGTTTTGGTTGCGAAGTGCAGAAATATCGCTGGTATACCTTACCAGGCAATGCACGTCAAATCCCTTTTCGATTAACAATGGTACCAAGTGCGACCCTACGAAGCCGTTAGCTCCGGTAACAACTGCTTTGTCCATAAAATTTAGATTAGGTTAGATGTAAACAAATAAGCGGCAAATAATACCTGTTTAAGGGATATTTAATTGGGTTTATTTATTGTTAGGCTAATATAAAATTAAATTTTTAAAACTACCTAATTATCAGTCGATTAAAAACAAAATTGGCCAAGTGGGAAGTATCAGGTAGCTGGTATCAAGTAGCAAGACGCTATGCCGGCTTTTTTGTGGTGTACTGTTCCAAAAAATATAAAGAGTGTAAAAGCTGTTGACGGTACTAAATGCCTGATTTATAGTACTTATATATTTTGACGTGGAACACTTTGGAACACTTTTGGACCGTTTTTTGGGCTTTTTTTAGAGGATTTGGAACAGTTTGGAACAGTGGATTTGGAGCAATTGGAACAGCAGGGAACTCGCCCGCTCAGTTGTTGGTGATAAGACACATCAATGGCCAGAAAATTATTTACGGTTAAATGTGCACACCTGACCGGACGGGGGACTAATATACCGTCTTTGAAAAACGCAAAATTAATTTTATCTTAAACAAAAATTTATTATTTCTAACCATTAACAACCCTTTTACACAAGCTGTTAGCAATGGAAATATATTTTTATATCACCTAAAACCAATCAACAATGAAAAAATTTACAGCATCCAATTTTAGAAACGAATGTACTATTGATGAAGATTTTGAACCAAGCCTGATAAAAATGAACGCTATCGCGCAGAAGTATCATATCACTGTGGTTATAAACTCTTCCTATCGGGTTGATGCCAACGTGCACGGGGCTATTGTAACGCCTGCTACGCACAGCAATCATATGATAGGCCATGCAATTGATTGTAACCTGGAACTGGCGGGCGCTTTTTATAACTCTACTAAAATGCAAACGGCAACCGGGGATATACGACATTTTATTGATGAAGTTAAGGCTGCCGGCCTAAGGTGGGGTGGCGACTTTGGCAAGCCCGATCCTGTTCATTTTGATGACGGGCTGAATATAAAAAACATGACCGCGTGGACAGCGAAGTATAACAAATTGCACAACATGGCATAATTTGAGCACGGACGCTTAAAACTACGGGTAGAAACCCGCTTCTTACTGTATGCGCTGCAGAAAAACTCTACTGTAGTAGTGTACTGCAATATCTTACAATGCTAACGGCCACTCGACTTTTATTTTTGCAGACAACATCAATAATTAATTATGAAAAAGTTTGTTATCGAAAGAAATCTACCGGGCGCCGGCCAGCTAACAGCTGAAGAATTAGCCGCTATCACTGCAACTTCCTGCTCTGTTGTTGCTAACTTAGGGGAACCATACCATTGGGTGCAGTCGTTCGTTACAGACGATAAGATATTCTGCATACACATGGCTGAAAGCGAAGCGGTGATTCGTGAACATGCTAAAAGAGGAAATTTCCCCGTTGATGCCGTTTACGAAGTAAAAGCGGTTATAGATCCGACAACAAAGTAATTAATGCCGGCAAAGTATTATAAGCTACCCATTGGAGAAGGGATAGAGGCTCTGTTTGCTAATCAGCACAACAGCTCTTTCCCTTTTCACTTTCATCCTACTTACAACATTACGCTGATTTACGACGGGTCTTTTAATACACAACTTCATGATAGAATGGTGCTTGCGCCTTCGGGCAGTATACTGATCACCAATCCGCAGGAAATACATGCCAATCCTTTTGATAAGAGCACCAGCGTTTCGTTCTTTACTTTCTATGTGAGTCAGGGTTTCCTTGCGTATTGCAACAACGGAGCTGCTGTTTTTTTTAACCGTAAAGTTGTTTACGACAATGATGTTTTTACCGGGCTGCACAAGTTGGCGGTTACAATTCATCAACAGGGGCTTGAACCTGCTCACGAGGAAGATCTGAAAAAAGTCCTGCATCAACTGGCGGCAACACATGGGGATAGCGGGGAAGATAGCCCGGATCTTAAAATAAAGGCGCTGTTTGATGATTTCCTTTCAGAAGAGCGTTTAACCAAATTCTCGTTGGATGGTGCTGCCAGGCGCTTCGGCGTAGATAAATATAAGTTTATCCGGCTGTTTAAGGCGCAGACCGGGCTTACGCCCAATAACTACTTTATGCTTAAGCGAATTGAAAAAAGCAAAAAAATGTTGGCCCAAGGCAACGACCTGCTGAGCGTGGCGGTAGACCTGGGATTTTACGACACTGCGCATTACTGCAATCATTTCAAGAAATTTACAGGGATCTCTCCCATTGCCTACGCCACAAATTTATAGCTGCAATATCTTCCAATAGTATTTAAAGCAAGCCGCTTACCTTTGCTGCGTATTTAACAAATCATGAGAAGATTATTCTGCTTAATCCTGGTATTGATAACCGCACCTGCATTTTCGCAAAATTTTACGCATCAACAATACAATGAAGATTTCGATTATTTCTGGAAGACGATAAATGATAACTACGCTTACTTCGAAAAGAAAGGCATCCATTGGAATAGCTTAAGACCAGCTTATCAGCAACGGGTTGATACCATCTCTACCCGCAGTTCTTTTGTAGCTATTCTCGAAATGACGATGAACGAATTGTATGATCATCATTGTTCCCTGGGCACCAATACTAACCACTCGCGTAGGCTGGTGCCGACGGGCGCCGATGTATGGGCGGCATATAATAACGGCAAACCGGAGATTATAGAAGTGCGCAAAGGTATGGGCGCTGAAAAAGCCGGTATAAAAGCGGGAATGGAAGTAATAGCAGTGGATGATGTTAAGGTATCGGAAGCCATCCAACCATTTCTTGCACAGGTAATTAACAAGGAATCTAAAAGTTACGCCCTGCGCCTGTTATTGGCCGGCGATCATGTTACGGCGAGGAAGATAACGCTTAAAACTGCAGCGGGTATCAAAGACTTCTTCCCCGATAAGGAGGGCATGTTAACGGAACACATTATCTATCCCGCCATGGTGGAATCTTCCATGTATAAAAGCATTGGCTATATCAAGGTTAATAACTTTTTGTATGATAACGCACTCATTCCAAAGTTTGATAGCGTGCTGAACGCGATGATGCAAACCAGGGCCTTGATCATCGACCTGCGGGAGACCGCAAGCGGTGGAAATACCAGTATAGCGCGTGCAATTTTAGGAAGGTTTATCGCCAAAGAACATTTTTATCAAAAGCACGAATATTACGCGGAAGAAAAAGAGACCGGCATCAAAAGGAGCTGGACTGAAATCGTGTCGCCACGGGGAAAGACCTATTCAAAACCTGTGGTGATATTGGGCGATCATTGGACAGGCAGTATAGCCGAAGGGATCACCATTGCCTTTGATGGTATGAAGCGCGCAACGGTTATAGGCACGCAACTGGCCAGATTAAACGGTGCGGTTTACAGTTTCAGGATGCCGAATACAGGGATAGGTTTTAACATTACAGCCGAACGGCTGTTTCATGTAAACGGTACACCGCGTGAGGATTTTAACCCCGCTATAACTGTGGATGTACGGCGCCAGTCGACCGGCAACGACCCGATCCTTAAAACAGCCCTGCACTACTTACAACAGCGTATACAGTAATGAACTTTACCAGCGAGAATTACGATGGTGTGCAATTTCCCGTCACCTCAGGGTCTTTAATAGACGCGTGAGGGCCTATTGCTGCCGTAAATACAAGAGATGGCATTGCGTTGGCTTTTACTTGTGCCTTATCCGCTTATTGAGGCACGAGTAACATTTCCCGCTTGCCTGTCCCATATACGTCAGAGAGGAAGAAGAGAACTCCCCCGCGCTCAGTTGTTGGTTGTAAGACACAATAACGGCCAACGCGTCGAACACCAACAGGCGCTCAGTAACCAATTCGTGAATTGCCTAAACAAAAAATACAGACTAACTTGTCTATTTAAATTATATATTTTACCTTAGCTGCTGAAATGAGTAAAGCAGGACCGAGAGAACGAATATTAGAAACAGCATCAAGGCTTTTTTATTCCCAAGGGTATAACAATACCGGGATTAATCAGATCCTGGAGGAAGCCAAGGTTGCAAAGGCGAGTTTATACCAGCACTTTAATTCTAAAGACGAACTTGGTGTTCATTATCTTAAAGCCGGGAGAGAAGAATGGTTTTCCGGCATTGAAAAATGGACAGGAGCCAAGAAAACCCCTGCCCAAAAATTAATTGCTTGCTTTGATTTTTTAGAATATGCTTTGCAACAGCATAACTTTTTAGGATGCAAGTTTATAAACATGCTTACAGAGATCGGAGCGGAAAGTCCGCTTATGTCAAAAGAGATTTTGGAGCATAAAGGAAAATTGAGACAATTTATAAAAGGCTTTGCCGAAAGTGCTTTAGTGAATAAGCCGGAAGAAGAACGAGATACAATAAGCGACGCTATTTACCTGCTTTATGAGGGAGCTATAATTGAATCAAAAATTTATAAAGACACCTGGCCGGTAAAAAAGGCCAAAGGATTAATTACAATTTTATTAAGCTAACCTTTTTTTTCTAATTTAATAGACAGACTTTTCTGTATATGTTATGAATAGACGAACCGTTTTAAAAAAATTATCAGTGTTAGGGATTGCTTCGATAGTAAACCCTGTTGCGGCGAACACGCCAAACTCTTATCAATTTAATTTACAAAGTAGTGCCTACAATCCTGGAGAGGTAGAAGAGATAGCGCCGGGAGTGTTTTTTTCGAAAGGCAAGCTTGAGTATTTTAAAAACGGAAACTTCAAAGAAGTAGAATGTAATAACGGGTGGGTGGTTTTTGATGATTTCGTGGTGGTGATTGATGCTAATTTTCCGGACAAGGCAAAAATGCTCCTTCAGGAAATTCGGAAAACCACTTCAAAGCCAATACGCTATGTTTTTAATACCCATCACCATGGCGACCATGTTTACGCAAACAGATTATGGTTTAACCAGGGCGCAGCCATCGTTTCGCATGCAGGCGTTATTCGGGAGTTAAGAAAGTACGAAACAGGCTACTATTCAGAAAAGCCGGGCCGTTGGGAAGAAGCCTGTGAAAAACGCGGGGATTTAAAAGACTTTCCTTTACTGCCCCCATCTATAACTTTTACCGAAAAGTTGGTGATAGAAGATAAAAACCGACGATTAGAATTACTTCATTTAGCTCCCGGCCACACTAAAGGCGATGCCGTGGCGTGGCTGCCTGACGAAAAAATATTATTCACAGGAGACTCTTGTTTGAACGGCCCCTACAATCTGTTTAGAGACGCAGAGGTTGCTTCCTGGATTGGCGCTTTGGATAAAATGCAGCGGTTAGAGCCGCATTTGTTCGTTCCCGGTCACGGCGATTTGGGCAATGCCGGGGCGATTAAAGATCAACAGGATTTTTTTTAAGTTTTGTACAGGTGGGTCGAAGTCAAAAAGCAGGCAGGAGAAGATTTAACCGCAATTAGAGCTAAACTTCCTGAGTTAAGATCGCTGATAAAAGGCGACGATAAAATTAAAAGGTTTTTGATTGCCGAACCTGCAGTTCTTCCTGCTTTTTCACTGGAAGCGCAAACACAAAAAATATTTGAACAAATCCTTTAAATACAATTTTCACGCAATGGAGAAAAGATTCCCTCTACCGCCGTTTACTGAAGAAACGGCCCGCCAAAAAGTACAAGCTGCAGAAGACGCATGGAATACCCTTGATCTTGAAAAGGTAAGCCTTGCTTATACCGTTGACACTGAATGGCGCAACCGTTCTGAGTTTCTGCAAGGAAGAGAAGAAGTAAAACAATTTTTAGAAAGAAAATAGCAAAAAGAGTCGGGTTATAAATTGAAGAAGGAGCTCTGGGCTTTTACCGACAATAAAATCGCCGTGCGTTTTGAATACGAATGGCACGATGAGGCCGGGCAGTGGTATCGGTCGTACGGAAACGAGATGTGGGAATTTAACAACGACGGTTATATGCAAAAACGATACGCCAGTATTAATGATGCCCCGATAACTGAGGAAGAACGAAGAATAAAGTAACAATTAACTAAACAACTTACCGTAAAAACAAGAAAAATGAAAACAGCAGTATTAGTGTTTTCTGACCCTAAATCAGGCTCAGAAGAATCGTTAGGCAGAGTATTTAATGCTTTAGCAACAGTTTACGAGTATAAAAATGCCGGCGAAGAGGTGTCAGTATACTTTCAGGGAGCCGGAACAAGATGGCCCGAACAGTTATTAAAAACGGATCATCCTGCCCATCAACTTTTTAAAGCTATAGAGGATAAAGTTGAGGGTGTATCATGCGGGTGTGCGGATGTTTTCGGTGCTAATGCTTCGGGGTTTGATTTGATAAAAGACAATAAAGTTCCCGGAACCACCGGCTTGCCGAGTCTGGTCCAAATGCAAAAAGACGGATATAACATCTTAACATTCTGATTTTTTTCTGTTTCAGGAATGGTGGGCTCACTGTTCCTGGAACTTAAATCTTTTATCCCATGTACCACCAAGGAGAACTGGAAGCGCAGGCAGTAACCGGCGAAAGCAATACTGGCGAGCGTAACGGAAGAATTATCACCAATAAGGTAATTCCCGGTGCTGTTAATTTTATAGAAAAACAACCTTTTTTTATTGCAAGCAGCCTGAACCAAAAAGGAGAAATATTTGCCTCTGTTATTGCCGGAGATGGCGGGTTTGTAAAGGTTTTAGATGAGAGCACCCTTCGGGTGGACCGCAGTCTAATCAATTCCAACCCTTACGATCCCCTTTGGAGCAATATTGTTTCCGGGAGCAAATTAGGGATGCTTTTTATCGAACCTTCATCAAGAAGGCGATTTAGGATTAACGGAGAGGTGCAAACTTCCGGCGATCAGGTAATCATTTCTATTGACCAAGCCTATCCTAATTGCCCTAAATACATACAGCAGAGACATGTTTTAAGAACTGGAAAACTCGCTTATCAAGAGTTGCCGGAAAGCAGCTTTAGCCTGACTGCCTGTTTGATTGATATGATTTTGAAGGCCGATACTTTTTTTGTAGGAAGCGCAAACGAAGCCGGAGATTTAGATGCATCACATCGCGGGGGGGCTCCCGGATTTATTTCGGTAGAAGCAGATGGGGCGCTCTTGATTCCGGACTATCCGGGAAACAGCATGTACAATACTTTGGGAAACTTTATCCGAAATCCTAAAGCCGGACTATTGTTTATCGACTTTGAAAATCATAAAACGCTTCAGCTAACCGGAACAGCTCAAATTATCTGGAATGCCAATGATGCAGGCTCGCGAACAGGAGGTACAGGAAGATATTGGAAGTTTTTTGCGGAAAACTGCTTGCTGATGGAAAACCTGAAAGGCTACGAGTGGAATTTCATAGCATATTCACCCTTGAATCCGATTGTATAACCTTACATATATTTGATAGTAAAATAAACTACTCAGTCTATGGTCATTAAAAAACCCCTGATCTTCATCAGAGGCTTTCCTGTTTAGCGCATAACCCATCAATGATTCTTCTTCTTATTCATTTTAGCTTTTTCACTAGCCTTTAAATTATAGTTTTTGGCATTGCTGGCCTTCTTTTCATGAAATGCGCTTCCGCGAACCTCATCATCTGCTTTTGCTTTGGCAGCTTTCTTTTCGGCAACATCAGCAGAGTTGCGTTCTTTTTCAATGATCAGATCTTCCGGCAATTCTCCCAAAGGGATTTTCTGACCAATTGCCTGCTCAATTTTTTTAACCGCGCTTAGTTCCAAATCCGTAGCAAACGTAATGGCCATGGTTTCGTTTTCAGCATCCGGCGAAGCGTTGAGGATCCGGTCGATATAGGTTTCTTTACTAACCGGTAATTCAAAATGGATGAGGAAGGGGATCTCAGCCAGATCCAATTGCTGTTCTGCATCATTAACCACAATAAGCACCCGGGTAGCGGCATTTTTAAAATCATGCACAGATGTAAAGCCATCCATCTCAAAAAACCATGGGTTTAGCAAAGCAACTGTACTTCTTCGGTCGTGCAGGCTTTTGTACAATTTCTCGGCAGTTGGGCGGGTGTTTACAAACAGCATTACTTTGGTAAACAGGTCCTCGTCCTGCATAAACAGGTTAAGCAAATTTACTTTGGTGCCAAAATTAGGCAGCAGGTATAATATCTGCGGATGCGTGTCAAACTGCGGCTCGCCTATTTCTTCCACCTCAACTGTGGACGGTTGTTTCATAAAAGGCGTTATCATTTTGTTTAAACGCTCATGCAGTACTTCGGTAAAAACAAGGTGCTGGCATTTTGGGATGCTGTTAGCCAGTTCGGTAACGGGTAATTGCAGGCCCTGTTTAACAATCAGTTCGGCATCATCAATAACCAGCAATTCTATTTTATTTACATCAAGGCCCAATTTAAGATAAAGAGCACGCGCCCTATCGGGTGTTGCCACCACAATATCGGCGCCATCGGCCAGGGCATTCATCTGGGCCTCTGTGCCCGGGGTGGCAAATAGTGCAACTATTGAAAGACTTTTATTTTTGTTGAGCTGATCGATCTTAGTAACAATCTCTTCCACTTTTTCTTTATCGGGTGCCAGTATCAAAACTTTGGGCACACCATCGGGTGTATAGGTAAACTTGTTGAGCGCGGCTAATATATAGGTGGTGGTTTTACCGCAACCTTCAGGGCCAACCACTATTACATCTTGCCCGCTGTTAATACGCGCCAATGTTTTTTGCTGAATTTCTTTAGGAGCTACCAAACCTGCTTCGGTTGCAGCTTGTACTAAACTTTTTTTCAGCTTCAATTTATCTAACCACGCCATTATCTGTATTTTAAAAAATTTTGGACATGTAATTTGTTTCAGCAAACTACACACAAATCCATAAAAAAAGCCCCTGATTTTCATCAGGGGCTTTACTGGGTAGCGGGAGCAGGACTCGAACCTACGACCTTCGGGTTATGAGCCCGACGAGCTACCAACTGCTCCATCCCGCACTATTTTTGGCTTTTTGTTACCGGTACATTACCCCGAAAAGCCCTTTCCAACTATCAAAATGCAATTTACATTCTGTTTAAATTGGACTGCAAAGATATAATTCGTTTCTTTGCAGTCCAAATAATATTTTAATTATTTTAATATGGGTCATAAGGCAGGTTTTGTAAGCATAATTGGTAAACCAAACGCGGGTAAGTCAACACTTATGAATTTGCTTGTGGGCGAGAAAATGTCCATCATTACCCATAAGGCCCAAACCACGCGTCACCGCATACTCGGTATAGTAAACGATGAAAACCACCAGATTGTTTTTTCGGATACGCCTGGTGTTATAAAACCGCACTACGCGCTGCAGGAAAGCATGATGCACCAGGTAGAGGGATCGATAGTTGATGCTGACCTTATTTTGCTGGTAACAGACATACACGAGGAATACGACGAAACCGACGTGTTAAAAAAGTTGGAAGGCAGCTCAGCACCCGTTGCCATACTGGTTAATAAAATAGACCAGAGCGATGAAGAGGCCGTAAAAAAGAAAATAGACTTTTGGCAGGAGAAACTAAAACCGGTTGCAGTTTTTGCCATATCGGCACTGCATGACCATAACATACAAGCAGTAATGGAGTTTGTTAAGGAGCACCTGCCTGAGCATGCGCCTTACTATGAGAAAGATGCGCTTACTGATCGTAACGACCGCTTCTTTGCATCAGAAATGATTAGGGCACAGTTATTAAAACAGTATAAAAAGGAAATTCCGTATAGCTGCGAGGTGGTGGTTACCGCTTTTGTTGAGGGCGAAAAGCTTTACCGTATAAGCGCCGAGATAATAGTAGAACGCGATTCGCAGAAGAATATAATAATAGGCGAGGGGGGTAAAATGCTCAAAATAGTAGGCACCTACGCCCGTAAGGATATGGAAGAATTTTTCCAGCGCAAGGTGTTCCTTGAAACATTCGTAAAAGTTATACCCGACTGGCGCGACACAAAAAACTACCTGAAGAAATTTGGGTACATTAGTTAATTTACGATTTACGGATTACGATTTTAGATTTAACCTAAGCGTAGTTTGTAAATTTACAGGGATTACGATAGCATAAAAAGAACAAATCGTCAATCGTAATTCTAAAATCAAAAATCAGAATGAGTAACATAGTAGCCATAGTTGGCCGCCCCAATGTAGGCAAGTCAACCTTATATAACAGACTTACCGAAACCCGCAAAGCCATTGTTGATGACTTTAGCGGCGTAACCCGCGACAGGCACTACGGTGTTTCTGAATGGACCGATCACCACTTTACCGTGATTGATACCGGCGGCTACGTTGCCAACTCTGACGATGTTTTTGAAGCTGCCATACGCGAACAAGTTGTAATTGCTGTTGAAGAGGCATCTGTTATTTTATTTGTGGTTGATGTAACCACGGGCATTACTGATCTTGACGACGAGATAGCCGTATTACTGCGCCGCAGCAAAAAGCCTGTTTTTGTAGTGGTGAATAAAGTTGATAACAACAACCAACAAGCAGACGCAGCGGTATTTTACAGTTTCGGTTTAGGCGAGATCTACAACATCTCGTCAATGACAGGATCTGGCACCGGCGAACTATTGGATGAGGTGGTTAAACACTTCGAAGATGTTCCGCTGGAAGAAAACACCCGCCCAAAATATGCTATAGTAGGAAGGCCGAATGTGGGTAAATCATCTATCATCAATTCGCTTATTGGCACCCAGCGCAATATAGTTACCCCGGTTGCGGGTACTACACGCGATAGCATCCACATACACTACAACCAGTACGGTCATGATTTTATGCTGATCGACACTGCAGGTATGCGTAAAAAAACCAAAGTAAAAGAGAATATAGAGTTTTACTCGGTTATGCGTACCATTAAGGCTTTGGAAGAGGCCGATGTGATCATTTTGATGATAGATGCGGTTGAAGGTTTTGAATCGCAGGATATGAACATCTTTCATCTGGCCGAGAAGAATAAAAAAGGCATTGTGATAGTAGTGAACAAGTGGGACCTGATCGAGAAGAACAACAAAACCATTAAGGTTTTTGAGGAAATGATCCGCGAGAAAACCGCTCCTTTTACCGATGTGCCTATCGTATTTACTTCGGTAACAGAGAAACAACGTGTTTTAAAAGTAATTGACGTAGCTAACCAGGTTTACGCCAACCGCGCCCGCAAAATATCAACCTCAAAACTAAATGATGTAATGCTGCCGATAATTGAAAACTACCCGCCGCCATCATTAAAAGGTAAATACGTTAAAATAAAATACATTACACAAATTCAAGGCACATCGCCCATGTTCGCGTTCTTCTGTAACCTGCCTCAGTACGTTAAAGAGCCTTACTATCGCTTTATAGAAAACAAGCTCCGCGAAAATTTCGAGTTAAGCGGCGCACCCGTACAGGTGTGGTTTAGGCAGAAGTAGATGTGCAGATATGCAAATGTGCGGATGTGCAGATGATGAATTATGACGTTGAAAAACTTACTTATCAACCTGCTCGAAGAATCCCGATTGCTTGGGTTACCAAAAGATCATTTAGATAGTGCTTATGAGTTTTTAAGCCATCGTGAATATGGCCTTTGCTTTGATACTGTGGTAGTACAAATGCATGAAAATGATATACGGATAGATAACAACTTCTATAATCTCATAAAATCTATTGCAAAGAAAATGGATTTATCAGAGAGCGAATATGGTTTTATAAGTGAGTTGATTTAATTCCTTAATTCAGAAAAATCCTATAATCCTCAAATCCTAGTTCAGACTTTCCACTGCTTTCTTCAACGCTACATCAGTAGCGTTCAACGCTTTATAATAACCCGCATCGCCCCACTTAAAGTGCGCGGCATTGGCTTTTAGCAAAGTTTTGATATGTGCTTTGCTGGCCGCTATCTCTTCTTTGGTAATATCCTTAATGGTTGCCGACGCGTATTTAATAAAATGCGCCAGGGCGGCATCACTAACATTGTAACCGTTTATAAAATCATCGTCAAACGTGTATGATTTAAGAACGGGTTGTAAGTAGTCTATGGTATAAGCAGTAAAAAGGTCGTTTTTACTCAACTGACTAATGAGCCAGGTGTTTTTGGTGCTGTCTTCGGGTACAAAAACATCTGGCATAATACCACCGCCACTAAACACTTTACGTCCGGCTGATGTGCGATACTTGTTATTGGTATGCATTACGCTGTCATTCAAATTGCTTTCTGCAGAAAATAACTCGCCTTTGCGCATGCGCTCCGCCAGCTCATTGCGGTAACTGGCAACACCGTTTTTATAGGTTTTTTGAATAGAACGACCCGATGCCGTGTAATACCTCGCTACCGTTAAGTTAACTGCCGAACCGTCTTCAAACTGAAACTGCTCCTGCACCAATCCTTTACCAAATGACCGGCGGCCAACTATAGTGGCGCGATCAAGATCTTGCAAGGCACCGGCTAAGATCTCGCTTGCTGATGCGGAATATTCATCTATCAGTACCGCTAACTTACCATCCTGAAAGGCGCCGGAATCTGTCGCGAAATAATCTGTACGCGGCTCATGGATTCCCTTGGTGTATACAATCAGCTGTTTGCTATTCAAAAATTCATCGGCCAGGCTGGTAGCGCTGTTAAGGTAGCCACCGCCATTGCCACGCAAGTCGAGCACCAGTTTTTTAACGCCGTCTTCTTTCAGTTTTAACAAAGCTGCTCTAAAATCAGCATCGGTATTGGTGGCAAATTTGCTTATTTTGATATATCCTGTTTCGGTGTCAACTTTATAAGCGGCATCAATGCTGCTAAGATTTACATGGTCGCGTTTAACATTTACAAATTTTAGATCCTTTGCGTTAGCAGGTATAACGGCCAGCAGTAACTCGGATGCTTTTGGTCCCCTCAGTTTTTTGTTTACCCGCTCGTTGGTAAGTTTTGTGCCCGAAAATTTTTCGTGGTCCACCTCTATTACCTTATCACCCGCTTTAATACCCTGCAATGCAGCCGGGCCATCAGGATAAACGTATGATATCACCAAAGTATCGCGCAGCAAACTATACTCAATACCAATGCCGTTAAAGCCGCCCTCTAACTTCTCGTTAACGCTAAGCGCCTGTTGGGCGGGCAGGTATAATGAGTGGGGATCAAGCCGCTGTAAAAGTTCGTTAACCGTCTCGCCTTCAACGCTGTCAACATTTACCGAGTCCACATAATTATTGCGCACCAGGTCCAAAACCTTTGATAGCTTACTTGGTCCGGATGATGAAAAGTTATTGCCGCGCCCGATAAAACTATCGCCGTTGATGTACATGCCGATAGTTACCCCCAGCAGGATAAGAATTGCAGAACGGAAAATAATGGCGGCATTTTTCTTCATAGCAAACACAAAGCTAAGCAATTACACCGAGAGCTAATATTTTGTTGGGGCAATTATCTAACCATTATCAGGAATTTTACTCAATTTTGCGAAATAAAGCAGAGCAGATGCAAAGAACAACCGAGAAGGATTCTCATTATAACGATCTGGAGAAAATGACCGTGGCCGAAATACTGCGTCATATCAATTACGAAGATCAAACCGTGGCTGTTTCGGTAGCTAAGGCACTGCCCCAAATTGAGGCGCTTGCCACTGTTGTTGCTGAAAGGATGAGCAAAGGCGGACGCTTATTTTACATAGGTGCCGGTACCAGTGGCAGGTTAGGCGTGGTTGATGCATCAGAGTGCCCGCCAACATTTGGTGTGCCATTTGATTGGGTGGTAGGTATAATTGCCGGTGGTGATGGTGCTATACGCAAAGCGGTGGAGTTTGCCGAAGATGATACCGAACAAGCCTGGCGAGATCTGCTGGCGTTTGATATTAACGATAAAGATGTGGTGGTAGGTATAGCAGCATCGGGCACAACGCCTTATGTGATTGGCGGCCTGCAGACGGCTAACCAAAATAATATATTAACAGGCTGCGTTGTTTGTAATGGCGGTAGCCCGGTAGCTGAAGTGGCCAAATTACCTGTGGAGGTAATAACGGGCCCCGAGTTTGTAACAGGCTCAACCCGCATGAAAGCGGGGACCGCTCAAAAGCTTGTGTTGAACATGCTGAGTACATCTGTTATGATACTATTAGGCCGCGTTAAAGGCAACAAAATGGTTGACATGCAGCTGAGTAACAATAAACTGATTGACCGCGGCACAAGGATGATAATGGCAGAGACGGGGTTGGATGAAGCGACTGCGGCGAAGTTGCTGGAAGAACATGGGAGTGTGAGGAAAGCCGTTGACTTTGTTAATCAACATAAATAAAGGCTATGCGCAGGAATATAACCTTACTAACTCTTTTGACTATACTGACTGTGGGTTGTGTGAGTATTGAGGAGAAGCGCAACTTTAAGCCTGCGATTGATTTTACGAAAGCTGAGAAATTGGATGAAAATGAATTTTGGAAAATAATAGACTATTCGTATAACGCCGCTAAGGGTAATTTGGATTTGCAAAATCAAATTGTCACACAGAAATTATCTGACTATGCCCCGGAGGAAATAATAAATTTTGAGATAATTTTATGTAAAAAACTTATCGAAGCTAATGACTTTAAAATATTAGCGGCAAATAAGATTATTGATAGTTATGTTTCTGATGATGGCTTTCTATATTTCAGACTTTGGTTAATTAGTTTGGGCCGTGAGACCTTTGAGCAGACTTTGAAAAGTCCCGATCATCTGGCTACCGTTGTTGGAAAAGGAGTTTTGCCGGAATTTGAACCTTTGCTTTACGTATCTACTCAAGCCTACAAAAATAAAACGGGAAAACAGCAAGAAGACAATACGTTTCCAAGAGATGTTGCATTCGGTAAAGGACTGAATTATGATGTAGGTGGAGCTCCTATGACAGGTAAGAATTGGAAAGAAGGTGAGCTTCCAACGCTTTATCCAAAGCTTTGGGAAAAATTTAATTAAGAGGGGCAAATGCACGAGATAGAACCATATTATAAATGGCGCGATGATTATGTGGCAGCGGAAGACGACCGGTCGCCGTTTTATAACACGCAATACAGCGAATTTGAATTTGATAAGCAGATCTATAACTACCTGCTGCATCCGCAATGGGATTCATTCGGCTCGAATACCCTGTATATGAAAGTACTATTTGCCGATTACGAGCGTTCTTATGCCATAATAGAGTTCATTGGCGAGTGGAACGATGCCATTAACAATGATATTATGCTGCTTAAGCGCGAGATATTGGAGCTGATGAGCGACTACGGTATCAATAAATTTATCCTGATAGGGGAGAATGTGTTGAACTACCACTCATCTGACGATTGTTATTATGAAGAATGGTTTCAGGATGTGGATGATGGCTGGATAGCGGGAATTAACTTCCGCGAGCATGTGATTGAAGAGTTTAAACGTAACAACATAGACTACTATATCAACTTTGGCGGCGAACTGGATGATATGGTTTGGCGCAATTTAAAGCCAATACAGTTCTTTAAGAAAGTGGAGGAGCAGTTGATTAAGCGGCTTTCATAGAGTATCAAGTAGTTAGTATCAAGTATCAAGATTTTTAAGTTTTTTATTTTAATTATCTTGTTTGATTCTCGCTCCTTGGCTTATTTAAAAATTACTTAGTTTTGATACTTGATACTTGATACTAGCTACTTGATACTAAAAAACTAACTTAGTACCAATAATTGAAACATAAAAATGGAAATTAAAGAATCAAACTACGTTTACGATAACGTAATACAAATTAATGAGGCAGACTCGTCTCGCAAATACCTCGCTAAGGTTTTCACCTGGATGTTTGTGGGCTTGGGCATATCCGCCGCAATTGCGTTATTAATTGGCCCCAGCATATTAGGTATTATTTTCAATCCGGTTACCGGCGGCTTTTCGCCTATGGGATACGTTGTCATATTTGCTCCAGTAGCATTGTCTATGACTATAGCGTTCGGCTTTACCCGCATGCCATACCCCATTTTACTTAGTATTTTTATAGCTTATGCTGTGGCTATAGGGGTTAGCTTAAGCACAATAGGATTAATATACACTGCAAGCTCTATTTTCACGGTGTTTGTTAGTGCTGCTGTGGTATTTGGAATAATGGCAGTTGCAGGTTACACTACACAACAAGATCTTACTAAGTTTGGGTCAATACTAATTACTATATTTGGGGCAGCATTTGTTGTGAGCATTGTTAATTTCTTTTTAGCGAGTGACTCAATTCAGTATGTAATAAGCTTTGTTTTTGTTGCCTTAATGGTGGGCCTCACCGCATATTATATGCAAATGTTGAAACGCATAGGCGCAGGTTTAGAGTATGGTAGTGCTGAGTCAAAGAAATTGGTAATAATCGGTGCGTTTGTACTGTATACAACCTTTATCAACCTGTTTATGTCGATGTTGCGCATATTTGGCAGCAGACGGTAACATCCTATAACATAGAAATAGCCGGCAAAACCATGTATAAAATAATTTACAGAATTCTGCCGGCTTTTTTATTGCTTTTAAGTTTCCGCGCCGCCGCAAAACATCTTGATATTAAACGTACCCGGGAAAAAGCAAAACAAGCTTTGCAATTTTGTAAGCAAAAAGGCTACAACACACAGTATTGCATTTTAATAGACATGAGTTTATCATCAGGCGTTAAGCGCTTTGTGGTTTGGAGCTTTAAAGGCGATAGTATATTAGCATCGGGCCTGGTTAGTCACGGCTGTGGCAGGTCGCCATGGTCGGGTACCTCATCCAGATACAAACCCGAGTTCAGCAATGCAGACGGAAGTCACTGTACCGCGTTAGGAAAATACCAACTAAAGGGACGAGGTTACAGTAATTGGGGTATTCATGTTAAATATTATTTAAACGGATTGGAAAGCACCAACAATAAAGCTATGGGGCGGCAAATCGTTTTTCACTCGTGGGACGACGTGCCCGAGCAGGAAGTTTATCCGCTGGGCACGCCCGAAGGATGGGGCTGCCCTGCCATATCCAACAACACCATGAAGTTGGTTGATCCGCTATTGCGAAAGCAAAAAAAGAACACACTTTTGTGGATCTATAATTGAACCGTCAAATCTGACGCGGAGCGCGCTTAACCCCCATCTCGCGCGAGCTTAAGCAGCGAGCCGTGTTAGGGCTTTACTAATGCGTAAGACTGTTGCACGCAAATGTGTAAACTAACCCGCTGTACAGTTGTTTGATATATAATTACTTACAAATGTTTTACAGCTAGATTTCCTGACTTATAAGTCTGTTGCAAAGTGTTGCATAGCAATTTCAAAAGTCACTATAAACTAGGTATTTACATAAAAATGCCGTTGCAAGTGTTGCATTTGTTGCCATATTTTTCTGCAACACCGGTAGCGGTTGTCGTCGTATTGTAAGCAGTGGCAAAATGCTTGCACTTTACAAACTTATTGCGCACCTTTGCGCTGCTTATAGAGAAAGACGGAGGGATTAGACCCTGCGATGTCTTAGCAACCTGTTACTTAACAAGGTGCTACATTCTACTCAGCCCGCAGACTTATGGGTTGAGACGGATAAGCGAAAGTCATGATATACCCGACTCTTCGAAATAAGCTTTTTTTAGTATCAAGTAATTAGTATCAAGTATAAAGATTTATGTCTTGTGTTTGGCTATACTAATTGCACAGGTAATACTTACTACTTGATACTAACTACTAGCTACTCAAAATGAATATAAAAGAAGAACTAAAAAAACGCATCCTGGTTATTGACGGGGCAATGGGTACCATGATACAACGGTACCAGTTGACGGAGAAGGATTTTCGTGGGGAGCGGTTTAAAGATCATCCAAGCGATCTGCAGGGAAATAATGACCTGCTTAACCTTACGCGCCCGGATGTGATCAAAGCTATACACGCTGAATATTTAGATGCCGGTGCTGATATTATCGAAACCAATACCTTCAGCACGCAGGTTATTTCATTGGCCGACTACAAGATGGAAGAGCTGGCTTATGAGTTAAGCTACGAGGGTGCCCGTTTAGCTCGTGAGGTTGTTGATGAATACAATGCTAAGGATCCATCAAAACCGCGCTTTGTAGCAGGCGCCGTTGGTCCGACCAATAGAACGGCTTCGCTATCTCCTGATGTTAACGATCCGGGCTATCGCGCCGTTACTTTTGATATTCTTGCCGATGCTTATTACGACCAGATCCGTGGTTTGGTTGATGGTGGCTCGGATGTATTGCTGATTGAAACCATATTTGATACCCTGAACGCCAAAGCCGCATTGTTCGCTGCTGATAAATACGCGCAGGAAAGGGGCAAGCATTTGCCTATCATGATATCGGGCACCATTACTGATGCTTCTGGCCGTACCCTTTCGGGGCAAACGGTTGAAGCGTTCTGGAACTCGGTGCGCCATGCTAACTTATTGTCGGTAGGTCTTAACTGCGCCTTGGGTGCTAAAGAAATGCGCCCGCATTTAGAGGAGCTTTCTGAGAAAGCGGATGTATTTATATCCGCTTACCCCAACGCCGGCCTGCCAAATGAATTTGGCCAGTACGACGAAACCCCGCACGAAACCGCGCACCAGGTTGATGATTTCATCAAATCGGGCATGGTAAACATTGTGGGTGGCTGTTGCGGAACTACCCCTGATCACATAAAATGTATTGCTGATAAAGCAGCGCAGTATTCGCCACGCCTTATACCAACCCTTGAGCCAAACATGCGCTTAAGCGGACTGGAAGCCGTTACCATTAAGCCCGACACCATGTTTGTAAACGTGGGCGAGCGTACCAACATTACAGGTTCCCCTAAATTTAGTAAGCTGATACTGGCTGAAAACTACGAGGAAGCTTTATCCGTTGCAGCGCAGCAGGTTGAAGGTGGCGCGCAGGTGATCGACATCAACATGGACGAGGGCATGATAGACTCTGAAGCGGTGATGGTTAAGTTCCTTAACCTGGTAGCTTCTGAACCTGATATTGCCAAGCTGCCTATCATGATCGATTCATCCAAATGGACGGTGATTGAGGCCGGTTTAAAATGTATACAAGGCAAGGGTATTGTTAACTCCATCTCGCTTAAAGAGGGCGAGGAGAAGTTTAAAGAATATGCCCGTAAAATAATGAGCTACGGTGCCGCTACGGTAGTCATGGCTTTTGACGAAACTGGTCAGGCAGATAGCCTGGAGCGACGTAAAGAAATTTGCGGACGCTCCTACAATATTTTGGTGAATGAAGTTGGTTTCCCTCCTGAGGATATCATTTTCGACCCCAATATATTAACAGTTGCTACAGGACTAGAAGAACACAACAACTACGCGGTTGATTTTATTGAAGCAACCCGTTGGATAAAACAAAACCTGCCGCACGCTAAAGTGAGCGGCGGCGTGAGTAATATCTCGTTCTCATTCAGGGGAAACAATGTTGTGCGTGAGGCTATGCACTCGGCATTTTTATACCATGCTATAAAAGCAGGTATGGATATGGGGATTGTAAACGCCGGTATGCTGGAGGTTTACGAGGAGATTGACAAGCAATTGCTGGAGTTGGTTGAAGACGTTTTACTTAACCGCCGCGATGATGCAACTGAGCGACTGGTGGAGTATGCCGACACTATAAAAAGCAAAGGCAAGGAAATAGTACGCGATGAACAGTGGCGCAACGAGCCTGTTGAAAGCCGCTTGTCACACGCATTGGTAAAAGGTATTATTGAATACCTGGACGCTGATGTGGAGGAGGCCCGCCAGAAATACGCCAAGCCTTTAGAAGTAATTGAAGGTCCGCTAATGGACGGAATGAACATTGTAGGCGACTTGTTTGGTGCCGGTAAGATGTTTCTGCCACAGGTAGTAAAATCAGCCCGCGTAATGAAAAAGGCGGTGGCTTATTTGCTGCCCTTTATTGAGTTGGAGAAACAGCGTGTTATTGATGCCGGAGAAGATTCAAGCGGTAGCCGCGCCAATGCAGGTAAGGTGTTAATGGCCACTGTAAAAGGCGATGTACACGATATAGGCAAAAACATTGTAGGCGTGGTTTTGGCCTGCAATAACTTCGAGGTGATAGACCTTGGCGTTATGGTACCTGCGCAACGCATTATAGAAGAAGCTAAAAAACAAGATGTAGATATTATCGGTCTCAGCGGATTGATCACCCCGTCGTTAGATGAGATGGTGCATTTTGCTAAAGAGATGGAACGCGAAGGGTTTACCATTCCGTTGATAATTGGTGGTGCTACAACATCGCGCATACACGCAGCGGTTAAGGTTGCGCCTAATTATTCGGGTGCGGCTATTCACGTGTTGGATGCCTCACGCAGTGTTACCGTTTGTAGCAGCCTGATGAACAGGGATACCCGCGACGCCTACATAAAAGGCATAAAAGACGAGTACGAAAAAGCCCGCGAGGCCCACGCCAACAAAAAATCAGACAAGCGATTTGTATCGCTTGAGCAGGCCCGTGCCGATAGATTTAAGATAGATGTAGCCAAGGTTGCACCTGCACCATCATTTACCGGCACTAAGGTTTTTGAAGCATATCCGCTTACAGAACTGGTGCCTTATATCGATTGGACACCTTTCTTCCACACCTGGGAACTGCGCGGCAGCTACCCTAAAATATTTGAAGACAAGTTTGTTGGTGACGAAGCCAAAAGGCTATTTGACGATGCACAGGCATTGTTAAAAGAAATAGTAGACAATAAACTGCTGCAGGCAAATGGCGTTATCGGCTTTTGGCCGGCTAACGCTGTAGGTGATGATATTGAATTGTACACTGATGAGAGCCGCACCCAATTACTGTCACGCATACATACGCTACGTCAGCAATCAGAAAAGGTAAAAGGCGAACCATATTATGCTTTGTCCGACTTTGTTGCTCCTAAAGAAAGCGGTGTTGCCGATTACTTTGGAGGGTTCGCTGTAACAACCGGTATTGGTTGCGATGAGTTGGTAGCCAAATACGAAAAGGATCACGATGATTACAACAGCATTATGGCCAAGGCCCTGGCTGATAGACTAGCTGAAGCCTTTGCGGAAAAAATGCACGAACTGGTGCGTAAAGAATACTGGGGTTATGCACAAGGAGAAGAACTGAGCAAGGAAGAATTGATCAAAGAAGAGTATGCAGGTATTCGTCCGGCACCGGGTTATCCTGCTTGTCCGGAACATACCGAGAAGATAACGTTGTTTGAACTACTTAAGGCTGAAGACAACGCCCACATGCACCTTACCGAAAGCCTGGCCATGATGCCGGCCGCATCTGTAAGCGGATTTTATTTCGCTCATCCGCAGTCGAGGTATTTTGGTTTGAATAAGATCAGTAAGGATCAGATAGAGGACTATGCCACAAGAAAGAATATGTCTGTAGAAACGGTTGAACGTTGGCTTGGTCCCAATCTTAATTATTGATTTTTAGTATCAAGTAGCTAGTATCAAGTAGCAAGACAACAGATGCATAATTTTAAAGAGTTAAAAGTATGGAAAGCAGGTATGGAAATTGCCAAAACAATATTCATACTGACCCGGAACTTTCCATCCGAAGAGAAATTCGGCCTGATTTCGCAAATGACTCGCTGCGCTGTTTCTATCCCTTCAAATATTGCAGAAGGCTGCGGAAGAAAATCTAACAAAGAGTTGCATCAGTTTCTTAATATTGCACTCGGTTCAGCATTTGAACTTGAAACGCAAATCATTATTTCAAAAGATTTTAATTATATAACAGTAGAAAAATCAGAGGATATTTGTCTGGCCCTTATCGAAATACAAAAAATGATATCCGGACTGCAAAAAAGTCTAAATACTTGATACTAGCTACTTGATACTAAAAAATGAAAATTACTGAGCATATTGAGAATGCTAAAGGAAAGACCCTCTTTTCTTTCGAACTTCTTCCCCCGATGAAGGGCCGCGGCATACAGGGCATATTTGACGCAATAGACCCGCTGATGGAGTTTAAACCTCCGTTCATTGATGTTACCTCATCGCGCGAGGAAAGTGTGTATAAGGAGCACGCAAGTGGCTTGTTGGAGAAGGTAAGCTATCGTAAACGTCCGGGTACTGTTGCCGTATGCGCGGCTATTATGAACAAGTACGGGGTTGATGCGGTACCTCACCTTATTTGTGGTGGATTTACCAAGGAGGAAACCGAATATGCGCTTATAGACCTGCAATTTTTAGGTATAGAAAATGTATTAGTACTGCGCGGTGATGCCCGCAAAACAGAATCGTCTTTTGTGCCAACTCCCGGCGGGCATTGTTACGCTAACGAACTCCTACAACAGGTAGTGGATATGAACAACGGCAAATACCTGCACGAAGATCATGTGTCGGTTAAATCTGATTTTTGCATTGGCGTGGCGGGGTATCCTGAAAAACATTTTGAATCGCCTAACTTAAAAACTGATTTTAAATATCTGAAGCAAAAAGTGGATGGCGGTGCCGACTTTATTGTAACCCAGATGTTTTACGACAATAGCAAATACATAGAGTTTGTAAAGCAATGCCGCGAGAATGGCATTAACGTGCCTATTATCCCGGGACTGAAACCTATAACATCCTCAAAGCAGTTAATTAGCTTGCCAAAGATCTTCCATATTGATATGCCGGATGATCTGAGCGATGCGGTACATGCCTGCAAAACCGAAGCAGATGTTAAAGAGGTAGGTATTGAGTGGATGATAAACCAGTGTAAAGAATTGATAGCCTTCGGCGCCCCGGTAATGCACTTTTATACCATGGGTAATCCTGGCCCTACAAAGCGAATTGCTGAGGCTATATTTTAGGTGATTAGTTGACCAGAGATTAGATTATCATTTAAATGATTCTAATTTTTAGCTAACTCTACATACAGCCTTATTCTGTGAGTAGGGTTTACTGTGGTAAAACTGTCTTGCTTATAAAAGTTAGATATTGTGGCGTATGATCTAATTTTAAAACTGTCATTTGGTTTCCAGATGTCCGTACGCCTTAACCCCGCTCTTGAATTGATCAAAGACAAATCATTTAAATTGCCGGTAACTGCTGATTGTCCGTATTTAGATGATACGAGTTCGACTATTTGATTATATCTTTCTATTAGTTTCTTTTCAAAATCCAATGTTTGTTGGTTATTGTCCTTTTTGTCGAAATTAGTCACATCCCACTCATATAGAATTTCTGAAATGATTGAATCTTTTTTGGAGAAAGTATAGTAAACCAATAAGTCCGGTAGGCCCGTCTCTTTCCTGATGAATATTAGAGGTTGAGCAGTATTGTTATCTGAAATATAAGTTTGATCAGTCTTGTACTTTGAACTACCTAAGCTCTTTTCCAAATTTGTAAAATAACTTACTTTTTTACCTAAATATTCAGATCGATATTGGGCGTTTGCCCATAAATGAAACTACATGAGAGAATCAAGCTTAAAATTGCAATAAAAGGTTTAGTCATAGTTATCGGATGTTAAAATCTACACGTTCTTCCCGTCAACAATCTTAAAGAAATCGTCGCGGTAGGTATCGCCTACGGGTATAATTTTGTCGCCTATGCGGATGCGGCTGCGCTCAATGCTGTCAATTTTATTGAGCGCTACTATGTATGATTTATGCACCCTTACAAAATGTTTCTCCGGAAGCGTGTCTTCCATCTTCTTCATGTTTTGCAGGGTTATAATGCGCTCGTTGGTGGTAAAAATGGATATATAATCCTTTAATCCTTCAATAAATAGTATCTGGTGCAGGTATACCTTTTGTATTTTATGTTCGCTTTTAACAAAAATAAAATCGCTCATAAAATCCTGCTGTTGCTGTTGCACGTGTTGCGCAGGTTCGGCTGACTGTCCGACTGCGGGCCTTATAATACCCTGCGCTTTTTGCGCGGCCTTATAGAAACGATCAAAAGCTATCGGCTTTAATAAATAGTCAACCACGTCCAGCTCATAACCCTCCAGCGCGTATTGCGGATAAGCGGTCGTTAAAATCACCTTTGTTTTCCCGTTAGCAATTTTCAGAAACTGAATGCCTGTCAGTTCGGGCATTTGTACATCTAAAAAAACCAGATCTATATTGCCGTCCTGCACCATGGTTAGTGCTTCAATAGGGTTTGTGGTGGCCTTAACCAGTTCTAAGAAAGGGATTTTGGAAATATAATCTTCCAAAATGTTTAGCGCCAAAGGCTCATCATCAACAACCAAACATCTTATCATGCTATAAAACTAAGGATAATTCGCAAGTGTACGTATCAATTTCGTCGCGTATTTCTAAACTATATTTTCGTGGATACAACAGATCAAGCCTGCGTTTTACATTGCTAAGGCCAATTCCGCCTGATGCATCACGGTTGTTAGTGTGCTTTTTATTCCGGATAAAAAAGTATAAGCTGGTAGCATCAATCCGTATAAGCAGTTGAATAGCCGTTGCCGCATCGTTAGCTACGCCGTGCTTAAAGGCATTCTCAATAAAAGCTATCAGCAGCAAAGGAACTATACGCTGGTCGCCTACTTCGCCTTCGATCTTAAAATCAATAAAAGCCTTTTTACCGAACCTTATTTTTTGCAGGTCGATGTAGTTTTGCAGGTATTGCAGCTCTTTCTCCAGCGCCACCTTATTGTCATTGCTCTCATACAACATGTACCGCATTATCTCTGATAGTTTGAGTATGGCACCCGGCGTATTCTCCGACTTTTGATAGGCCAGCGAGTAAATGCTGTTTAATGAGTTGAACAAAAAATGCGGATTGATCTGCGATTTTAAAAACGCCAGTTCGGCGCTCAAGCGTTGATTTTCCAGGTCGCGCTGGATCCGTTCATTCAAAAACCAATCAATACTAAACTTTAAAACCACGCTCAGAAAAACGAACATCATGCTGGTAATAGCCGTACTTATAAAGTACGACCAAAAGCCAATAATGTTATTTGAGTTTCGCAGCAATACATCATTCGGAAAAATTCGCCCTACCCCGTATTTGGCAAGGCCATAGGCTATTACAACAATCAGCACAGCCATTGCATAAACCGCGTATTGTTTGCGGTTTAAAAATCGGGGTATTAAAATAAGGTAGTTGATGTAGAATAAACTGATGTTGATGAGACCGTAAAGGACGAACAACACGAGTATACCCTGCGTGGTGAATCTGGCGTTGTTACGTACAACGAACAACACAAAAGACATTAAACTGAGCCAAATAAATACATGCCAGAATATTTGCAAGCCTTTTTTCATCATCCCAAATTTAATATTTTGAACTTGCGGGCTATAGTATTTATATACAGCCTATATTTTTATCGATGAACGGGCTTTTATTATCGACAAACACCTTATATTGCTACTGTGACTGTTCATCTATAAATAGCAACAGTTGGTCTAAATCATTTTAGCAGGTTGATATTTTGATATTTCTTTGTATCATAAAATCAATCGCAATGAAAAAGTTAGTTAACAACACCAATCCTTTTGTAATGTTACTTGCACCGTTAGTATTTGCCCTGGTAATGGGGATCAGCTATCAGTTTGAACAAAAAAAGCATGAGGCCGAAGTGGCGGCATCTTCAACGGTAAAAGCTACATCGCTGTTTGTTAAAGGTGTAAACTTTTTAAGGACTGTTGCATCAGTTAAAAAAGAAAATGTATGGTAATTGAAACTACCGGCTTAACTTTTAAGTTCGGCACTCAAACTGTTGTCAGTTCCCTATCTCTTCAAGTTCCGCAAGGAAGCATATATGGTTTTCTTGGCCCTAATGGTGCCGGGAAAACCACTACCATAAAACTACTTCTTAACCTGCTGCAACACAGCCAGGGCGATATAAAAATATTCGGGTTGGATTTTGAAACCAACCGCACACAAATACTCTCACAAATAGGCTCGCTTATTGAGCAGCCTGCCATATACAGCCATTTAAGCGGCAGAGAAAACCTAATAAACCGGGCTATACTTTTACAAATTAATGCAAGCCGCGTTGACGAAATGTTGGCTTTGGTACAGTTAACAGCCGCCGCCAATAAAAAAGCCGGCAATTATTCGTTAGGGATGAAACAACGCTTAGGCATTGCCCTTGCGCTATTGCCCGATCCCAAATTGCTGATGCTGGATGAACCCACCAACGGCCTTGATCCTAACGGCATTATTGAGATACGCGAATTATTGAAGCGCCTTACAAAAGAGCATGGCAAAACTGTTTTTATATCCAGCCATTTATTGGCCGAGATAGAGCGTATGGCCACCCACGTGGCTATTATTAACAAAGGCGAGTTACTGTTTCAGGGCGAGATAAAAGACCTGGAATCGCTAAGTAAACCGCTGGTACGTATTGAAACCGATAACACGGTGGACGCTGCCAATCTGCTTACAAAGAATGGCTATGTAGTGGCTGAAGTAAATGATGATCACCTTGCAGTTACCTATAAATCAAAAGAAGACTCCGGCGCTATCAATGCTTTACTCAACAAGGGCGGATTAACAGTTTACAGCATACATAAGGTGCAAAAAGATCTGGAAAACCTATTCTTAAACATCACGCAAAACCAGGCTATATGAAAGGGTTTATATTATCATTAAGGTCTGAGTTTTACAAAAGCCGCAACACATTGGGCTTTTGGGCGGCTATACTACTGCCGGTAATTATCACTTCGCTTGTCTCCATCGGTTTTTATGCAGAAAGCCACAGAATGGCAAAAGCGCCGGGGTTTTTACTCTGGATGCAATTCTCTGGTGCAATATTTAACGTAATGGGTGCCTTGTTGCTGCCTATGTTGGTGGTTTTTATAGCCTACTCTGTAAACAGTATTGAGCACCGGGCTGATACCTGGAAGACGTTGTTTAGCTTGCCGATACCAAAATGGTCGGTTTATTCTGCCAAGTTTTTTTACGCGCTGTCACTACTCTTCTTGTCGTTGCTGCTATTTGCCGTGCTTACTATAGGCTTGGGTAATTTATTGGGCGTTTTGAAGCCCGAACTAAAATTTGCCGATTACGAAGGCGAATCTATAATATTCAAAATTTAAGATCGGAAGAGCACACGTCTGAACTCCAGTCACTATTCCGGATCTCG
>NZ_CAMLHX010000021.1 GCF_946479965.1 uncultured Mucilaginibacter sp. | reverse complement strand
TTACGGCGCGTGAAATTTTAAAGCTAAAAGACGAGTTATACCAGATATTATAACCAGTGATGGCCGCGTAATTGCAGCTTCAGAAACCGGCGCTATTAAGATAGACCCTAAGATCATTGTTAAGAACGGCAGGTTACAGCCCGGCAAAATGTTATTGATTGATACCGAAAAAGGTATGATCATTACCGATGAAGAAATTAAACAACAAATAGCTTCACGTCAGCCTTATGGCCGTTGGTTGGAGAACTATAAAATTAAACTGGAAGACCTTGCCGAGCCGCGTATAGCGTTTAGCGACCTGAGCGCCGACGCTATATTTAAATATCAGCAGGTGTTTGGTTACACCCGCGAGGATATTGAGACCATTATTAAACCAATGGCGCTCGACGGCAAAGAGCCAATAGGTTCTATGGGTACTGATGTTCCGCTGGCTATTTTGTCAGATAAACCTCAGCACCTTTCAAGTTACTTCAAACAGTTCTTCGCGCAGGTTACCAATCCGCCTATTGACCCAATACGAGAGCGTTTGGTAATGAGCCTGTCTACCTTTATAGGTAACAACGGCAATTTGTTGGATGAAGATAAAATGCATTGCCATTGCGTAACACTTAAACATCCGATACTTAAAAATCATCAGCTTGAAAAAGTACGCAGTATTGATACCGGGATGTTTCATGCTAAAACACTGCAAACTTATTTTAATGCAGATGGTAACCCGGGATCATTACAAAAAGGTATTGAGCGTGTTTGCCGCTATGCGGAAGATGCGGTTGCAGATGGTTTTGAAGTATTGATCTTATCAGATCGCGCTTTAGACTCTGAGCATGCGCCGATACCTTCATTATTGGCGGTATCTGCTGTTCATCACCACCTTATTAAAAAAGGCTTGCGTGGAGCAGTAGGCATCATTGCCGAAGCAGGCGACGTTTGGGAAGTACACCATTTTGCCTGTTTA
This sequence comes from uncultured Mucilaginibacter sp., assembly GCF_946479965.1. The sequence continues at coordinate 59,674 of NZ_CAMLHX010000021.1, read as the reverse complement.
CTGGCGTTTGGCGCTACTGCGATTAACCCATACATGGCGCAGGCCACCATTGAAAATTTAAAAGCAACCGGTGCTATCGACACCAAACTGGATAAAAAATACCTGTTAAAGAACTACGTTAAGTCAGTAAATGATGGATTGTTAAAGATATTCTCAAAAATGGGGATCTCTACATTGCAATCATACCACGGTTCGCAGGTTTTTGAAATATTAGGTTTAAACAAGGACGTAGTTAATAAATACTTCTGCGGTGCGGTTACCCGCATTGGCGGCCTTGGTATAGACGAAATTGCACGCGAGGCCCTTTGCAAACACCGCATTGGCTTTGGTGCTAAAACCGAAAGTAAGTTACTGCCTGAAGGCGGTATCTATCAGTGGAAACGCCGTGGCGAAGAACACTTGTTCAACCCGACTACGGTACACTTGCTGCAACATGCTACCCGCAGCGGCGATTACAATGTTTACAAAAACTACGCTAAAGCCGTTAACGAGCAAAGTGATAAGCATTATACCATCCGTGGATTGCTTGATTTTGTTCATCACCGTGAAGCTATTTCAATTGATGAGGTAGAACCGGCAGAAAGCATTATGAAGCGTTTTGCTACAGGTGCCATGTCATTCGGATCTATCTCTCACGAGGCACACAGCACGCTGGCTATTGCCATGAACCGCATTGGCGGTAAAAGCAATACCGGCGAGGGTGGGGAAGACGAGATGCGTTACCAGGCAATGGAAAACGGCGACTCCATGCGTTCAGCTATTAAGCAGGTGGCATCAGGTCGTTTTGGGGTAACATCAAACTACCTTACCAATGCTGATGAGCTACAGATAAAAATGGCGCAGGGTGCAAAACCAGGCGAGGGGGGCCAGTTACCGGGCCATAAAGTTGATGACTGGATTGCTAAAACCCGTCACTCAACTCCGGGAGTTGGCTTGATTTCGCCGCCGCCACACCATGATATTTATTCTATTGAAGATTTAGCCCAACTGATCTTCGACCTTAAAAATGCTAACCGCCAGGCACGTATCAATGTTAAATTGGTATCAAAGGCAGGTGTAGGTACCATCGCTGCAGGTGTGGCAAAAGCACACGCTGATGTTATTTTGATCGCCGGATACGATGGTGGTACAGGTGCATCGCCAATAAGCTCTATAAAACACGCGGGCTTACCTTGGGAACTTGGTCTGGCCGAAGCACACCAAACACTGGTAAAGAATAAACTGCGCAGCCGCGTTGTGCTGCAAACAGATGGTCAGCTAAAAACCGGCCGCGATTTGGCTATTGCCTGTTTAATAGGTGCCGAAGAGTGGGGTGTTGCTACTGCGGCCCTTGTTGCAGGTGGTTGTATAATGATGCGTAAATGTCATTTAAACACTTGTCCGGTAGGTGTTGCTACCCAGGATCCTGAGTTGCGCAAGCTATTCTCTGGTAAACCTGAGCACGTGGTTAATCTGTTCAAGTTTATGGCAGAGGAAATGCGCGAGATTATGGCTGAATTAGGCTTCCGTACTATCAATGAGATGGTTGGCCGTATCCAGTTCCTGAAAGTAAAAGATGGTTTAAAAAGCTGGAAAGCGAATAAGATAGATCTATCTGGCATTTTGCATCCGGTTACTTTCGATAAAAATTCAACCCTTTACAACAGCGAGCAGCAGGATCATGGCATGGCCAACATCATCGACTGGAAGCTGTGGGAAGATGCAAAACCTGCATTAGCCGATAAAACACCAGTATTTGGTACTTACGAGGTTAAGAATACTGACCGTACAATAGGCGCATTACTATCAAACGAGATATCAAAAATTTATGGTTCAGCCGGTTTGCCGGATAATACCATTAATTATAAATTCAAAGGATCTGCCGGTCAAAGCTTTGGCGCATTCTCAACTAAAGGTGTTTCTTTTGAGTTAGAAGGCGAAGCGAATGACTATGTAGGTAAAGGCTTATCAGGCTCTCAACTGGCTATCTACCCTGATGCTACAGCTACTTTTGTTCCTGAGGATAACATTATCATTGGTAACGTAGCGCTTTATGGCGCAACGTCAGGCGAGTTGTTTGTAAGAGGTATGGCCGGCGAACGTTTCGCGGTGCGTAACTCTGGCGCTACAACAGTTGTTGAAGGCGTAGGCGATCACGGTTGCGAGTATATGACAGGCGGTATCGCTCTTATATTAGGTAAAACAGGCCGCAACTTTGCAGCCGGTATGAGCGGTGGTATAGCCTGGGTGTATGATGTTGACGGTACTTTTGCCGAAAACTGCAATACCGAAATGGTTGACCTTGATCCGCTTAGCGCGAAAGATGAAGAACAGATCGGTGCCTTGCTGCGTAAGCACATCAGCCTAACCGGCAGCAAGCTGGCGCAGGATATCCTTAAAAACTGGAACGTTGTTTCTGAACGTTTCATCAAGGTGTTCCCTAGAGAGTATAAGAAAGTTATTGAAAAATTAGAATTACAATCAGTTAATTAATAGATGGGAAAAGTTACAGGTTTTCAGGAGTATGACAGGAAACTCCCTGCTAAATTACCACCTGCGGAACGCATTAAGAATTATAACGAATTTGAAAGTTTATATTCTGACGAGGAATTAAACAAGCAATCGGCCCGTTGCATGAACTGTGGCATTCCTTTTTGCCATAGTGGTTGCCCGCTGGGTAATATCATTCCGGAATTTAACGATGCTGTTTATAATAAGGACTGGGAAGAAGCTTATCAAATTCTATCATCAACCAATAACTTTCCTGAGTTTACCGGCCGTATTTGCCCGGCTCCATGCGAGTCGGCCTGCGTGTTAGGTATAAACAAACCTCCGGTAGCTATTGAAGAGATAGAGAAGCACATCATTGAGATAGCTTATGAAAAAGGGATGGTTAAGCCAACCGCCCCGCTTATCAAAACAGGTAAAAAGGTATCGGTTGTTGGTTCAGGCCCTGCGGGTCTTGCCGCTGCAGCACAATTGGCAAAAGCCGGTCACGAAGTAACAGTTTATGAGCGCGACGATAAAATTGGCGGCTTGTTACGTTACGGTATCCCTGACTTTAAGCTGGAAAAAAATGTGATTGACCGCCGTATGGAGGTTATGGAAAAAGACGGCGTTGTTTTTAAAACTAATGTTGAGGTGGGAAAAGATCTTTCTGCCGAAGAATTGGTGCGCAACAGCGACGCTGTGGTGTTGGCCGGTGGTTCAACTATACCACGTAACCTGCCTGTTCCGGGACGCGAGTTAAAAGGTGTTTATTTTGCTATGGAGTTTTTAAAGCAGCAAAACAAACGTGTAGGTAACTCGCCTATAAACGCCGAAGATATTTTAGCCACAGGCAAAGATGTGGTAGTTATTGGTGGTGGTGATACAGGCTCTGACTGCGTTGGTACATCTAACCGCCAGGGTGCTAAGTCTGTAAAGCAATTTGAAGTGATGGTGCAACCGCCTTCAGAACGTACACCGAACATGCCTTGGCCAACTTACCCGATGGTTTTAAAGACCACTACATCGCACGAGGAAGGCGTTGAGCGTTTCTGGGGTGTTAACACTAAAGAGTTTTTAGGCGACGAGAACGGCGAGCTAAGAGCGTTAAAAGTGGCTGATGTTAGCTGGGAGTTGGACGTTATGGGCCGCCCGGTTAAATTTGCCGAAGTAGAAGGCTCTGAGCGTGAAATACCTTGCCAAAGAGTGTTCCTGGCAATGGGTTTCCTTAATCCGCAGTTTGAAGGCATGCTGGAAAATCTGGCTGTTGAGGTTGACGCACGTAAAAATGTGAACGCTAAAGAAGGCGTTTACCGTACCAACGTAAGCAAAGTGTTTGCTGCAGGCGACATGCGCCGCGGTCAGTCGCTTGTTGTTTGGGCAATATCTGAAGGCAGAGAATGCGCCCGTAAAGTTGACGAGTTTTTAATGGGGCATTCTACTTTAGAGAGCAAAGACTCGGTTAATCAATTCGACCAGGTTTTTAATTCCTAACTGACCCCTGAAACCCTAAGGGTATTATAAATAATGAATCCTCTTTCGTTTAGGCGAAAGAGGATTTTTTTGTGCCCCACCCGGCCTCCCCTAAAGGGGAGGGGGAAATTCTGACAACCTATCGGTAGTCTACTTTAAATCCGTGTAATTCTATTTCCGCTTCCTCAAAAGTGTCGTGTATTTTTTCAAAATAAGATTCTAACTAGGTTTTGCTCTTTTTGTGATTTTCCCAAATAATATGGCAAGGCGGGTCGATACACCTAACGCAGTCCCAAAGCGCATCTAAATTTTCACCGTAGTAATCAGGGAAATTTAATTGTCGTTTTATTGTTTTATGAAAGTCGTCAATGTTCTTTATCAAACCTCCCTTTATAATAATCTCCATTTAATTATTTCTCCAATGTCTCCCGTTTCGTCCAGCATTCATCCAGTGGCCCACCGGTTGATTTTTCGCCGCGGTGCCGCCAGTCGCCATCAACAAAAGAATATTGAAAGGCAAGCGATTTACCCACGCTTTCAGGCGTTTTAGTGAAGAATTCTATCTGTTCGGTGTATTTGCCATCTTTGGCGGTATACCCGCCACCACCCGCGTTAATAAACTGTTTGGCTTCAACGTTATAAGCTATCCAATGGAAACGGCCACCTGCAATTACTTTCATGGTTCTGCGCGGCACAAACGGGCTTGGGCGCTTGGTTACTTTATCATTCACATAGTTTCCTGTTATCACCCAGGCACCCGTAAGATCATCTGCTTTCCCATCGTCAACCTTAATCCAGTTTTCTTTTGATGCCACAAAGCTTAGTTTCCTTCCTGATAGAGTAATATCAGTTGTAACTTCTTTGCCCACCTGTTGTGCATCAAGATTATTCCACTCTATTTTTTGGATCAGTTTATTTCCCTCAACACGCCAGGTACCACCATATGAACTGATGAATTTCTTTCCGGGCAGATCGTAAACCGCTACTGAGAATATTTTGTCGGTATTGATCATAACCGTGCGCTTTTCGGCAGGACCGTATTCCCATGCGCCTTTAAGGTCCTTAATATCAACGGCAGTTTTTTTAATTGAAGTAAATGCTGTAATTACAGCAAACGCTAACAAAGCGGTCGCGTAAATTTTGAATTTTGCTTTCATAAAACGTAGGTTAAGCCCCCTAACCCCTAAAGGGGGAACGATTGGTTGAATTAAAGGTAGGAAAAAAATAAAGCAACAAAAATGCTTATTCAGTAGGTTAAGTATTGAATAAAGGTAGGATGAAAGTTCCCCCTTTAAGGGGCGGAGGGGGCTACCGCCACGCCCCCAAAATAGCTCCCATTAAAGTAAGTGATACAATGGTGTAAAGCCCGTTAATGAAGATATGCTTCCAGCTGCGCAGCTCAAACAGACTGTGTATGGCTATGGCCGAGAAACCCCAAATGCCGGCCAGAAAGCCCGCCGTAGCGCCCCAGCAAACAGTAGTAGACGGCTCAGCAAGAAACGCCGCCAGGTTAGCCGCCATAATAAGCGAGAAAAGCGCTGTAAAGCCAAATATTTTACCCTGACTGGCGGCTTTCAATTCCTCTTCTTTGAGTTTGCTTTCTTTCATCCAGGTGTTGCCAAATACTTTTGGGTTGTACCAAATGCCGCCAACCATAAATGATGATAATGCCGCTACTAAAACGGCCGGCCAGTTAATTAACGATGGATCCATAATTGCTGAAGGTTATGCCCCCTAACCCCTTAAAGGAGGAACGAAGGCGGTTTATATATCTTAAAGATATATATAATTTGATTTCCAACAAAAACGCCCTGAAAATCAGAGCGTTTTGCGTTTTGGTTCCCCTTTTAGTCCAATGGACTCCTATGGAGGAGGCGGCTAAATGTACTTAACCCCAAACTGCTGCTTCACATCAGCAACCACTTTTTTAACGTTTTGTTCTTGGTCGCGTGGGCAGATCAATAGCGTGTTGTTTGATTCTACTACAATAAAATCATGCAGACCCTGCAGTATCACTAATTTGTCTTCGGGTACGTTAACCATGCAGTTTGATGAATCGTACATGATCACCTTTTCAGAAGGTATAACAGCATTTCCCACGTAGTCTTTTTCAGTCAGGTCGTAAATCGAGGCCCATGTACCCAGATCAGACCATCCAAATTCCGATGGCAACACATACACATTGTCCGCTTTTTCCATAATACCATAGTCTATAGAAATATTGGTGCACTGCATATACGCCTGGTTAACGTGATTGCGTTCTTTGTCGGTATTGTAATAGGGTCGGGCATCTGCGAAGATATCGTTCATGTCTGGCAGGTACTGTCCAAATGCTTTAACTATCGCCTTAGCCGACCAAACAAATATGCCGGCATTCCACAAAAAGTCGCCGCTCTGAATAAATGTTTTCGCTATATCAAGCGTTGGTTTTTCTGTAAAGGTTTTTACCTTATGGAAATCTTCGTCTATTGTTGTGTTGGTATACTGAATATATCCGTAACCGGTATCCGGGCGAGATGGTTTTATCCCTAATGTGATCAGGCAGTTTTTCTCTGAGGCTACTTTTAAGGATTTTTCAATCGTATTAACAAATGCCTGTTCATCAAGTATTAAATGGTCTGACGGTGCTACTACAATACAAGCATCCGGATTAAGGCTTTCTATTTTAAAACATCCATAAGCAACACAGGGCGCGGTGTTGCGCATAACAGGCTCGGTCAGTATCTGGTTATCGGCCATATCAGGCAATTGTGCCTTTACCAACGATGTATAATTTTCGTTGGTTACTACATAAATATTCTCTTTTGGGCAAACCTTTAAAAACCGGTCGTAGGTATTCTGTATCAAAGTTTTACCTGTGCCTAATATGTCTATAAATTGTTTAGGATGTGATGTTCTGCTGATGGGCCAAAAGCGGCTTCCAATACCGCCTGCCATTATTATGGCGTAATAATTTTTATTCATTTTTAATGTGGAAATAGTTTAAGCATTCAAGCTGCAAATGTGGAAATAATAATTCAAAGCAACGTCAAAAAAAACATCGCTTCAATGCCGCAGATAAAAGAAATAAATAAACGAATTGTTTTTGATTAAGGCAACAGTTTTTAGTTTTAATAGAATTGTTATCGGCGTGTTAATAGTGTAAAATAAGAGTGTTCAATTCTAGTTTTATCAAATTTATGACAATTGCATACAATTGTCATAAATAATCATTTCAGTATAAAATTTATAAGTAAATCTATCGTTTATTGATAAAATTTTGTTACTTTAAACTTTTATAACTAATACAGAATACCAGAATGATAGAAACCAAAAAGTCGCTTTTTGATAATCTTCAAAACTTTTTTGGGTTTGATAATTTCAAAGGAGAACAAGAGGCGATCATTACCAACATATTGGCGGGTAATGACACTTTTGTTATCATGCCAACCGGCGGCGGCAAATCAATGTGTTATCAGTTACCGGCTTTGATGAGTGAGGGTACCGCGATAGTGATATCACCGCTGATTGCCTTGATGAAAAACCAGGTAGATCAGTTACGTGCATTTGGCGGATCAGACAGCATAGCACATTTTTTAAATTCATCTCTAACAAAAGCAGATATAGTACGTGTTAAAGAGGATGTGCTGAGCGGCAAAACCAAATTGCTCTATGTTGCACCTGAATCTTTAACCAAACAAGAGAATGTTGATTTTCTTCGCCTTAACCAGGTATCGTTTGTAGCGGTTGATGAGGCGCATTGTATATCAGAATGGGGACATGATTTCAGGCCCGAATATCGTAAAATACGCCAGGTTATCAGTAATATAGGAGACGATATTCCAATTATTGCCCTTACCGCCACGGCCACCCCAAAAGTTCAGCAGGATATCCAAAAAAACCTGCAAATGAACAATGCGATGGTGTTTAAATCATCGTTCAATAGATCTAACTTATTTTATGAGGTACGTGCAAAACGCAACGTAAATAAAGAGATTGTTAAATACGTTAAACAGAATGCCGGTAAATCTGGCATTATTTATTGCCTTAGCCGTAAAAAGGTGGAGGAAGTTGCCGAAGTGCTTGCCTTAAACGGTATAAAGGCATTGCCTTATCATGCCGGTTTGGATGCTAAAGTGCGCGCGGATACACAGGATAAATTCCTGATGGAGGATGTTGATGTTATTGTGGCTACCATTGCCTTTGGTATGGGTATTGACAAGCCGGATGTGCGTTACGTGATACACCATGATGTGCCTAAAAGCATGGAAGGGTACTACCAGGAAACCGGTCGTGCCGGCCGTGACGGGGGCGAGGGTGTTTGTGTGGCATTTTATTCGCAAAAGGATATTGACAAGCTGCAAAAGTTTATGAAGGATAAGCCGGTTGCTGAACGCGAGATCGGTACACAGATATTAAAAGAAGTTATTGATTATGCAGAATCTTCTGTGTGCAGGCGTAAGCAATTACTGCATTACTTTGGCGAGAACTTTAATGAAGCAGGCTGTAACAACATGTGCGACAACTGCTGCGCACCAAAACAGCATTTTGATGGCGAAGAACACCTGCATAAGGCACTTAGCATTATAAAACAGACCGGCGAAAAGTTTGATGATCATCATATATTTAATATTTTGATGGGCATTGACGGGCCGCAGATACATAATTACGAACACCACTTGCTTGATCTTTTTGGATCGGGCAAAGCGGACGGCGAAATGCTTTGGAACTCGTTACTGCGCCAGGCTTTGTTGAATAATTATCTCTCAAAAGATATTGATCAATATGGCTTATTGCAGTTAACCAAACTGGGGCATTCGTTTTCAGAGAATCCGCATAGCATACGTTTTGTAATGAACCGCGTTATTGAACCTGCGGATGACGATGATAGCGAAGACGGCCCTAAACAAGGCGGCGGCGCACTTGATTCGCAATTGCTGCAAATGCTGAAGGATCTGCGGAAAAAAATGGCCAAGCAGAAAAACCTGCCGCCTTTTGTATTGTTCCAGGATCCGTCGTTGGAGGAGATGTGCACGCACTATCCGATAAGTCAGGAGGAACTGCGCCAGATCTCAGGTGTAGGAGCGGGCAAGGCCATGAAGTTTGGCGGGCCGTTCATCGACCTGATAAAGAAATATGTTGAGGATAATGATATAGACCGTCCGGTTGATATGGTGATAAAGAGCGCTGCCAATAAATCAGCGCTTAAAGTATTCATTATTCAAAATATCGATCGCCATTTGAATCTGGATGACATTGCCGCTTCAAAGGGCCTTACTTACGAAGAAGTTTTAAAGGAGGTAGAAACCATTGTTAACTCGGGCACCAAGCTTAACCTTAACTATTATATTGATGAGGTTATAGATGAGGACAAGCAGGAAGAAGTATTTGATTATTTCCGCAAGGCGGAGATAGACTCTATTGATGATGCTTTGGTTGAACTGGGATCAGAAGATTACACACGCGAAGAAGTGCAACTGATGCGGATAAAATTTATGTCGGAGTTGGGTAACTAACTCCCAAAACCGCAAACAAAAATAGCGATGGGTTTAAAACCCATCGCTATTTTTATTTATACGCGGCGGTATAGATTAATCGCGCATATTAATATACTGTAGCGGCTGGCCAAAATCATCCTTTCTGCATAACGCAATAACTGCTTGCAGGTCATCTATCTTTTTAGCCTGTACCCGTACCTGATCTTCCATAATAGATGCCTGAACTTTTAAGCCGCTGTCTTTTATTTTTTTAACGATCTTTTTGGCTGCTTCTTTGTCAATTCCCTCTTTTATCTGTATCTCTTTGCGAATCATATTGCCTGATGCATAATGCTCCTTGCCAAAATCAAGTGCTTTAGGGTCAAGCTGCTGCTTAACCATACGGCTGATGATAGCATCCTGGATGGCTTTTATACGCATATCATTTTCGGTAACAATTGTTACCACGTTAGTTTTCTTATCCAGCTCAATAGAGCTTTGCGATCCGTTAAAGTCATAACGGTTCAGTATTTCTTTTTTAGCGGTATTAATGGCATTATCTAAAGTTTGTCCATCAATTTTGCTTACAATATCAAAAGTTGGCATAAATAAAGGTTATATTAAAGGCTGCAAAGTTAATGCAATATGAGCATTTTAAATTGTTGAAAATTAATTGATGTATATTAAACAAAACATTCAATATACCAATCTCTTAATATTAAGTTAACAAATAAATAAGCAGCTTTGCATTTAATGCCCGCGGGCAGGCAATGATTCTATGGATATTAAGCATATACCTTTAGTTAACAGGGAAATAAGTTGGCTGTTTTTTAACGAACGCGTTTTGCAGGAGGCTGCCGACCCGACCGTTCCACTTATTGAAAGAATTAAATTCCTGGCCATATTTTCATCTAACCTCGACGAGTTTTATCGCGTACGGGTGGCCACACTAAGCAGACTTACCAATCTAAATATAAAGGCTAAGGAGATTTTAGGCTATAACCCTAAAAAGCTGCTTAACCAGATAAAGAATGTCGTTGTAAAGCAGGAACGTAAGTTCCATAACCTTTACGAGAACATAATTATAAAAGAGCTTGCAGAAGAGAAGATCTTCCTGCTCAATGATAAGCAGCTTAACGTTGCCCGCGGTACGTTTGTAAAAAATTATTTCCGCGAAAAGCTGCTGGCTACGCTTGTACCGGTGATGTTAGATAGCAGCAAGCCATTACCTGAGCTACGTGATCGTGCTATTTACTTTTTTGTTAAACTAACCCGCGATAGCAAGGTAAACTATGCTCTGATAGAGATACCTGACAACCTTTCGAGGTTTATAGTACTGCCGGATACTAATAACTTAAAGTTCATTATTCTGCTGGATGATGTGATTAGATATAGTTTAGAAGATATCTTTTTCATTTTTGAACATGACTCAATAGAGGCATATTCCATACAGCTAACCCGTGACGCAGAACTGGACCTGGATAAAGTAGTTAGCGAAAAGTTTATTGATGCCTTATCTAAAAGTCTGGATAAAAGAAAAAAAGGCAAACCCATGCGCTTGTTATACGATGCGGAAATGCCTTTAGAAATGCTAAAGCACCTGGTAGTTAAAATGGGTGTACACGGCGAAAGTTTGATACCCGGCAACCGTTATCATAATTTTAAAGACTTTATTGCATTTCCTAACGTAGGCAGGCCCGAATTAGAATATGTAAAATATCCGCCGTTACCTGTAGATGGTTTGGGGTTTGACAGAAGCCTTATAGCTATGATTGCCAAGCGCGATTACTTGATCAATACTCCGTATCAAACATATGATTATGTTATCCACTTTTTGCGCGAAGCGGCTATAGATCCTAAGGTTAAAGAGATTAGCATTGCGGTATATCGCCTTGCCGAAAACTCACGGGTAATGCACGCGTTGATCAACGCGGCAAAAAACGGTAAAAAGGTAAACTGTCTGGTTGAACTGCGGGCTCGTTTTGATGAACAAAATAATATTGGGTGGAGTCGCAAACTTGAGGAAGAAGGTGTTAACGTTATTTACGGCATTGATGGTTATAAAGTGCATTCAAAAATATGTTTAGTAAGCCGCGCGGAAAAGGATAAGACCGTGTATTACGGCTGCCTTTCAACCGGTAACTATAATGAAAAAACTGCCCGCATTTATGCTGATCATACCCTGCTTACTGCCAACAAAAAAATAACTGCGGATATGGCTAATGTTTTTAAAGCCCTTAATAAAGGCGTTTTGCCAAAGGGTTTAAAACATTTAATCGTATCGCCAATTGATTCAAGACCAGCTATCCATAAGCTTATAGATAATGAGATAAAACACGCCAAGGCTAAAAAGCCTGCGTACATGGTATTGAAAATGAATAGCCTCGCTGATGAACAGTTAATAACCAAACTGTATCAGGCAAGTAACGCTGGGGTAAAAATCAAAATGATTGTGCGTGGCATGTGTTGTTTAGTGCCGGGCGTAAAAGGCTACAGCGAGAACATTGAGGTGGTAAGCATTGTTGATAAATATCTGGAACATGCGCGCGTACATATTTTCTGCAATGGGGGAGATGAGCTTATCTACCTTACATCGGCTGATTTTATGAGTAGAAATATTGACAGTAGGGTGGAAGTGGGTTTTCCGATATATGATAAGGCTATTAAAAAAGAGATACGCGATATAATTGATATTCAATTGGCCGATAATACCAAAGCACGCGAAATTAACAGCCACAACAGTAATAAATACCATAAAACCCGATCGGAGATTCCATGCCGGGCGCAGATAGACATCTACAATTATTTGAAACTTAAAAACACAGCAAGTTGAGATACGCAGGAATTGACATAGGTTCAAACGCAGTAAGATTACTTATTGCAGACATTATTGAAAACAACGGGTCTGTTTCGTTTAAAAAGACCACGCTTATCCGTGTGCCCCTGCGTTTGGGAGACGATGCTTTTTTAAATAAGCACCTGTCTGATAAGAAAGCCGATGACCTTGTTAAAACCATGCACGCGTTCCGCAGTCTGATGGACGTTTATAAAGTTGTAGACTATCGTGCCTGCGCTACGTCTGCAATGCGCGAGGCAAAGAACGGAGCCGAGGTTGTTAAACGCATTAAAGAAGAAGCGAATATAGACCTTGAAATAATCCATGGCGAGGTGGAAGCTAAAATAATATACGCCAGTCATGCTGAGCAAGAAATTGACAAAACTAAAAACTACCTTTATATTGATGTTGGTGGTGGCAGTACAGAGCTGTCGCTATTTTCTGCAGGTACATTGGTTGCTTCACAGTCGTTTAATATCGGTACTATCCGGATATTAGACAACCAGGACACAGAAGAGACCTGGAATGACATGCGGGAGTTTTTACGCGAACATACCCGCCATCACAAATCAATTTCAGGCATAGGCACCGGTGGTAATATTAATAAGCTTTATCGGTTGTCTGACGAGAAAGACAAACAGCCGCTAAGCTTTGCCAAGTTGAAATCCTTGTATAACTATTTGGAGTCGTTTTCCCTTAAGGATCGTATCAATGTTTTGGGCCTTAATCAAGATAGGGCAGACGTAATTATCCCTGCAAGCGAGATATATTTAGCAGTGATGAAATGGGGAGGTATAAAGCATATTTACGTACCAAGCGTTGGTATGGTTGACGGTATTATACAGACACTTATAGATAAAAACCTATCAGAGCGTTAAATTAATTTTAAATAATTATTAAAAATTAAACAAAACTCTTATTATATTTGTAGTGCCCTTCTAAAGGGCATGTTTTTCATAGGTAGATGTAGGGTCGGGTACTAGTTATTCGACCCTTTTTTATGCCCCTAACTTTCACCATCTTTGCCTCCATATTCTTTACCGGTTATGAAAAAAAAGCTTGTTGTTGCTGTTACAGGTGCAAGTGGGTCTGTTTATGCTGATCTGCTTTTTAAAAAGCTTGCGCAGTTAGGTGATCAGTTGCAAGAGGTTGCTGTTGTAATGAGCGACAACGCCAAGCAGGTTTGGCGCTTTGAGTTGGATAACGATAGCTATGAAAACCTGCCGTATAAATTTTATGCTAAAAATGATTTTATAGCACCATTCGCATCGGGCTCGGCAAAGTTTGATACGATGATCATCATCCCTTGCTCTATGGGTACACTAGGCCGCATAGCCGCCGGAACATCAGACGACCTGATAGTCCGTGCTGCTGATGTGATACTTAAAGAACGAAGAAAACTGATATTGGTTGCCCGCGATACGCCATTAAATCTCATCCACCTAAAAAACATGGTTACCGTTACAGAAGCAGGCGGCATTATCTGCCCGGCCATGCCATCGTTCTATAGCAAACCACAAACAATTGCCGAAGTTGCAGCAACAGTAGTAGACAGAGTTATAGATCTGGCAGGTTTGCAGAACGAGAGCTATCGTTGGGGCGAATGATAAACGCCAGACCTTCCTTTTTCAATCTTTGACTATAAAAAGCTATCTTTGCAGATTGAAAATGAACAAGAAAGTTGCTTTTTATACGCTAGGGTGTAAACTCAATTATTCAGAGACATCAACCATTGGCCGTCTTTTCAATCAGGCGGGCTTTGATACGGTTGATTTTACCGATACACCAGACGTTTATGTTATCAATACTTGCTCTGTAACGGACAACGCCGATAAAAAATGCAAAAAGGTTGTTAAGGAAGCGCTTAAAATATCGCCTAACGCATACGTTACTATAGTTGGATGCTATGCTCAACTCAAACCAAAAGAAATTGCCGAGATACCGGGCGTTGATATGGTTTTGGGTGCCGCAGAAAAATTTCAGATAGTTGATCATATTACTGATCTGACAAAAAAAGAAAAGACCCTGGTGCTTAACCAGCCTGTTTCTGAAGCAAATGAATTCGTCTCTGCTTTTTCTATTGGCGACCGTACCCGTACTTTTTTGAAAGTGCAGGATGGCTGCGACTATTCTTGCACCTTTTGTACAATACCATTAGCACGCGGTGCCAGCCGCAGCGACACCATTGAAAGTGTATTGCAACAGGCTGAAAAAATTGCCGCTTCAGGTGTTCGCGAGATAGTGCTGACCGGTGTAAACCTTGGCGATTTTGGTATTATAAACGGCCAGCGCGAAAATAAATTCTTCGACCTAGTGCAAGCGCTGGATGAAGTAAAAGGCATTGACCGTATCCGCATCTCATCAATTGAGCCTAATTTGCTTACCGACGAAATAATTGAGTTTGTAGCCACATCGAAAAAATTTGTGCCGCACTTTCATATACCATTGCAGTCGGGATCTAATAAAATTTTGAGCCTTATGCGCCGCAGGTACAAACGTGAATTATATGTGAATAGGGTAAATAAAATAAAGCAAGTGATGCCTGATTGCTGCATAGGTGTTGACGTTATTGTAGGCTTTCCCGGCGAAACACGCGAGGATTTTGTTGATACCTATAATTTCCTTAATGATCTTGATATCTCGTATCTACACGTATTCACTTATTCGGAGCGCGAGAATACGCTTGCTGCCGAGATGAAAGGCGTTGTTCCCGGTTCGACCCGCGCTGACAGGAGCAAGATGCTACATATTCTTTCTGACAAAAAACGCCGGGCGTTTTACGAGAGCCAATTAGGTAAAACTGCCGAAGTTTTATTTGAGGGCGACGTTAAGGAGGGCTTTATGCATGGCTTCACCCGCAACTATGTAAAGGTTAAAACCAAGTTTGATCCGGTGCTTGTTAACGAATTAAAAACCATACAATTAACACAAATTTCACCGGACGGTGATGTTGAAATAACCGAAAGCGAAGAAATTTTAGTGCATTAAGCCTATATTCGCTTTAAATATAAGTCTATGTTCCCAAGCCTGAGTTCGCTTATTGAATACCTTTTTGGTTGGAATATCGTCCTGCCTATACAAACATTTGGCTTCTTTGTGGCCCTGGCTTTTTTAGCTGCTTATCAGGCCTTTTTGTCAGAATTTAAACGAAAAGAAAAGCTGGGTTACATCCACACTTTCGAAAAAGAAGTAACAATCGGGGCGCCTGTATCTCCGCTTGAACTGGCTGGTAATGCGGTATTCGGTTTTATATTCGGCTTTAAGGTAGTTGATATGATATTGAACTACCGTGCTTTTGTTGATGATACTCAAGGTTTCATCATATCGGGACGAGGTAACTGGCTTGGCGGCATTGCAGCCGCTGCAATATTTGTTTATTGGGCCTATGCCGAAAATAAAAAACAGATTTTAGCTAAACCGGTAACCAAGAAGGTTAAAGCTCACCCTTACGAATTAATGGGCTCGCTTCTGCTTTGGGCAGCTGTTTTTGGTTTTGCCGGAGCAAAACTTTTTAATGCTTTAGAGAACTGGGGTGATTTTATGAAAGACCCTGTCGGCATGTTGATAGGGTTTGAGGGGCTTACTTTTTACGGTGGCTTAATATGCGGAGGCGCTGCGGTACTGTATGTTGCTAACAAACATGGTATACAGTGGCGTAACATGTTGGATATTGGCGGGCCGGGTATGATGCTAGCTTATGCGGTTGGTCGCATTGGTTGCCAAATGGCAGGAGATGGTGACTGGGGCATCCCAAACACTAATCCTAAACCAAGCTGGCTAAGTTGGGCCCCTGATTGGATGTGGGCATTTAAATATCCTCACAACGTAAGCCATATGGATTATGACAACCCAATTCCGGGTTGTGTTGGCAAATTTTGTAACGAGCTAAAGCTGCCTGCATACCCTACACCATTTTATGAGTGTGTAGTATGCTTAATTTTGTTCGCTTTTTTATGGAGCATACGTCATCGCATAAAATTGCCGGGTGTTATGTTTGGTATCTACTTAATATTAAATGGCGTTGAACGCTTTTTAATAGAAAAGATACGCGTAAATACAAAATACCACTTGTTCGGTATACCATTTACCCAAGCCGAGTTAATATCCCTTTGCTTAATTATAGCAGGCATCGCTCTGATCGTAACGGCAAAAAAACAGAAAACATCACCCGCGGTTAAGCATGGCTAATGTAATTATAGCACATAAATTACTGAAGAACCAGGTGGTAAGGTTTATACTATCTGCCGGGGCTGGTTTTTTGGTAGATATCTGTGCATTCTATCTGTTATACCATAATTTTTTTGAAAGGCCCGTTTATACCTTTTGGGGTTATGGGTTTGATAACTATAAGTTATCATTAGGCGTTTCATTTTTTATGGGCGTGATGGTTAATTTTTTAATTACACGGTATTTTGTGTTTAATGAATCGGCATCTACGCCTGTAAAACAGTTTATACGTTTTTCAGCCGTGGCTATAATTGGTTTTTTTGCCAACCTTGCCCTGCTAGATTTTTTTGTACAAACCGTTGAAATGTATCCCCCTGTCGCGCGTATTACAGCGGCATTAAGCTTGTTCTTCGCAAGCTTTTTTGTACATAAGGTTTTCTCATTTAGTTTATCACTACGTCACCATGCATCTGGAAGAAATAACAGCGAAAGTAATTGAGGTTTCTAAAAAGGCCGGAGCATTTATACGGCAAGAACGCATAAGTTTCGCTGCTGATAAAATAGAATATAAAGGTCTGAATGACCTGGTATCCTACGTAGATAAAACCGCCGAAGAGATCATTGTAAAAGGCCTGGAAAGTATACTACCCGAAGCGGGTTTTATAACAGAAGAGCAGACAACCACGAGATTGGGCGAGCGTTATAACTGGATAATTGATCCGCTGGATGGTACTACCAACTTTATTCACGGCTTGCCTGTATTTTCTGTAAGTATTGCGCTCAAGGAATATGATGAGTTAGTAATAGGCGTGGTTTATGAAGTGAATCAGGACGAATGCTTTTACGCCTGGAAGGATGCTCCGGCTTATTTGAATGGCAAAGAAATTAAAGTGAGCAGCGCACCTACCATAGGAGATAGTTTGTTGGCCACAGGTTTCCCTTATTATGATTTCAATAAGCAAGCGCAATACATAGCGCTGTTTACCCATTTAATGAAGAGCTGTCATGGCCTGCGAAGATTAGGCTCCGCAGCTGTCGATCTGGCTTATACAGCCTGCGGCAGGTTTGATGCTTATTACGAATATAACTTAAATCCCTGGGATGTGGCGGCCGGCATTGTAATAGTGCGACAAGCGGGCGGCCATGTGGTAAACTTTAATGGGGGCGATGAGATATTAGAGTCCCGTGAATTGTTGGCGACCAATGGAAAGCTGACAGGGGAGATGTTGGAAGCGATAGATTTATATTTTAAATAAATAATTACACCGATTATTTAAGATTACACCGATAATTAGTGAAATCAAAAAATAATCGGTGTAATCAAAAACTTATAATGCTTCGGACACTACCTCAGTAACCTCGGGCACCATGCGTTTAAGCAAATTTTCTATACCCGATTTAAGCGTAATGGTTGATGACGGGCAACCGCTGCATGACCCGCGAAGCTCAACAGTAACAACACCTTCGGTAAACGAACGGTAAGTTATAGCGCCGCCATCCTGCTCAACAGCCGGGCGTACGTAATCATTTAATATTTGCTGTATTTTAATCTCGGTATCAGTACCTTCAAAAGCAACTTCTTCCTGCTCTTCTAACTGAACTTTGTATTCAGATTCTACCGCGCCTTTAACAAACTCTTTAAGTATCGGCTCAATATCGTTCCACTCAGCATCTTCAGTTTTGGTAACCGTAACAAAGTTGCTTGCAAAAAATACACCATTAACAAAAGAGAATTTATACAACTCCTTAGCAAACGGCGATTTTTCGGCGCTCTCTTTGGTTGGATAGTCAACACTGCCGTTTATCAGCAACTTGTTCACTATAAACTTCATGGTTGCCGGGTTCGGGGTGCTTTCGGTATATACGTTGATGGTCATTTTAATTCTTATTTAAATTGAATAAACAAAGTTAAACAGGTTTTTGAATTAAAGGTATGTCACAAATTCATTTGACTTCAATGTGACTCACTATTATTAAAATATATAGCGCAAAATGTTCCTATTTCTCATAAGGAAAATTTCTCGCTACCTTTTTCATCATTCTTTGCATCATTTCATCAGCCGAGGATAATACACCCTCGTTCATTTGTTTATAAAATCTCCATAACAAGTTCCCATCTTTGCCATCATTTATCTGCATTGTTAAAGATCCTGATGCGGTGCTACCACCGAAGCCAAACATAACTGTCATAGCGATAGCTGCGGCTTCGCTACCAGTTCGTTGGTATGCATAACCGGCTTGTATAACTGCATCTACCTTTAGTATTTTGCATAAGGAATCAGCAGTAATAGCATCAATCTTATCAAATACATTAGCCTGCTTAAGCAATATGTTAGTTCGTTGAATATCTTGGAACGTTACAAAATAGTCTTTAGCTTTTCTTAGTAGATAAGTATACATACCTTGTTGCATATTTATTCCCTCTTCCCTCTGCTGGACTGCATTATTTGCAGCGTCGTAATTTTTAGGGAATTTTTTATAAGATATTGTGACTCTCATTGGTAAAATGGCAACCGTTTTATGAGACGCAAGAACTTGTTTGAGATTTGGGACCTCGTAGATTTGTTTTTCCTGACTGAATGAGTTTGAAGCAATAAACAAGATAAGGAGTGAGAAAAAAAATGTTTTTTTCATGATTAAGGGGTTGTTTAGGGTTTTAATTATTTGTTGCGAATAAGTACTTAATATAAAGAAAAAAACTGAATTTGAAAAAGAAAAAGCATTAATCAGACACCCGTGTAAGTGGCCGGACTTATTTTCTTTATCTCCTCTTTTATAACATCACTAACCTGCAGTGTTTCCACAAATTCAGCAATGGTATCGGCATTAACATGCGTATTGGTACGCGTAAGTTCTTTCAGCGCCTCGTAAGGGTTAGGGTAGCCTTCCCTGCGTAAAATGGTTTGGATAGCTTCGGCAACTACCGCCCAATTAGCATCAAGATGACTATTAATTACTGCTTCGTTAAGCAATAATTTATTTAATCCTTTTATAGTTGATTTTATAGCGATTAGCGTATGCGATACAGGCACGCCAACATTACGTAATACCGTTGAATCTGTAAGATCACGCTGTAAGCGGGAAATGGGTAACTTGGCGGCCAAATGCTCAAATAACGCATTGGCAATACCTAAATTACCTTCGGAGTTTTCAAAGTCAATTGGGTTTACTTTATGTGGCATAGCTGATGAGCCTATCTCGCCCGCTTTTATTTTTTGCTTAAAGTAATTCATGGAGATATAAGTCCAGATATCTCTGTCCAGATCTATCAGTATATTATTAATGCGTTTTAAAGCATCGCATTGTGCAGCAAAATTATCGTAATGCTCTATCTGCGTTGTAGCCTGCGAGCGGCTAAGCCCTAATGTCTCGTTTACAAAACTGTTGCCAAAATCAACCCAGTTAATAGCGGGATAGCCAACAAAATGCGCGTTAAAATTGCCCGTAGCACCGCCAAATTTAGCAGCGTGCGGTACCTGTTTTAATTGTGCCAATTGTTTTTCAATCCGCTCAACAAATACCTGTATCTCTTTACCCAGGCGG
The DNA here is from genome assembly GCF_946479965.1 of uncultured Mucilaginibacter sp. Next base: position 39,733 of record NZ_CAMLHX010000021.1, on the reverse strand, counting down.
GTAGGCGACGCCGGTTGTCCGTGAGTATGTGCCAGCATGGGTATATTGGCCCAATCAGCAGCGTATTTTTTAAGGATAACTATTAATTCATCCAGCGCCGGGTAGTAAACTTCATCAAGCGCCAGTTTAAATGAATAGGGGACAGCAGTGTTATTTATGTCTTGAGACGTTAAGCCAAAATGGATAAACTCTTTGTATGGCTGCAGGCCAAGCTCATCAAATTTTTGTTTGATGAAGTACTCAACCGCTTTAACATCGTGGTTAGTGATCTTCTCAATATCCTTAATGCTTTGGGCGTCAGCTTCCGTAAAGTTTTGGTAAATGCCGCGTAACTTGTCGGGCATGTTTTTATCTAAACCTTGTAATTGCGGTAAGGGGTGCTGATATAAAGCTATAAAGTACTCAATTTCAACAAATACACGGTATTTAATTAGAGCGTATTCCGAAAAATAAGCGGCTAGTGATGCAGTAGTGTTCCGGTAACGTCCGTCAATAGGTGATATAGCTGAAAGTGCGGTAAGATCCATTTAGTGTAGTCTGAAATTTTCTGCAAAGGTAATCATTTTTGAATTGAGATTTGCTTTTTGACCCGCAGTTGACATAAGTGAATAATTTTTTCGATTTGGAAACTTTAAAATCTAAAAATGTTTCCATAGTTTTGACCAATTAATTCAATGGTTCAAATAGAAAGAATAATTCAAGGCGGTGAGGACCTGTTTTTAAAGGCAGGGATCAAGAGCGTAACGATGGATGATATAGCCAAACACGTTGGTATGTCAAAAAAAACCATCTACCTGTTTTTTAAGGACAAAAATGAGCTTGTAATAGCGCTGGTGAGGAAAAAACTACAGGAAGACGAAAAACAAATAAAGCAGATAATAGCGCAGAGTACCAATGTGATTGATGAGATGATCAACATGATGAAATGCTCTGAAGATGTTTTTTCGCGCATTAATCCGATCGTTATACATGATATGCAGAAGTATCATCCCGGAGCCTGGGAAATATTTCAGAATTTTAAAGCCGATGTGATAATACACACGTTGGAAGAACTATTGATAAAAGGCATCAACCAAGGCTATATACGCCCGGAAATTGATGTAAAGATAATGGCCCGAATGCGGGTTAACCAGGTGGAAATGGGCTTTAATACCAAGTTGTTTCCACTAGCCGAGTTTAACCCATGGAAAGTGCAAAGCCAGTTTTTAGAACATTTTAATTATGGTATCTGTACACTTAAAGGATATAAGCTGTTAAATCAGTACAAAAATATTAATGACGAATAAACACTGCTGACATAGGGCTGTCATTCAGCTGCAGTTAATTTGTAAACGAAAACCAACACACAATATATATACATGAAACATTTCCTATTAATTACATCGTTCTTCTGCGCCCTTGCCCTCACGGGATTTGCGCAGCAGGCACCTGCGTCGCACAGCTTCTCGCTGGCCGATTGCATTAAATATGCTTATGAGCATCAGGACTCGATAAAAAATGCCATGCTTGATGTTCAAAGCGCTGAATATAAAGTTAAGGAGACAATTGCAACGGGTTTACCACAGATAAACGGAGCAATGAGTTTTCAGCACTTTTTAAAAACTCCCGTTGCAGTGGGACCAACGTTTAAAAACCCCCTTCCGAATCCTGGTAATACATTTGACCCCATCAATGTTAATCGCGATGTTCCATTAAGTGTTTTCCCTTTCGGTCCTATTAAACTTAATAACACCTTTTCGCTTCAGGCAAGCCAATTGCTGTTTAGCGGAACTTTTATAGTCGGCCTACAAGCTGTTAAGACCTTTCGTGAGCTTTCGCAACGTAGTTTAACACGATCGAAAATTGAAACCAGTGCAAATGTTACTAAAGCTTACTATCAAGTATTGGTAAGCGGAGAACAGGTACGCTTACTTGATGCCAATATTACTCAGCTTAAACAGCAGCTTGACCAAACCACTCAGCAAAACAAACAGGGTTTTGTTGAAAAAATTGATGTTGACCGCTTATCAGTTCAATACAATAATCTGGTAACTAATCGTGAGAATGTGGTGAGAACCTTAGTGCTGTACAATCAGATGCTGAAATTTCAGATGGGTATGCCAATTGAGGAGGAGCTTGCACTTACTGACAAGCTTGAAAACGTTAAACTGGACGAAAACATAGCTCAAAGCAATACAGATACTACTTTTTATCAAAATCGTATAGAGTATAAATTGCTTCAGACTAACATTACACTTAACAAGTTAGATGTTAAAAGCCAAAAAGCAAACTTTTTGCCAACCCTGAGCTTTAATGCGGGTCTTAACTATGTTTTCCAGGAAAATCAATACAGATTTTTGTATAACCGTGCATATCCTAACAGTTTCATTGGTTTAAGTCTGAACGTTCCAATTTTCAGCAGTGGGTTACGATTAAATCAGTTACGGCAAAGACAAATTAGTGTATTAAAGGCACAAAATGATTTGGACAATGCAAAGAATGGCTTAAAACTACAGGCTAATATGGCCAATATTACTTTTTACAACAGCGTTCAATCACTTAATAATCAGAAACGCAGCCGGGAACTTGCGCAGGAAGTTTTAAGGGTGGCAAGGATAAAGTATCAACAGGGTGTGGGGTCTAGTATAGAAGTAACCCAGGCACAAACTGAAGTGGAAAATGCCGATAACGCTTACATTCAGGCACTTTACTCAACCCTTGTAAGCAAAGTAGACCTTGACAAAGCATACGGTCGTATCAATTAAAAAACTAAACATCACATACATATCATAACAATGAAAAAAATTATATACATACCCGCATTATTGCTTTTAGCTGCATGCTCAAAGCCTAAAGATAAAAAAGCAGAGTTGGCTGAACTAAAAAAACAGCAATCTGAACTTAACAATAAGATAGCTAAACTGCAATCAGAGATTGGCACAACCGATTCTGTGAAAACATTGGACGTATCAGTATATAAAATTGAAACCGGCAGTTTTAGCAATTATGTTGAAGTACAGGGTAAAATAGATGCTGAAGAGAATGTTACGGCTTATCCACAAGCGCAGGGCACAATCACAGCTATTTATGTAAAACCGGGGCAACGCGTTAGCAAAGGCCAGGTACTTGTTCAGTTAGATAAAAGCGTTCTATTGCAACAAATGGCACAGGCAGAGGCCCAGGTTGAATTAATGAGCACGCTTTATCAGCGCCAAAAAAACCTTTGGGATCAAAAAATTGGTACCGAAGTACAATTTTTACAAGCAAAAACTAACCTGCAAACCACGCAAAAGCAACTGGATGCACTAAAACAACAAGCGGCACTTTATAGCATAAAATCGCCTATTAATGGCTCTGTTGAAACTATGGACCTTAAACTTGGACAAGTTGCAGGGCCTGGCATTACAGGGATAAACATTGTAAATGACAATAGTCTTAAAATAAAAGCAAATGTTCCTGAGTCATACGCGGCGAGCGTACGAGTAGGCAATAAGGTTAAAGTAGTAGTGCCAGATGCTAAAGATTCAGTAACTGCCACGATCAATTTTGCTGCTAAAGCTATTGACCCGGTTTCGCGCAGTTTCCCTGTAGAAGTTAAGTTGCCATCCCGTGCCACACTACGCCCAAATATGACGGCTGTATTAAGAATAGCTGATTATACGAATAAAAATGCCATTACAGTACCTGTTAAGGCTGTTCAACAATCAGAGTCTGGCGATTACGTATATGTTAACGTTAATGGCATTGCAAAGCGTGCATCAATAAAAGAAGGAGCGATTTCGGGCGGTTTGGTTGAGGTGGTATCAGGATTGAAAGCCGGCGACGAAGTTATTGTAGACGGCGTTGCTGATGTAGATGAGGGTGATAAAGTGCGCGTATTGCAAGGAATTAAATAAATCGCAATTTAAACTGATCACAATATATGAAAGATCTGCAAAAAGAATTTGGACCCTCAAGTTGGGCCATTGATAATAAAACGGCTATATACGCAATGGTTGTGTTGCTTACCATATTGGGTTTGGTAAGTTACAACAACCTGCCAAAGGAGAACTTTCCGGATATAGCGCAATCTAAAGTGTTTGTTACCACCCAATATCTGGGGCAATCGCCTCAAAATATTGAGATATTGGTTACCCGCCAGTTGGAAAAGAGACTAAAATCTCTTAAAGGCTTAAAAAAGGTAACATCAAACTCTTATGATAATATATCAATTATTACCGCTGAATTTAACGGTAATATTTTGATAAAAGATGCCAAAGACGATGTCAAAGAAGCGATAGAAAAAGCTACGCCCGATCTGCCGCAGAATGATAATAACTTAAAAGAACCGGTTGTATCTGATATCAACGTGGCCGACCTGCCTATACTTTACGTTAATATATCCGGTAATTATGACCTTAAAAAACTCAAAGAATACGCGGACAATCTGAAGGATGCTATTGAAAGCATGAAAGAGATATCCAAGGTTGATATGGTAGGTGCATTGAAGCCCGAGATACAGATCAATGTTGACCTTAATAAAATGGGTGCGGCCCAGGTAAGTTATGCAGATATCATTAATGCCGTTGGGTCCGAAAACGTCATTATGTCTGCCGGTGGTTTGCGTGTAGACGGCGTTCGCCGAAGCGTTGATATTCGTCAGGATTTTAAAAACGCAGAAGAAGTTGCCGCAATGGTTATACGTAACCCTAGTGGTAAAGCAGTTTATCTGCGTGATATCGCTGAAGTAAACGATGGTTTTCATGAACAGGAGAGTTACGCGCGTATGAAGACTAAGGATGATAAAGATTTTAAAAATGTTATCACTCTTAACGTGAGTAAGCGTACCGGCGAGAACCTGATAGGCGCATCTGATAAGATCTTTGCTTTGATTAAGGCTAAACAAGCTAATGAATTTCCGAAGGGACTAGATGTTACCGTTACAGGCGACCAAAGCGACAAAACCCGTACAACGGTTGATGACTTGGTAAACACCATCATTATTGGCTTCGTATTGGTAACCATCATCCTAATGTTTTTTATGGGTACAACTAACGCGTTGTTTGTTGCTATGTCGGTACCGCTATCATGCTTTATAGCATTTTTAGTGATGCCTGCTATAGGATTCACATTGAACATGATCGTGTTGTTCTCGTTCCTGCTGGCCCTCGGTATTGTGGTGGATGATGCCATTGTAGTAATTGAAAACACGCACCGGATATTTGATAACGGAAAGGTACCCATTAAGCAAGCGGCAAAAATGGCCGCCGGCGAGGTTTTCCTTCCGGTGTTATCAGGTACGCTAACAACACTTGCCCCATTCGTGCCATTGGCGTTTTGGAACAGCTTGATCGGTAAATTCATGTTCTTCCTGCCAATAACATTGATAATTACTTTATTGGCTTCGTTGGTGGTGGCTTATATATTTAATCCGGTTTTCGCGGTTGATTTTATGAAACCTCACGTTAAGGGCGAGCACGATAATCCTAAATTTGATAAAACCACTAAACGCGTAATGTTATGGTTTGCCGGTATTGCAGTTATTGCTTACCTGATTAATTTTGGTGTGGGTAATTTTGTAGTGTTTGCCGCAGTAATGTACCTGCTTAACCATTTTATATTTATTAAATGGATAGACGCTTTCCAAAACAAAGCCTGGCCCAAAATTCAAACTACTTATGCAAACCTGCTCGAAAAAGCAATCAAGGTACCGGGATGGGTACTGTCGGGGACAGTTCTTTTGTTCATTTTCAGTATCTTTTTTATGATTGTTCGCAGCCCTAAGGTAGAGTTCTTCCCGCAGGCTGACCCCAACTTCGCATTCGTTTATATAACGTTGCCAAAGGGAACGGATCAGGCCCGCACCAACGAAGTGACTAAGATACTTGAAAAGCGAGTAGCGAATGCGGTTGAGCCGGACAAGGATGTGGTTTCGTCTATTATATCCAACGTAACGGTGAGCGTTACCGACCCGCAGGACGAGGATCAGGGTAACTATCCAAACAAAGCAAAAATTGCTGTAGCGTTTGTTAAGTTTGGCGAGCGTAATGGCAAGAATACCAGAGAGATTATGCTGAGAATACGTAAAGCGGTAGTAGGCATTATTCCTGGGGTTAAAATTTCTGTTGACCAGGAAAGCGGTGGCCCGCCAACGCAAAAGGATATTAGTATTGAAGTAGCAGGTGATAATCTGGATTCGTTAGTTAAAGCTGCTAACAACCTCAAAAAGTTTATCGATAAACAAAATATTGGTGGTATTGAAGAGCTTACTGCAGATGTGCAGGACGACAAACCCCAAATAGTGTTTGATATTGACAGGGAACGTGCTAATCGCGAAGGTGTAAGCAGCGCGCAGATAAGTCAGGCTTTAGCTGCCACGTTGTATGGAATGAAAGCTGCCGATTTTAGAAATACCACTGAAGAGGACTACGAGATAAATGTACGCGGAAAGGAAGAGCAGCGCTATGATTTGGATGCTATACGCAATCTTAGAATAACCTACCGCGATATGGCAACCGGCGGTACAATAAGGCAGGTACCTATTTCAGCTTTTAGTGATATCCGTTATCAGAATACTTACAGCAATATAAAGCACAAGCAACAAATAAGGGTGATTACATTAGGATCAAACGTGTTAAAAACGGGCGGTTATAATGCTAATGATGTGAACGCTCAGATAGCGCAAGTTCTCACTGATTTCAAAACTCCGGCAGGTATTACTCTTCGTATGGGTGGTGGTCAGGAAGATCAAACAGAAGCTGCTGTATTCCTTTTATCCGCATTAGGTGTGTCATTTATGCTGATCCTGATCATTCTGATGATGCAGTTTAACTCAATAGGTAAAACGTTTATCATTATCAGCGAGATATTGTTCAGTATAATAGGCGTGCTCTTGGGTGTAAGTATTTTCGGGATGACCTTCTCTGTATTAATGACCGGGATTGGCATTGTGGCGCTGGCTGGCGTGGTTGTTCGTAATGGTATATTGCTGGTTGAGTTCACCGATTTGCTGATGTCGCAGGGCCAAAACCTGCATGATGCTGTTGTTGAAGCAGGCCGTACGCGTATGACGCCGGTATTGCTTACCGCTACCGCAGCTATATTAGGTTTGATCCCACTTGCGATAGGCTTTAATATTGATTTTGCTGGATTGTTTAATCATTTCCAGCCGCATATCCATTTCGGAGGCGATAACACTGCATTCTGGGGACCTTTATCATGGACAATGATATTTGGTTTGGGTTTCGCTACCCTTATCACATTGATTTTAGTGCCGTGCATGTACATCATTCACTACAACTTAAAGCAACGCTTATTTGGTAAAAAGAACGCCAATAAAGCTGAGTTAAAAACAGTTTAATTAAAGCTGGATATAAATTTAAGCCGCCCTGGATAACCGGGGCGGCTTTTTGTTTTGGGAATGATTATTGCACTTCACCGATAAACCATCTAAACATGACGAAGCAAAATACAATCCCATTAAAACAGGTTATCGGAATGGGAATATTAACGGGTATGCGTTCAGCCGCGGCACCTGCTATAGCCGCGCATATTTTAAACAATAACAAAGGATCACAGGTGTATCGCAGTCCCATTGGTTTTATACCCACAAGCGCTATAGCCGACGCTTTAAAATGGATGGCCCTTGCTGAGTTTTTAGGGGATAAATTGCCGCTCGCTCCAAATCGAACCCAACCCTTGTCAATAGCTATACGATGTTTCGCCGGCGGCCTTGTGGGTGCAGGTATATTTAATGCAGCCGGAAAGAAAGCGATTACCGGCGCGATGTTGGGTTGTTTAATTGCAGGGGCATCAACTTATGGTAGCCTTTTCTTGCGTAAAAAATTAGCTCGAACAGGCTTGGGTAATTTTATGTCCGGCGTTATTGAAGATGCCTTTGTAGTGGGAGCGGGGATAAAACTGGCGCAATCTGTATAATCATCTAAACGTAACATTTACAGGCTGCTATCCATAATCAAAGGGAAAGCACAGGATTTTTGATACTTTTGTTAAAAAAGTCAGTTTTTAACAAAAGTATTTCATGAGTTCAGGAGTTGATCAGCAGGATATAAAGCGGGAGAAGATATTAGAGGCGGCTTATCAGAGGTTTTTGCATTACGGTTATTCAAAAACAACCATGAACGAAATAGCCGGCGACCTGTCTTTTTCAAAGGCGCTGCTGTATTACTACTTTCCTGATAAAAGCCAGTTGTACGTGGCAGTGATGCGAAAGCTGGCAAATGATTATTTAGCAAAACTGCGTAAGGAAATTGCCCTATTCGATAATCTGAAAAGCGCATTTATTTTCCAGATAAATACCCAACATGATTTTATTGTTGAAAATTATAACTTCTTTGACTATTTCAGACTTAACGAGCAGAACCTGCCGGAAAGCATATGGGAAATAATAGGGGAGATACACGGAACGGAAACCGCATTATTAACATCGGCCATAAAAAGCGAAGTTGATAAGGGTAGGATCAAACCGGTAATAAATCCGGAAGAGATAATAGATTTACTGCTGGATGCGCTCCATGGGGTAAGGGTACGCTCTGTATCCTATAAAAAAGCAATGTTCCCTAAAAAGGAGCATTTAGAGGAGATAAGGGCAAAGAGACTGCTACTGGCCGAAATATTTATCAGGGGACTTAACTAAATTAATTTTCGCTCTGTCAGGTTTTAGTAAAAAAAGCGGAAACGGTGTTTAAACACACAGCTGATAGGTATATTTGTAGGCGAATATTGCTGTTGATGAGATACTTCTGATCAGCGTGATATTTAAAAATACTTCTAAAGTTAAGAGGTGATTGTTTTAGAGTGATTAGCAGGTTGGCTGTATGGCCGGCCTGCTTTTTTGCTTTAAAGGATACTCAGATCAATAACCGACCAGTTTTTAAGCTTCCCCGGCCGTCCACCTTTATATTGCAATTTTATCTTGAATTCAGTGGTCGCCTCTTCTGTTTTTACGCTTGATTTTATTACGTATACCGAGTCAGAAGTTTTGGCAAATTGGTAACCATCTTCGGCAAAAGTGGCGCTTGACGATTTAAGCGTAGGCCTTACATATTCCTTTGCAATTTCGTAGGCATCCTCATTGCTGGGCAGCCCTCTGAAAAAATCGGGTTTTAATGAACCTGTTAATACTATTTTTACAACCATTGCGATTACAACCACCGAGAAAAACAGCAGGATCCATACCGCTTTATTAGCCGATCTTGTCTTTTTGGCTTTTTCGTTTAAGAATTTATTGTCGGTCATTAGTTTTTAGGGGTATAATTGGTTGCTAATTTAGAAAAATTGTAAAATAAATAACCCCTTAGAAATAATATTCTGTTTTAAGCAAAAAACAGGTATGAAATAAGTATAGCCGTAATTATTCCAAATACATCAGCAATGAGCATTGCCGGGATGGCATACCGAGTTTTTTTAACGTTTACCGCACCAAAATACAGCGCCACAATGTAGAATGTAGTATCAGCGGTCCCATATAAAACACTTGATAAGTGGCCAATAAAGCTGTCCACCCCAAACGTTTTCAAATTATCCAGCATTAACGCCCGCGCACCAGATCCGCTTAAGGGACGAAGGAAAGCGATAGGCAATACATCGGTAAACCGTGTATCCATATTAAAATGGCTGAAAACCCATTTAAAGCCATCACCTAAATACGTTAAAGCGCCACAGGTTCTGAACAAACTTACCGCAGCAAGCAAGCCCACCAGGTAAGGAATTATTTTTACCGACACCTCAAAACCTTCTTTTGCGCCATCAATAAAGGCCTCAAAGACGTTTATTTTTTTTCTTAATCCTCCTAAAATGAATATTACAGGTATCGATAACAATACCACATTGCTAAACACCTTTGAAAATTCAGATATCTCTGTTTTGTTTAAAAATACTGTGAGGTACCAAACCAATCCGGCTACAACTGCGGTTATACCACCCAACCAGGCTATTACAACCCTGTCAAAAAGATTAATGCCCTGTTTTATGCTAACGATAATAAGCGCTGCCAGCGTTGCAACATAGGATGCAACTATACAGGGAATAAATACATCAGTAGGGTCGGCAGAGTTATATATCGCCCGCTGTGCTATAATAGCAATAGGCAGTAAGGTTAACCCGGACGCGTGCAGCGTGAGGAACATGATCTGAGCGTTAGAGGCAGTATCGCGCTCTTTACCATGTTCATCTTTATTCAGTTCCTGTAAGCCTCCCATGGCTTTCAAGCCAAATGGCGTAGCGGCATTATCCAGGCCAAGCAGATTGGCAGAAAAGTTCATCATCATCTGACCCGTGGCAGGGTGATCTTTTGGTACCTCAGGAAATAAACGATTAAAAAATGGGCCTACAATGCGCGAAAGAAAATTTATAGCTCCCGCTTTTTCACCAATTTTCATTATACCCAACCAAAGCGACATGATGCCTACTAACGGCAGAGCGATATCCATTACAGCGGCTTTTGTGGTATCAAAGGTGCCTTCGGCCATTAGTTTGAATATCTCGGTATCGCCAAAAAATATCAGCTTGATAAGCCCTATGACAAAGGCTATTATGAAAAAGGATACCCAGATGTAATTTAAGGCCATATAATTTTGCTGAAGTGAAAGTAAGTAATGATTTTCAATTTTTAATTCAGCATTGAAGAATAATAAGCTTAACCTTTTTTAAATCTTTCAGCCAATTGCTTTAACATATCTTCGTCAACAGGCTTTGCGGGCTCTTCTTTTTTCTTAAAAGGTTGGTTATAAGCAGAACGCTGATTGTCAGGTCTTTTACCGGATTGTGCCGGTGCTTGCTGCGTATTGCTCGGTGGTGCAGTAACCGCCTCAGCGGGTTTGCTTTGTGCTGCTTTTTGTTGGCGCTCTGCCTGTTTTTTGGCATTCATGCGGGCATATATCTCCTCCAGCTTACGCTTGGTGTAAAGCGGGAAATCACCCTGCATCATCCATGAATAATAGCTGGGTTCCAGGTTAAAAACATCCTCTACCTTTTTACCTTTGTGCTTGCCAAAGTTGAAAACTTCTTCCCCTGCATCGTTATAAGCCAGGCGTCCCGCAAAATCAACCGGTCGATGAAGGTTGGTAAATTTATGTAGCGCGGCAACATCATTAACTACAGGCACGCTTCTGTTTCCTTTTTTATCTTCCCATTCCACATCAGCATAGCGGTCTAACTGGGCAAGTAAAACTTCCATTGTAGCACGGGTATCTGCCTCGGCTGAGTGCGCATTGATTATATCCTTATCACAATAAAAACGGTAAGCCGCCTTTAGTGTACGCTGTTCCATTTGGTGGAAGATGTTTTGTACATCTATAAAGTGACGGTTATCCAGATCAAATGAAACCCCTCCACGTAAAAACTCTTCCATCAGCATAGGGATGTCGAACTTATTTGAGTTAAATCCTGCCAGATCACTTTCGCCGATAAACTCGGCAATGTCAGCAGCCAGCGCATCAAATAAAGGCTCATCTTTAATATGTTCATCGTAAATGCCGTGTATCAATGATGATTCTATGGGTATGGGCATACCGGGATTAATTCTCCAGGTTCTCACCTCTTCGCTGCCATCGGGGTGCAGCTTTATTACCGATATTTCTACAATACGGTCAATGCCAATATTTATTCCGGTTGCTTCCAGATCAAAGAAGGCAAGGGGGCGTGTCAGGTTTAATTTCATAAGTTGATGTCCGGCAACGCCGAATTACAAAAATCAAAAAAAAATGGCAAAATAAGTCATGCAGTTTATATTATATCTTAAAAAGATTTATCTTAACCTCACTTAAATGTACAATCACAAGATGAAGACTACCCTGTTTGCTATCGTAATACTTTTTTTAAACGGCTATAATGCTTCTGCTCAGGACTTTTCGTTCGGAAATATCACGCAGGAAGAAACAAAGATGGCCAGCTATTCAAAAGATCCATCTGCACATGCAGTTGTGTTAAACGAATATGGCAACGCCCGCATTACTATGACTAACGAAGACGAGATAAGGTTGGTTTATAAGTACCATGTAAAAATCAAAATATTTGATGCTGAGGCTTTTAAAAAAGGTACTGTTGAGGTGCCTTTGTACATCGGTAAGGAGCGCTGGGAGAAAATAGATGATATTGAAGGTATTACTGTTAGTCCTGATGCCAGCGTTGGAGTTAAGCGGGAAGAATTACAGAAATCGCAAATATTTATGGTGGATGTAAACAAGACTCATCAGATGGCTAAGTTTGCTATGCCCGGGTTGCGCAATGGCTGCGTTATTGAATACAGGTATACAATAACTACACCTTACTTTGAAGATTTACATGACTGGCAGTTCCAAAGCGATATCCCTAAAATAAAGTCAGAATATGAGGCCCATATACCCGGCTTCTGGCAGTATAATGCCGTTAAAAGGGGCGATCTTGAACTAACTAAAAGTGCATCTGAAATAGAGCGGGACTGTTTTGAAACTCATGGAGCCAAGTCAGATTGCGCGCATTTTGTGTATGGTATGAATAATATTCCGGCGTTTGTGGAGGAAGATTATATGACCGCACCCAGAAATTTTATCTCAGCTATTTACTTTGAATTATTTGAATATTCCAGTCCCTACAGCGGCGTAAAAACCAACTTAGCTAAAGAATGGAAGGATGTTGATTACCAGCTTAAACACGACAATTATTTTGGAACACAAATAAAAAAGCGCGATCAGTTTAAAGATAAAATTGCGCCGGTTATAGCCGGAAAGACAGATGATCTGCAAAAAGCCAAAGCGGTATACGCTTTTATTCAAAAGAATATGAAGTGGAACGAATTTATTGCTTTTGGAAGTGAAAATGTGCGTAAGGCATTTGAAAGCCATACCGGAACTTCGGGCGATATTAATCTCGCGTTGGTAGCAGCCCTGTCGTCAGCAGGGATAAACACGGAAGCAGTTTTGATGTCGACCCGGAGCCATGGTGTAGTTAATAAGCTGTATCCCGTTATTACCGAATTTAACTATGTATTGGCCAGAGCAAACATTGGTGATAAAAGTTATTTATTGGATGCTACTGACCCGTTGCTTTCCTTTGGAATGCTGCCTATGAGGTGCTTAAATGATCAGGGCCGTGTAATGAGTCTCGACAAACCATCGTATTGGATCGATATTAACACACCCAATATCCAGAACACTACACGCGTACTTGATCTGACTCTATCCGGAGAGGGAAAGTTGATAGGTAAGATGACAACATATTCAAGAGGTTATTCGGGTTACCAAAAACGGCAGGCAATAAAGAAATTTAATACACTTGATGAGTTTGTTGAAAATATGGACGAAAGGCTGAGCAAAACGAAAATTAAAAAGTTTGAAATAAGCGGAATTGATAGTCTTGATGGCACACTCAGCGAAGTTTACGAAGTTGAAATGGACGGATACGAAGGGATGAACCACGAGAAGCTAAGTTTTAATCCCTTCATTTTTAATCAGATTACCACTAATCCATTTAAACTTAACTCACGCAGCTACCCGGTTGACTTGGGTATGCCATCTGAGGATCGTTTTATATTAAATATGAAATTGCCCGAAGGCTATGTGATTGAAAACCCTGGTCAAAACATTACGGCAGCGCTACCCAACCAGGGCGGGATGTTTATTGTTGCCTACTCGGAGGTAGGTAATACATTTTCTCTCTCGCATGTTACTCAATTCAAAAAATCTATTTACGGGCCCGGGGAATATCCTTATCTGAAAGAACTTTATAATAAGATCATCCTGTCAGAAAAAAGCGAGATGGTGTTTAAAAAGAAGATATGAGATTAATTTTTTGGATATCGGTTTTATGTACCGTTTCACTTGGCACTGCTGCGCAAACTACCTACACCGCTGTTTCTATACCAAAGGAATTAATGCCCTACGCGAGTGCCGTAGTGAGGAATGAGGTAGTTTCCACAGAAGTTAAGTCGGTTGATAACGTCATTTATCATGTTAAACGAGCCGTAACTATACTGAATAAGAATGGGGATGATGAGGCCGAAGTGAATGTGTTTTATGATAAGGCCAATTCTATAAGGGATATACGCGGGTCTGTTTATGATGAATTTGGCAGGCAGGTAAGCAAATTTACCGCCGGCAATTTTCAGGATCAGAGCGCGGCGTCTGATTTTTCTTTGTTTGAAGATTCGCGTGTAAAGAGTTATCAGCCTCAGTCAATATCATATCCTTACACTGTAGAATATGAATACGAGATTCGCTCAAAGCAATCGCTTAATTTTCACGACTGGCACCCGGTACGGTCAACAGGTGTAGCTGTGGAGAAAAGTGTGTTTAATGTTTTAACTAAGGGATTTAATATTCGTTACAAGGAAATCAACACATCTATTGCTTCAATATCCAATTTTGAGGGCGGATTTACTTCATATCAATGGAAAGCGGAAAACATAAAGGCCGTAAGATTTGAACCCTATAGCCCTGACCCTGATGCTTATAGAATAAGCGTAAAAATAGCGCCCGAAAAGTTCTCATATGGCGGCATAGATGGTACATACACCAACTGGAATGATCTGGGTAAATGGGTATACGATAAGCTGCTGAAAGGCCGTCAACAGCTGCCTGCCGAAACGGTAACCCTTATAAAGAAACTAACAGCCGATGCAACAGACCCAAAAGAAAAAGTGCGGAAGATATATGATTACATGCAGAAAAAAACACATTATATAAGTGTTCAGGTAGGCATTGGCGGGTATCAGCCTTTTTTGGCAAGCGAGGTAGATAAACTAAATTATGGTGATTGCAAGGCGCTGGTAAATTACATGCAGGCGCTGTTAGCGACAGTCAACATCGACTCGTGGTATTGCGCGGTAGCATCAGGTTTTAATTATAAATCCAGCCTGATACCCGACTTTGCCAGCATGGGACAAGCCAACCATGTTATTTTGTGTATCCCTTTTGCTAGCGATACAACCTGGCTGGAGTGTACCAGTCAGAAAATACCCTTTGGGTTTTTAAGCAATTTTACTGATGACCGTAACGTGCTGGCCTGTACACCCGGCGGGGGGAAACTTCTGCATACGCCGAAATATACAAGCACCACCAATTTACAGGTGCGTAAGGCGACGTTCAATATCAGCGACAAAGGGGAGCTATCAGGCGAGATAGAAACGCTATTCAGCGGGACACAATATGAAAACCGGGAGGAACTGATTGACAAATCAGAAACAGAAAAGTTAAAAACAGTTGCCAGGATATACGCTATAAATAACCTGGCTATAGCGCAATACGAGCTTACACAAAGCAAAGCTGATAAGCCGCTGACGACTGAAACATTAAAGTTTTCTGCCTCGTCTTATGCTGCGGTAACCGATGGCAAAATGTATTTTTTATTAAATGCTGCTAATCGCACCGGCAGAACACCGGCAGAGGTGCGAAATCGTACTACCGATGTTTATATTAATGACGGTTACGCTGACGAAGATCAGATAGTTTATACTCTTCCGGATGATAATTATCGATCTGAAAAAGCACGATTGAATGTTGAAATTACTAAGCCGTTTGGCAGCTACCACGCCACAATGGAGCTAAAGGGGAACCAATTGGTTTATCATCGAAAAATACAGTTGTTAGCGGGGACCTATGACAAAGCGCTGTATGCAGACCTGGTTGAATTTTTCAGGAAGGTGGGGGATGCAGACGCGTATAACGTAGCACTGGTTAAGAAATGATCAACTGAAGATCCAGATCCCTAATAGAATACCTACTATCATAATAACATACAATAGGATCTCGTTCGCGGCGAAGCGTTTATATTTTGTCCAAAAAGAGTAATCATGTTTAGCCATCATGCAAAATTAATCTATATTTAGCTATGAAAGTTGAGGAAACTGAAGAAATAAAAAGAGAGTTTCAACTGGAGCGTATGATTCTGTTCAGCGATGCAGTTTTTGCCATTATTATTACTATAATGGTACTGGAAATAAAACTACCAGAAGGGTTACGGCACGCCAGTAGCGAAGCTGTAAGAGAGGCTTTTTTAGAAGTGCTTCCCAAATTTGGAGGATATGCAACTTCTTTTGCGATAGTGGCTGTCTTTTGGTCAAAACACCTGGAACTGTTTAGCTATTTGAAAGATTATACAAAAAAGCTTATCGCTTTTAATATGGTATTCCTTTTTTTTATCTCGCTTTTCCCATTCTCTATTACACTTTTAACCGGCGCCCTCAGTGTTGGAAACGCGTACGGTTTTTTGTTTTATTTTTTTGTGATACTGATGGCGCTATTTACCCAGACACTTTTAATAGGCTACCTGGTGCGTAACGCGCAAACACTCTGCATTAAACCAGCAGAGATAGAGCATAACCTGCAATGGAAAGCCCAGCGCATTAACTTGTTCACTATTCCAATTTTGTTTGTATATGTAATAATTGGATTTTTAGTGGAAGCTAGTCCGCTTATATACTCCTATGGAATTATGGCTTGGGCTATTTCACAACCAATAATTCGTAAAAAACTTTATCCAAAGGAACCTAACGCAGATAAACCCTTGCTGGCGCGTCTTTTCAAATCAAGGAAAAGGAAGCCGTTGCCTGGAAATTAGGGTTTTTATCTCAGCGTAATTATCTGGTCTAAATGATGGCGCATGTGGTCAACATAGTCAGCTGCCAAAAACTCTACAGTTTCGCCATTACATTTAGCCTGTCGGCGATTTGCGGGGTAGGTGTTTAACACGGTTACAATTTGCTTGTTAAGTAACTGCCAAAGCGTAAGCAGGTCGGTTACACTAGCCTCCTTGTATTGTTGCGCGGCAACCCATTCATCCTGTGCATAGCTCAGCGTAAAGTCACTTTCGTAGGTGCATCGAACAAACCTGTGTAGATTTACGAGGGCGCTGTCTGTTAAGTGTCCCAATATCTCTATTACTGCCCACTTTTCTGCTATCGGGCGCTGCGTCCAGTTAATTTGGGATGAGTGCTGAGTGATAAAATCGTTGATTGTAGCTGATAATTCCGCTGCTGTAGTGTTCATTTAGTTATTATAAGGCTGAGAAGCGATGATTTGAGTGTTGATAGACCCGCCCCGCGAAAAGTATTTGTAAATACCATTATCGCGCAGCCGCGCTACCATAACACCTTTGCGGGTGCTTGCATGTACAAACCAGCCATTCTGCAGGTATACACCAACATGACTGAACTGTTTACCATCAAAGTCAAAGAAGACCAGATCGCCCTCTTTTAATTCATCCTCGTACTTACGCTTAATAACATTGATCTGTTGCGACGTCATGCGGGGAAGTTTTACACCGTAAACCTCTTGCTGCAGTAGTTGGGTTAAACCAGAACAGTCAATACCGTCTTTACTTTGCGCCCCATATTTATAGGGAGTACCGGTCCATTGTTCGATAAAGGCATATAGCCGTCCGTTTTGAATATCGCGCTCTTTTACGCCCATTATTTCAGAGTATTTCTCAGCGATGCTTGCCTGTGGTTTTACCATTTCGCCTGGTTCACCCTTCATGGCAGCCTTGCGGGTATGGCAGGAGGATAGTATAACAATGCCGGTAAATAATATCAGCGCATGTTTAAAATAGCGAGGCAGGATCATGCTATAAAAATAGCGGCTATACAAGAGAGACAAACACAGAGTTTCTCAACATATCCACATTGCGAATCGTAAATTTCTACTTCCTGATAAGCTAAATCCGAAATTGAACATTCGAAATCCGAAATCAAAATCAGCTTTTTATCAGCCGCTGTATCTCGTCCAGTTTCATTAAAGCTTCAACAGGGGTAAGGGTGTTAACGTCAAGGTTGTTAAGGTTATCGCGGATCTTAACCAGAACTGGGTCGTCAATACTGAACATCTGCATTTGGACGGCCTGCTTTTGCACCTTGCGGATACTTTCTTTAATATGCTCGCCGCCGGTGCGCTCGTGCTCCAGCTTTTTCAATATCTCGTTAGCGCGACTTAAAACTTTTGGCGGCATCCCTGCCAGTTTCGCTACGTGGATACCGAAGCTGTGTTCGCTGCCGCCGGGCACCAGTTTACGCAGGAAGATGATCTGGTGACCGATCTCTTTAACAGTAACATTATAGTTCTTGATGCGGTTAAAGGTGTTGCTTAACTCATTCAACTCATGGTAGTGGGTGGCAAACAGCGTTTTTGCTTTGGCTGTGGGATGATTGTGGAGGTATTCAGCTATTGACCAGGCAATTGATATACCGTCATAAGTAGAAGTACCCCGACCGATCTCATCCAGCAAAATCAAACTTCTGTCAGATATATTATTCAGGATACTGGCTGTCTCGTTCATTTCCACCATAAAGGTTGATTCGCCCGATGATAGGTTATCCGATGCACCCACACGCGTAAAGATTTTATCAATAATACCCAGCGTCGCCGATTTAGCAGGAACAAAACAACCCATTTGGGCCATAAGCACTATCAATCCGGTTTGGCGCAGCAGGGCAGATTTACCCGCCATGTTGGGCCCGGTTATGATAATGATCTGCTGACTTTCAGAATCCAGGAAAACATCGTTAGTAATATAATCCTCGCCAACAGGCAGGGTTTTTTCAATAACCGGGTGGCGGCCGCCTTTAATGTCTATCACCCGGCTTTCGTTCAGCTCAGGCTTTACATAGTAGTTTTTTATGGCGATATCTGCAAAGTTGAGTAGTACATCCAAGTGCGCAATCAGCTGCGCGTTTAGCTGTACAGGTTTTATAAACTCCGCCACGGCGTAAAGCAACTCGTTATACAAGCGGGTTTCAAGAGCCAAAATCTTTTCCTCAGCACCTAATATCTGCTCCTCGTACTCCTTTAGTTCGGGGGTGATATACCGCTCTGCATTTACCAGTGTTTGCTTGCGGATCCAATCCGTCGGCACCTTATCACGGTGGGAGTGGGTCACCTCGAGATAGTAACCGAAAACATTATTAAAAGATACTTTAAGCGATGGTATGCCCGTACTTTCCGCCTCGCGCTTTTGGATTTCTAACAAATAACCTTTACCGCCAAACGCAATTTTACGCAGGCGGTCAAGCTCTTCATCAATGCCGTCGTTCATCACTGAGCCTTTTACCAGCATTACCGGTGGCTCAGGGTGTAGCTCTTTCGCTATCTTTTCGCAGATGATACCACATGGGTTAAGTTGTTCGCCTATCGCTTTTAGTGGCAGGCTCTCAGATGCTTCGCAGATCTTCTTAATATCAGAAATGGCGGTCAATGCTTTTTTAAGCTGGCAAACTTCCCTTGGGTTGGCCTTTTGTAGACCGATCTTTGATATCAGCCTCTCCAGATCGCCAATCTGCCTGATGTGCTGCTGCAAGGTCTCGCGCAACTCTTCCTGACCGATCAAATATTCAACCACGCCAAGGCGGTCGTTAATAGGTTTAAGCTCTTTCAGCGGCATCACAATCCAACGGCGCAACAGACGGGCGCCCATTGGCGAGCAGGTATGGTCAAGCACTTCTACCAGCGTATGTGCGTTCTCGTTTGCCGAGCCTATCAGTTCCAGATTACGCACGCTAAAGCGATCCAACCACAGGTAACGGTCCTCCTCAATGCGACTGATAGACGATATATGCTGCAGATTACGGTGCTCGGTCTCATTCAAATAATGTAGCGCCACACCGGCAGCTACAATACCCAAATTCAGCTTATCAATACCAAAACCTTTAAGAGATTTTACACCGAAGTGCTTCAGCATGGTCTCGTAGGCGTAATCGCCACTGTAGGGCCAGTCGTCAAGGGTGTAGGTATAATAGCGGTCGCCGTAGCTTTCTTTAAATTCTGCCTGACGGGTTTTTTGATAAATTATCTCGCTGGGGTTAAAGCCTTGTAACAGTTTGTCGATGTAATCGCTGTTGCCTTGCGCTGTTAAAAACTCACCTGTTGAAATATCAATAAAAGCCGCGCCTATGCTGTTCTTCTCGAAGTATAGCGAGGCTAGGTAGTTATTACTTTTTTGCTGAAGGATGTTATCGTTGGTAGAAACACCGGGCGTAACCAGCTCGGTAACGCCGCGCTTTACTATGGTTTTGGTGGTTTTAGGGTCCTCCAGCTGATCGCAGATAGCTACCCGCTGCCCTGCACGAACCAATTTAGGCAAGTAAGTATCCAATGAATGATGCGGAAAACCGGCCAGTTCTATATGCGTAGCTGCGCCGTTTGCGCGGCGGGTAAGGGTGATGCCCAAAATGCCGGCGGCTTTAATGGCATCCTCGCCAAAGGTCTCGTAAAAATCGCCTACACGGAAAAGCAGCAACGCGCCGGGGTATTTGGTCTTAATGGCATTGTATTGCTGCATTAAGGGCGTTTCTTTAGTTGCGTCTTTGGCCAAGCGGTTTACTCCTTTTTAACTGAAAGGGTAAAGTTAATGCATTGCCGCTGCTTTAGTGGGATTGTTGAAAAGTTGGCTGTTTGTGGAATGTTATTGCCTGTTGTAGTAGTAAAAAGCGATGATAGCGTTTCACAAAAATATGAAACAAAATGAAACGCATGAAACGCTTTTTTTTATAAAGACATCGTTATCAGATTGTTGTAATTTTAAGTGAAACAAAATGAAACGACTTACAAGTCAGTAAACTTAGCTGTAAAGTAGGATTAACTAATTGTTTTACAGTTGATTGTGAAAATTGGTAATTTTGTTTCAGCGTGAAACGCATAGAACACAGTTTCAGAGACTACCGGCATAGTCGTCTGTAGTTTGGAAACCATGAGCGTCGGTTATCTCACTTTTCCAGCTCTTTTAGTTTAGCTTTCATTAGTTTGATCTCTGATTCCTGGCTTGAAATAATATTCATTTGAAGTTTCCTGATTTTGGGATCGTGTATGTTGGCTTTTTCACTCATTAGAATCGCGCCGGTATGATGCGGAATCCTATAAAAAAAGAGGCCATATCAATTGATACGGCCTCTAAAGGTTTAAGATCAGAATTTACACTACCATGGAGCCGAAGTTATCTCCGGGTTACGGCGCAACTCATTGGTTTCAATCGGAATCCAATTCATTTTCTCTTCGTATTTGCGCTCAATTATTTTAACCGGTGTATAAGTTTTTTCGCCGGTTGTAACGTTCTTAATAACGTCCATACCGTATACGGGCCTGTTTTCTATATCAATTGCAATTTTCCAGCGTCTTATATCCCAAAATCTGTGAGACTCGAAAGCAAGTTCAACTCTTCTTTCATTATAAATACGCTGCCTCAATGCCTCGCCGGTAACGGTGGCTGGTATTGGCGGCATATTAACACTTGGCCTTGCTCTAACTTTATTCACATATTCCCGCGCAGTGGCTTCATCACCTAATTCAAATTTTGCCTCGGCATAGTTTAAATAGATCTCGGCCAAACGGAATATTTGCCATGGCGTAGTATAAATGGTTTGCCAGTTAATTGGCAGGTCGGCATCGGGCATATACTTTTTAAGCTGATAGTTTCCGCGTGGATTATCACTGGTCTGTTTATACGAATCCATTCCCCAGGTTTTACCATCAGACGATACCCACATTTCAAACAGGTCGCCGCGAAATACCGTTTGATCGTGAATAACAGTAGCTTCCAGCCTCGGGTCTCTATTTAGATATGGTTTCTTAGGGTCGTAACCGGATAATGGATTAATGGTTTTTGTAGCAGCTAAACCCGTGCCTGTAACAATAAACGGTGGCTGTCCGTTAGTCATTTCATAATCATCAACCAGGTTTTGTGATGGACCATTGCTTGCCCACCAGCCGCCATAGCCTTCATACCTTCTGCCTAAATTATTTGATGGCGTTTGGTGCCCGTTGGCAGTAGTAAAGTTTCTGCCAAATATCAATTCATCATTGAACTCGCCGCTTTTTCTGTTAAATGCCAACCTATAGTCCGGATATAGCGCGTAACCGCGATTTAACAGCGCCTCGGCCGCGTCAGCAGCTTTTTGCCATTTGGTAAGGTCCTTTGTAGGACTGTATAGGGGTGAGGCTGCATAAAGAAACAACCGCGAACGCAACGCACGGCACGCGTCTTTAGTAGCCCTGCCAAAATTTCCCTCGCTGGCGGCGTATTTATCAGGAAGGTCAGGAATGGCTTCGGTTATATTCTTGTCTATATAGTTTACAACCTCATCAATAGTGGCTCTTTTGAACTTAACATCAGCGTTTAGTCCGTATGATTGTTCAACAATCGGAACGCCGCCAAATCGCTCTAACATACAAAAGTAAATGTATGCCCTTATAAATTTAACTTCGGCAATTAGTTTTGCCTTATCTGTTACGGCAACTTTGTTTAATGCCATCTGTTCCAGAAATACATTAATTTTTCTGATGTATTGATAACCGCGGTCCCAAAAGTACAGCCATTGATTGTCGTTATTTCCAAGTTGGGTAATGTTATCACCGTTCCATGTACCTCTGGCAAACAGGTTTGGCGGTTGGCCATTTGGCGTTGTGTTTATAGCCTCATCAGTATGTTTTCCCAACATGCCATGCACCCCAAAACCGTGAGGAATGGCATTGTAAAGTTCAACCTGATAAGCTTTTATAACGTTTTCGTCCGTCCAAACAACCTCTTCTTCTATTCTGTCTGTCGGGGCAATGTCCAGTATGTTTTTCTTACAAGAAAAACAGCTGAGGACTAATAAGCATAAAATGATTTTTTTCATGATTAATTTTTTTTAAAATCTAACACTGGCACCTAAGTTGATCACTTTCATCGGGGGATAGCCAATCAGGTTAACTTCCGGATCAGACCATTTGATTTTTGGTGAATAAGTAAACAGATTATATGCGCTTGCAAAAATCCTTACGTTAGCGATCTTAATTTTGCTGATAAGGCTGGTAGGTACAGTATAACCAAGCTCCAGGGTTCTGAGCCTAAAAAATGTCTGGTCATTCATAAAGAATGTACTGTTACCAGGCTGATAAAAATCGGTTCGTGGCATTGTACCATTCGGATTTGACGGTGTCCACCTATCGGCCGCACGGTATACAGATGCGTTTGAAAAATCCTGATTACCTAACGAAGCAAATGCGCCATCATAGTTATAGGCTTTGGTTTGTCCGTAGATGAAGACATTCATATCAAAATTGCTGTATTGCAAGTCTAGATTCAAACCAAATACATACTTAGGTGTATTGTTGTAATCAAATCTAACCTGGTCATTTTGGTTAATGATTTTATCACCGTTTACGTCTATTATCTTGATGTCACCAACCTTTTGGTTTGCCTGGTGCGGATAGCTATCTAACTCAGCCTGCGTGTTGAAAATACCGTCTGCCTGATAAAGAAGGCTGGCCCCAAGCGGGCGTCCGGTTTGGTCCCTGTAAGAATAAGTGTTTGGCACTTCATCCATATATATCACTTTACTGATATTATATTGCATGTTTGCACGGACATTGTAGAAAATCTTGCCGATCTTGTTTCTGTGCGTTAATGTTAGCTCATAACCCTTATTGTTAACCTCGCCAAGGTTTTGCGGTGGTAAACCCGGATATCCGTATACCCTTGATGCCGAAAAGTTACGTTGAATAAGAATTCCGGAGCGGTTTTCTTTAAACAGGGTAAACTCGAATCCTAATAAACCTTTCCACAAAGAGGCATCTATACCAAAGTCGGTTTTTTTGGCAATTTCCCAGGTGAAATTAGGGTTAGGCAACGTTAGGGTTGTTACCCCTTGAACATCTGCTGTTCCGAACACGTAGTTACCACCAAAACCAAAATACTGACCGTACTGATAAAGACCTCCGCTGGCGGGGCTGTCGCTACCCAACTCGCCGTAAGTGGCCCTAAGTTTTAACTGATCAATAAACGAAAAATTGTTTTTTATAAAATCCTCTTCAGACACGCGCCATGCTCCCTGGAACGAAGGGAAGAAACCATAACGCCGCCCTGGAGGAAATGTCGGCGAGCCATCATACCTAAAGTTAAAGTCGAAAATGTATTTAGATGCCCAGTCGTATGTTGCCCGACCAAATACGTTGTTGTATGCGCCTAATTGAGCATTACCGCCATTCCTCACGTCGGCACCTGCGGAGCTTCCGTAATCAATTTGAGGAAAATCCGTAGATACGAAGTTTTTACGATAAGCCATTCCTGACCTGCTGTATGATTGCTGCTGCTCACCACCAACCATTGCCATAACGTGGTGTTTACCAAAGTTCCTGTCGTATGATATTCTGTAGTTATACAATGTAAGGTTTGTTTTACCCCAAGTGTCTGTTAGCTCGGTGGATCCAACAATACCGCTTTTCTTGTCATATTGGCCGGTATTAACATTGTATTGATAATAAAAGTACGGCACAGAAAAAGACTTGCTGAAAGTATTACCTACATCGTAGTTAAAACTTGCATCAAGCTTTAAACCCGGTACCCATGGTACTTTGAATGAAGCAGTAAACGTGGTTTGTATAGGCAGATTATCGCTGGTGTTTGATCCGCGCTTATCAAGCAGAAGTGGAGTTTCGCCAAGCCTGCCGCCCGCAACCAATCCGTTGGGATAAAAACCAACAAGCGTTGGGTTTGCTTGTAATATATTTACAAAGTTAGTGCCCGTATTAACCGGGGCATATGTTCCGTTTGTAATAATAGCGTTGATATTGGCTCCTATTGATAAGTATTTGCTAATGTCAACGTCTATCCTGCCACGGAAGTTATATTGCCTGTTGCTGGTAGGGTTATACTTAAAGTAACCATCCTGAAATGTGCTTCCGAATGATAGTAAATAACGGGCTGCATCGTTACCACCATTAACCTGCAGGTTTATGCGTTCCTGTGCTGCGTAAGGCTTTGACACCAGTTTGGCCCAGTTAGTATTCGGATAATTTACAGGGTCTGATCCATCGCGTAGTTTTTGTATAACGTCGGCACTGTAAAATGGCGTTGTGCCACCACGATAGGCTACTCCTTCGTTATACACCTCTGCATAAGTTACTGCATCTAACATCTGCGGCACTTTAGTAGGGCTTTGAAAACCATAATTATAAGTAAAATCAAATGTTGGTTTTCCTTTGGTGCCTTTTTTTGTTGTAACCAAAATAACGCCGTTTGCACCGCGGTTACCGTATATAGCGGCCGAACCATCTTTTAACACTGTGACACTCTCAATATCCTCTGCATTTAAGCGGCTAAAACTGCCACGACCGGGCACACCGTCAATTACTATAAGCGGGCCATTAGGGCCCAGTGACGCGCCACCCCTGATAACAATGCTTGGATCATCCCGTCCCGGTTCGCCGCTTCGTTGGTTAACAACAAGGCCTGGCAACCTGCCCGCTAAAGTAGCGGTGACGTTTGGTGAAGGGTTTTTAGCAATTTCTGCACCTTGAACTGATGCGATAGACCCGGTAACAGTGGCCTTTTTTTGTTCACCATATCCAACAACAACAACTTCATCTAACTGCGTTTGTACTGGCATAAGCTTAACGTTTATTACGTTGCCATTAGTTACAGGTATTTCTTGAGGCTGATACCCTAAGACATTGAATGTTATAGTGGTATTACTTGGTACCTTGATAGAATATTTGCCCGTTGCATCGCTAACCACACCGTTACTGGTGCCCCTAACTGTTACCGAAACGCCCGGCATTGGCTGATTTGTCTCGTCAGTAACGGTACCTGTTACGGTAACAGTTTGCTGTTGCAGCAAAACACTGGTATTGAATCCCTCTGCCACAGGTACACTTGCGTGCGCGCTGCTGACATTAGCTAAAACTACAGTCGCAATCGATGTAATTATTAGCGAGTTTTTGGACAATACCGTCCATGCTCGAAGCATGACCTTCGAATTTAATGTCATAATTTTTAAGTTTTGGTTATTAATTGGTTAATAAAAATGTGCTGGCCTAAAGCCAATTGAAATCAGTTGGATTTTTCCATAGGCAATAAAATTATTAATACATAGGTTTAATGTGTAAACTGTGTTGAACAGCCTTATACTTGGTATCCAATTAAACGTAAAGAATAAGATAAGGTTTCATTTAAATTGCCATATAATTAAAAATTATCGTCGCACGAAAGATGGGTCAAAAATTGGCATGTTTAACGCTATCAATTTAGAACAGAGTTACCAAAGATTTTAAGAGCCTTTCCCGTCCCCACAGGGCATCCTGAAAGGTACCCCTGCAGGACAATGTTTACCCGTGTAACATTTAATACCATAACCTGCAACATACTGGCACCATCTTTCAAATTAACATATGGGTTATTTGTAGCAGCAACTCAGGTAAAAATATCTGAGCTGTATTATAACCACATCAATTAACCTTTAACTAAATAGACACAATACTTGCAGGGAAGACCGTTGCATTATTTATATATTGCATTAATATATAAAATGTTATTGTTCTCTGTGAGCCAAAAACCAAAGGGGTTAAATTAAACCCCAACCAATTAAAGTAAAAATAAGCTATAATGAAACGCAGAAACTTTGTTCAAAACTCTGTACTGGCAGGGGCATCAATATTAACAACCGGACTTTTAAAATCAAATTCAGCAAATGCCAATACCGCAAATGCTGACGGCGGTAAGCCTTTTAATTTAAATTATGGCATACACGATGGCATGTTTAAAAACCATGCGGGTGGCGATTTTATTGATCAGATTAAGTTTGCTTACGAGCAGGGATTTCGCAGCATAGAAGATAACTGGATGGGTGGGCGGCCGGTTGATCAACAGATAAAAATTGGCGATACACTGGCTAAATTGGGCATGACCATGGGCGTTTTTGTACAACCCGGTTTGGGTAATGATACCAACCTGTTAGCATCAGGCAAAGCGGAATATATTGATAAGTTTATTGCCAGCTGTAAGGAAGCGGTTGAAGTGGCCAAACGTACCAATGCTAAACATTATACCGTTGTTCCCGGAGATTTTGTACGCAACCTGCCTATTGGCGTACAAACAGGCAATGTAATTGAAGCCGTAAAAAGAGGAACGGCCATTATTGAACCCCATGGCCTCACGATGGTACTGGAGCCCCTCAGTGATAACCCCGACCTGTTTTTACGCACACCTGATCAGGCTTATGCTATTTGCAAAGCAGTGGGTAGCCCGTCTTGCAAAATTTTGTATGATATGTACCACATACAACGCAACCAAGGCAACATTATCCCTACACTTAATTGGGTTTATAATGAAATAGGCTACTACCAGGTTGGCGATAATCCCGGCCGCAACGAACCCGGTACCGGCGAGGTTAACTACAAAAACATATTCAAACTTATTTATGATAAAGGATACAAGGGAGTGGTAGGCATGGAACATGGCAATGCGGGTGCCGGTAAAGCAGGCGAGCTTGCTTTGATCAAAGCATATCGCGAAGCTGATAGTTTTATTTAGTCAACAGGAGGAATTGAGTATTTTTATAATAGAAATGGACAACAATAAAAGAAAACGTTTTTTACTGGTAAGTGCATCGGCCACGGCAGTTGCTTTATTGGTAGTATTAGAAGCCTTTACCGGTACCTCAGGTAAACAGTCACGATTTGATCTGCGTGCAATTGATACGCCGCTTACTGAAGCGCAAAAACATATGGCTAAAAACGGCCTTAAAGGGCTTGATGTGGCGCCCGGCCTGAGGGTAGAAACAATGGCGACCGAACCAATGCTGATCAATCCCACCAATATTGATGTGGACGAAAAAGGAAGGGTTTGGGTAACTGAGGCGTACAATTACAGATTTGAGATCAACAACAACAAACCGAGGGAAGCCGGTGACCGGATAATAATTTTAGAAGATAAGGATGGTAACGGAAGTTTGGAAACCAGCACCGTGTTTTACCAGGGGCCCGAGGTTAATGCGCCCTTGGGCGTTTGTGTGTTAGGGAATCAAGTATTAGTATCGCAAAGCCCGTATGTATGGTCATTTTATGACGACAATAATGATGGTAAAGCCGACAGAAAAGAAATATTATTCCAGGGAATGGGTGGCGTACAGCATGATCATGGAATGCACAGTTTCTCCTTTGGGCCAGACGGTAAACTATACTTCAATTTCGGAAATTCAGGCACAACCCTTAAAGATAAAAACAATAAGGTGGTACTGGATCAGGACGGCGATGAAATAGGTCCTAATAAATACAAGCAAGGAATGCTTTTCCGTTCTGATCCCGACGGTACTCATGTAGAATGCCTTGGCCATAACTTCAGAAATGAATACGAAGCTGCTGTGGACAGCTATGGAAATATATGGCAAAGTGATAATGATGATGACGGGAATAAGGGAGTACGAATTAATTACGTTATGGAATATGGTAATTATGGATACACGGATGAAATGACCGGTGCGGGCTGGTCAGCTAAACGCATTAACATGGAAGATTCGATCCCGTTTCGTCACTGGCATTTAAATGATCCTGGTGTTGTTCCTAATCTTTTACAAACAGGTTCAGGTTCGCCTACCGGGATGATTTTTTATGAAGGATCGTTGTTACCGAAGCAATTTCAAAATGTGATGATCCATGCTGAACCCGGACATAACGTTATTCGGTCATATCCAACTCAAAAGGCAGGTGCGGGATACACCGCCGGTATTACCAATATACTTGACGGCGGGAAGGATCAATGGTTTCGCCCGGCAGATGTTTGCACAGCACCTGATGGCTCTTTAATTGTGGCCGACTGGTATGACCCCGGCGTTGGCGGCCACAGAGTAGGCGATCTGGAACGGGGCCGTATATATCGGATCGTTCCCGAAAATATGGTAGCAACTTATAAAATACCTGATTTTGATTATACCACTGCTAAAGGCGCGATAAATGCTTTGCAAAATCCAAATCTTGCTGTTCGCAGGCATGCCTTCATCGCATTAACCGGCATGGGCAAATCAGCAATTTCGGAGTTGGAAAAGTTGTGGTCAAAATCCCCTAATCCGCGTATGCGTGCCAGGGCGCTGTGGGTACTTTCAAAATCAACAGAAGCTACAAAATATATTTCCGAAGCAATTAACAGTCCTGATCCTGATTTGAGAATAACCGGGTTAAGAGCAGCGAGAGAAGTGAATGCCAATGTACTTAAACTCGTCGGCAAACTGGCAAATGATCCTGATGCACAAGTTAGGCGCGAATGCGCGATTGCATTGCGACACCGCAATGAACCCGAAGCAGCAACAACATGGGCAAGCCTTGCCGCTAAACATGACGGCAATGACCGATGGTATTTAGAGGCCCTGGGCATAGGAGCAGACAGGCAATGGGACCAGTTCTTTGCAGCCTACCTTAAATTAGTACCGGACCCGTTACTAACAGCCGGCGGCAGGGATATAGTGTGGCGGGCCCGTACAACTACCGCGCTCCCGTACCTGACCAAACTGGCTATGGATGCGGGTGTTCCATTAAAATCCCGTTTGAGATATTTAAGAGCTTTTGACTTTTATCCGCAGCCTGATAGATCCAAAGCTTTGGTGAAATTATTGGAAGAGAATAATGGTAGAGATTTAAAATTAAGTGCAATAATATTGAAGTCCTTAAACCCTCAGGATATATCAAGTTCGCCTGTATCCAAAGAGCAGGTGCGGCTGGTTTTAAATTCATATACCGGAACGCAGGATTTTGTAGATATGGTGAAACAATATAACATTACTACAGAAGCCGATAAATTAATGAGCATTGTGAAAGCTAACGGTGTTCAGAGTAATGGCGGGCGATATCAGAGCGGTGGAATAGGGGTAGACGCGGCCAGGATATTACTAACGGCTAAGGAAGATCTTCGCTTTATGAATGCCCTTAACGATAAGGATCAGGAAAAGGCGTCCAATATATTAGCAGTTCTTGGTGCAACAGGCAACAACGAATCAACAGCTATTCTTTCAAAGGTGATTCTATCAAACGAGTATGGCGTGTCCACGCGTCAAAAAGCAGTACAAATGCTTGGTAAAAGCCAAAACGGAGAAGACCGCGTGCTGAAGATGCTCGAGGAAAAAGAATTACCTCAAAGCTTGATCGCGTCGGCCGTTGATGGCTTGAGCGGATCGCTCAGAAAAGAAACGGTAGATAAGGCGAAAACCTATTTGCCAAAAAGTATTGTGGCTGAAACCAATACATCAGTTGCCAATTTGAAAGCCATACTTGCCTTACACGGGAATGCATTAAAAGGTAAGACCGTTTTCATCAGAAACTGTTCGGTATGTCATAAGGCCAATAAAGATGGCTTCGAGTTTGGTCCTAATTTGTCAGAAATAGGCGCGAAATTGCCCGAGGAAGGATTGTTTGATGCTATTGTTAACCCATCTGCGGGGATCAATTTTGGATATGAAACCTCACAGCTTGCTATGAAAGATGGGTCGACTTTGATGGGGATCATTTCGAGCCGTACAGAAATAGATATCGAATTGAAATACCCGGGAGGTACTGTTCAGAAAATAAAAACCAATGATGTTAAGCAAATAAAAAATGTGCCGACGTCTATGATGCCGGCCGGCCTGCATCAAACAATGTCAAAACAAGAATTTGCGGATCTGCTTACGTTCCTTGGCTCTTTAAAGAAAAAAGAATAAATACAAATAGAGCTGTAGTCTGTTTTTTTTCGTGCCCCGCAGGGTCTTTTTTTTAGTGACCGTGCGGGGCACGATGTTTTTCCGGCGCAAGGTCCTCTATGAGAGACCTTGGTGAGACACGTGGCAGGCACCGCACAGAATCATTAAACGTGGTGTTTTAAATCCCGAACGCCGGTAACTAGCTCATGAATTTCGTCTATCGACTTAGACTTCATTTTGTGTACTAATTTGCTGTGCTTAATTTCAACTCCTTTAAGCAATTGTATAC
Source organism: uncultured Mucilaginibacter sp. (assembly GCF_946479965.1). The sequence continues at coordinate 9,083 of NZ_CAMLHX010000021.1, read as the reverse complement.
AGAGTTTTTTTTCGTCATTGCCTACCTCCCAAAAAACAATGTCGCTAACTTTTATCATGGCTTCATAGCACTTCCTTAGTATATTTCCGCTTTCGGCAGTGGCTTTAATCAGTCGGCCACGTCTATCATCAGGGTCTACTCTCTCTTCTATGTATTTAAGCTTTAACAGCCGGTTAATTACATCAATTCCAGAAGAAAGGTCGGCAAAGTTGTAATCTATAATCGTAGTTTTTCTGGATTCGCCGAGGTGGTGGATGCTGTTTAAGAAATAGAAGTCTTGAAGGTTATTTAATTTATCGACCCCTTTAAGCGTAATGCCTATATAAATATTCATGATCTGACAAATTCTACCCATAAGTTTTGCCAGGTATGCACCTTGATGAGAGGGTACAACTCCGCTGAAATTTTCCCCGGTGTTTTGCTTCTCCCTTTGTGCCAACAGGTAGTAGCGACAGAAGTCTTCGATAGAGGCACCCTTATGCTTTTCCTCAAAGCTCGCCCATTCTATCACGAGTTCTACAGTTTTATTTGAATGTATTTGCATCGGTTTCGATATTTTATTTGTGTAATTATATAACATTTCGTACAATATTATTGTGCGGCATTTTAGATTTATCGAAAAACATTATGCGGATATTAATAATTGGCGCCGGAATAGGAGGCCTTTGCCTGGCCCAGGCACTGAAAAAACACGGAATGCAATTTACCATTTGGGAGCGAAACCCTGACCCTGATAGTTGGCTGCAGGGCTATAGAATTAACATAAATCCGATTGGAAGCAGAGCTTTGTTTCAATGCTTGCCGGAGCATTTATGGGAAGCTTTTTTAGCAGCCACGGCAGATAAAAAGGACGGCATCGGTTTTTTGACGGAAAAGATGGAGTTGTTGGTTAAGGCTGATAATGGAATGATGACCGGTGGAAGCACAAAAGCACATGAGTTGCAATATGCTATCAGCAGAATTTTTCTGAGGGAAATTTTGATGAATGGTATCGAAGATTCAATAGTGTTTGGAAACACATTTGATCGTTTTGAAGAAATACCCGGCGAAGGAGTGAGGGTTTATGCAGGGAATGGAAGCGTTTTTAACGCCGACCTGGTTATAGGCGCCGATGGAGCGAATTCAAAAGTCAGAAAGCAACTGCTGCCGCACGCACAAAGGATAGAAACTGATGCTATTGCTATTGCCGGGCGAACAATGCTTACCGAAGCCAATCGGGCCGCTATACCCGGACTGCTTCAGGAACGAATGAATGTGGTGATGCCGCTTGATAAATATTTCCTTTTTAGCTCTCCGTTTGATCGCTCTAAGAAAATGAAAAATTCCGGAGACGCCCTTGCCAGGACCGCTGAAAAGGCTTCGATGGATGTCGCGATGTTTTTGAATGATGATCAGAATTATGTGCTTTGGTCGTTTATTGCACACAAGAAGGAGTTTGAAAACCAAAATACAACAGATTTGAAGGGGCTCGTTCTTGAAAAGACAAAGGGCTGGGATGAAGGCTTTCACAAGCTAATTTCTCTTGCTCATACTGATAGCCTAAATATGATTTCCCTGAAAACGATGTTACCGGTAAAACCCTGGACAACCGGCCGGGTAACCCTTTTGGGAGATGCAATTCATAACATGACGCCGCTCCAGGGGATGGGTGCCAACATGGCCCTGCATGACGCAGCCGTTTTAGAAAAGCGCATTTATAATAGTATTAAACGTGGTAAGGATTTACGTATGCAAATAGGTGAGTATGAAAAAATAATGTTGCATCGTGGCTTTACAGCAGTTAACAAGGCCTTGAAATTTACGTATAATGCGATTGAGGAAAATAAAACCGGCCGAAGGATGAGCAGAGTATGGTTTAAGTTAGCTCAGCGTTATAAATTTATAAGGAAGCTTACCTTTTTGGAAGAGTGGTGGGAAATTGAATAAAGTGAAAGCCTTTGTTGTGCCTTGTTGGTCTTCTACGCGCCCGCCGTTGTTTTATCTTATGGCCAGCAACAAAAGCAGGTGCCCATTAGCGATATTGTGTACATTAGCAACATGGCCTATAAATCACACAAAATCAAAAGAACATGCGAGTACTTCTTTTAGGAGCAACAGGGCGAACCGGTAAACATGTATTGACACATTTATTAAAAGCGGGCCATGTGGTGAATGCTGTAGTGCGCGATAAAACCAAACTTAATAATAACGGGCAATTGCATGTTTTTGAGAGCGACGATATCAATAAAACTATTCTAAAACACGCAATGCAAGGCTGTGAAGCAATAATCAGTATGCTTAACATTTCCAGAACATCAGACTTTCCGTGGGCAAAGCTAAGAACGCCTAAAACATTTTTATCTGATGCAATGGCAAATATAATAGCGGTTGCAGAAGAAGCAGGCATAAAAAAGGTAGTTGTATGTTCTGCCTGGGGCGTACACGAAACCAAGAAAGACATACCCACATGGTTTAGATGGCTTATTGACTACAGTAATATAGGTGTAGCTTATCTGGATCATGAAAGGCAGGAGTTATTGCTCCGCCAATCGAAACTTGATTTTACCATTGTAAGGCCGGTAGGGCTAACTAACTCAACAAAAGAAAAGCAGGTTCAGGTAAGCCAAAATAATAGCCCTAAACCTAAAATGATGGTTAGCCGAAAAAATACAGGAGCGTTTTTTGTTCAACTATTAAGCAACACATCTTATTCAAGGCATGCGATAGTAATATCCGAGAAGTAAAAAACGGGCTTCCATTCAGCCTATGGTCGGTGTTGTCACCGCACCACTAGCACACAACGTTGAATAAATCATGGGTAATCACACATTGATGGGCCACTTTTTCTCTCCCGGTATTTATTGTTTATTAATTTTGATAGCGATTTAATAAAAATATTTATTGTGCTATATCGTTTTCCACCAGACATACCTCCTGTAAACGATCCTACCTTTTTAGCGACAGACGCAGAAACCTTCGCTAAATTAAAAATCGAATCTAAAGCAGGAAAGCGTACTGTGTTCTTAACAGAACATACGTTACTTTTTGTAATTAATGGAGTAAAGTTATTACACTTTGCAGAGCATACGCTAAGTATTACGTCTAATAGCGTTTTCCTTTTAAAAAAAGGGATCTATGTAATGGCCGAATATATTGAGGAAGGTTTAAACTTTGAAGCAGTGATGATCTTTTTACCTGAACCTATTTTACGATCTTTCATTAAACCTGATCAACCAAAAGCAAAAGAAGCAAGCGAACCTTGGGTTGTGTTACCAGCCAATAACTTTGTTCAAGATTTCAAAGCGCAATTCCGTAGCTATTTTAATCATCGTTTATTTGAATACAAACAGTTAATTGAACTTAAACAAAGGGAGATTCTTACCTTACTGGCTTTAACAGGGTTCCAACCCGAAATGGACGCCTTTATCCGCGCCGCAGTTAGCAGGGATCCAAAGGATCTGAGATCTGTTATTGAAGAAAATATCTTACAACCCGTTACTATCAGCGAACTTGCCAAACTATGTAACCGCAGCCTTGCCGCTTTTAAAAGAGATTTTAAAAAAGAATATAATTCATCGCCCAGGTTATATATTAATAAGCAACGGTTAAAACATGGCCATATGTTATTGCAAAATACGAGCAAGCCGGTTACTGAGATAGCACGCGAGTGCTCATTTGAAAGTGCGTCCTATTTCATCCGGGCATTTAAGCAGCAGTATGGCGTAACCCCACAGGCAATAAGAGCCATTATTGACATTGAATGAGCTTTTTGTGCTATTACACCATACGCATGCTGCATATTTTTGCTTAAAAAAAAGCTTATGAAAATTTTGGCAATTGGTGGTAATGGTACTATTGGAAAAAGAGTGGTTGAAGGTTTGTCCGGAAAACATGAAATAATTATTGGTGGTAGAAATGCTGGTGATGTTATTGTAGATATAGCATCATCTTCATCTGTTGCTGATATGTTTAAAAAAGTTGGCAAAGTAGATAGTATCATCTGCACAGCCGGAACCGGTTACTATGGTAGCTTTTATGAAATGACAGAAACAGATATAATGCCTGGAATACACGGCAAATTGTTGGGGCAAATAAACCTGGTTTTATTAGGTAAGGATTATTTAAACCCGGAAGGCTCAATTACATTAACAACAGGTATAGCTGCAGTTCATCCTGCCAAAAACGGTGCAGCTGTAGCCATGATCAATGGAGCTATTGACAGCTTTGTATTAGCTGCTTCGCAGGAATTAAAAGATGACAAGAGAATTAACGCGGTAAGCCCGGGGTTAGTGGAGGATAGTAAGGAACGGTATGGACATCTTTTTCCGGGCTATAATCTTGTTCCTATGAACAAACTCGTTAACGCATATATTCTTAGCGTAGAAGGCGCTGTAAATGGAAAGATCTTAAAAGTGTGGTCATAGCTTCCGTACCCGTAGTCCCTCTAAAAAGACATTAGGAGACGCTACCGGAAAAAACTATTCTAAAACGGAAACTATTTATTTAGTAGCTTTGGTTTGTTAAAAACCTACAACAATATCATGAATAGAACTTTCCTTTATGCGGCCGGCCTTTTATTAACGGCAGCAGGTTTAACTGCATTTTCGGTTGTGTTAAACTTAACTGATTATAAAGCTGATCTGAGACTTCCGGTTGGTTTTTCTGCCAACATTGTTGCCGATTCTTTAGGCACCATAAGGCATATAGCGGTTACTGACAAAGGGGATGTTTATGTGAAAATGTATTCAGTAAAAAGCGGCAGCGGGGTTTACTTTTTAAGCGATGGCAACAATGACGGGCGGATGGATACAAAACTCGGATTTGCAAATTACCCCGGTACAGGCATAAAGATACATAACGGATATTTGTATTCGGCTTCAAACACCGGTGTATTCAGGTATAAGTTGAATGATAAAAGCGAAGTAATAAACCCTGATAAACCGGAAACAATTGTTCAGGGGTTGGTAGCAAGGAAAACCGGTAATACCAAATCTATCGCATTAGATGATCAGAACAATTTGTATGTAGCCATTGGTTCCTACACTGAGGAGTGCAGGGAAAATGACACTAAAAAGGGCATTCCCGGTTGTCCTCTTTTAGACTCAATAGGAGGGGTTTGGAAGTTTAAAGCTGATAAACTTAACCAAACTTATGCCGATGCGGTACATTATGCAAAAGGAATAAAAAGCGCTATCGGTATTGAATGGAACAGTAGCACCAGGTCGGTATTTGCAACCCAGCATGGCCGCGCCAATTTGGATGATAGATTTCCGCAATATTTTACTGCTCAGCAAAACGCAGAGTTGCCTGCCGAAACATTGTATGAACTGGATGAAGGGGCAGATGCGGGCTGGCCCTTTGTATATTATGATCCTATCCAAAAAAAGAAGATGTTGACTCCTGAATATGGCGGTGACGGTAAAATAACAGTTGATAATAAATATATCAACCCTGTGGTTGCTTTCCCGGCACATCTGGCGCCTAACGATTTGCTGTTTTACACAGGTAATCAATTCCCGGCGAGATATAAGAATGGTGCCTTTGTAGCTTTACATAGTAAATCGTCAGTATTAAATAAAGGATATTTTGTGGCCTTTGTACCATTTAAAAATGGCAAACCCGCCGGCGATTGGGAGATTTTTGCTGATAATTTTGCCGGTGTAGATTTAGAGAAGCCTGCAGGCCCGATTAAGTACCGCCCAACGGGTCTGGCCCAGGGACCCGACGGATCATTGTATGTCGCTGATGATGTTAAGGGAGCTATTATTAAAATTTCATACACCGGGAGATAAGGGTTTGGCGATCTTGTAAAATACCAGATCTATAAGGGTTAATGTTTTTTGAATAGGTGATTTCACACCTCGTTATATTTTTGTAATTTACGATACTTACAACTGATCTTATTATGAAATACTTTTCTGCAACCCTCGTTGCCGTGTTTTTTTGTTTTGCTACAACAATAAATGCGCAATCAACTAAAAAAAGTAATACTCCCGCAGCAGTCGGTTTTGATAAAAGCCGCTATGCTATTCCATACAAACTCTATGTACTAAAAAACGGCCTTACGCTCATTATTCATGAGGATCATAGCGTGCCTGTGGTTTCTGTAAACACTTGGTACCATGTGGGCTCAAAAAACGAAAAGCAGGGTAAAACAGGCTTTGCACACTTGTTTGAGCATTTCTTTTTTAATGGCTCTATTAACTACCCGCATGGCTTCCGCGAGGCGATGGACGATGTGGGAGCCAATAACCGCAATGGCACCACCAATGGCGACCGTACCAATTTTTTTGAAGATGTACCCGTTTCGGCTCTTGAACGGACGCTGTATTTAGAGGCCGATCGCATGGGATTTTTAAAGCTTTCAAAAGAAATGCTGGAACGCGAGCGCGGCGTGGTACAAAACGAAAAGCGCCAGGGCGAGAACCAGCCGCTGGGCAAGGCTTACCGGGCCATGTCTGAGAAATTATATCCCACTCAACACCCATATTCGTGGAGCACCATAGGCAGTATGGACGATCTTAACGCCGCCAGCCCCGAAGATATAAAGGATTGGTATCAAAAATATTATGGCCCTAATAACGCTGTGTTATCCCTGGCCGGTGATATAACGCCCGAAAAGGGCCTCGAACTGGTAACTAAATATTATGGAGGCATACCGGCTGTACCACCAATAAACCGTATGGAAAGTTGGGTGCCTAAATTGCCTTATAACATCCGCGAGGCGGTGCAGGATCATATACCCGAAGTAGTGTTGATCCGTGTATACCACCTGCCCGAGTGGAGATCAAAAGATATGGAATACATGAAGCTGTTTGCGGATATTTTGTCGGGATCAAAAAGCAGTATATTGAGCCGCAGGTTGGTATATGATAAACAATTAGCCAGTTCGGTAAGTGCTGATGTTGGTGAAAGTGAAATTTCCAATCTGTTTTATGTGACAGTAAGTGTAAAAAAAGGTGTATCTCCGGCGTTGGCCGAGAAGGAGATGGATGCAGCTATTAATAATCTGATAACCCGCGGGCCAACAGTCGAGGAAAATGAAAGAGCCAAAACCCGCTGGTTATCTGCATTTTCAAGAGCTAAAGAAAGTATGGGTGGCATGGGCGGCCAGTCGGACGTGCTGGCCAAAAGCATGACCTATGGCGGTACGCCATCAGCTTACCTGGATAAACTGGAGACAATGGCCAAAGCCACACCCGCCGGCATTAAGGCCGCCGCGCAAAAATGGCTGCTGAGCCCGCATTATACCATGGTTGCAAGTCCATATCCGGATATGGACACAGCGGCTACAGGAGTAAACCGCAAAGCATTACCTGAACTGGCAGGCGCACCGGTGGTTTCTTTCCCAACCGTGCAGCGGGCTAAATTAAAGAATGGCCTGTCTGTTTTATTGCTTGAGCGTAATACTATACCGGTAGCCAATATTACGCTTGCAGTTAATGCAGGTTTTGCGTCGGATGTTCCGGCAAAGGCGGGCGCTGCATCATTGGCGCTTGATCTGCTGGATAAAGGTACCGCCACTAAAAACCTTTTTGCCATATCCGACGAATTGGATAAGGTGGGTGCGCAGCTGTCAACCCGCAGTCAGTTGGATATGTCTGTTATCCAGCTAAATACACTAACCCAAAATCTAAAACCATCGTTAAGCATATTTGCTGATGTGCTTTTACATCCGGCATTCCCGGCAGAGCAATTTTCGATATTGAAAGATCAACGCCTGGCTACCATTGGCGAAGAGAAGACGGATCCAAATAATATAGTCTACCGTAATTTACCCGCCCTTATCTACGGTAAACAACACGCTTACGGCATGCCGATGACCGGCACAGGCTACACTGAATCAGTAAAAAGTCTTACCCGTGCAGATCTTATTGCCTGGCACGATGCCTGGTTTAAACCAAGCAATAGTACGCTTATAGTTACAGGCAACGTCACAATGGCTAACTTACTTCCGGCATTGGAAGAGGCACTTGGCGGTTGGAAGGATGGTAAAGCGCCTGCTAAAAATATACCTACAGTACCCGCAACAAAGAGCGGGGTGGTTTACCTGATCAATAAGCCCGAGGCTACACAATCTGTTATTGTTGCCGCACACGTTGCTGTACCTGGTGGCTCAGCTGATGATATAGCAATAGAGACCTTTATGCGCAATTTCGGGGGGATGTCAACCTCGAGACTTAACCGCAACCTAAGGCTGGATAAACACTGGAGCTACGGTACCAACGGAACTATCACCGCCGGCAAAGGTCAGCGTCTTTTCTATGTTATAGCGCCGGTGCAGACCGATAAAACTAAAGAAGCCATAATAGAGGTGAATAAGGAAATAAAGGATGTGGCAGGCAGTCATCCTCTTAAAGGCGAGGAGTATAACAGCATTATGCGTAATATGAGCTTACGCTTACCGGCCCGTTTTTCTACGCTGCAATCATTAGAAAGTGCTGCCGTATACATAGTTAACTACGGATTACCTGATACTTACTGGCAAAACTACGCCACAACCGTGCGCTCGCTTACAGAGCAACAGCTTAATGATGCCTCTAAAAAATATATTCACCCCAACGAAATGATATGGCTTATTGTTGGCGATCTGAAAAAGATAGAGGCTGGTGTAAAAGAGCTTAATTATGGCACAATAATTAAACTGGATGCGGATGGGAAAGAGATAAAATAACGGTACTCCTAAACCTCTTAAAGTTCCCCGGCAGGCGACGGCTTAACCCATTGAAACAATGCCAACTGCGTGGTGTTGTATCAGTAGTATTGATTTAATTACCATAGCCATGAAGTATCCGGGAATAACATTGGCAGTAGTTTGCGTTTTAATTAGCTGCAAATCAAACAGCCCTCAACCTGATGACAAGAATACGAACCCACCACCGCTGGGAAAATATAGTATCGTGCAGGCGTTCCCTAATATTGCCGCTATTGCCAATCCTGTAGAGCTAACCTCGCCAAATGATGGTACTAATCGTGTTTTTGTAGCATCGGTAAAAGGGGTGATCCATGAATTTGCCAATGCCGCCGATGTAAGCACTAAAAATATTTTTTTCGATATAACAAGCAAAGTAGTCAGTGGCGGCGAATTAGGTTTACTGGGTTTG
>NZ_CAMLHX010000020.1 GCF_946479965.1 uncultured Mucilaginibacter sp. | reverse complement strand
CCAGCGATAAACGCGAAAGATGTCATCAGGATAGGGCGTAATCGCGATGCCGCCCCGTCGACTGCTGACTGGAGTATGGTAGCGCCTTCACGTTGCCGCTGCACCGCAAACTCGATGATCAGAATGGCATTTTTACCTAATAAGCCTATTAACATTACCAAGGCTACCTGGGCGTAAATGTTATTCTCCAGCCCTAAAATCTTCAAAAAAAAGAATGCTCCGAAAATACCTGTAGGTAAAGAGAGTATTACTGGAAGCGGTAGCAGGAAGCTTTCATACTGAGCACAAAGCAACAGGTAAACAAACACCAAACAAAGAGCGAAAATATACAGTGTCTGGTCTCCTGAGAGGATTTGCTCTCGTGTCATGCCTGACCATTGGAAAATGTATCCACGCGGTAATTCCGCCGCTTTTTCCTCAATAGTCTTTATAGCGTCGCCGCTACTAAAACCAGGTTCCGAATCGCCCGTAACCATCGCTGATGTGTACATGTTAAAGCGCGTTACCTGTTCAGGGCCTAGCACACGTTTAATGGTGATAAACGTTGAAAACGGAACCATTTCGCCTTTTTTATTCTTTATCATAAGGCCTAGCAGGTCCTCAGGTTTACCCCTGTATTCGGGCGAGGCTTGAACCATAACTTTGTACATTTGACCGAACCGAATAAAATTAGAAGCGTAATAGCTACCCATCAAAGTCTGAAGTGTCGACATAGCCTGATCTGTTGTGATACCTTTTTGCGCAGCCACAGCATGATCAATAGAAATAAGGTACTGAGGAAAAGTTGCATTGAAGTTGCTTGATGTGCCTGATATTTGTGGCGTTTCATTAAGTTTATTTACAAATGCGTTGGTTACCTCAGCTTCCTTAAGCAGGTTTCCGGTACCGCTTTTGTCTAAAACCCTAAATTCAAAACCACTTGTATTACCGAAGCCTTGTACGGTTGGAGGAGGTAGAAATTGAATGTCAGCGTCCGAGATTCCCTTCGTCTTTTTTTCAAGAATTGCTATGATATCTTTAACGGTCTCCTTTCTGTCATCCCATGGTTTAAGGTTTATCATGCCCATACCGTAAGATGCGCCCGCTGTGTTGTTAACTAAGCTGAAACCAGCCAAAGTGGATATTGATTCTACCGCTTCCAGTGATTTAGTTTGTTCATAAATGGCCGACAAAATATTTTCGGTACGTTCTACAGTCGCTCCCGGTGGCGTGGTAACATTAACGTAAATTACACCCTGGTCTTCGGTTGGGATAAAGCCTGTTGGTAATATCGCGTTAAAGCCCCATGTAGCAATAAAAAAGAATGCTAAAACCCCAATTGTTAAGGCTTTCCGCCCGGCTATTTTCGCTGTAAGGCCTGCGTACTTATCGGCCAAAGCATTATAGCCTGTATTAAATTTATCGAAGAACTTTGCTAAAGCTCCTTTATGTGCTTCGGGGTTATGGGGCTTAAGCAATAGTGCACATAAGGCAGGGGTTAGGGTGACGGCATTTATACCGGATATCACAATAGCGAATGCCAAGGTTAACGAGAACTGACGGTAAAATACGCCAACCGGCCCCGTCATAAATGCCACAGGAACAAATACGGCCGACATTACCAGTGTTATGGCAATAATAGCGCCGCTAATATCTTTCATTGCAGCGATGGTGGCGTCCATTGGAGACAAATGTTCTTCCGCCATTTTTACGTGTACAGCCTCAACTACTACTATGGCATTATCCACCACAATACCTATGGCCAGTACCAGTGCAAATAGAGTAAGCAGGTTAATAGAGAAACCTAATGCCTGCATACATGCTAAAGTTCCTATCAGTGCAACAGGAACAGCAAGGCCGGATATTAGTGTTGAGCGGAAATCCTGTAGGAACAGATATACAACTAGAAATACCAGTATAAACGCTTCGATTAATGTGCGTAAAACTTCGTGAATAGAAGCATCCAGAAAGCGCGAAACATCATAGTTTACATTATACCCCATCCCTTTTGGAAATTGCGTTGCTTTAAGTTCAGACATGCGCTGCTTAATGTTTGTAATAACTTCGCGAGCGTTTGAGCCGGGGCGTTGTTTGATCATGATAGAGGCTGATGGGCGCCCATCAGTTTTCGAAACCATGCCATAGTTCAACGAACCAAATTCTACGTCAGCAATTTCGCGCAGTTTTAAAACGGAGCCATTATCGTCAGCGCGAACAACAATGTTTTTGTATTCTTCCGGCTCAAAGAACTTGCCCGGATATCTTAAGACATATTGCAGCAGTTGGGGCGATTTATCAGAGCTTACACCGGTTTTACCCGGCGCGGCTTCCACATTTTGGGCACGGATAGCTTCTATAACATCGTCGGTAGATACCTTGTAAGCAGTCATACGATCTGGTTTTAGCCATACACGCATAGCATACTCTTTGGCCCCTAAAATTTCAGCATAGCCAACGCCGTCAATGCGTTTAAGTTCCTGCAATACGTTGATGTCAGCAAAATTGTAGATGAATTTTTCATCCAGTTTGTCGTCCTCACTAATGATATTGAGGTACATGAGCATGCTGTTTACCTCTTTTTCTGTTTGAACGCCGGCTTTAGTTACCTCTTCGGGTAATTCATCAAGTGTTTTTGCAACTCGGCCCTGCACAATAACAGCGGCCTGGTCGGGATCGGTACCCACATTAAAATTTACTTCAATAACGGTCAATCCGTCGTTGGTACATACGGTTGACATATAGGTCATCCCGGGCACACCATTGATAGAACGCTCAAGCGGAGTGGCTACCGCTTTGGCACAAACTTCGGCATTCGCGCCGGTATAATTGGCTGTAACTGTTACAGTCGGGGGGGCTATATCCGGGAATTGTGTTATGGGCAGCTGCAGCAAAGCCAATACTCCCACCAACACAATAAGCAGGGAAATAACAAGCGACAATATAGGTCGCCTGATGAACATTTCGAACATAAGGTAGTAGTTAGATAAAAAAATAAAGAATAACAGTCTTAAAGAGCTGTATCTATTTCATAGCCAGTTTTTTTCCGGCTGACGCATTGGTCGGTTGTATTACCATACCATCGCGCGCGTTTTGTGTGCCTTCATACACGATTTTGTCACCGTGTTTAAGCCCGTCTTTCACTACATAATAATGGGCAAGGCGGGTAACAGGTGCAATACTCTGCATGTGCAGCATGTTATTTTTATCTACTACATACACGTAGCTCTTGTCTTGTACATCAAATACAGACTGTTGCGGAACTAATATTACGGAATCAACGTTTGATGAAATATACAGCTTGCCGGTAGCGCCATGGCGTAGCAACCTGTTCGGGTTGGGGAATTTTGCTCTGAAATCAATAGATCCGGTTGATTGCTCAATTTGTCCTTCAACAGTTTCTATCTTTCCGGGTTGCTGGTATGCACTGCCGTCAGAAAGCACCAGTTTTACATTAGTATCCGACACCTTTTTTCTTTCAGCACGCTGATATCTCAGGTATTCATTCTCCGGGAAACTGAAGTAAGCATACATTGCAGAAATGTCAGAAACGTCTGTAAGTAATGTTCCTTCGTCTATTAAACTTCCTGCTTTAAGCGGTATTCTATCTACTATACCATCAAAAGGCGCGCGGATATTGGTATAAGCCAAATGGTTTTCGGCACTCTGTACAGATGATCTAGCCTCTTCAATTGTCGCTTTGTCAGCACTTAATCTGGCAAGAGCCACTTCAAGCTCCGACTTAGAAATAACCTTTTTATCAACCAGTAATTTAATGCGTTCAGCGTCTACTTCTGTTGCCCGGGCGGCAGCTATGGCGTTGCTTAATGCAGCTTTTGCCTTGCTTAGCATAACGCGGTATTCCTCGTCGCTTATTTTAAAAAGGAGCTGACCTTTTGTAACAGATTTGCCCTCGTCTACATAAATCTTTTCAAGAAAGCCTTTAACGCGGGCTCTTATTTCTACGTTACGAATGGCTTGTATGTCTGCCACATATGGGGTTTCTAAAACGGTATCACGGGCGGTTAGGGTAACCACCGGTAGCTGTTTAATTGTTTGTGTTTGTTCCTTATTGTCCTGACTATTAGCCGTGCACCCCGTTATGTAAACCGGTACAGTTATAACTAATAGCCATCTATATACTGATCTTATCGTTGCCATGATGTTGTGATATTAAGCTATGTAATTTGATATCAGCTACGTGCAGATATCACGAATAAAAAAACGCGTAATGCGTTAGCGAAATAAATTGCTAAATCAGAACGGACTTAGCCTGAACAAAAAGTTGTAGTAACTTGGCAAAAAGTGGCTTACCGTATGGTATTTACTACGGTAAAGCTTTATAGTAGTAGGTATAGTATTACAAAAAGAAAATAGCTGTTGAGTAGGAACCAATATAGCCGAGGATGTGATCCGGTTAAATACAAAGTGGTTGTGGTATTTTATTTTGTGGGAATGGTTGCCTTCCTCTTCGGTAAGGTCGTCGTAAAAATGGACTGCTGTGCTTAACAGCGAACTCATTTCTAACAAACATTGTTCTGATGTATCGGTACATGATGAATTAAGTTCTACAAGACTTGTAGGCACTTGAAACCAAATAACTGAGTTGATCAGCCATGCAGAAAGAAATATGATGCTCCATCTTTTCAGCATACTGCGAATTTAGCAATAAAAAAGCAACAAAATCAATCATTTTTAAATAAATTCATATCATTTTGGCCTTTGTAATAAGAATATTATAATTAAATGAGATTAATATGATCTATTTAATAAATGTGTGGCAAAAAAATGTTTAATAAACCGTATTGTTTTTAAAAAAACTATTTTCATATTTGTGACGGTTTAAAAATGAAGGTTACGAATTTAAATATTAACTGGTGGTGGCTTAACGAGAGATCGTAGGGCAAATCCGTGTTATATATAAATATATTGTGAGGGTTGCCAGTTTGGTAACCCTTTTTTTGTTTAAAGGTCATTTTTAAATCTATACCCCTAAAAGTTAACAATGAAACAGATATTAAACTATCTTTTTGAAAATAAGGCTTTCAGTAAAGAGCAAGCGCGCGAGATATTGACAGCCATATCAATGGGTAAATACAATAACTCGCAAATTACCGCCTTTATGACGGCCTATTGCATGCGTAACATCACCGTTAATGAGTTAGAAGGTTTCCGTGATGCTATGTTGGATCTTTGTCTGCCCGTGGATATGGGCGGACTGGAAATGATAGATCTTTGCGGCACAGGCGGCGACGGGAAGGACACATTTAATATTTCAACCCTTGCTTCGTTTATTGTGGCAGGGGCGGGTTATAAGGTGGCTAAACATGGTAACTATGGTGTGTCATCTGGCTGTGGTTCGTCCAATGTTATGGAATACCTGGGGTACACATTTACCAATGATATTGATACGCTTAAAAGAAATGCTGACAGAGCAAATATCTGTTTTTTACATGCGCCGCTTTTTCACCCGGCCATGAAAACTGTAGCCCCCATCAGGCGCGAGTTAGGCGTAAAAACGTTTTTTAATATGCTCGGGCCAATGGTTAATCCTGCCATGCCGAAAAACCAGTTGGTTGGGGTGTATAACCTGGAACTTGCGCGTATGTATGCCTACCTCTATCAGCGTTCTGACAGGAGTTATACCATATTGAACGCTATAGATGGTTACGATGAGGTATCGCTCACTTGCGATTTTAAAACTTTTTCGCCGGAAGGAGAGAAGATTTTCTCGCCTGAGAGTTTAGGTTTCGTCCGTTTAGATCCCGCTCAAATTGCAGGAGGCAGCGATGTGCCTGAATCGGCAGAGATATTTACTAAAGTATTAAAAGGCGAAGGAACCGAAGCGCAAAACAATGTTGTTCTGGTAAATGCGGCACTTGCAATTAAAACTATTAAACCGTTAAGTTCCTTCGGCGATTGCTTTTACGAGGCTGAGCAGTCGCTTATGCAACACAAGGCACTTAAAAGCTTCAAAACACTAATTGGCAGCTAAATGAAAATTAAGGTTTGTGGCTTACGCGATGCGGAAAATATAAAAGCGGTAGCAGCTTTAGGTCCGGATTATATCGGGCTTATACGATATGATCGCTCACCGCGCTATGTGGGTAACCTTGATGAAGCCGGTTTGGAAGCCCTGCCCAAAGCGATTTTAATGACAGGGGTTTTTGTTAATGAGAGCGCGGAAAACATACAGCAGGTTATAGAGAAATATGGCTTAAACGCCATTCAATTACACGGTAATGAAAGTGCCGATTTTGCTGCAGCATTCAAAAACAAAGTTGTAGTTTTAAAGGCGCTCGGAGTGGATGAAAATTTTGATTTTAAACAGCTTGAAAACTACGTTGGAAGCGTTGATTTTTTCCTGTTTGATACCAAAACAGCGGCGCATGGCGGCTCCGGCGAAACTTTTAATTGGAGCATTTTAAACAGTTACAAGTTAGATGTTCCCTTTTTTTTAAGTGGGGGTCTTAGCCTTGATAATTTGGAGGAAATAAGGAATATAAAACATCCGCAGTTTTATGGAGTTGACCTCAATAGTCGTTTTGAAACATCGCCGGGAATGAAAGATATAGAGAAACTAAAGAAGGCATTTGCCCTAATAAAACAATATACCACTAATGAAATACGGAGTTAACGAGCAGGGCTACTACGGCGATTTTGGCGGGGCCTATGTGCCCGAAATGCTTTACCCCAACGTAGAAGAACTACGGCAGCGATATTTATCTATTATTAGCGAACCTGCCTTTAGAACGGAGTTTGACCAGTTGCTAAAGGACTATGTAGGCAGGCCGTCGCCTTTGTATTTTGCAAAGCGGTATTCAGAGAAGTATGGTGCCAATATCTTTCTAAAAAGAGAAGACTTAAACCATACCGGCTCACATAAGATAAACAATGCCATCGGGCAAATACTTTTGGCTAAACGCCTCGGTAAAACACGTATTATAGCTGAGACCGGCGCAGGCCAGCATGGTGTGGCAACTGCCACTGTCTGCGCATTGATGGGGCTGGAATGCATTGTGTACATGGGCGAGATAGACATGGCAAGGCAGGCACCTAATGTGTCTCGTATGAAGATGTTGGGCGCTACGGTTGTACCCGCTACATCAGGCAGCAAAACGCTTAAGGATGCCACTAATGAGGCCCTGCGCGACTGGATTGCTAACCCGGTTGATACTCATTATATCATTGGGTCTGTGGTGGGCCCATACCCTTACCCTGATATGGTGGCGCGCTTTCAGTCTATCATATCTTTTGAAACCAAAAAACAGTTGCTTGAACATACAGGTAGTGAATTACCCCACTATGTTATGGCTTGCGTTGGCGGCGGCAGTAATGCTATGGGTATGTTCTACCATTTTTTGGATGATGATAATGTGCAACTGATTGCTGTTGAAGCTGCCGGCAAAGGAGTAGACAGCGGCCACTCAGCAGCTACAACATTTTTGGGCCGCGAGGGCGTTTTACACGGCAGCCGCACCATTTTAATGCAAACCGACGACGGGCAGGTAGTTGAACCTTATTCTATATCAGCGGGTTTGGATTACCCCGGTATTGGTCCGCAGCACGCTCATTTGTATAAGATAAAACGTGCGCAATACGCCAGTGTAACCGACGACGAAGCTTTGCAGGCCGGCTTGTTGTGCTGCCAGTTGGAAGGAATTATACCCGCTATAGAGTCTGCACACGCGCTGGCGCAGCTGGAGAAGATGCATTTTAAGGCAAACGATAATGTGGTGATCTGCCTGTCGGGCAGGGGAGATAAGGACCTGGACACATATATTAAACATTTTGGATATTAGGTTGGTGGTTCATGGTTCATGGTTAATAGTTCATAGTAAAATGCACAGCAACCAATAACCATGAACTATTAACCATGAACTATGAACTAACAATGAACCGCTTAAACCAACTCTTTAAAGAGAAAAACAATAACCTTTTATCCATCTATTTCACGGCGGGTTACCCTGAACTTAATTCAACCCTTGATATTGCCGAGGCCCTGGAAAAAGCTGGTGCCGACTTTTTAGAGATAGGTTTTCCATACTCTGACCCCGTTGCTGATGGGCCAACCATTCAGCATAGTTCAGAACGTGCATTAGAGAATGGCATGACCCTTAATGTATTGTTTGAGCAGCTAAAGGATCTGCGCAAGCGGGTTACTATGCCGATATTGTTAATGGGTTATGTAAACCCTATTGTGCAATATGGTGTAGAACGCTTTTGCAAGAAAGCAGCCGAGGTAGGCGTAGACGGCGTAATTGTACCCGACCTGCCTATGTACGAATACGAAAACATGTACGCCCGGTTTTTTAAAGATAATAACCTAAGCAATATCTTCCTGGTAACGCCGCAAACTTCGGCTGAGCGCATCCGTAAGATAGACGAGTTGAGCAACAGCTTTATCTACCTGCTATCGTCATCATCAATAACAGGGGGTAACCTGAATGTATCTGTTAATATAGAGGATTATTACAAGCGCGTAAAGGCTATGGGACTCAACAATCCAACCATTATAGGCTTTGGTATTACCGACAAGGCATCGTTTGATAAAGCCTGCGAATACGCCAACGGGGCCATTGTAGGCAGTAAGTTTGTTAAGCTGTTAGGGGAGGAGAACTACCTCGACAAGATACCCGCTTTTATAGCATCTATAAAGAAATAGGCAATTTGCGTGGTGATCCACAAAATCGATTTAATAGATAAAATAAGTAAAACGGATATATTTGTAATATATTGATTGTTAATATGTTACATATAACGTATGAAACAGTTGAAACAATACTATATTCACATTTTATAATATTATGTTCGCAAGTATTTAGGTAATTTACTGTTAATTAAGCGTTTAAGTAAGAAGATTAGCGCTGCTAATTTTAAACAAAAATGGATCACCCACGAAATAGTTAACTAATTGTATTTCAGCTATTTAAAAAATAGCTAATTTGCCATTGGATCACTTTGGATCGCTTTTGCAACACTTTGGATCGCCTCGGATTTGATCCGTCCTGATATATTTAGCTACTCACTAACCGTATACCTAAACACCTGCCTTGCAATTCTGCCATAATCATCAATTCCCTCAATTGTTACCCGGTAAGTGCCTGGTACGCCGTTGGTAAAGTAGCTTAACTGCGCTGTGCCGTTGCTGCCGGTAACAACATTAGGGTTCCAGTAAATTGTTGGTCGCCATTTATCAATGATGCTTCCCAGTATCGCGTTATAATCGGGCGCGTAAAAATCCTTTGCTATATCAAATCCATTTTCAAACCTGTAAAGTTTAACCGGCGCTGTTTTGGTTGAGCCCGGTACATAATGCTCCTGTTCATACGCCCAATAATCAATCCCACCCTTTTTCGTAGTAATTACAACCACGCCATTACCACTGCTTAACCCATAAGCCGCGGCATTGGCTCCTTTTAATACTTCAATGCTTTCAATTTCAGAGGGCGCTACAGTATTAAGAGCGTCCGGCCGCTCTATTCCATTAACAAAAACAGCCATTGGATTGGTAGACCTTCCTCTGGCAATTAGCCTCTTTCTGCCACTATTATCAGTTGTGACGGCCACATTATTTAATTTCATTGCCAGGCAGTCACCCAATGTTGGCGCCACGCAATCTAACAGGTCAATAAAGGTTATTACCTGATCGGGAGTTAAGCCGATGCTTGATGATGATCGCCGAACCAAATCTTTTACAGAAGGCTCCGTCTTTTTCTTATCTTTTATCAACACCTCGCTAAGCTCGGTACCAAGTATATTGCCGGTTTTTAAATCCTCTATCCTTTTAGCAACATATTCCGCGTATTCGTTAGCATTGCTAACCATAAGTGTGTCGGCCATTATTTCATCGGTAATAGGTGGCGGTGTAAATTTATCAACGGTAACATTTAGTTCTTTGCCGTTCTTTTCCTTTGCAACAATATAAAATGGCTCACCTCTTTTAACCGGAATGTTGTCGAATTTAAACTTGCCCTTATTGTCTGAAACTGTTGTTAGAACGGGGCCTCCTGCCGGAAAATAAATACCAATTACGCTTGGCTCTGCGGGCTTGCCTTTGCTTGTGTAAACCCGGCCCTGCAAAACAGCGGAAGTATCTGATGGAGGACTGGTTGCCTGTTGCTGAGGTATTGATACTTTGTAATCAGTTTGCGCTCTTAGCGTTAGTAACATATCATTAAGTTCTCTATAACGCTCAGTATCTGATTTGCCTGTATCATAAATTAACTTGTTATTTAACAGCAAGTCGCTGTATATGCTATTGTGATCAACCAGAGGTTCATCAGCTTCATTATTTACCGAAACCGAAAAATTTCCGCTAATTGGTATACTGTCGGCATCCATAACAGCAATGCTTATGTCAACTTTGTCATGTGGCTTATAGGTCGCTTTGTTAGCAGCTACCTTTACTTTAAGTTGCCGGCTGTTCACCCCGTTGTAAACCATTCTATCCGCAACAAGTATATTATTAGTTGTATACAGACTAAATTGCAATATACCTTGTGGTAAAGACGACTTTGGTATTACTATGCTGTCGCCCGTTAACTCTACCTGTTTTTCCTGTTGAAATTGTATCTGGCCGTTTGCTTTGCCAACAAGCCTCAATTGCGTTTTGGTGGTTATATTGCTTGTGTTAAAACGAGCTACAATTTTATCCTCATTTTGCGTTATGGCCATCCCAATGCCGGGCTGTACCGATTGGGGTAGAGCAAAGCGTTTTTCGCCGCCGTTAGCCAGTTCAATTACCGCCTGGTATTTGCCCTTATTTAGTGGTTTTAAATTAAACGCGCTAATTCCATTATTATTTGTCTCAAATTTAGCTATATGGCTGCCATCCCCGTTAGTTATATATCCGTGTATTTTACTCACCGGTTTCCCCAGGGCCGTTGCTTTTAAAGCCAGCCGGGAGTTTACATCTGTTATCAGCGACCCTCCTTCCGGAAAAAATCGGATAGTTAAACTGTCAGAGCCGGTTTGCAATTGCTTCGTTGTTGCACTTCTGGTCTTTGCTGTTGCAATGTTAAGATCAGCTATACGGATGGTTTGGTAAAAAAAAGCATTGCCATTTTTTAACATGTTATTGGTGTAGGCCCTGAGCAAGTATGCCCCTTTTTTTAGCAGGCTATCGCTAAGTGCTAACTCTCCCCAGGCTGTGCCCATATTTAATGGCAAACGCAGATTTTTAATAATGCGTTTGTTAGCATCAATCAGCTCTATAAAGCAAACTTTACTATCGGTAGATGGTCTGTTATTTGCATCCACAACATATAACTTCAACCATGCTGTATCGCCTTTTAAATACCACGACCGGTCCATTTGTATGTGGATATTTTCAACGTTACCGGTTTGTGCTAAGGGGTAGGCCGCTAAAGGTTCTTTGTTTATCTGCATCTGTTCAATAAATTCTTCGGGCAACACATCACCAACCCGTTGCCAGGTCCAGAAGCCTTCATTTATTACATTTTGCTGCGGAGTTAAAGTGCCGTTTTTGTTTATTATTACATCATCATTCCCCAACTGGCGAAGCGATGAAATTTGCGCGTTTGGTACAGGGAGATTTAGATGCGCGCCCGAATTTAAAAACCTGGAAGGTTCGCCTTTACGGGTATAGCAAAAATAAAAGCGCGTGGTGTCTCCATCTTTTACCAATATTGGCAGCTGCAAAACCTTGTTTATATTCACTACTTTATATAGTGAATCAGGTTTTACAGGTTTAAGGCTTGCCAGGTTAATATTTACGCGATTGAGCATCAAACCTGCTATATACGCGTTGGCCTCGCGCGTGTTTAATTTTGTAGGCCGACCTAACTCTGAGTCGGCAAGTTTATAGATCTTAAATCCTTCAGCATCAGTAGTGCCTTCATACAAGGCCTTAAAAAAATGGCGCATTGAACCATAATACGCAGCAGAACGATTTTGGCTCCATTCCTTTTGCTTTTTGTCGTCGCCTTTTAGTTCTTCAAAAAATACCTTCCCGTCAAACGCGAAGGATGACGATATTTGTTGATGGTTAATTGCAGAAGAGTTTAGCAGGTAATACACATTATAACCTAACCCGAGGTTTTCTATTTTGATGAGATCTGTTGAGCGGGCTGTTAGTGTATTAGTCGCCTCATTGTTTTTAAACCTTATTACATCACTGTTAATAATTCTGCTTTTTCTGCCATTGTCAGACTGGCCAATAAACGCCTCTGTAAATATTTTCAAATAACGCGCTCGGTTGCCGTCGGGTTTGGCAACTATCTTTGCTTCGCTCAATGCAATTGCATCTTGATTTAGCGTTACGTTTATAGTAACTGATCTGTCTGTTATGCTGAATGCTTTTGTAAAGGTTACAAAACCCATCATGCGCACCAGCACTTCATAAGTACCCGGTGAAATGCCGGAAAGTTTAAACATACCTTCACTGTTTGCACTTGCAGCCCATTTGGTATTAGTGATAAAAATTGTTGCCCCTGGCATAGGCTCGCCTTTCTCATCTATCACCCGGCCCGTAAAGCTAAAACGTGTACTGTCGGCCTGTATCTTTTCAGCCGGACCTTGCTTCATTGGCAGGTCTGTATTCTTTGCCAGTGTCTTTTGTGTATTTACCCCCGCAGGAGGTATAAACTCCTCCGGTAAAACATCGCCAACCCGGTGCCAACCCCAAAAGCCTTCAAGCAACACATTTTTTTGAGGGTTTAATGTGCCGTTTTTGTTTAATATGATATTGTCAGTCAACTGAAAAACTCTTGAAACTTGCCCGTTTTGTATTGGTATATTTAAATGCGCGCCCGAGCTAACAAACCTTGTGGGCTCCCTTTGGTTCATATAACAAACGTAAAAACGGGTAGTGTCGTCGTTTTTTACAAGCAACGGTATTTTTAAAACCTTGTTAAAACCAACAGTTTTAAACAGCGAATCGGGTTTTATAGGTTTTAGGTTAGATCGGTCAATGTTTATACGGTTTATAGCTATGTTACCCGTCCGGGCCGAGCCTGAACTGTTATAATTTGGAGTTTGACCTAACTCGGCATCGGCAATTTTGTAAACCTTAAATCCTTCTGCATCTGTGGTTCCGGCAGAAAGAGCCCTGAAAAAATGCTGCATTGAGCCATAGTAAGCAAGTGAACGATTTTTGCTCCACTCAGTTTGTTTTTTTTCATCACCGGTTAGCTCTTCAAAAAATATCTTACCATCGTAAGCAAAGGTTTGATCGCGTTGGTTAAAAGCAAAGGAATTTAAGAGGTAATATATATTGTAACCCAACCCCGCGTTTTCTACTTTGATAAAGTCTGTGGAGCGGGCAGTTAATGTACCTGTAGCTTTTATGTACTGAAACCTGATCACGTCGCTATTAAGTATTTTACTCTTTTTAGCGTTATCAGATTGGCCTATAAATACTTCTGTAAATGTTTTCAAATACCGCGCTCTGTTTCCGTCGGGTTTGGCAACTATCTTTGCTTCGCTTAATGCAATTGCATCCGGATTTAGCGTTACGTTTATAGTAACTGATCTGTTTGTTATGCTGAATACTTTCGTAAAAGTTGAAAAGCCCATCATACGCACCAGTACTTCGTAATTTCCGGCCGGAATTTCTGTGATTTTAAACATCCCCTTATTGTCGGTACTTGCGGCCCATTTTGAGTTACTGATAAAAACCGTAGCGCCGGGTAGGGGTTCACCGGTCTCATCAAGTACCCTTCCGCTAATATTAAACCGGGTACTATCGGCCCGCATTTGATGGGGCGCTTTATCAACTATTAATTCATTTGCAAATGAAGGGCTGGCACAGAGTATAAAGCAAATAAACCAAAACGCTACAATAACCGGCCCACGCAAATAATTAACGGTATTAGTATACTGAATGCTCATTTTTACAAGGATTGTGGCGGTTTAGTGGGTTTATTTAGGTTTAGATAAACTTACAATTTAACCACTAATAATTAAAATAGATAAGTTTTGTCTAATGATAGGAGCATTGTAGACGTACTAAACCCTAGTAAAAATGAAAATTAAAATTTTAGTTGATCGGGCGCTTGAGAGATATTGCTTGATTTACAGAGCTTTTACCGCATCTATTAGCAGCTCTGCCGTAGCTTGAATGGTTTGATGAATAATATCCTCGCGCGAGCCGGAAAATACTTTCCTGAAGCTACAGGGCTTCCCCTTAACCACTGCAAAAACAAACATGGTACCCACAGGCTTTTCGGCTGTCTCGCTGCCACCGGGTGCGGTTAGGCCGGTAACACCCACCTGGATATCTGATGGTATCTTTGAGTCTAATCGTTCTGCCAGGTCCCGCGTTACTTCCATTGACTCGGGCGTAAACTTGTCAAATAATTCGCGCGGAACACCTAATAATGACACTTTCAGATCGGCATCATAGCAAACAATGCCGCCTTTTAAAACTTTGCCTGAGTGTTCTGATGCAAATTCTGAACAGAGCCATCCCGCTGTAGCGCTTTCTGCAAAAGAAATAGTGAGGCCTTTTTGAGCCATTAACCTGCTTAATTCTGCTATTTTACTTTCTGCCATAAATGCTTGTCTTAATTAATCTTTAAACAACAAAAGCTAAACGCGGTTTTGGCTATCATTATAACTACCGAATTATCTATATTCTGCTAAAAAAATCGCGAAAAACAATAAGTGTTTTAAAAACAATTATACATTTGCTATAAGTTGTCAAAACCATTATAACACCAATACATTATTTATGAAATTTTTTAGTTCCACGCTGCTTGCGGTATGTTTAGGCGCTTTAACGCTTAATAGTTATGCGCAGGATATCTCGGTTGTTAGCCCGGATAAACAATTAAGTGTAGGCATTACCGTTACCGACGGAAAGCCCGCTTACACGGTTACCTACAAGGGTAAAACCATGATAGATAAGTCGCCTTTAGGGCTTACCACTAACGAGGGCGATTTTAGCACCGGCATGAAGTATTTAAGCAACACACAGGGTGTGGTCGACAAAAATTACACACAGGATAAGATAAAGCGCTCTAAGATCCATTATGTGGCCAATAAACTTATCTATGTGTTGGAGAACGCTAAGCAACGTAAGTTGAATGTGGAGTTCCAGGTAAGCAATAATAACATCGCGTTCCGTTATCAAATAGAGCCAATGGGCGAGCGCATGTCATGCGTGGTTGAGAAGGAGGCCACAGGCTTTAAGTTCCCCGCAGCAACAACTACATTCCTTTCTAACAACATGGCGGCTATGACAGGTTTCGCCCGCACGGCACCGAGTTACGAAAGCGCCTATGTAGCCGATGCGCCGATGGTAAAACCACGCCCGGCAGCAGATGGTTATGTTTTCCCGGGTCTGTTCCATGTTGGTACTGATGGATGGGTTTTAATATCAGAAACCGGCTTAAGCAGTTTATACTGCGCATCACACTTAAGCGAGATATCGGCAGATGGCGTTTATTCAATTGAGTATCCAAGTGTTAAGCAAAATAACGGATTTGGATCAACGGGGGCCGCAATATCATTGCCGGGCCATACGCCGTGGAGAACCATTACTGTGGGCGACAATTTAAAGCCTATTGTAGAGACTACAATTCCTTATGATGTAGTTGATCCATTATACAAAGCATCAAAAGTTTATAAATACGGCAAAGGCACCTGGAGCTGGATATTATGGCAGGATAACAGCATGAACTATGCAGATCAGGTTAAGTATATTGACCTGGCTGCCGCGCTTAAGTACGATTTTATATTGATGGATGCTTTGTGGGACAAAAATGTTGGTAAGGAGAAAATGACGCGGTTGGTTAAATACGCAGCGTCAAAAAAAGTAGGCGTGTTTTTATGGTACAACTCAAACGGTCAGTTTAATGACGCTCCGCAGGGCCCGCGCGATAAGATGAATACTTCTATTGAACGGAAAAAAGAAATGAAATGGCTGCGCGATATTGGTGTGGTAGGCCTTAAAGTTGACTTTTGGGGTGGCGATAAACAAGAAACTATCCGACTATATGAGGATATCTTCTCAGATGGTAATGATTATGGACTGATGATAGATGTTCACGGTGCAACCTTGCCACGCGGCTGGGAGCGTATGTATCCTAACTATGTAGGCAGCGAGGCTGTTTTGGCATCAGAAATGGTTTATTTTAACCAAGGTAATCGCCAAACAGAGGCGGTTTATGCTACTTTCCATCCATTTATCCGTAATGCTGTTGGAAACATGGAGTTTGGTGGCGTATTCTTAAATAAGTTCCTTACCAAAACAAACCAGGGCCGTAGCCCGCGTTTAACAACGGATGCATTTCAGTTGGCAACAGCTGTTTTGTTTCAAAATTCAGTGCAGTTTTTCGCGCTTGCACCTAATAACTTAACAGACGTGCCTGCCTTTGAAATTGATTTTATGAAAACTGTTCCAACTACATGGGATGAAACAGTTTACATTGATGGATACCCTGGTAAAAGCGCGGTAATAGCCCGCAGGCATTTGGATAGATGGTACATAGCAGGTGCCAATGCTAATAAAGAGGTTTTGAAGCTTAAACTTAAGTTACCTATGATAGCCGGTAAAAAGGTGCAGCTTTATAATGATGACAGCGCTAAAGCTACCTTCACCAAGCAAATAGATATCGCCAAAAACGGTGAATTGGAAATCGAAATTCAGCCTAATGGTGGGTTTGTGATAAAGTAATAATTAGAGTTTATATTTAACGAAGCCTTGCATTATGCAGGGCTTTGTTGTTTTGTAAATTAACATATATATTTAAATATATTTTAACCTTAACCATATTTGTATGAAGAAATTAGCAAAAGTATTAGCATTAAGCATTATCGTTTCTGTATGCTTAAATGCATGCACAAAAGAAACTGTTGCACCTAAGAAACCTGTACAATCGAACGTTAAAACGCTTGAAACAGAGGCTGGTGATGGAAATGATTATTTGGGCATAATGTAACGGTGAAAGTTGTAAGCCCTGGCGTTACTCCGCCAGGGCTTTTTTTTAAAATATCTGTAAAAATGCAGAGAGTAGTACAAACAAAAAAAGGCCGTCCTTTCGGAGCGGCCTTTCATCATCAATTGTATTAACCTATAAAGAATATCTTAATGTTACTCCAAGTGTTCTTTGGTCGCCCAATACACCTGCGTAGTGACCCGCGTTACCACCTGCCGGTAGTAACTGCTCAAAATAGTTTTGGTTAAGCAGGTTACGAGCCCATACATACGCGCTGATACCACGTGTAGCTTTAAAGCCTAAACGGCCGTTAACCAATCCGTAACCGGCTATGTTTAAATAAGCTGATGGTGATGCACTTGATGAGAACGATGAACGGAATGAACCATCTACCGCTAAAAAGAACTGTGAGGTCGTATTGGTCAGGAAATTAGCCTTGGTAGCAAATTCGCCACCTATTGCACCTGCCCATTTTGACACACCCGGAAGTGCACCGCCTGATATATCTTTAAACGGAGGCAATAAACCTGTTTCTTCTAATGGAAGTGGGGCGTTAGTGAACTTAACGTATTTAGCGTCGGTCCAGGCAGCGTTACCGTAGAATGAGAAATGTTGATCTACCTTGATGTTGGCATCTAACTCAACACCTTTTACATTTACTTTCTCGGCATTGGCTATGTAACCACGGTTAACCGTTAGATCTGCAGATTGCACGTTGGTTTGGTAGTTATCAATATCTGAATTATGGAAAGTCAGATTCACAATAAAGTTGTCCAATGGCGTGCTTTTGAAGCCAATTTCATAGTGACGTGTTTTTTCAGGTTTGATCACAGCGTAATCTAATATTGTTTTACCTGCTTCAGGTGATGGCAAGCCGGCTACGTTAACACCCACAGGCTTGTAGCTTGTTGAGTAAGTAGCAAAAGCGTTAAATCTTGTGCCCGGTCTGTAAGCCGCGGTTAACGAGAAGGTGAAATTGTTCTCATCAACAGTTGTCGCGTAGTTTTGGCTGCTATATACGCCGTTTTTAATTTTTTGAAGTTCAGTTTTTATTGCAGCACTGTAACCGCTGTTAGCTATATCAAGGCCGCCTCTTGCCTGGCGATCATAGAAAACATCCTTTTTGTCGTAATTTATACGTGCACCGGGTATAATGTGGAAGTTTTTAGCAAATTCATAGTCAATACTACCAAATGCCGCGGCGCTTTTTGATTTGATGGAAGCGTTTGTATAAATGCCATAACCTTCTAACAAACCTGGTGTTGCCCATAATTGATCGTTAGTGGTACCTGGAGTGTTGGCATTGTTACCGGTTGAGCTTTTAGAAAAGCGCCATTGAGCCGCGCCAGACTCTTCAGTACCGGTAATTTTAACTTCCTGATCCAGATAAAACACACCAACAACACCGCTTAAGTTTTTAGCGAAGTCGCCCGCATAACGTATTTCCTGAGACCAGTTATGGTGTTTAGCCGGGTTTTGAGATTTTTGTAATACAGGCAGGCCTGTAAAGTCACGGTCGTTTGATGGATCCCAGTCCCAATAGCGGTATGCAGTGGTGGAGGTTAAAGTACCCGGGCCAATTTTAAAGTCGCCGTTTAATGATACACCGCCTAATTTGTTACCTGATCTCCATGGAGTATCATGGTCTATCACACGGTCAAAAGCGTTTAAACTTGGTAGTTTGTAACCCAGATCGTTCACGATAGCATTAAATTGGCGATACGCCGCACGTTTTGTAGGAGCCACGCCTGCAACAACTTGCGCATAACCCTCGGGTTTTTGATCAGACGCGTCGCCTGCTAAGGTGATAGAGACGTTATCAGAAGGTTTGTATAGGAACTGTAAACGCGCACCTAAGTTGTTAAGATCATTAACAGATCTACCGGTGCGAACATTTTGAACTAAACCGTCGCGTTGAGTGCCCGAGAATGATAAACGTGCAGCAATAGTTTTGCTTAACGGACCGGTTATAGCGGCTTTACCTTGTATGTAACCAAAGTTACCAAAGCTGGTCTCGAAGGTATAACCGGGCGTAAAGCTTGGCTTGCGGGTAGTAATGTTGAATGCACCCGCAGCGGTATTTTTACCGAATAAGGTTCCTTGCGGGCCGCGCAATACCTCAATGTTCTCTACGTCAATAAAGTCGAACGTAGCAACTGCAGGGCGGGCGTAATACACACCATCAACATAAACACCAACACCCGGATCCAGGCCGTCGTTTGTTAAACCGAACGGTGAACCAATACCACGAATGTTGATACCGGTATTACGCGGGTTTGAAGTATATAACTGTAAAGATGGTACAAATTGTTTAACGTAATTAACATTAAATGCACCGGCCTGATCTATCTGTGTACCACCTACAACAGAAACAGGAATAGGAACATCCTGTAAAAGCTCTCTGCGACGACGGGATGTTACAACTATTTCGCTTAGCAGATCGTCTTCAACTAAGGTTAATTCTAATGGAGTGGTTTGGAAAGACAAAACCTGGAAATCCTGTGGTTTAAAACCAACTGATTTTACCTGGAGATAAAAAGGAGTTTCCACTTTCGGCGTAATGGAGAATACACCCTGTTCGTCAGCAGCTACTGCTGTAGTTGTACCTCTAATGGTAACGGTTGCGCCGGGCACTACCACGCCCTTAGAGTTTTTTACTACCCCTGTTACTACATTTTGGGCAAAGGCTGCCGGCGATGAGTAAACCAAAAATGTTAACAGTAAAAATTTTACTGTGTTGCTAATAAATTTCATTTGTTTGTTATTGTGTGCTAAGAATGAGTTGTTGATGTAATTGCTTGGTTTTATTGAAATATCAATCAGCAACAGCAACGAACTACAGCGATTTGAAAGGGGTAAAGTTTGATCATAAAATGTTAAAGTATATTAATTATGTATATCCTATAGATTTGGTAGACAAAAGTATTAATTAAAATTATCTTGTCAAGAATTTTTGTTAATTTTTTATTTTCTGGTCTTGATTTTTGGAAGGCGATGTTTCCTACACGAGTACTTTTAACAACATTTAATTTTAATACTATACCTGTTTGGGTTCAAATGCTTATTTTGCAAAATGCAATCTTTTGAAGTGGATAAGAAGGACCTGAGCCGTGTTAAAGCGGCCCTTGAGGGTGATGATGCAACATTATCCGAAGTACTGAAGGACTATCATGCCTCAGAGATAGCTATTCTTTTTGAAAAATTACCTTCCGATGCCCAGGAGCGTATCATTAATATACTCCCAACTGACATCGCTTCAGAAGTTATTGCTGAAATGGATGAAGAGGCGCATCCCGGCGAACTGCTCATCACCCTTGATCCTGAAAAACGCTCTGAAATTGTAAGCGAGCTGGATTATGACGACGCGACCGACCTTATAGCCCAACTTGAAGAGCACGAGCAGGAAGACCTGCTTGAAAGTATGGACGAGGAGGATGCTTCCAGTATTCGGGCTTTATTAAGCTATGGCGAGAACACCGCGGGCGGCTTGATGAACTCCTCACTGATAAAGGTTAACATCAGGCAGGATAAAAAAGGCGCGCTTGACGATATCATCCGCCAATCTGAAGAGATGGAGGAGTTTTATACCATTTATGTGGTTGAAGACGATGATACCTTGCGAGGAGTAGTATCTATAAAAAATATTATAAAGGCGCATGCCGATGCTAAAATAAGCGATCTGCTAAAAGCCGATCCGGTGTTTGTTAAAGCCGATGTTGACCAGGAAGAGGTGGCAAGGCTGATATCCCAATACAACCTTACTACTATCCCCGTTGTTGACGATCACATGAAGTTGTTAGGACGCATTACTGTTGATGATATTATCGACGTAATGGAAGAAGAGAGTACCGAGGATATACTAAAGTTCTCCGGCGTATCAGAAGACGAAGAGCTGAGTGGTAGCTGGCAGGACGCTGTAAAAAGCCGTTTGCCGTGGTTGGTTGTCAATTTGGGCACTGCGTTTTTGGCTTCATCAGTAATAAGGCATTACACATACGTTGAAGACCAGGTGCCGGTAATAGTAGCTTATTTAACCATAGTAGGGGGCATGGGCGGTAATGCGGCTACGCAGGCTTTGGCGGTAACGGTTAGGCGTATATCATTAACCGATCTTACCGATAACCAAGCGTACAGAACTGTTTTAAAAGAATTTTTAGTTGGCATGATAAACGGTGCCGCTAATGGACTGATAGTATTGTTGTTTGCCTTTTGGTATGATGCTAACCCTATGCTTGGTTTAGTATTGTTTTTGGCCATGACAGGTAATTTAATAGTGGCCGGCTTAACCGGAGCGTCTGTTCCACTGCTTTTAAAACGTTTTGGAATTGACCCCGCTGTAGGTTCGTCTATTATTATCACCACATTTACAGATTGTATTGGCTTTTTATTGCCGCTGTGGCTGGCCAGCAAGTTTTTGCTGTAAGCTTTAAATAGTTTTAAGGTTTTATCGTAATTTTGATCATAAATGCTTCACCCTATAATACAATCGCAACTGCCAACTATTGTGAACCTATTTAAGGTTTATCGGATAAAAAGCGCTTATGCTTTTGGATCTGTTGTTGGAGATAATTTTAACGAGAAGAGCGATATCGATTTGTTGATTGATTTTGAAGATGGTATAAATGCACTGGAGAGAGGGAAAATATGGTGGAATCTGCACGATGCATTGAGGCAGACTTTTAACAGGGAGGTTGATCTGCTTGTAAATGGAACAATAAAAAATCCATATTTGAGCGCAGATATTGACGAGAAGAAGCAGTTGATCTATGGGGCGTGAAATAAAGAAGTATTTGTTCGATATATTAAATTGCATCGAAAATATTGAACAATTTATGGGAGATAAAAATGATTTTGAAAGCTTCAAGCAGAATTTAATGCTTCAGCATGCGGTTGAACGCAACCTTGAAATAATTGGGGAGGCTGTAAATAACCTACTTAAATTATATCCCGAAATTAAAATCACTGATGCCCGCCGAATAGTAGATGCCAGAAATAAAATAATCCATAGTTATGACAACGTACACCCCGAAGTTATATGGAATATAATAGCCAACCATTTAACAGTTTTAAAGCAAGAAGCGAAAATGCTTCTTAATAATAATTGAAAATTTAATAGCTAAATAGAATGACCGAAGTAAGACATAACTGGACCCGCGAAGAAATTGCTGAAATATACCATACACCGTTGCTTGACCTTGTTTACAAAGCAGCTACTATACATCGTGAAAATAAAGATTATGCCGAAGTACAGATCAGTTCGCTGATCTCTATAAAAACAGGTGGGTGCCCCGAGGATTGCGCGTATTGCCCTCAGGCAGCCCGTTATAATACAGGTGTTGATGTACATGCCATAATGCCTAAGGAAGAAGTTATTGCTGTGGCAGAAAGAGCAAAAGCAGGGGGGGCGTCACGACTTTGCATGGGTGCGGCATGGCGCGAGGTGCGCGATAACCGCGATTTTGATAAAGTGATTGACATGGTGAAAGCTGTAAACGGTTTAGATATGGAGGTGTGCTGCACATTAGGCATGCTTACCGAGAGCCAGGCACAGCGTTTAGCTGATGCAGGTTTGTATGCTTATAACCATAATTTAGACACATCAGAAGACGATTATAAACGCATTATTACTACTCGCACTTACGATGATCGTTTGCAAACGTTGGCGCATGTGCGTAAGGCTAAAATATCAGTGTGCAGTGGCGGTATAATTGGCTTAGGAGAAACTGTTGAGGATCGCGTATCGATGATCAAAACGTTGTCTAACTTACCCCAACACCCGGAATCTGTACCAATTAATGCATTAGTACCTGTTAAAGGAACGCCATTAGCTGAACAACCGCGTGTTTCTATTTGGGAAATGGTACGGATGATAGCTACTACCCGTATTGTTATGCCAAAAACAGTTGTGCGCCTCTCAGCGGGTCGTACCGAAATGAGCACTGTTGAGCAGGCCTTCTGCTTTATGGCAGGTGCTAATTCTATTTTTGCTGGCGAAAAATTGCTTACTACACCAAACCCTTCATTTGATGAAGATATGGCCATGTTTGAATTGCTTGGTTTAACCCCACGCAAAGCCTTTAAAAATGGCAGGCCTGAAAGCAAGGAAATAAAGGAAATGAGTATTAACGAAGTGATATAAAAGAAAGGCCGGTTCATCCGGCCTTTCTTATGATTTAAACTTTTTCTCAAACTTTCAGTCTTTAATACAGTTCTGTAAAATTAACGTTTTAAGAAAATATTTTTACTTAATGATAATACTTTGACATGAATTGTACCTATTGTTAAGTATTATTGGTATATTTGTACTGTTCTTTAACTCACACCACATATTTTATTTTATAAACTGTAAAAGTGTAAATTATGAGAAAACATTTTTGGTGGATATGCTGCGTTTTTTTGATGTTATGTGTTACGGCAATTAGCTGGGCACCGGCAGAAGGAAAAAAAGTTGCGGCAATTACAAATAATAAGACTTCTTCGGCTAAGGAATTATTTAATGAATATGTTAGCACCGTTTATCAGGCTGCAAGCCTTAATCAATCAGGTCTTAGTCAGCAAGTATTTGAAAAAGCTTTAACCGGCTATTTTAATCTGAAAGCTGCCAATAAATTATCAAAAAACAGCTCTATAATAACTGTTGTTGATTTTACAAAATCAAGCCGCGAAAAACGTATGTGGATTGTCGATATCCTGAACAAGAAATTGTTGTTAAATACCTGGGTAGCCCATGGGCAGGGAAGTGGAGGTGATATGGCCGATCATTTTTCGAACACTAATGAGTCGCACCAAAGCAGTCTGGGTTTTTATATAACCGATGATGTTTATTTTGGTAAACATGGTCGGTCATTAAGATTAGATGGCATGGATGAAGGTTTTAACACTGCGGCCCGTAACCGCGCTATTGTTGTTCACGCTGCTGATTATGTTAGCCAGGGAGCAATAGCTCAATTGGGCCGCTTAGGCAGAAGCCACGGTTGCCCGGCAGTTTCTCCGGAAGTTAGTGATATGGTTATCAACACCATAAAAGGTAAAACATTGTTGTTCATTAACGGCAACGAGCGTAATTACACATCAAAGTATTTGAGTGATGCGTTCGAAAGTAATTTTGCTTTGAACGATGCGTCGACAGAAACGGATTCACTTCCAAAAATTTAAAAGATACATCCAATTATAAACTATAAAAAAGGCGCTTTGGTTAACCAAAGCGCCTTTTTTTATAGCCCTTGTTATTAATTAGGTTGATATCATTTTGTTCATGTGCGCGTAAAGCACAATATCCAATCCGTACACATCATTTCTAATCTGCAATGTACCGATTTCGTCTACCCAACAGGTTATGTATGTTATATAGACAGGTACCTTTTTAGGTAAACCTATGTCGGTTGACTCTGTATTATTGTTGCCCATTTCTTTCACTATTCTATCATATTTTTGTCCCGGGCCAAACAAAGCGAGCGCCAATTCCTGTGGTTTTTCTACACGTACACAGCCATGACTTATAGCACGGACTTCTTTGTTAAAAGCAAGTTTAGCCGGAGTATCGTGCAGGTAAACGCTGCTTCGGTTGTTAAACAGGAACTTTATTTTGCCTAACGCGTTACCATCGCCGGGGCGCTGTTTGAATGAATATTCATCGCCGCTTGCAGTAGACCAATCAATCATTTCAGGATTCTCCACCTTATTTCCACCTTGGTAAACATCTATGCCTTCGTTGTCCAGGTAATAGGGATCTTGAGCGGCTATTTTCATTATTTCTTTGGTGGCGATACTTTCGGGTATGTTCCAAACCGGATTAACCTGCACGCTGTGGATCATACTGTTTAATTGTGGGGTTTCGCGGGAGAACGGGCGATCAGTTTTATCACTTTCATCGTACTCAACCAGGTTGTCTAAATTATCAACGTTTCGTCCCTCACCAACGCAAACCTTCATATTCAGCGTTGATCTGCCATTTTCCATAACATCTAAACGATAATCCGGAATGTTAACCATAACATATTTACCATCGCCGATTGGTTTGTTCTTCCAACGTAATCGTTCCATGTTTACCGCAAGGGTACGTTCTGCTTCTTCGGTAGTCATACCAGGCACTTTAATGCCATTTACCAAAGCTTTTTGCAAAGCCAGGTATTGAGGGTCTTTGGGCTGTATACTATCCAAATAACCCTTTAAATTGGGTGTACGGAAAACCTGTAACATAGATACACTGTCGGGGCGTTTGGTGTCAGTAAAATAACGGGCGTATATACGGCGCGGACTTATTACGCCAAACTGCAGGGCATTTGAATAGTTTACCAAAGCATTTGCAGATAAAAGTTCTAACTCAGCAATATCATGATAAGCTTCATCCAATGTTTTGATAGCTTTTTTATCATGCAGTTTATTGATTAACTCGTTGATCCGGTCAGCTTGAAACATTTTGGGATTTAAGCCATGAACTTTTGCCTTTAAAAGGTATTCATTCGCCGGGTTAAATTGTTCTTTTATAATGTGATCCATTACAAAAACGGCGTCGTAGCCATTGTTTTCGTAGAAGGGAAGTATCACTTGCGATTGTTTTATTCTCGCTTTTTCATCTGCCAGTAACTTTTGAAAAACCGGTGCGAAACCTTCGGGAGTTACATCTTTAAAAACCTTATTTTTGGTTGCATCAAAAAGTTGTTTGCCCATATCAGACCGGCTTTTTTTACAGGCCTGAAAGGTTAATGTGACTGCTATTAACGCTAAAATGAAATAGCGGTTTATTAGTTTAAAATTTATCATAGGATCTGTATGTAATATATTTTACAAATGCAATACCTATACCATTAATGCTATTTAGCAGAATAATAATTAATCTACTTATAAAAATATATTAAATATTTATGGCAGAACAGCACCAGCGCGAAGTTTGGTTAAGAGGGCCGCTGCAAGGCGTGCCGGCGTTATTGCAACCCGTTGCACATGCTTTGTTGCAGGCAAAGGAAGAAGTTAACAGGCTGATGGTTGATTTTCCGGAAATACTGTTGTGGATAAAGCCTATAAATATGGCCTCGCCGGGATTCCATATCCAGCATATGACGGGCGTAATAAACCGCTTATTTACTTATGCTGATGATAGGGCGCTGACGCAGCAACAACTTGATTTTTTGCATAAGGAAGGTGAACCGCCCCAAAAAGAGGACAGCGTTGCAGCAATATTAGATGCGTTTAGTGTGCAGATTGATAAAGCCGTTGCCAAATTAAGCACCGTTGATGAGGCTACGCTTACCGAAGTGAGGGGTGTGGGCAGGGCGCGAATTCCATCAACAGTAATAGGTTTGTATGTGCATACAGCCGAGCATATTATGCGCCATTCAGGGCAGCTTTTGGTTACTGCCCGAATTTTAAAAGGCGGCTGATGTCGTCATAATTTATTTAGTATAACCTGCCGAAGTTTTTAGTGCCTCAATGGCATTTGCTAAATAAGCAAATGGCGCATTCCAGTTAATTGCTATTTCGTTAGAAGCGTAAGCCTCGTCATTATCAGATAATGCGCGGTTAGGTATTTTTGTAGGTAAAGGTACCTTATCTTGTTGGCTTGGGTTTGGTCCGCCGGATAAAAGGCCGGGTACAGGATCAATAATACCATCGGCAATAGATTGACGATGATGGGGGTGCATAATGGGTTTATGGCCAAATCCGGTAACCAGTGAGTAACTTGTGCCATTACGGCCTAGTATATAATCTAAATTGGCTAAAGCAGCGTTTAGATATTGCTTGTTTTTTGTTAATAAATAAGCGTTGATTAAAACTATTCCCTGATTGGCAGCAACCGAACTACTTCCCCAAACAAAATCACGATTTGATCGCCCCATAGCCGTTTGATAAGCTGATAGGGTGGCAGGATTTGATAAGCTATCGGCAAAAGCAGTGAGTTTATTGGTTAATATTGGTATAATAGGTTTTAAAGAAGGAGTTAAGCTATTGCGATTACGTAATAAACTGTAGTAAGCCAGCATACGTACCCGCGACCATGTTGGTATTGATAAGCGAATATTATCCATTGCAAAATTTTTAAGATAACCCTCATCTTTAGTAGTGATATACAATTCACCGGCGGCCCAATCAAATTCATCATCAAATCTGCTATCGCCATAAGCACCTGTAACTACCTTTGGTTCAAATTGTTTATTCATGGCATTCTGGTTGTAGGCCATTTTGGGATTGGCCAATGCCCATTTCCATGCATTTAATGCCGCTTTAAGGCACGAATCTGCTAAACCGGGTGCTTGTTTTTCAAAATGTTTTAAAATTCTACTGGCCTGTGCCATTACAGCTGCAAAATCAAGTGTGGCTGCGGTACCTTTTTGTACTACATAACGCGGCGTAGTAGCCTTATCGGGCATTATCATGTCATCAAATGACGCATTGGTTAATTTATTATATACACCACCATCATTTGGGTCCTGCATGGCTAACATCCAGCGCAAGTTCCATAAACATTCATCCAGTACGTCAGGTAATTGGTTGTTGCTTTCGGGGATATTTAAATAAACGGTTTTCATGTGTGTCGGGAAATCCTCATACAATGAAAACAGCGTACCCATGGTAATACCGCTATTAACTATATAGCTATTATAATCACCCGCATCATACCATCCGCGGGGAACAGAAATTATACTTCCTGCAGGCCGCTTTTCACTCGCGGCTGATGGGTGTATTAATACATTATTGCCCATGTGCCCGGCTGGTCTATTCCATTTGCCTGCATATTTTTCATGTAACGGGATAGAAGCTCTTTGATAATAAAACCCTTTTATGGATGCCGCTGCTACTTTTTGATGAATATCAATATTAATAGTAAACGGATAACTATAATTTGCATCACGTACATTTAAAATATAATTCCCCGCTTGCTGTAATGTTGAGAAATCAGCCAGATAAATAGTTCTGCCAGACAGATCCGGTTTTGCCGATGGTGTCAGTGTACCGCTAAACACTGTTTTATGATCAGCTGATTGTATGGTAAATTTTTGAGTATGATCTGTAAGGACTATTGCTATTTTTGGTGCTTTTGGATAAAATCCCAGCTGGTTTAGGCGAATGCTATCTGATGCAGGTAAGCCAGATTGAGCGTTTGCAGATGCTCCGGCAAAGATGCAGGTGCTAAATAGTACACCCGCAAGGATGTTGAAGTGATTTTTCATGGTTTATAATGGGCGTACTAATATACTAAAGCAACTTAATAGTTGGTATTTAGTTATTCATACCGTCTAACACGTTATGGCGCATTCCGGACAACTACTGGTAACCGCGAGGATTTTAAATAGCTGCCTTGATCATTATCCTATAGAGATAATAATAACCAATTGCAGCAGCGAAACTTACTCCGCCAAAAATCCACCATAATAAATTAAATCCGCCATAGGCTATTACATTACTCCCAAAAAATGGTGCTACGATTTGAGCAGCCGACCACGACATGCTGTAAAGTGCCGCATATTCGCCGCGATTGTGAGGCGTTGTACGGCTGATCCAAAACGAATTCATGAAAGGCATGGCAAACATCTCACTAAAGGTGATGAGTATAATTATGATTATCGCTGCCGCAGCACCAGCCGGTAATATATTCAATAGCATATACGAAACACCCCCTAATGCCACGCCGCTGATAATATAAACCATGCGATTACGCCGTCCTTCCAGCTTATGTATCATTACCATCTCTATCACTACTATCAAAAGGCCGTTCAGTGCCATCAGGAAGCCGATGAAACGCTCACTAAAATGCCATTCAATTTTGAAAAAAACGGGCTGCATTATCATAAACTGATAAAAGCAAATAGCAAACAGCGTGGCCAGTACAATAAAAGCCAGGTAAATTTTGTCTTTGTACGCTGACGTTTTGACGATTGCAGCGTCAGGCTTTTTTATTGTGTTAGCCACCGCTGCCCTGGGCATTAACAGCAAGAGGAGCGCTGCTGCCATTATATTGGTACAACCATCCACCCAAAACAATAAATGATAGTTGATCGACGCCAGAAAACCACCTAAGCCACCGCCAACTGCCCAGCCCAAATTTATAGCCAGCCGGTTTAAAGAGTACGATCGCGTTTTGTTGGAATCATTGCTATAATGGGCTATAGCCGCAGAGTTTGCGGGCCGAAAGGACTCATTACAAAGACTGAGTACAAATGAACCTATAGCTAAAGCAGTAAAGTTTTGGAGGAAGCCCAACAGGATAAAAAACAATCCTCCGCTTATCAGCGCACCCACCTGCATATCATAAAAGCCAATTTTGTCAACCAGTTTACCACCTATAAAGGCACCGGCCAAAGCGCCAACCCCAAACAACGCCATAATAGTACCGGCCTGCACAATACTGAAATGCAGCTGCTGAATACAGTAGATGCTCAAAAACGGCACTACCATAGTGCCACTGCGGTTTATGAGCATCACAATGCTTAAATACCAGCTATTTTTTGACAGACCGCTGTAAGCTTCTTTGTAAAGTTGGATAGTATAGGTTAACATTGCAAAATCAGAGGGTGCAAATTATGAGAGGCACCTGATGTTTATACTCCCGGGACTTGAAAGGTAACCCAATAGGCCAAATGAAATTTTGAGGAGGGTGTTTTAATGCCTGTTATCGCAATTTACCTCAACGAAGCCGTGCGACTCATTGACAAAAGACAATACCGGACAGCC
This sequence comes from uncultured Mucilaginibacter sp., assembly GCF_946479965.1. The sequence goes on along the minus strand of NZ_CAMLHX010000020.1, from coordinate 40,084 downwards.
GAACGAAATGTATTCAAAACCTAATGTTAATGGCGGTTTGTTTTTGAGCAACCGGCCAGTCCACTGTTCATACATTTTTGTTTTACTGCTTGCGAAACTCAATCGTGCGGGAGATGTGCCTTCGGTTTCCGTTAACAATTCGTTACGTATTATTTTACCATTAACGTCGCAAATAATTACTCGCTCACAATGTGATTCTTTATTAACAAAATCCTGAAGGTAAAAATGATTTCTGTCTGACTGAAACGTGTAGCTGCCGGTAAGTTTAAACCCTTTTAATATTTCTCTGTCCTCGGTTCGCAATGGTATTGATGGAAAGTTCTTTGGGTCGGTTCTCTTCCAAACAATAGGGTGCATTTGATTCCTGGTAAAAGGATTTTTAGCACCTATGTAAACATAGCTAGTAGAAGGATAACGATTATTAATGCTAACTAGGGCAGCTCGATCTATCTTGAAGCCTAACATATAATCTCTTGCAGAGTGTTGTGCAACTGTCTCATCTTCATAGACACTTAATTTGGCAACAGCGTCGAGAGAGCTAATGGCAAAACTTAAAAGTACGTCTTTACCGTAATCATAAACAAACAGACTATCAGTTTCTGATATGCCCGTACCTGAAAGTAACCTTTTTCTATATTTCGATGTTAACGTTAAATGTCGCGTGTCTTTTGCCTCCTTATTTTCCAGACTTGGAATAACAAGACGGTCAACTGAATCGGCAGGCGAATTGTAATCTCCTGGAAGCCTGTCAATATCTGATACAGAAACAAAAGCTGCTGTGTCTTCGTCTTTTGTGATTACCTCATCAAGAATAAAAAGAGAAATACTATCTCTCGGTATTTCCGGCATTTCTTTCGCCTGCGCAGATGGTCGACTGGGTGTTTTCTGCGCTTCGTCTTTCGGCTCAGACTTTTCCTGGCACCCGTTTAACACCAATGCAAAAGCTAACGCAATAGCTATTGAAAGTGGATAGTTGCAGCACCGTATTAACATATTTTTTACTGCGGCAATTTTGTATTTCTATTGCGCAGCCAATAGTCGGCAATAACCAGCGCGGCCATAGCTTCAACAATAGGAACAGCGCGCGGTACCACACATGGATCGTGACGACCCTTACCCGAAATTTCAGCAGCTTCGCCAGCGGCATTTATAGTCGCTTGGTTATGCATAATGGTTGCAACCGGCTTAAACGCTACTTTAAACTCAATAGGCATACCGTTGCTAATGCCACCTTGTATGCCACCAGAGTAATTTGATATAGTTTTGATCTCGCCGGCTTCATTTTTGATAAATACGTCATTATGTTCAGATCCCCGCATTTCGCTGCCTTCAAAACCTGATCCGAACTCAAAACCATGTACAGCGTTGATGCTTAGCATAGCTTTGCCCAAATCGGCGTGAAGCTTATCAAAAACAGGATCGCCTAAACCAACCGGACAGTTGAGCACATGACAACTGACTTTGCCACCAACCGTATCGCCGTCCTTACGCACAGAGTCAATAAAGTCAATCATTTCATTAGCGGTTGCCGGATCGGCGCAGCGAACAATGTTTTTTTCACGTTCTGCTATAAAATCATCGGCGCTTAGTATCTCTACATTGGGCGCGTCTATTTTACCAACGCTGCTTACATGCGCAACTATTTCAATACCCTGTGTTTTAAGCAGCAGTTTAGCCAAAGCTCCGGCCGCTACGCGCGCAGCTGTTTCGCGGGCAGATGAACGCCCACCACCACGATGATCGCGAATGCCGTATTTAGTTTGATAAGTATAGTCGGCATGTGATGGACGGAAAACATCCGTATTGTGGCTGTAATCCTTTGAGCGTTGGTCTTCATTCGGAATCAGCATCATGATAGGAGTGCCGGTAGTTTTACCTTCAAACACACCTGAGAGAATGCGCACTGTATCGCTTTCCTTACGCTGTGTAGTTATTTTAGATTGACCAGGCTTGCGTTTATCCAGCTCGCCCTGGATATAATCCAAATCAACATCTAGCATAGAAGGGCAACCGTCAATTATTACGCCGATAGCCTCGCCATGCGATTCGCCAAATGTTGTTATTCTGAATAATTGCCCGAATGAATTGCCTGCCATTTTATAATTAGTGAATTATTGAATTTTGAATGAGTGATTGAATCACTTCAAAAACCTTTAACCTTTCGCTTTTAACCTTTTGCCTCCGACACCACAAACCCAACTGTTTCCAAATCTGTCCAGAACGCTGGGTATGATTTTTCAACTACTTTGGCATCCTCAACTTCCAGCTCCGGTATCATTAAAGCCAACGGTGCAAAAGCCATCGCCATACGGTGATCATCATATGTATTAACGAACATGCGCTCGGGAATGAATTTGCCGCTGCAATCTATAGTGTAATGTTCGTTATCTTCAATCAGTTTAACGCCCATTTTTGCAAGCTCGTTCTGTAAAGCCTTAACACGGTCAGTTTCCTTGATTTTCAAGGTTTCTAAGCCGGTAAATGTAGCTTCATGACCCAACGCGGCACAAACAACGACGACGGTTTGCGCTAAGTCGGGGCATTTTTTCATATCAAACAACTTTTTGTTGATAGGTTTAGCCTCTTTTTTTAGCAAAACACCACCATCCTTAAACTGCGATGTGATACCAAAGTTGGCCATTATCTCAGTTATAACGCTATCGCCTTGTAGGCTGTAGGCCGTTAACCCTGTTAAAAAAATTTCTGCTTCATCAGCAAGAGCTGTAATGGCGAACCAGTAGGAAGCCGCGCTCCAATCGGGTTCAACAGGCAAAGCAGTTTCTTTAAACTCCTGATGAGTAATGCTTATCACATTGCCGCTCCAGTTGTGTTGTATCCCTGCCTGCTCCAACATCGCCAGCGTCATTTCCACATAGGGTCGGGAAGTTAATTCACCTTCAATATGTAGCTCTAAGCCCTGCGGAAGCTTTGCAGCTATTAGCAACAATGCAGTTATGTACTGACTGCTTATATCGCCTTTTATGCTTACGCGATTGGTTTTTTGTGCCAGATTACCCTTTATGTGGATAGGAGGGTAGCCATCGTTCTCCACATAATCAATTTCTGCTCCTAGTTCACGTAGCGCATCAACCAAAACACCTATCGGGCGTTGTTTCATACGCGCACTGCCGGTTAGCACAACTTCTTCAGGCTGCAATGTATAATAAGCAGTAAGGAAACGCATTGCCGTGCCCGCTGGTCCAATGTTAATTTCGGATATCGGATTTTCGATTTCGGAATTATTTGAATCAGATAGGACACTGTCAAGCTTACCCGACTTTAAAATCCCCGCCAACGTAACCGTATCCGCCGCATCCGACAGGTTTTTTACCTTAACCTTGCCATCGCTCAGGGCTTCAATAATAAGCGCGCGGTTGCACTCGCTTTTTGAGCCTGTGAGGTTAATGGTGCCGTTTGCGGTTTTTCCGGTCTTGGTAAGCAGAATATTATGGCTCATTTTTAAGCGTGTGTAAGTTTTTCTGCCTGCTGACCAGCCTGATCTTTGTTCATGATCTCAGTTTGTCTGCGGATAGATTCGTTATGTATCAGCTCTAAAAATTTCTCTGTAAATTCTTCGCTTAATTTTAAAGCTTTACCGTAGCTAATGGCTTTTTGTAAGATCTCATCCCAACGATTTACCTGCAAAATGGTAATGTTGTTATCACGTTTGTAGGTGCCAATCTCTTCAGCAATTTTCATGCGCTCGGCAATTTTCTGAATTAACAGATCGTCAATCTTGTCAATATTTCCACGCAGATCGTGTAATTTATCTTTAACAATAGCGCTTCCAGCTTCTGGTTTACGCAGCACCAACCGGTCAATCAATTCAGCCAAAGCAGCCGGAGTAACTTGTTGTTTAGCGTCTGTCCAGGCTACACTTGGGTCAATGTGCGACTCAATCATCAATCCCTGCATATCAAGGTCAAGCGCTTTTTGCGATACATAACCTATCAGATCGCGGTTGCCGGTAATGTGACTCGGATCGCAGATAATAGGCAGGTGTGGTGCTAAAGTTTTCAGATGAATAGCGATATCCCACATTGGCTCATTACGGAAAGCTGATTTTTCGTAAGATGAGAAACCGCGGTGAATAGCCGCCAGTTTAGTTATACCCGCGTTGTTGATACGCTCTAACGCACCTATCCACAATGAAATATCAGGGTTTACAGGGTTTTTAACCATTACCGGTACATCAGTACCTTTTAATGCGTCGGCAATTTCCTGTACAGTAAAAGGATTTGCAGTTGAACGAGCGCCAACCCACAGAATATCTACACCTGCTGCCAATGCTTCTTCAACGTGTTTGGCGGTTGCCACTTCAACAGCAGTAGGCAAGCCCGTTTCTGCTTTGGCGCGTTTTAACCACTCCAAACCGATGCTGCCAATTCCTTCAAACTCGCCTGGGCGGGTGCGTGGTTTCCAGATACCTGCACGTAGGGCAGCAATTTTACCTGTACTTTTTAATAAATGTGCTGTAGCCACTAACTGGTCCTCAGTTTCGGCGCTGCATGGACCTGCAATTAACAGGGGCTCACTTCCGCCGTTTATCCATGTGTTTAGCGGCTGTATGTTTAAATTAAGTTTCATCGTTTTAATTTGGTTGCGAATGTCTGTAAATCTGTTCTATTTATTTAATTTTTTTATACTTATGTACTTGCGTGCAGGTTTTTCTGCTTTTGCTGCGATAGTTGTTTTTTCAGCTTCTTCTTCGTAGCGGGCGTACTCACCCAAGATATTAAAGTTGTGGGTGTACTTAAGTACTTGCTTCACAGCCGCATCATACTGCTTGCTGTCATCCCATTCAACATCAACATAAAAATTATACTCATGGCGTTTACCTAATACTGGCATTGATTGTATTTTGCTCATGTTAACGCCTAAATCAGCAAAAATATTCAACACCTTAGCCAATGCGCCAACCTGGTTGCTAACCTGAAAACATAACGATGCTTTATTTGGCGTTTGTTTGGTTACGTTGTCATGCGTGGTAAGAATCAGAAAACGTGTATAATTCTTTTTGTTTGATTCTATCCGGCGCTCAATAATATCTAATCCGTACAACCTTGCCGCAAGTATGTTAGCTACAGCAACTGTGTCGGTAAGCTGTTCATCACGTATACGTTTGGCGCAAGCGGCAGTATCACTGCTCTCAACAATTTTAAGATGTGGATATTCGTCAAAAAAGTCGTTACACTGGCGTATCGCCATAGGGTGGGAGGTAACATATTTAATCTGATCGAACTTTACGCCAGGCAATGCCATTAAATGCAGCTGTATAGGTAAGTAAACCTCGCCAACTACCGGAAAATTATAACCCAAAAGCAATGAGTAGTTAGGCAGAATGCTACCGGCAATACTGTTCTCAATAGCCATAACTATATAATCGGCTTCTTTATTTTCAAGCGCTACAAAGGTTTGCTTGAACGAGTCGCATTCAATAGTTTCAATATTCTCGCCAAAATATTCAAATGCAGCCTGCTCATGGAACGATGCCCTTATTCCCTGTATAGCTACTCTTGGTTTATCTTTTTTCATAATGTTATTAAGCAAAAAATCCCGGCTGTATGGGCCGGGACTTTTCAATTTCTTGTTATATGTTTTTGCATATTAGTCACGGCTTTTACTGTTAAAGTAAAAGTAGTAACCATAAAAATATGCATTGTTAAATTTCATTGTTTTTAATTATGGCGTAAATATACGTCAAAAAAGTATATGTCAATAGAAAATTTTTATTTTTTGTTTAAAAAGCAATCAAACCAAATTTTATTTGGTAAAAACCACTTTGTATAGCTTTAACTATCGTCTCCGTCTCTTTTTCTTACTGGCTTTCTTTTTGGTGCTTTCTTTTTTCTTTACCGGTGCCTGTACTACAGGTTCTTCTTTAAGTGTAGAATCCGTTACCAGTACTTTTACAGTGAAATCGTTCCCGCTCAAGCCATATTCCAGTTTAAACTTGCCGCCCGTTGGTTTTGCCTCGCTACCTTTGCCTATGTAAGAAGGGAATTCCCTTATCAATTTTCCTTCCTGAATATAAAAATTGTCTTTACCCCTGTAATTAGCTTTAGAACTTTTAAGGCGCGGGAAATCAATTTCGCGGGCTTTGTTATCATTAAACTCGAAAGCGTAAACATTTACATATTTGGTAGTATCTGTGCTTTTAGCTTCTATCAATATTTCAGGGTTGCCGTCGGCATCCATGTCGGTATTATAAACGTCGGTTATTTTACCATCCAGATCACCGGTTGTAGTGTTGTACTTTCTGCCCGATGAATCAGAATGCAGAATAATGAACGCACCCGTATCAACCGCTCCACGGCCCCAGCTCAGCACATCATAATATTGGCCGGGTGATACTTCTATGGGCTTATGAAATCGGAAAGGGGCCATTACGGTAGGTGCTTTAGCAGTTGGTGTTTTAACTACCGGTTTGTCGTTACCACCGCAGCCGGCAATAATTACACAAAGTACCGGAACTAAAAAGATCGGAAGTTTTCTCATTTACATTTAATAAAAAAGTGATTCAGGCGATAGCTCGCCTTTAGGTTTGCCCGGGATAGTCATAAAAACCTGTATTTTTCCGGGTATGCGTACATCTATGTATTTAATAGTGATCTTATGAAAACCCTTTTGCAAAGGCACTGATCCGCTTTTTTCAATTGGTGAATGGCGTCCGTCATTGTCAACCACCGGATAATCATCAACAAATAACATTGAGCCATCATCAGTTAGGGTTGAAAAGCCATACATACCATCCTCGTCAACACGAAGATAACCATTATAGATCACACCAAAGGACGACGCTATTTTACGAAAAGGCAATGTATTAAAGCTTTTTATCACCTGTGTAGTATCGAAACCTGCCGTCGTCAAATTTAACTGACGTGTACTGGTGAACTCGCCAGGAAACAGCTGATACAACATGCCCTGCCTGCTACCCAAATAATCAACGGGAGGCAGCGGCGTTTTATTATAAACAACGGTTTTGGTTGCTGTGCTTCTTTTTCCGGCGGGGGTTATTACAATCGTTTGCAATTCGCGGTATTGATTAGGCGGGATATTAAAATTAAGTGGTACAGAATATTCCAGATCCGTTTCATTTGGGGTGTAGCCGTCAATAGTATAATATACTTTAGCACCTTTTACCGATGGTTTTAGCTGCGCGGTGAGTTGACTGCCAAACATTATGGTGTCTTTTGCTCCAATGGTACCGGGAACGCGATAGTTGTAATTGTTTTTTTCAAGAACAGCCAGATGCTGAGGTATTCTTACCTCCATAAAATCAGTAAAGCTCTTATTGGCTAACGGCGTCCAGGCAATTTCTGATAGGGCCATAAATCGCGGCAGCAGCATATACTCTACTTTATTCGGCGTAGCAATATACTCGTTCCATAAATTAGCCTGCACACCTATTATATATTTCTGCTGATCCGGCGTTAGCTGTGCAGGAACCGGGTTATAATTATATGTTTTCTGAATAGGGGCGTTGCCGCCTATTCCCACAGGTTCAGTATTCAAGTTAGTTCCTTGTGTATGGTCTAAATAAAGCGCCTGATTGCTTGGTGCCATAATAACATCATGCCCTTGCTGAGCAGCATCAATACCACCCGCTTCGCCGCGCCAGCTCATTACACTTGCATTTGGCGCGATACCGCCATCTAATATTTCATCCCATCCAATAACTACACGTCCTTTTGAGTTAACAAACTCTTCCATGCGACGTATAAAATAACTTTGCAGGCCTTTTTCGTCCTTCAACTTTAAACGCTTTATCAATTGCTGAGAGAATGCGTTTGCTTTCCAATCGTCTTTAGCAACTTCATCGCCCCCTATATGGATATACTTTCCGGGGAACAAGGTCATCAGTTCGCTCAATATATCCTGCAAAAAAGTAAAAGTCGCCTCGGTGGGGCAAAATACATCATGCCTTTCGCTCCAGGTGCCTGATACTGTATAAGTATCGGGCGCGTTGCACCCAAATTCAGGGTAAGCCGTAAGGGCGGCCTTTGAGTGGCCGGGCATATCAATTTCGGGGATGATGTTAATATATTTTGCAGCCGCGTAGCGCACAACATCACGTATCTCATCCTGCGTATAAAAACCACCGTACGGTGTATTGTCAAATTGCTGCGGCTGTCGGTCATGATAGTTGCCTATTAAGGTTTCAAAACGCCGGCTTGCTATTTCTGTCAACTTGGGATATTTTTTGATCTCAACCCGCCATCCCTGGTCATCACTTAAATGCCAGTGGAAATTGTTCAGTTTGTAGGTGGCCATCAGATCAAGATACTTTTTGATGTAAGCCACTGAGAAAAAGTGACGCGAAACATCCAGCATAAAACCACGATATTTAAAACGGGGAAAATCTTCTATCTGCGCGCAGGGAAGGGTTATTGCTGCCGTGTGATCAAAAGGAATAAGTTGAATAAGTGTTTGTATCCCATAAAATAAGCCGGCACCTTTACCAACTATAGTAATGTTTTGAGGTGTTATGGTTAGGCGATAGCCTTCGGCCGGTAAAGTTTCAGAACCAATACTGGTTAACACCAGGCTATTGTTGCTGCTTTGTCCTGAAAAATGTTTGGGTTGAATACGCAACACCGTTTTATTTTGCAGATAATCCACCAAAAATAACACCGCTTTATTATCAACGCTGTCTGCAAGCAAAGTTGTTTCACGACTCAATAAAAAATTACCCGCATTTTTTTTGACAGAAACCGGAGCAGGAATTATACCCAAATTTGGGTCCGTTTCCTGTGCTTTTAAATTAGTTATTAAAAAAAAAGATAATACAGTTAGTAATAACCGACTTTTTTTACACATAAATAGGTTCATCAATAATTCTTTGGTGAAATTATAATTTTATTAAAATAGAATGATATTTAACCTGTAAAAATAATGCCACAATCTGCTCAGCTATTTATGTTTCGGAATTAATTCGCGAGAGATGTAAAACAATTTTAAAAAATTACGAGTTATTTGTCTAGATTTGTTGATAATAAATTTAGACAAAAATGCAATATTCTATTTCCGATCTAGAGCAGCTGTCCGGCATATCCGTTCACAACATAAGGATTTGGGAACGCCGTTATGGTGCGCTTACTCCCTCACGCACAACCGGAAATACACGTTTTTACGATGATGAGCAGCTAAAGCGCCTACTCTGCATTTCAGGCCTTTATCACGCAGGCCATAAAATTTCGCAGGCTTGTGGGTTGAGTAAAGATGAGATGAATGAATTATTGCTAAAGGATATCGACCAAAATAATTCCGCGGACGACCGCTACGAATTTTTTATATCGCAGATAATTAACAACACTTTAATATACAACGAGCAGAAAATAAGCTCGCTAATATCCGCATGTATTAATCAGAGCGGTTTATTAAATACATACAAGCTTGTAATTTATCCCATGTTGGTCAGGATGGGATTGATGTGGTTAAATGGCGGCATGTGCCCGTCGCAGGAGCATTTCCTGTCACAAATCATCCGTCAGAAACTTTTTACAGCCATAGACGGTTGCAGCGGCCGACAAGATGCCGCCGCAGCCAAATGGATGCTTTTTTTACCCGAAGATGAAGATCATGATATTGGTTTGTTGCTGGCAAGCTATCTGCTCAGAGCTAATGGCCGGCAGGTAATCTATCTGGGTGCCAAGGTTCCCTTGCCATCCCTTATCAATACTTCAGAGGCTACCCAACCACAGAATCTGCTCTTTTTTATGACCCGCATACGCCCGCTTGCAAACGCACAAGTGTATCTGAACGAGTTAGCTAAGCAGTTTCCAAATACAAATATTTACGTATCCGGTAACAAAAAAGTACTGAGTGGAATAAACTACCCTGCCAATGTGAAATGGTTGGAGTCACCTGGTGCTTTTGAACAAGTTATTGCTAATTCATGATGTGTACCGACTACCAAAATAAGCATATAGCAGTTATCGGTTCGGGCTTCGCAGGGCTAAGCGCGGCCTCATACCTTGCAAAGGCTGGTTGTACGGTGAGCGTTTATGAAAAAAACGCTACCGTAGGCGGGCGGGCGAGGCAAATACATACTGATAATGGCTACACTTTTGATATGGGCCCAAGCTGGTACTGGATGCCTGATGTATTTGAAAAGTTCTTTGGCGATATGGGTTACAAGCCTGCCGACTTTTATAAGCTTAGCGCTTTAGATCCGCAATATGCTGTCATTTTCGGTCGGGATGACGTGCTGGAAGTGCCCGAAAATTTGGAACAGTTAGCGGATATTTTTGAGCAAATTGAAAAAGGCGCTGCGGTAGCTTTACAAAAATTTTTGAGCGAGGCCGCTTATAAATATAACATCGGCATCAATAAACTGGTTTATAAACCCGGCTTGTCACTCACAGAGTTTGCTGATATGGATCTGGCGAAGGGGTTATTAAAGCTCCAGGTTTTTACATCGCTAAGCGCGCACGTAAAGAGATACTTTAAACACCCCAAACTAAAGGCGCTTATGGAGTTCCCTGCTTTGTTCTTGGGCGCAATGGCAGAGGATACGCCCGCGCTTTACAGTTTAATGAACTATGCCGGCCTTGCATTAGGTACATGGTATCCCAAAGGTGGCTTCGGCAGCGTTATCCAAGCTATGCAGACCGTAGCAGAAAGACAGGGTGTTAAATTTTATACCGATGTAACCGTTACCGGGTTTGACATAAGAGATAGAAAAATATCATATATCCATACAAATGTTGGTAATCGTGTGGTTGACGGAGTGATAGGCAGTGCAGATTACCATCATATAGATCAGCAACTGTTGAGACCGCAATACCGCAACTATACGCCCAACTATTGGCAAACCAGGGTAATGGCACCGTCTGCTTTGATATTTTACTTGGGCGTAAAGAAGAAAATTGAAAAACTTAAGCATCATAACTTGTTTTTCGACGAAGATCTCCAGGTGCATGCACAGGAGATTTATCGCGAGCCCAAGTGGCCATCAAAACCTCTCTTTTACGTTTGTTGCACGTCAAAAACTGATGATAGCGTGGCTCCTGAAGGCCACGAAAATATATTTATACTAATGCCATTAGCTGTAGACGTATTAGATGCGGAGGAAATACGAGAGCAATATTTCGATACTGTTTTGAAACGACTTGAAGCTTATTGTGGTGAAAGTATTAACGATCAGCTTGATTATAAAAAAAGTTACTGTATAGCGGATTTTAAAGGCGACTATAACGCATTTGCCGGAAACGCTTACGGGCTGGCAAATACTTTAAGGCAGACGGCTATACTTAAACCATCCATCCGAAGTAAAAAAGTTGACAACCTATTTTTTGCCGGTCATTTGACAGTACCCGGTCCAGGCGTACCCCCTGCTATTATTTCTGGCAACGTAGCCGCCAATCAATTATTAAAATACCTTAAAAGCTAAAGCCTATGAAAGAAAAATTTGATCAACTGTCGGCTGAGTGCAGCAAATTAACCACAAGGCGGTATAGCACCAGCTTCTCGTTAGGGATACGTTTTCTGGATAAGGATTTACATGACCCAATATATGCCATTTACGGGTTTGTAAGGTTGGCAGATGAAATTGTAGACAGTTTCCACGACTACGACAAGCAAGTATTGCTGAATCAATTTAAAAAGGACTGTTTTGAGGCAATTGAAAATGGTATTAGTCTTAACCCTATACTCAACTCATTTCAGCAAGCGGTGCATTGTTACAGCATTGACCATCAATTGATAAATCAGTTTCTTGAGAGTATGGAGATGGACCTTGGCAGGCACAACTATACTCAACAAAAGTATGAGGAATATATTCTGGGATCGGCAGAGGTAGTTGGTCTAATGTGCCTTTACGTTTTTACAGGCGGTAATCAGCTAATGTTTGAAGAGCTTAAGCCTCGCGCAATGAAACTTGGCGCAGCGTTTCAGAAGATCAACTTTTTGCGTGATATTGGAGCCGATTATCTGCAACTGAACAGAACTTATTTTCCCGGTGTTGACCTGGCTCAATTTACAGAAACCGACAAGCGTAAGATAGAGCTTGATATAGAGGCCGATCTTTGTGAAGCATTGAAAGGTATACGGGCGTTGCCAAGATCGTCAAGGAGGGGAGTTTTCCTGGCATACCGGTATTATCAGAAATTATTCGAGAAAATTAAGTTAGCCGGCGCATGTACCGTTTTTTCAACAAGGTTCCGCATATCTAACAGCCGTAAAATAGCGTTGTTGTTTGATACCTTGCTTAAACACAAATTGAACTGGATTTAGTCAGAAATATAATAATAGCGTATGGAAAGTGTGATATTAGTAGACGAGAAGGACTTGGAAGTTGGCGTTATGGAAAAAATGGAGGCGCACCTCACCGGCACTTTACATCGGGCTATTTCAATATTTATATTTAATGAGAAAGGCGAATTTTTGCTGCAGCAGCGTGCCCAAGAAAAATATCATTCGGGCGGAAAGTGGAGCAATACCTGCTGCAGCCACCCGCGCCCGGGTGAAGATCTGATAGATGCAGCGAACAGAAGACTGAAAGAAGAAATGGGAATAAGTTGCAAGCTTATCCATTGGTTCAGTTTTATTTATCGCGCAGAACTGGACAACAATCTGGTGGAACACGAGTATGACCACGCTTTTATAGGCATATGCGACGAACGGCCAGTTCCCGACCCAAACGAAGTGGCGGCGTTTAAGTATATTGAGCGTGAAAAGTTGGAAGAAGATATCCGCCTGAACCCCGGGCAATACAGCGAGTGGTTTAAATTGTGTTTTGAACGAATAAAATAAATTAAGAATGACACCGGTTATCTATCATATTTTGATTGCCTCGGGTTCATTTTTTGCAATGGAAGCCGTGGCATGGCTGGCGCATAAGTACCTGATGCATGGCCTACTTTGGAATTTGCATGAAGACCATCATCATAAGGAACAGTATGGTTTACTGGAGCATAACGATTTTTTCTTTCTCATCTTTGCTACGCCGGGGATAGCTTGTCTAACTATCGGCAGTTTTACCGAAGCCAAATTTGCTTTATATATTGGTATTGGCATTACTTTATATGGCTTATGCTATTTCATTGTGCACGATATTTTCATCCACCAGCGCATAAAATGGTTTCGTAACACTAACAACAAGTATTTGCTGGGCATACGTCGTGCTCATAAAATACACCACAAGCATTTAGGAAAAGAAGATGGGGAGTGTTTTGGAATGCTTTGGGTACCTTTAAAGTATTTCCGGAATAAAAAAGCCAGTTAATGATCCAATATACTTATTTGCTGATTGATGTATTAAGCGTGTTGGTGCCACTGCTGGTTTCGTTTCATCCCGGCAGTGGTCTTTATAAAAAGTGGTATGCATTACTGCCTGCTATTGGTATCACTACGTTGTGTTATGTGCTTTGGGACAGTTGGTTTACGCACATGGGTGTTTGGGGCTTTAACAAAACATACCTTACCGGTATTTTTATAGGAAACCTACCATTGGAGGAGTTGCTTTTTTTTATTTGCATCCCCTATGCATGCGTTTTTACCTTCGATTGCCTTTCAAGGGTTATAAGGCCAACCGTTTCAAAAGGATTTCTGCAGTATATTAATTACTCGCTTATTGGTTGTTTAGTTATACTGGCAGCGGTTTTTTATACTCACTACTACACGGCGTCGGCGTTTGCATTATTAGCTGTTTTAATTGCGGTTGCTCAATATAAAAAACTACAATGGCTTGCGCAATTTTATGTAGTGTACGTAATCTTACTTATTCCGTTTTTGATAGTAAACGGCCTACTTACGGGAACGGGCCTGGATGCTCCGGTTGTTTGGTACAATGCCGACCACATTATGGGGCCACGAATATTGACCATACCCGTAGAAGACATTTTTTATGGAATGGGCCTTGTGCTTATCAATACATGGCTTTATCACTGGTTTCGTAGCTTACGCAAAGCCTAATCGAGTTACCGCACCCATTATAAAAGCCGCCCATAGGCAGCTTTTATAATATATAATCTTTTATTTATTTACGCGGTTACTACGTGTTCTTTGGCAGCAAGGTAACGTTCAGCGTCAATTGCAGCCATGCAGCCTGTGCCGGCAGCAGTAACTGCCTGGCGATAAATATGATCCTGCGCATCGCCACAGCAAAATACGCCCTCAATATTTGTTTCTGTTGACCCTGGACGGGTTTTGATATAGCCTGTTTCGTCCATGTCTATCCAGCCTTTAAAGATCTCCGTATTCGGTTGATGTCCTATCGCCACAAAGAAACCTGTAATATCAAGTACTCTTTCTTCGGCGGTTTTATTATTTAAGACTCTTACACCATTAACGCTTTGCCCATCGCCTAATATTTCCTGGGTTTCAGTATTATATAGTAGCTCAATGTTTTTTGTATTAAGCACGCGGTGCACCATTGCTTTTGATGCCCGGAACTCGTCTCTGCGTACTATCATATACACCTTGCGGCATAACTTAGCCAGATAAGTAGCTTCTTCTGCTGCAGTATCACCGGCCCCTACAATGGCCACGTCTTGTCCTTTAAAGAAGAACCCGTCACAAACCGCACAGGCTGATACGCCAAAACCGCTGTACTTTTGTTCAGAGTCTAAACCGAGCCATTTAGCTGAAGCACCGGTTGAAATAATAACGGTATCAGCGGTAATAGTTTTAATCTCATCAACAGTAACTTTATGTGGCAGGCTCGAAAAATCAACAGCGCTCACATACCCAAAACGGATCTCAGTACCAAGTCGTTCAGCTTGTTTGCGAAAATCTTCCATCATTTCCGGACCCATAATGCCATGTGGGTAACCCGGGAAGTTTTCTACATCGGTAGTTTGGGTAAGCTGGCCACCGGCAAGCATTCCTGTATACATTACCGGTTTAAGATCGGCTCGCGAAGCATAAATAGCAGCTGTGTATCCCGCAGGACCAGAACCTATGATAAGGCATTTAACGTGTTCTATAATTTCAGACATCGGATTTTTAAAATTGCACACAAAAGTAGCTTTTATTGTGATGCTCATCAATAGGGATTAGTCAGCTTATTGCCATACTCGTTGACGACTTTCCAATGATAGACAGACAATCATAACAGACCCATCATTTGCTTGGCATTTCGCGGCGCTACAGCGTTTACATCGTTGTTGAAATAAAACCAGCCTTCTTTGGCCGACTTATCTATTGCTTGGATAACTTTTTTCAAGAAATCTTCACTGTAGGGTGAGCTATAAAGATCAGGTACACCGTGAAAACGATAGTAAACTGTAGGAGCATTTTGAATTACATCGTCAGGTAAGCCGGGGTAACTCATACCGCAAAAGGTGATGTTTTTTTCCGCTAAGCGTTTATAAACATTCTCGTTCCACCAGCTTGAATGCCGCGGTTCAAAAACGTTACTAAATGATGGATCAAGGCTATTAATAACACGCTCCAGTTTATCTTCATCATATTGAAAAGTAGGTGGCATTTGAAATAGCACCGGCCCCAGTTTTTGTTGTAAACCATTGTTTATGGTATCGTAAAAACTGCTTATAAAATCTACAGTATTAATAAATTTTCTGTAGTGTGTTATTGCGCGAGGTGCTTTCACCGCGAATCTGAAATCAGCCGGGCTGTTGGTGTGCCAGTTTTGAAGAAATGACAATTGTGGAAAGCGGTAGAAGGTAACGTTAAGTTCCAGCGTTTTAAAGTGTTGACAATAATAATCGAACCATTTTTTTTGAGGTAAACCCGCTGGATAGAATCTTTCCTTCCAACGTTTATAATGAAATCCCGAACATCCTATGTGCCATTCCATATGGTTATTAACCAGTACATCAGTTTCTTTGTTTAATTAATATAACATTGGTGATAATCTCTTTACAAACGGTTAAAATATTTTGATGCTAATGCCTTTTTTGCATATTTGTATATAACCCATTTAAGCCTGTGCATTTTTTATATCCAGCTTTTTTATTCGCTTTAGCATCGCTTGCTATACCGGTAATTGTGCACCTGTTCAATTTTCGCAGGTATCAAAAAGTCTATTTCAGTAATGTACAGTTCCTTAAAAATATACAGGAGCAGCAGTCGTCGCGCAGAAATGTAAAGGAGCGGCTTATTCTTGCTTCGCGTTTATTGGCATTGCTTTTTTTGGTGTTGGCATTTGCCCGTCCTTACATTCCCGGGAAACACGCCGAGATAGCGGGACCGCGGCAGTTGGTAAGTATCTTTATTGACAACTCCTATTCAATGCAGAACCTCAATCGCGAAGGCTCATTGTTAGATGAGGCAAAACGTAGGGCGAAAGAGATTGCCGCTGCTTACACCAATAACGATCGTTTCCAACTACTTACACAGGATTTTGAGGGCCGTCATCAGCGCCTGCTAACCCGTGCGGAATTTTTTGACGAAGCAGATGCCGTAAAGATCAGTCCTCGCAACCATAAACTACAGCAAATTATTTACAGGCAGCAAAGCCTCCTGGATATGCAGCCCGAAGCAGAACGGTCAGTTTATATTCTTTCTGATTTTCAAAAGAATATTGCCGATGGCAAACCTTTAAAAAGCGATACCAGCTTACACATAAGTTTGGTGCAGCTAAAGGCCAGCGCGCCGGCTAACGTGGCGGTTGATTCTGTTTGGCTGTTAAGCGCTATTCATCGCCCGGGCGAAACGGAGAAAATGATAGTTAAGTTGCACAACTATTCTAACGAAGCATCAACCAAAATACCGCTTAGGTTAAGCATAAACGGCGAGCAAAAAGCATTGGGCGGTTTTACTATCCCGGCACATTCTTCGCAAATTGATACACTTAGTTTTTCAGGTCTTACAGCCGGCTGGCAGCGTGGCGAAATAAGCATGCAGGATAACCCGGTTACTTTTGATAATCGCTTTTTTTTGAGCTTTAATGTAAAAGAAAAAATGCCTGTGCTGTTAATTGACGGCGGCGTTCCTAATCCATTTTTAAAAGCTGTTTTTGCTTCTGATCCGTTTTTTGCGGCCAGCCGCGTGCCGGAAGGTAATGTGGATTATGCATCGTTAGGTAGTTATCCGCTTATTGCCTTAAGCGATGTTCGTTTGGTTTCACCGGGCCTGGCTCAGCAATTGACTACTTATGTAAAAAAAGGCGGTACGCTGGTTGTATTTCCGGCAACCGATGCTGACCTGGTTAACAATCGCTCGTTCCTGCAAAATATAGGAGCGGCGTACCCCGATCAAATGGCGACCGAAAATATTAAAGTGACTTCCTTAAATCTGCAAAACCCGGTTTTTAAAGATATTTTCGAAGCTTTCCCTAAAAATCCGGATCTGCCGATGGTAAAAAAATATTATCATCTTAATTCCGGTTCAAAAATGCAAAGCGAAAGCTTAATGCAATTGCAGAATGGTTATTCTTTCTGGGCCGGATATAACAGTGGAGCCGGCAAGGTTTATGTTTCGGCTGTGCCATTGGCAGAAGATTTTAGTAACCTGCCACGGCACGCCTTGTTTGTACCTATAATGTTCAGGATAGCTTTATTAAGTGGACGCGAGCAGCCTCTGTTTTATAGCATGGGGCATGACGATGTAATAGAAACCATGCCTATACAGTCGTCAGAAAAGCAATTATTAAAATTAACCAAAGCGGGTAAGAGTATTATTCCTGATGTTAGGCAACAGGAGGGAAGCACATTGCTTTACGTGTCTGATCAATTGCAGGAGACCGGCTTATATGACCTGAAAAAGCAGGATAGTACAGTTGCTGTAATGGCATTTAATGACAACAGGGCCGAGTCTGATATGAGCTATTATAGCGCAGGCGAATTGGACGATATTGTGCCCGAAGCGCGGGGAGTTATACAAGCAACAAAGGCGTCGTTAAAAGATGTTATAGGTACATCAAATTTTGGCGTGCAATTATGGAAACTTTGTATAATTTTGGCATTGGTTTTTCTTGCCATTGAAATACTGCTGATAAAGTTTTACAAGACGGATCAGCGGGTACTTTTAAGGGACGAGAAATCAGCACCAATCCACACATAAACAGCGCAAATGAATTTGCTTATCAAATCCGCTACAGTTGTTGATCCAAACTCACCCTTCCATCAACAAGTTGCTGATATTTTAATAAAAAAAGGAACCATTACTGCCATAGCTAAATCAATTGAGGACGACGCGCCTGTTTTTGATGCTAAGGGCAAACAGATAATACCGGGCTTTTTTGATCTTAACTGTAACATTGGCGAGCTTGGCCTTGAATCAAAGGAAACCTTACAATCAGGTACTAAAGCCGCAGCAGCCGGTGGTTTTACAGGTATTGCTTTAATGCCGAATACCCACCCTCCGGTACATTCAAAAGCCGAAGTTGAATACTTATTTAACCGCGCCAAAAATAACCTGGTTGATGTTTATCCGCTCGGCACCATCTCGCACAAACGGGAAGGTAAGGACCTCGCTGAAATGTATGACATGTTTCTGAGTGGAGCGAAAGCTTTTACAGATGGCACCCGCCCTGTCAGCGACGCGGGCCTCATGGAACGAGCATTATTATATACAAAGGGATTTGACGCGCTTGTTTTCTCTTACCCTGAAGACCCCGCAATAGCTGGCAAAGCCAAAGTGAACGAGGGCGAAGTAAGCACTTTATTAGGCATGAAGGGGATACCCTCACTGGCCGAAGAGCTTATAGTGGCGCGTGATCTTTACCTGGCAGAATACACCGACTCAAAAATACATTTCAGTACTATAACTACCGCCCGATCTGTTGATCTGATAAAGGAGGCCAAGAAAAGAGGGATAAAAGTGACCTGTGATGTTGCCGCGCATCACCTTGTACTTACTGACGATGCTTTAATGGGCTTTGACAGTCTTTACAAGGTAAAACCACCACTGCGTACTAAAGCAGATGTAAAAGCGCTTGTAAAAGGTTTAAATGATGGTACAATAGATGCCATTGTTAGCCAGCACACACCACACGAGATAGAATTTAAGGATGTTGAGTTTGAAGTGGCCGAATATGGCATGATCGGCCTGCAAACCGCTTTCTCTCTGGCCTTAAAGGCGGGATTGTCATTAGACACGATAGTTCAAAAGATGTCTGTGAACCCACGGGGTATTTTAAATGTAGAAATTCCGGCTGTCACCGAAGGAGCAGCCGCCAACTTGGTTGTTGTCGATGTAAATACCGAATGGCACTACAATAGGGATAACAACCTTTCTACATCCTCCAATTCGCCTTATTTGGGCCAAAGCTTAAAAGGCAAGGTATTGCTTACCTGTAACAATAACCATCTGTTTACATCTGAATAATTAAAGAAAATGACGATAGATCCTAAGGTTAATTCGGCCCTTAAAGCGGCTATGCAAGCATTCGCTAAATACGCGAATACAGATGCAGCGAAATTAACTACGCAGTTAGAAGAGGTTTTTTCTTTGGAAATGGACTTTTTAACAAAAGTCAGCGCGCTTGACAAAACGGTTGACGATAATCCAAAACTGGAAGGTTTGCGTGAAGTGTTGTTTGATCTGCTGATGATAAATTTTTTTAGCGCTGATGTAAAAAAGCTGGAAGAGGATTATCTGGATAGTAAAGAATGGGAGGCCATTGAAGAAGATACGCTTGACAGGGGTACCGAGCTACTTAACCTGTTGCTTTACCTTAACGAGTGTGCCGACGAAGATATAGAGCCTGAATTGGAGGATTATCTGAAAGAGTTTTTGCTTGTTGACGAAGACGAATTCCAGGATGAATACAGGATATATGAACCGGTAATAGCAAACCAGATATTAATGGAAAGTCCTGTTAATGAGATTGCAAAGGTTGCGGAAAAATTACCGGAAGATTCGGAACTTAAAGAGATTTTCTACCCGATGATGTGCTTCTTCCAGAACCCGGATGCAGATGAAACGGAAAAAAACAACATAGCGGACAATGCCGATGAAAAAGAATTTTCTATGCCGGTATTTGCTATATTACAATCGTTTTTATAAACCTTAAAAAATAAATAATTATGGAACAGAATTTAAATCAAGTAATAAAAAAGAAAGCGCTTGAAAAGGGGATTGTTTTAGGCATTATTTTGCTCGTCGCAGGAATTTTTAGTTATTATTTTATAACGGGCATGACTGATAATATGTGGCTTATAACTTTTGCACCTCTTTTAATCTCAGTGCTGATTCCGTTAATAGTGGCGATATTTTTAAGCATTGGACTTAGAAAGGAGATTGGCGGTTTTTGGGTGTTTAGGCAAGCGGTAACAGGTATTTTCATTATGTTTTTTGTTGCCAATTTATTATCGTTTATTGGGAGAGACTTGATTTTTGCTAAGGTTGTGGAGCCTAACATGGTAGAAAACATGCAAACGGCTATGGTAAATTCAGTATCAGCTATGCTTGAAAAAAGTGGACAAGAACAGAGTGAAATTGATAAAAAGATAGACGATATGAATCAACAATTTGAGAAGCAAAAAAACCCAACAGTTGGAAGTATAATCCAAAGCCAATTAATTGCTATTATCTTCCTTTTCGTATTGGCTCTAATATTTGCTGCAATTTTCAAGCGAGATCCTATTAGAAACGGACTTGATGATGCGGTTGATCCTGAATAATTAAACGAAACTAACAACAAAAAAGGCCTTCCGATTTTCGGAAGGCCTTTTTTGTTGTTAGCGTACATGCTTAGTTTATTTCTTCAATACCTGTTTCATTATATCATTACCAAAAACAAATACCATCAGCGATATCAATAATACAAATCCAACTATTTGGGCACGCTCCAAAAATTTATCGCTTAGAGGCTTGCCCTTTATCATTTCAATTATCAGGAATACCGCATGGCCGCCATCCAAGGCGGGTATCGGCAGCAAATTAGTGAATGCTAGCACCATAGACAGGAAGCCTACCAAGCTCCAGAAGTGCATCCAATCCAACGTAGTGCCAAACATATTTGCAATACCTACGGGGCCTACAACAGCTTTGTTGAATTTAACATCGCCCGAAAATACTTTGGAAAGACCTTTAATGTTATCAGTAAAAGTACCCCAAGCTTTTGATGCGCCAACAGGTAAAGAACCGACAAAGCCGTACTTTATAGTAACATCAGCAGGTAAATTGAAATCAGCAAAAAAGCCTATGGTGCCTTCCGGACTGATCTGAGCCGTTAAATGTCTTGCTGAATCTGCACGAAAGACAGTAAGATCTACAGCTTTGCCTTTATATTGTTGCAAGTTAGTTTGCAACTGGTCATAAAATACAATAGGGGTATTGTTTACAGCAATAATACTGTCGCCCTTAACCAAACCCGCTTTAGCAGCACCACTGTTTGGTGTAACAGAATCTACAGTAAAAGTTGTACGGGGTCTGATAAACTGTTCAATACCGTGGTCAGCCAACTCCCCTATAATGTTGGAAGGCACTTTAAGGTCAAAGGTTTTGCCGTTACGTTCAACAGTTAAAACGCTTTGGTCAAGTAACACTTTAGAACTGATAAGATCCTGAAAGCGCTCAACCGGTTTGCCATTAACGGCTATAATTTTATCGCCCGCCTCAAGGCCCATTTTTTTACCAATAATGCCGGGAGCAATTCCATTGGTAACGCTGCTATTTGGAATATAAGTCTCGCCTACTTTGGCAGTCAGCATCCAGAAAATGAATATGCCTAATACTACGTTAACAATTATACCCCCAAGCATTACAATAAGGCGTTGCCAGGCCGGTTTTGAACGAAACTCCCATGGTTGCGGCGGGCCCGCCATTTGCTCAGTATCCATAGATTCATCTATCATACCGGCAATTTTAACGTAACCGCCCAAAGGCAACCAACCTATACCGTATTCAACATCTTTATACGTAAATTTAAACAGACTGAAATTCCAGGCATCAAAAAATAAGTAGAATTTTTCAACCCTTATTCCAAAAGCCCTTGCAGCTAAAAAGTGGCCCAGCTCGTGCAGTATCACCAAAATCGACAGCCCCAGTATTAACTGGCCGACCATTATTACTATACCCATATATTATTTATATCAAATTGCAGCACCTTTAACGGTTTTATGCTGTATTATATTTTGCGCAAATATGCGTGTTTCTTTGTCAGTATTCAAATAGTCATCAAGTGTTGGACTACCGATATAGCTGATATGTTTCATGCAGTCTTCAATAATGTCACTTATTTCTAAAAAGCTTATTTTATCCGCCAGAAATCCAGCCACGGCCATTTCGTTAGCGGCATTAATTATGCATGGCATATTACCACTTTTATCAAGCGCTTCATAAGCCAACGCCAAATTTCGGAATGTTTTTGTATCAGGTTGCTCAAAACTGAGGTTAGGGTACTCTGTAAAATTAAACCGTTTAAAAGTATTCTGTAAGCGTTCCGGATAGGCCAACGCGTATTGAATAGGCAGTTTCATATCGGGCAAACCCATTTGCGCTTTTATAGACCCGTCCTTAAACTGCACCATGGAGTGGATAATAGACTGCGGGTGCACAATTACCTCTATTTGGTCGGCAGCGATATCAAAAAGCCATTTAGCCTCAATAACTTCCAGCCCTTTATTCATCAGCGTTGCTGAGTCAATTGTGATTTTGGCGCCCATTACCCAATTAGGGTGTTTAAGCGCGTGCTCGCGGGTAACATTGGCTAAAAACGCGGCGTCTTTACCTCTGAAAGGTCCACCCGAGGCGGTAAGGATAAGCTTTTCAATTGAATTATAATCTTCGCCAACCAGACACTGATAAATAGCAGAGTGTTCTGAATCGACAGGTAAAATTTTGACATTATGCTTTTTTGCCAGATCAGTAATTAATTCGCCTGCAACAACCAGGGTCTCCTTGTTGGCTAATGCGATTGTTTTACCGGCCTTAATAGCCGCAATAGTAGGCTGTAAACCGGCAAAGCCAACCATAGCCGTTAAAACTATGTCAATATCAGGATGGGTAACCGCGTCAACTATGGCATTTATACCTGCGAGTACCTTAATTGGAGTATGGGCAAGTGCCTGCTTCACTTCAGCATACTTAGCATCATCACATATAGCTACATATTCAGGGTTGAATTGTAAAGCCTGTTGAATCAGTAAATAAGCATTATTATTAGCCGTTAATAAAAACGTCTTAAATAATAACGGATTTTCGCCTATTACCTCAAGCGCCTGCGTACCTATGCTGCCGGTTGAACCAAGAATGGCTATATTTTTGGGATCGTTCAAATTGTCTAATCAATGCGTTATCACGAGAGGCCCGTAATAGCTTAGTTTAAATCATTATTTAATATACTCTTGTAAACCATCGGCTATCTTCCTGTCGTTTGATAAGCGCGGAACTTTATTTTGCCCGCCAAGTTTCCCCTGCGATCGCATAAAGTTAATAAAAGCATCTTTTTTTAGGTTCCTTATTATCAAAGGTTGCAAAATATTGCCATCAATAAGGTCAAAATAGTAAATATTTTTTGCCTGAATCGCCTTATCAACCTTCACCGCAAATGAGGCCATATCCTGTGGTTCAACTCCAAATTCAACAAACCATTCGTGATAAGGTAGCTGTCCGTCGGAGGGATTTACCTGCGGTGCCACTGTAAATTCAACTATATCTATTCCCTCCTGGTTGGCCACGCTCATTAAGGCATGTTCCACTTCCTCACCAATAACGTGTTCGCCAAAAGCGGAGATGTAATGCTTAATGCGACCACTCACTATAATTTTGTAGGGATTTTTTGATACAAACTTCACGGTATCGCCAATGCTGTAACCCCAAAGCCCGGCGTTGGTGTTCATTATCAGCGCGTAGTTTTTATCTAACTCAACATCTTCCAAACTTATACGGGTGGGGTCGTGGTTAAAATATTCGTCGGAAGGAATGAATTCGTAGAAAATACCTGAATCAACTAACAGCAACAATCCCTTTTCTTTTTGCGAATCCTGGAAAGCTATAAAGCCTTCTGATGCAGGGTAGGTTTCGATGGTATCGATAGCGAAGCCAATACTTTCCTGCATACGTGCGCGGTAAGGCTCGAAGTTTACGCCACCGTAAACGTATAGCTTAAAGTTAGGGAAGATGTCCTTTATCTTCTTTCCGCCTGAAGCTGCAGACAGTCGATCGAAATACATTTGGCACCACGGCGGTATGCCTGATATAAGGCGCATATCTTCGTTAAGCGTTTCCTGTACTATGGCATCTACCTTTTGCTCCCAATCATCAATGCAATTAACTTCATAGCTTGGTAAGCGGTTTTTTTGAAGATAGCTGGGTACGTGATGTGCTACTATACCTGATAACCTTCCTGTTTGAATGCCTGCTTTTTCGGCCAGTTCGGGGCTCCCTTGGAGGAAGATCATTTTACCATCAACAAAATCAGATTTACCGGTTTCGTGAATGTAGCTAAGCAAAGCGTTGCGGGCTGCTTTAATATGCTCAGGCATGCTTTCCTTACTTATCGGGATATATTTTACGCCTGATGTAGTGCCCGATGTTTTGGTAAGGTAAGCAGGTTTATCCGGCCAAAGCACGTTTTCTTCGCCGTCAATAACACGCTTTATATATGGTGTTAGTTCCTCATAATCGCGTATGGGCACAAGGCGTTTAAAATCATCATAGTTTTTGATCTGATCAAAATGGTGATCGCGACCGAAGGCAGTATGCTTTGCCTGTTCAATTAATGCTTTGAAAGTATTTTGTTGAAGGGATACCGCGTTTGCACGTAATTTATTCAGATCGCGGTTAACCCAGGCGGCAAATAGTTTGCTTAAAACAGCTTTTAAACCCATGGATCAATCTGTTTCAGCATAACCCTCGTCAATATCCTGATGCGCATAAACCAGTTTGCGATAGGTTACCATTACAAGCACCTGAACAGAGGGGAATGCAATTACGAACCATAGATAGAAAGCGATCCTCACCAGGTAGCTATCTTCTTCCGGCTGAAAAAGACCTATAAAGGTTAAAATGATCAATAAAGTGGCCACCATAAATCCCAATATGATCAACACTACGCTAAGCGTTTTAAAGAAATTGTCTTTGGTTATCAGGAAGCTTTGTAATAAGGCTTCATAGGCATGCGAATCTTCATCAACAACAAAGCAAACACAAAATATTGACCGTATCAGCAAATAGCCTATCGCTACCGCTTCCAAAAACTTAACTATATTTTGAATAATGGGCCAATCCTGTAGCAATAGGTTAATGAACCAAAATGTCCCGATAAGTAAAGAGTAGGACAAACCAATTATAATAAACCGGAATGCCATACGGAAAGACGGCCATATCTCCCTGAACTCAAACTCGTAGTATTGCTTGTCCATTAGCGTTAGAATGAGTTTATAGAAACTTAATGCAAGGTAAGACTGCACAAGCATCTGTATAAAAAGTACCAATAGTTGATAGCCTATTGAACCATCAAGCAAAACAAACGAATTGATAAAATCTGTAAACCCGATAACTACTAAAGAGATGATGGAGTAAATGGCCAGGATAGCAAAATTGCCCCTGAGCACTTTCCATGATGTCTTAATAGTTTCCGCAACAGAAAAGGGATGGTACATATATTTTTATACAATTGGCATATGCCTTTTTAACACAACACGTTTCCAAAAATCCTGCATAAAACCAAAGCCGTACGCCGTTAATTGGATAAAAGAGGCTACCACACCCAAAAATGCGATTTTTAAGGATTTGTTTTTCCACCAAGCGTGAAAAAATATCAACAAAATGATTGCTGCCAGTACAATAGCGCATAATATACCTAAGGGGTGGTATAATATATTGGCCAATACCGTTAATAATAAAAATAATGTGAATGCTGATGGCAGAAAATGTACCAATTTAAGGGTGTCAGGAAAAAATTTGTATATATTGATTCGGGCCCGGCCAAAAAAGTGGATCTGCTTATAAAACTGTATCAAATTGGTTCTCCGCTTGTGGTACACGGCCGCCTCGGGTATTAATCCGATCTTGAAACCACAGGAGTGTATCCTGATGCTGTACTCTATATCCTCACCCAGGCGGGTTATCTTAAATCCGCCTGCCTTTTGCCATGCTGCCCTTGATATGCCCATATTAAAGCTGCGGGGATGAAACTGCCCGCCAATGGCCTTTTTATTGCCTCTGATGCCTCCCGTTGTAAAGGGGGAGGTCATAGCATAGCTGATGGCTTTTTGGGTAGGAGTGAAGCTCTCATGCGCGGCATCGGGACCACCATAAGCATCAAGCCAGTTGGTTTTAAGCGAGTCGTTAACTATTTGAAAGTAATCTGTAGGTATCAGACAGTCTGAATCAAATATCACAAAGTACTCGCCGTTGGCGCGCTCAAAGGCGTAATTGCGGGCAAACCCCTGACCGGCGTTCTCTTTAACGTAATAGTGCAGGTCCAGTTTATCTGCAAAGCTTTTTACAATATCCGCTGCATCGTTGGTCGAGCCATCCTCAATAACCAGTACCTCAAAATGCTTGTAAGTTTGCAGCATAAGGGTTTCCAGCAGTTCTTTTATTTCCTGCGGGCGGTTATATAGGGGGATGATAACGGAAAAAAACATTGTTCTACTGTGCAGATATGCGGATGTGCAAATGTGCGGATTTTTTAACTTAAGGGTGATCTGAAAATCATTAAATAACTATGCAAAGCATCTTCACATTTTCTCATCTGCACACTTGCACATCTAAATTACATCATCAATCTGGTACCGGTTACGGTCAGGCGCACTGCGGGCAACCAACTCGGCCACAAAGCCGGTCAGGAACAGTTGCGAACCCAATATTATAGCAACAATCGCTATGTAAAACAGTGGCTGATCGGTCACATCGCGCGTTATTTTGATATGATGAGCTATGTCATAAAGCTTATTTGACAGGAGCCATATAGCTATTACAGTTCCCGTAAAAAAGCTCAACGTTCCCATCAACCCAAAAAAGTGCATAGGCCTTTTACCAAACTTGCCGACAAAGAATATAGATAGCAGATCAAGAAAACCATTGATAAAACGACTCATACCGAATTTAGTTGTGCCGTATTTGCGGGCGCGGTGCTCAACCACCTGCTCACCAATTTTGGTGAAGCCGGCCCACTTGGCCAGTACAGGTATATAACGGTGCATTTCGCCGTATACCTCTATGTTTTTAACTACGGCTTTGCGGTAAGCTTTCAGTCCACAGTTAAAATCATGAAGGTTGTCTATTCCCGACATTTTGCGGGTAGCAGCGTTAAACACCTTTGTAGGTATGGTTTTACTCAGCGGATCATATCGCTTGGCTTTCCAGCCAGATACCAGGTCGTATTTGTCTTCGGTTATACGGCGGTACAGTGCGGGAATTTCATCCGGACTATCCTGCAGGTCGGCATCCATAGTTATTATTACATCGCCTTGTGCTTTTTCAAAACCTGTATTGAGCGCTGCCGATTTACCATAGTTGCGCCTAAACCTTACACCCTTGATAAACGGATTGTTCAATCGAAGTTTGTTGATCATATCCCACGATCCATCGTTACTGCCATCGTCAACCAGTACGATCTCGTAAGTGAAATTGTTCTCATCCATTACCTTACTTATCCATGAGGTTAGTTCGGGTAACGATTCTACTTCGTTATATAAAGGTACTACTACTGATATGTCCATTTATAGGGCAGGTTTGGATAAACCCATGCAAAAATATAAAAATTGAGTTATGGTTAAGCCAATGTTAGCAGAGCGCGTGTTAAATAATGTTAAATGGAAAAAAGCGGGTGTTTCAGAAAATATACGATATAGGTGAAACGAGTGAAACGCGACTCCATTGCAACTATTTGATTAGCAACATATTATCTACAACGTATGAAACAGTTGGAACACTACTATCTTCACATTTTTATAATACTATCTTCACTATTTTATATATAACATACTGTAAATAAGCTGATTAAATGGAAATTTTTGTATTTCAAATTTGAAACGAAAATGAAACGCTTGGGCTATAGATAACTAATTGTATTTCAGTACTTTAAAAAATAGATAATTTGCCCGTGAAACACTTTGAAACGCTATGGATCATGGCCAACCTTGGAATAAGTTTACGGCTACTTCTTTAAAATAACGTTAATCGTTTTAATTTTTATGGCATCTTCAGTACCTGTAAACGCGGCCTGGTCGCCCCATCTCCAATAGATCATAACTTTATCTACTTTATCGGCTCTTAAAACGTGCGCGGCAGACACCGGGTCGTCGCTAAAAAATTCTTCACCATCAAGCAACAGGCGTTGCAGTTTTTCACCCTGCGCATACATCTTACCCTGGTTGTCAATCGTTATACCCGGCAAACGTTTTAGCAGATCGTCTAATTTATCATTCGGCTGAATAACGTAAGCACTGGCCTTATAAACTAAAGTATCGGTGCGGCGGGCAATTACTGCATTACTGCCTTGAATAAGCCCCTGTGCACCTAACTGCGCAAACACGTCGCCGTTGACAAGAAGTAAACAACCCAGTAATAAGAAACTCAGAAATAGCGACTTTTTCATTTTTGATATGATTTGGCTGATCTAATGTACATAAAATGTTGTAATCCACAAGTAAGCAATGCGGCTCAAAGGCCTGGTAACGATTAATTTGCAGTTAGTCAGAATTTGTTACCTTTATTTAATTGATAACCAATCACTTTTAAAATAAACCACATGATCCGCTTAAATCAGCTTATCCTTAAAGGAAACAGCAAATTAAAAACCCGCGCCCTACAATTGTTAACGGCGCTATTACTCCCCGCAATTATTTATTCTACCGCGTACGCACAGGCTGATACCACGTTGAAAAACACGCTGCCGGCAAGTGGTAAATTGGTAAATGGTAAACCGGCGGGAAAAGGCTGGGTAGATCTGCTGACCGACGCAAACGACTGGAACATGGAAGATGCCTACTGGAAGCTGAGCAACCACGAATTACATGGTGCTGTTGGTAAAGAAAAAGAACATCATTACGGTTACACAAAAAAAACCTATAAAGATTTTGAACTGAACGTAATGATAAAAATGGTGGGCGATGAGGATGCCAATTCAGGTGTATGTGTTCGCATAAACCCTACCAGTTTTGACGATGCCCCCGGCTACCAGATAGATATGGGAAAAGGTTATTGGGGATCGCTTTGGGAAGAACGCAGAGCAAGCATGGTGCAAAAGTTTCCGGACGCGTTGGTGCCTAAGGTTGTAAAATTTAACGACTGGAACCATTACTACATAGTGGCAAAGGGCCACCACATACAAGCCTGGCTGAATGGTGTTAAAACCATTGATATAGTGCACGAGGGAGGTTTTGATAGCGGAAAGATCGGCTTTCAGCTTTGTCACCTGCATACTCCTACTACGGTTGACGTAAAATCGCTTTTTATTAGGGAGTTGAAGTAGTTAGTGACTGTTTTTTAACGAACGCTGTCCGTAGTCGAAGAATATGGATAGCGTTCGTTAATTAATCTGTTACTCCTTACAAATACATCTCCAACTCACCCTTACCTTCACGAATAACCTCAAAGTCCCCACTAGTGCAGTCAACAACAGTTGAGGGGATGTTATCACCATAACCGCCGTCTATCACCAGGTCAACCAGGTCCTGGTATTTTTCATAGATCAATTCCGGATCAGTTGAGTACTCAATAACCTCGTCATCATCATGTATTGATGTGGATAGGATAGGGTTGCCCAGTTCTTTTACAATACAACGGGCAATGTTATTATCGGGCACACGTATACCCACTGTTTTTTTGTTGGAGCTTAACAGTTTGGGTACGTTATTATTGGCATTAAAAATAAAGGTGAATGGCCCCGGCAACGCTTTTTTTAAAACACGGAAGGTAGTGTTATCAATGGGCTTTATATAGTCGGATATGTGGCTCAGATCATAACATATAAACGAGAAATTGGCTTTTTCCAGTTTTATGTTTCTGATCTTGGCTATCTGCTCAATGGCCCTGTGGTTAGTAATATCGCAGCCCAGCCCATAAACGGTATCAGTAGGGTAGATGATCAATCCGCCCCGGCGCAATACTTCCACTACCTGCTGAATGGTTTTTTCGTTGGGATTTTCGGGATATATTTTAATGAGCATGTTTTCTAGATGTCGGATTTCGGATTTTCGATTTCGGATTTTTTAATGGCCTCCGAGATCGTATCGATTTTTATATTAACCATTATGGTCTGTTACTGTTTCAGCTAAGGCAATATACCCCAAAAAACCGAAAAAGCCTCCCTGATAATTCAGAAAGGCTTTTTCTTAGAAATTTAAATGAAATTACTTTTTAGCTGCGGTTGCTTTAGTTCCGCCTTTTGGGGTGTTCCAGTAAATAAATACGCCACGATTGGTTGCGGTAACAATGTCAATTGCGCCGTCTTTGTTAAGATCCGTTGCCAAAACATCTGATCCCACGCCCGAACGGTTGTGCACCAGTTCAGGAACAAACCTGGCACCACCCGGTGCTTTAGGGTCGCGTACAGTTTTGTAAATGTAAACAACCGGCGCGCTATATGGATCAGGATCTAAGTATGTATCCAGGTGGCTGTAATAACGTTTACCTGTGATAAAATCAGTAAGGCCATCGCCATCTATATCAGCAAAGGCGGCACCATGCGCTTCAGAGAAGGTTACGTCGCCCGCGTTCTTTGTTGAATAATCGTCGGCTATCATATGTCTTACAAATGATATTTTACCGGCAGCATCACGTTTTTGCTCAAACCAGGCCAGGCCAAAACCATGGGCATTAAGACTGGCTACAACATCATTCAATTTATCACCGTTAACATCATAAACACCCATAGAAGAGCCGCCGAAGAGCGAACCACGTTTACCGTAGCGGCCAAATGCCTGCGGATGGTACTCCCACATCATTTTGCCATCGTAATTTTTTGGATGTTCAAACCAGCCATTCGCATTCAGTACGTCTAATAATCCATCGCCATTGATGTCGCCAACGCCAACACCATGTTGGGAAGATGTGCCGCGCTCAGATATAATAGTTTGGATCCATGGTTTTGTTGGATCAGCGGGATCAGGTTTGGCAAACTTCATCTGGCCGCCGCCACCGTAAATCAATTCAGGTTTGCCGTCGCCGTCAATATCTCTGAATATGGTGGACTCTGATTGTACGCCCGGTACAACAGTATATTTAGCCCAACGGCGAGATTCGCCTTTAGGGTTGATAAATAAAGAACTTGTTGAAGGACCTGTTAATACATCAGGCCAGCCATCACCGTTAAAATCATAAGTATACTGACAATTGTAAGCGGTAAAGTTTTTTGAAGGGCTTACTGATGATGCAAATTCAATTTCGCGCGATTTTTTAAAATCCGGTCCGAAATAAATTATTGGTCCTGCAACCACATCCATAAACCCGTCGCGGTTAAAATCAGCTGCGCCTGCTGCCCACGAGTAATACATATCCTGTATGTGCTGAACTTTAAACCGTGCTGAACTTTGCTCGTTATCCAGTTTTTTAATAGCTGCATCATTATAAGCCAATTCGCTAAACTGCACTTCGCCGGTACCGTTAACCATTAATGCTATTGAGCCAAAACCGTTGGCCTCTTCTGTCGCCGTCATATTTTCGCCGCCATCGTTAAAGAAAGCGCGCATTACATCAAGATCAACTATATCTTCAAACTGATTCCATTCGCCTGGTTTTACTGCTGTATTTGGGCGGGTTAAAGGTAACTGAACTGTTGGGGCAGCCCCGCCGGCACCAAAGCCTCCCGGACGAGGGCCACCACCCAGGCCTCTGGCTGGTGCGTTTGGATCAACCACCGGAGCCTGGCGAATAATACCGTTTACATTACGCAATTTTTCACGGCTTGTTTCTTTGCCCTGCGCATCCAGTTTTATTTTGTATGATCCCGTTTCACTTCCTTTTGACGAGACAAGGAGGCCTTGCATACCATCGGCAGTTTTTTCTAAACGGAATATAAATCCAACCTCTGTGTTTGCATCGGGCTTATACAGCGTACGGATTGCCACATCCTGAAAAGACTTGTCGGATATCAGATAACCCGTACCGTTCGCCTTTGCCGTGATAATGCCATTATTGGCCTGCCAGGTAGCGTTGCCTAAGGTGTGCCACCCGGTAAGGGCCGAGCCTTTAAAGACGTAATCGGGTTTCAGGCTTACGCTCCTGCCGTTAAAGTCACCGTTAGAATCCTGTCCGTACGAAAACGCAGCCAGGCCGGCTAACAGTAGGGTTGAAATAGTACGTTTCATTTTTTCTCTATTTAGATTGTGTAATTGGCTGTTTTTCTTCAATTGGTTAAGCAATTTATTTCTTTTTGTCAGGTAATGCAAATACCAGATAACCTGGCGGGTAAAGCCCGGGTATTTTAGCGCGGGCACCTGCCTCAATACTAAATGCTGCCATAGCCGGAACCACCAAATACTGCTTTCCGTTAACCTGGTAGGTCGTCATACCGCCCTCGGAGTCCTTAGGTAAACGGTATCTCCAAAGCAGCTTGCCGTTTTCTGCATCAAAAGCATATAAGTCGCCACCCCGTGCGGTTGCAAACAGTATACCTGTTGATGTTACCAACATGCTTCTATGTTCCGTACCGATAGGGATGCCCATTTCTTCCTGTCCGGTTTTTAACGGAATGCGCCCATCCTGACCGATCGGTTTTTTCCATAACACAAGGCCTTTGTTGAGGTCATATGCGGTAATAGTTGACCACGGGGGACTTACCAAATCTGAGTTGGATAAGCCGTAAGGAGTAGTATATCGGTCGTAATTTGGAACACCTTCGGGATAATCTGTCATTATTTTGGCTGACCTTTGCGCGTTGAACCCTACAGCATCAGGCGCGCCGCCGGTTGCTACAACAGGACCTGTAGGGGGTGTGGTAACCCTTGCAGGTCCCCCGAATCCGCCTCTGCCTGGTCCACCCGCCGGTGGGCCGCCAGCTGCAGCCCCTGTAACGAAGCGGTAAATACCTGTTAAAGTGGTTTCATCAATATGCGCGAAAGGCGGCATTTGACCCTTACCTGTAGCTATCAGCGTTTTAAAGGCATCAAGATTGATGCGCGCTGCGATATTGTTTATCGGCGGGCCAACAGCACCCTCACGGTTAGCCCCATGGCACGACTGGCAATTTTGCACATAAGCAGTTTGCGCGGCCGACATGGCTGCTGCAGACATAGGCGTATTACGCGACGGAGTTTTAGTTAATTTATAGATAGAGCCATGATTCATGGACGCTACGTAAACAATTCCTTTTTTAGGATTAGAAGCCGTATTACCCCAGTTGGCACCACCAACCGCACCCGGCATGGCTATAACCTCATATTTATCTGATAATGGCAAAAATAAGCCTGATTTAGCGGCGGCAACCCTGCGTTTCATGGTATCCGCATGGCCCGGGCTCCAATACGGATTCAGGTCCGCCACGGTTACTATTTGTTTGGTGAACGGAGGTAAAGTAGAGTGGGGCTGAGTTGGCCAGGACTGCTCGCCGGCTACTTCGCTTTTTGGCACAGGGCGCTCTTCTATCGGGAAGAGAGGTTCGCCGGTTACGCGATCAAACACGTATAAAAAGCCTTGTTTGGTTGCAATTGCAACGGCATCAACGCTTTTGCCGTTTTTATCTACAGTAATTAGCTGAGGGGCCGCGGTGATATCGTAATCCCAAATATCATGATGCACGGTTTGGTAATGCCACAAACGCTTCCCTGTACGGGCATCTAAAGCCAATATACAATCGCTAAACAGGTTAGCGCCAATCCTGTCGGCACCGTAATAATCGTAGGTAGGCGAGCCAAGTGGTATGTAAACGATGCCACGTTTTGTGTCGGTTGACATTTCTCCCCAGCAATTAACGCCGCCGATGTATTTGTAAGCATCTTTAGGCCAAGTTTCGTAACCAAATTCACCGGGTTCGGGGATGGTATGAAACACCCAGGCAAGCTTGCCTGTAATCACGTTATAAGCCCTGATATGGCCCGGTGCAGAAAATAGCCCTTCGCCCGGTGCCGACCCTAAAATTATAATATCGTCAAATAGCTGCCCCGGTGTACCCGAAGCGCCGCGCCCCACACTTTCCGGATCGCGGTTCAAATCGTTTTTTAAGGAGATATAACCATTATTGCCAAAGCTGAGGATAGATTTGCCGGTAAGCGCGTCAATCTCCTGCAAGGTGTTGTTTAATGAGAAGATAAGGCGGCGGTCTTTGCGGTCCTTGCTTTCCCAGTAGTTTAGTCCTTTACGGGTGATACCGGCTAAGTTAGCGTGTATCCAGATATCTTTGCCATTAACAGCATTTACGGCTATCAGGGAGTTGTTTTTCCCCATCAGGTACATGATGGTATCTATAACGATAGGATTAAAGGTGTATGCGGTGTTATCCATAGTTGGATAGTGCCAGGCTACCTCCAACTGGTTTACATTTTTTTTGTTGATCTGTTCCAGCTCCGTATACCTTGACATATCGGCGCTGCCGCCATAAGTTGTCCAGGTTTTAAAAGGGACAATACCGCTTATAGTTTTCATCATGGCATCCTTGCGCGACATACAACCCACGACGACCACCGTAGCCACAAGCGCAGCCAGACCGATCTTTCTCCACGTTCGGCGGGATGCTTTTTTGTAAAAATTTGAATTCATATGTTGATTTGTATAACGGGTTTCATCGCAAGTACCAGTTACCTGAACGCCAAAAAAAGGCATCAAAAAACACCTTTCTGAAAACAAAAAATAGCAAACCTGGTGGCTTTAGGTAATTGGTATAATTAGCTGGCTTAAATATACTAAGTGGGGCTAAAATTTAGCTCTCCCTAATGTATTAATTAGCTTATAACAAAGAAATCAGAAAAGGGCGCATTACTGCAGAATATCGCCTAAATGTTACAGGAAATCAATGAAAACGATGTAGTATTAACTGTTTGATTTTTATATCAAAGGTTTGGTATTGCGTTCCCGGAAATACTCGATCTTAGCCATAAACATATCAGCCATGGCTTGCCCGCGCCATTTAGCATCGTCGGCTTTTGGTCCTTCAAAAAAACTATCAACAGTAGCTCTCCAAAGCGATAACCAGCGCTCAAAATGCTCGGCACTCACGGGCAGTTTAGCATGCGGCGGAAATGGGCTGCCAAAATAGGTGTGCTCCTGCAGCAAAACAGTTTGCCAGAATGTATACATTTTCGCCAGGTGAGGCTGCCAATCTTTTATTACGCTGTTGAAAATAGGCCCTATTAGTGTATCACTCTGCACCTTTCCGTAAAAGGTGTCAACCAATAATTTTATATCATCCAGACTTGCTATGTCGTTTTTCATCGCCTCAACTTTATTAAAGGCAAAATTACAGCAAACAAGGCGCGATATTGTCTTGCTTTCGCCATTTAATTTAGCCCAGTTGTTGTAATAGCTTTTTTCCCTTAACCTGTATAGCAGCTGTACCATCGCGCATTAAAAACTGAAGTTGTTGGGGAAGTTCATCCTTTACCCAAGGGTACCTGTCTTTCATATTAAACAACGCTTCGGCGGCGAAAGCTTTTACGGCAATTTTAACTTTGGATGTTATCATCCATTCAAACAGTTGTTCAACAACGGGTTCCATGTCTAATTGCTGTACTTTATCTTTTATAATTTGCGGTGCCGATGGCTCTGTTATGTGCATCACTATTTTAGCATAATGCCGCTGCGGACCGGGGTGCTTTACTCTTGTAATACCGCTTAACAGATATTCTAACTCGGGCAGATAAACTTCCGGATTATCTAAAAAAACATTCTCCAATAACCAGGTAGCCCTAAAAGCAACATCTTTGTCATGATGGAAGGTAACCGCTATCAGGTCGCGCAGGTTAAAGCGGTTCTCGTGTAATATTTTGCTCAGACCAAGCACTTTCACTTTGCCAATGTTATTGGTTATTTGTTTTATCAGTTCGGTTTGGTCCATTCTTTGGGTAGTATTACAGGCTAATTTAAAAATTAAGTAAAAACGGTTAGGTGCATTATCTAAAATTATACATTTGCCAACTGCTATTATAATATTTATTGATACATGGTTAAATTCAACCGATTTACACTGAGCAACGGCCTGCGGGTTATTGTGCACGAAGATAATACAACGCCCATGGCGGTGCTGAACATACTTTATGATGTTGGCTCGCGCGATGAGGATCCGGAACGTACGGGTTTTGCGCATTTGTTTGAGCATTTAATGTTCGGCGGCTCGGTGAATGTCCCCAACTATGATGAGCCTTTGCAAAGAGTAGGGGGCGAGAATAATGCCTTTACCAGTAATGATATTACCAATTACTACATAACCCTGCCTGCCACTAATTTAGAAACTGCGTTCTGGTTGGAAAGCGACCGCATGCTTAGCCTTGCTTTTAGCGAGAAAAGTCTTGAGGTGCAGCGCAACGTGGTGATAGAAGAATTTAAGCAACGCTATCTAAATCAGCCTTACGGCGATGTTTGGCTGCGCCTGCGCCCAATGGTTTACAAGGAGCATTCTTACCGTTGGGACACGATAGGCAAAACCATTGAGCATATTGCCGAGGCAAGCATGGAGGATGTAAAGGCTTTCTTCAAAAAACACTACAACCCACAAAACGCTATAATGGTAGTGGGTGGCAATATAAAAACACAAGATGTTAAGCTGATGGCCGAAAAATGGTTTGGGCCAATACCAACAGGTGAAAAATACAACCGTAATTTGGTACAGGAACCCGAACAGCACGAGGAGCGTCGGGATAATGTTACAGCTAAAGTGCCTTTGAACGATGTTTATATAGCATTGCAGATGCCGGGCCGCAGGGATGAGGCATTTCATGCTGTTGAGTTGCTGGGTGATATTTTGTCGCGTGGAAAATCTTCACGTTTGTACAAGGCATTGGTTAAGGATCAGCAATTATTTAGCGAGATACATGCCTACCTTACCGGTAGTTTGGATAAAGGCATGTTTGTAATTGAAGGCAAACCGCTTACGGGTGTAGCCGTAGAAGATGCCGAAGCTGCAATATGGCAAGAGATTGAAAAATTAAAAAATGAAGAAGTACCTGCCGATGAACTGGACAAAGTGAAGAACAAAATGGAATCGACCATGGTGTTCTCTGAAATGTCATTACTGGATAAAGCAATGAACCTGGCTTATTTTGAGTTGTTAGGCGATGCCGAAGATTTGAATAGCGAAACAAGTAAATTTTTGGCAGTTACTGCGGCCCAGATAAAAGAACAGGCCAATAAATTGTTCAGAAAGGATAATTCTTCTACACTAATTTACTACGCTGAAACAGCTGAATAAACCACTGACCAATGACAACATTAAATAGAAGTATCGCACCTGATTTTAAGGCGATTGAAAATATAAATTTAATAAAGCCGGAGCATACAAAATTACCTAACGGCTGCGACTTGTTTTGCTTCAACTCCGGTGATCAAGAGTTGGTGCGTATAGAGTGGATATTTGGTAACCTAAGGTTTGATCTTGTGAAACCGCTGCTAAACATGGCTGTAAACACCATGCTTACGGATGGAACAAACAGCTTAACCGCTGCAGAGATGGCCGATAAAATAGATTTTTACGGTGCTTTCTTTTCAACAGAGTATGGATTTGACCATTCGCAGGTAACATTGCACAGTCTGAACAAACACCTTAAAGATGTTTTGCCTATAGTTAAAGATGTATTGACCGATTCTATTTTCCCTGACAAAGAATTAGATACTTATATCCGCAATCAGCAGCAGAAACTGCAGGTAAACCTGCAAAAAAATGATGTGGTTGCGCGCCGTGCGTTTAATAAGGCGGTATATGGGGATACTTTATACGGGATGGCTGCCGAGCCGGAAGAATACAATACTTTACGCAGAGATGATCTGTTGACGCATTTTAAACAAATGTATCAGCCGGCCAACTGTGCGCTTATTGTGGCCGGCAAGATAGATGATGCTACTTTACAGCAGCTTACCTCGGTTTTTGGAGGTGATTGGGAAAATGCTACTGATGCGGCTGTTACCACTCAGCCGGAAGTTTCGGCTGCCACCGAAAAGTTCTATTTTATTGAAAAACCCGACGCGTTACAATCGGCAATACGCATTGGTATGCCATTCATCAAACGCGACCATCCCGATTTTTCGGCTATGCAAGTGCTGAACACGGTTTTGGGCGGCTATTTTGGTTCGCGCCTAATGACCAACATCCGTGAGGAAAAAGGTTACACCTACGGTATTGGCTCGGGCATGAGCTCGTTAAAACATTGCGCTGCGTTCTTTATTGCTACCGAAGTTGGCGCTGATGTTTGTCGCGATGCTGTTGCTGAAATTGAGAAGGAAGTAAACTTGTTAAAAAGCGATCTCATCCCGCAGGAAGAAATATCCTTGGTGCAAAATTATATGTTGGGATCACTGTTAGGTAGTTTAGAAAACGTGTTCTCTCATGCCGATAAGTTCAAGAATGTTTATTTCTCCGGCGTGGGTTATGAATATTATGACCGTTATGCCGAAACGGTAAAGACTATTACTGCTGATAAATTGCAAAAACTGGCTAAGCAGTATTTGAATTTTGAGGATTTTTATAAGGTGATAGTAGGAAAGTATTAGGATATCGGATTTCGGATTTTCGATTTCGGGTTTGATGAATCTCGGAATCCGAATATAAATATGCCACCAAAAGGTAATTAAAAAACAAAATTCGAAATTGAACATCCGAAATCCGAAATAATCATTAGCTTTGCCCGGCAAATAATATCTCCAAAATCATTGTTTGCTATGCAGTCTTACAACTCCAAATTTGTTGCCGAAGGTTTAACCTACGACGACGTTTTACTACTCCCGGCTTATTCAGAAGTTTTACCGCGCGAAGTTGACACAGCTTCTTTTTTAACTAAAAAGATCAGGCTTAACATTCCCTTGGTTTCCGCTGCAATGGATACCGTAACCGAGGCCCAGATGGCTATTGCTATTGCACAGGCCGGCGGCTTAGGCATGTTACATAAAAACATGAGCATACAGCGCCAGGCTGACGAAGTGCGTAAAGTGAAACGCTCAGAAAGCGGTATGATCCAGGACCCGGTAACCTTGAACGAGAACGCTATAGTGGCCGACGCGTTCAAAATAATGAAGGAGTATAAAATTGGTGGTATCCCGGTAGTTGATGATAAAAAGACACTAAAAGGTATAGTAACCAACCGCGACCTGCGCTTTCAAAAGGATATGAAACGCCCGGTGCGGGATGTAATGACCAAAGAGAGCCTGATTACCGCGCCTAAAGGAACTACACTTACCCAAGCGGAAGAAATACTTCAGAACTACAAAATTGAAAAACTCCCTGTTGTTGATGATAATGGAGTACTGATAGGACTTATCACTTTTAAAGATATACAGAAATTCAAAAATTTCCCTAATGCGTGTAAAGATGAATTAGGTCGTTTACGCGTAGGTGCGGCGGTTGGTGTTACACCTGATACAATGGACAGGGTGGATGCTTTAGTAAAAGCAGGTGTCGATGTTATAGCTATTGACACAGCACACGGGCACTCAATTTATGTTATAAATAAAGTTAAAGAAGTAAAAGCGGCATATCCTGATCTGCAGGTTATTGCAGGTAACGTTGCAACAGGCGAGGCAGCAAAAGCATTAGCTGATGCTGGTGCAGACGGCGTAAAAGTAGGTATAGGTCCTGGTTCAATCTGCACCACACGTATTATTGCAGGTGTGGGTGTACCGCAGCTTTACGCGGTATATGAGTGCGCCGAAGCACTAAAGGGTACAGGTGTTCCGGTAATTGCTGATGGTGGCATAAAACACACCGGAGACATTGCTAAGGCCATTGCTGCTGGCGCAGGTACTATAATGGCGGGCTCGCTGTTTGCAGGTGTTGAAGAATCGCCGGGCGAGAGCATTATTTACGAGGGCCGCCGCTTTAAATCATACCGTGGCATGGGCTCTATAGAGGCCATGGAGCAAGGATCAAAAGACCGCTATTTTCAGGATGTGGAAGACGACATTAAGAAATTGGTTCCCGAAGGCATTGTAGGCCGGGTTCCTTACAAAGGCACTTTGGCAGAAGTGATCTATCAATTTGTTGGTGGCTTGCGTGCAAGTATGGGCTATTGTGGAGCTAAAAACATCGAGGC
Source organism: uncultured Mucilaginibacter sp. (assembly GCF_946479965.1). Next base: position 107 of record NZ_CAMLHX010000020.1, on the reverse strand, counting down.
ATTGCAACAGGCACGTTTTGTACGCATAACAGCATCAGGTATCCGCGAATCGCATCCACACGATATTACCATCACTAAAGAAGCTCCAAACTATACGAGATAGTAAT
>NZ_CAMLHX010000019.1 GCF_946479965.1 uncultured Mucilaginibacter sp. | reverse complement strand
CCCTTACGATGTTTACCGTATAATATTGAGTGACCCTGCTACCCAAGTTACCCTTAATGGTGCAATAGTTGCCGCCAACCAGTTTGTCAACGGTTTATATTACGAGTTTTCATCAACCACCACCAACGTGGTATCAGCCGATAAGCCGGTGCAGGTTGTACAATATTCGGCCACTCAAGGCGAAACAATTAACTGTACTAACGTAAATGGCGACACAGGCGACCCTGAAATGATCTATTTAAGCCCAATTGAACAAGGACTTAGCAAGGTAACACTGTATTCCAGCGGTTATTTTAGAATATTAGCAAGCTATATCAACGTGGTTTTACCCACAAGCGCGGTCGCATCTTTTACGCTTGATGGATCTCCTTATACTGCATTTGCCCCGGTTGCGGGCAAACCGGGCTATTCTTACGCGCAAATAGCAGTTTCATCAGGCCCGACAAGCAACGGGGGCGGCTCTGTAACATCAGGAACGCATACATTAAAAGCAGATGAGCCGTTTAATGCCATCGCGTATGGCTTTGGCGGTACCGAATCATACGGTTATGCTGCCGGTACCAATCAGCTTGACCTGAATACCCACCTAGTTTTTGAGGACCCGGCTGATATTGCCAAAAGCCTTACAACAGCATGTAGCGGGCAATCCTATAAGCTACAGTTGACATTGCCTTTTCCAACCATCCGCATAAGCTGGGATCTTGGCGATGGCGCTGCGCCGCATCAGGAGCTTAACCCGGTGGGAAAACCAATACCATCATCAAACGGGATAACATTGTACAAGTATGAATATGAGCAGATGGTTACCTACCCGCCCGGTACCTATGTAGTTACTGCAACTGTTTTTAATCCGGTAATTGATGATTGTGGATCGGATGAGGAGGTACAGTTCTTCTTTACCGTTAATGGCAAGCCTACAAGCGCTATACAAGTTGCCGCCAATAGTTGTTTAGGCGATGTTGTACAGTTTACAGACGTTTCTGTTATTGCAGATGGAGGGACAACCCAGCAATGGTTATGGGATTTTGGCGATGGCACGCCCTTTTCAACCTTACAAAACCCCACGCATACTTATGCCGCCGCCGGCGACTATCCTGTTACATTAACGGTTGTTGATGCCAACGGTTGCAGCGCTATCTCGCCGCAAACAGTTGTCCATGTAGCTAAAATACCCAATGCCTCGTTTAATATGGCCACGTCTGATTGTTTAAACAGCGGCGTTTTGTTAACAGATAACTCTGTAGCACCCGAAGGCAATATTATAAGCTGGAAATGGGATTTTGGCGACGGAACAAATGCCGACAAAACATCCGCGGCAGCGTTTACCCATGTTTATGCAGCTACGGGCATTTATACCGTTAAATTAATTGTTGCTACTGATAAAGGCTGCAGCAGTGTAGTATTTCAAAAAGACATAACCATTAGGCCTTTGCCTGTGGTTGATTTTGTTTTGCCTGACGCCTGTATTGATGACGTGGCCAGGTTTACAGATATGAGCACTATTGCGGATAATACCGAAGCAGAATTTATCTATCTGTGGAATTTTGGCGATGCCAATGCATCAGTCGCAAATAATAAATCCGACCAAAAAAATGCGCAGCATAAATACAGCGCATCGGGAATTTACACTGTCACGCTTACGGTAACTTCTAAATATGGCTGTGTAAGCATTAAACAAATGCAATTTACTGTTAACGGCGCTATCCCCCATGCTGAATTTGCGGTGGAGAACAATTGCAGCGGCAGCGACATTGTGTTCAGGGATAAGTCTACACCAAGCTTTGGCAACATCACCAAAATAGTATGGTATTTTGATTATGATAACCATCCCGAGCTATCAGAAACTTATACAATGGATGTAATGCATGCGGATAAGCTTTACACCCATAATTACGGCCTTTTTAATACGCCTGCTACAAAAAGTTATCGTGTTAAACTTATGGCCTACTCCGGCGAAAGTTTAAGTTGCATAAATACTATTGATCATCCGGTGACCATCAACGCCAACCCGGTAATTGCTTTGTTATATAATAACACGCCTATTACCGCCGATATTGTTCTGTGCCGCGATAACGGCGCTATTCAAATTGCGGAGAACAAAGGCATATACGCCGGTACCGGCGTTTTTACCGGTACAGGAATAAGTCAGGCAGGCGCGTTTGACCCAGCAGTTTCAGGGCCGGGTACATTTGCCATCACTTATGTTTTTACGGCAAACGGAACCGGCTGTAGTTATACTACTAATTTTAAAATTACGGTTAACCCCGTACCTGTTATACAAGACGACGAGGAATATGTAATACTGGAAGGGCAAAAAATATTGCTTCGCCCTACGGTAAGTATCAGCTCGGGCACGGTGAGCTACAACTGGACACCTGCTACCTCGCTTGACCAGGCAGATGTTTTAAAGCCTTATGCCAGCCCGGTTGAAAGTACTACCTACACATTAACCACAACATCAGACAAGGGCTGCACAGCCGTTAAAACCATATTTGTAAAGGTGCTGAAGAGCCCGCTTATACCCAATGCTTTTACGCCGAACAACGACGGTGTTAACGACGTGTGGGAGATCAAATACCTCAACATGTATCCTAACGTAACGGTGGACATTTTTAGCCGAAGTGGCGAAAAGGTATATTCTTCAAAAGGATATGCTTCGCCGTGGGACGGAACTGTACGTGGATCTGCTTTGCCGGTGGGTACTTATTACTACATTGTTAATCCCGGCAGTGGCCGCAAAACTACTTCCGGGTACGTCAGTATCATCAAATAATAAATTTTTTATAGACTATTATGTGGCATATAAACGCAGAAAAGCTATATTCGTCGGTAATTGTTTCTGCAAATGAAATTTATAACTATAAGTTATAATTTAACTGTAGAAAAGCTACCTTAAAACAAGTATTGCAATAAGAGCAGATATTCTTTAATGAAAAAATTTCTACTGTTCATTTTATTTATAGGTGTGCGCGCTGCAGTAGCGCAACAGCTTCCGCAGTTTACGCAGTACATGTTTAATAACTACCTTTTAAACCCTGCTGTTACCGGTATTGAGAATTATACAGATGTAAAGCTGGGTCATCGTAACCAATGGGTAGGTTTACAGGGGGCGCCTGTTACCAGTTATTTATCAGTAAACGCGCCAATTGGCCGTAATTTTATAGAAGGTGATGCAACGGGTTTTTCTGCCCAGAACGGCATAAACCCATCAAGCAGGTTATTTACGCAAAATTACCAGGCCGCCGAGCCACATCATGGCATTGGCGCTATGGTTATAACAGACAAAGCCGGCCCTATAACGCAAACCAACGTTAGTGCAACCTATGCCTACCACCTTGGCTTAACAAACAGGTTAAACCTTTCGGTAGGGGTTATGGGTGGGATGAACCGTATCTCTTTAAATACTGCTGAGCTAACACCTGCCGACCCTAACGACCCCGCTATTAACAACGGCGAAAACAGCCAATGGCGTCCTGATGTTGGTGCAGGTGTTTGGTTATACTCATCTAATTATTATGTGGGTTTGTCGGCCAGGCAGTTACTTCCTCAAAACTATTATTTCGGTACCTCGCAGGCTACAAGCAGCCCCACTGTTCCGCACTTTTACTTAACAGCGGGCGTTAAACTGTTCATGACGGACGAGATAACCTTCCTGCCATCGGTACTGGTAAAAAGAACCAGCCCCGTGCCGCTTACCTTTGATGTTAATGGCAAATTCAACTTCCAGGATAAATTTTGGTTAGGGGCTTCCTATCGTCGTAACGATGCCGTAGCTGTTTTGGCCGGTTTTAACTTGAGTTCGCTTATTAATGTGGGTTATAGTTATGATATCACCTCATCAGCCCTTAATACCGTAAGCCGCGGCACGCACGAGATCGTTATCGGCCTTATGCTGAACAACCGCTTTAGAGTTACCTGCCCGCAGCACGGTTTTTAAAATTTAGCCAGCGTATACTCTCCCCAAAAGTCACTTGGTGTTGCCAGGCTCCAGTTACGTGGTGTTGCGTCGCCCAGCATGTAATCTTTACCGTCGCTGCCTTTAAATACTAAAAAACGATCCCGCACCATTTTCAGATCCGAGCCACCAAAAGCTAAACCGTTAAGCCTGATATTATACAACAGTTTTTCGGGCCTGGAATTGCCAGCTATTAGTTTTAAGGGTATTGAAAGTTCAAAATTGTAATATAAACTATTGTCGAGCATGGCGGCCGCGGATATTCCCTCGACATTATAAATGGGTATCATTTCGTCGGTAATATTTTTTAAGCCGGATATGCCGATAAACTTAAACGCGTTTGTTATTTTGGAGTTTCCGCTGCTTATCAGGCTGTCCAGACGCATGCTATAATTTGCCTTGTCACCATTAATTTCTTTTGGCTTTTCCAGATTTAAATAGGGGTGACTTTTACCTTTCTCGTACACCGGGAAAGTTATAACGAGGCTGTTTTTATCTTTTTTGCCGTTGGTGTTTATTGTAAAAGCTAAACCTCCGGTAATGAGCTTTTGAATTATCTCTACATCTGTTGCCTGGATGGCCAGATAGAGATAGTCTCTGCTGTTTGCTATACTATACCGAATTTCGCAGGCCTTGTTGTATGTATACAATTGATGGCCCCACTCCATTAGTTTACCATCAATTTTTACTTCGGCGTTGTCTGCACGTATCCCTATTTGTTTTACTTCTGTTGATGTTTGTGCGGTTGCCACAAAGGTTATTGCTGAAAGAAGTATAGACGCCAATACTTTCATAATTTATTTCGATAAGGTGTATTCGCCGGAAAAATCCGTTGGGAATCTTACGTATCCAAAATCTGGATGCGCAGGGCCCTCAATTGTAGGTGTGGGCGCACCGTTTGTAGCAACGTCAGGAATACCGCCCATCCTGATATTGTAACTCAATTTGCCGGTGGTACTAAGGTGGGCGGTAAGGTATTTTAACGGTATTGCCAACTCATAAACGTAACGCATCTCTTCGTCAAATAGCGCCTTTACCATAATGCCCTCGGTATTATAAATAGAAATTGATGGTTCTTTTATTTCCTTTATTCCGCTAACATCAATAAATTTAAAAACATTGTCCATTCCGTTGTTTACCGGTAGCCTATATTGCTCTAATTTGCTCTTAGCTTCATTTGGTGCGTCCTTTTTTAGGCCACGGAAAAAGTTTACCATATCCCGTATAGGCTCATGTTTTGGTACGTCTGTCTGAATAGGGAACGTAACAGATATATTTTTAAGCGCCTTTTCTGATTTTTGAGTTGTTTTTAGGGTAAGCGTTATACCAAATGTGGCCTTCTCGTTAGCATAGTCATCGGCTGCGCGAACTACCAGGTACAGGTAATTATTATCATTAGCCAGGGTGTAGAAAATGCGGTTGGTGGTGTTATAAGCCTGTAATTTATCTCCCCACTCATTTGCCTTCCCATCAATTTTAGCGTTAGCCGGGGCATGTAAGCTTACCTGCTGCGTGTTAGGCAGCTTTTGGGCGCTTGCATAAAAGCCTATTGCCGATAAAAAAATTAATGCTATTGCTCTCATAATTATTTAGCTAAAGTGTATTCGCCCCAAAAATCTGTTGAAGCCGCCATTTTGTTGCTGTAATTGTCAAATCTTTCCAGATTCTGTTGTATTTGTTGCTCTGTTAAATCGCTGACACCGCTAAACGTAACTTTTTTCATATAGCTCACTACGCTTGCAGGCATATACCTGTTAGGCTCGCCATTAACAATAATGTGATAGGAAAACCCTGAATGGTTTTCAACAGACAAGCCAAGCAGCGCAAGATCAACAGACATCTCCATAGTATATTTCATGTTATTATCAAAGTTGCCTGCGGCAGCTACACCGCGGTCGTTGTAAACCGACAGCAGGCTATCCACGCCGTTAAGTCTCCTTGTATATATCCATTTAGCGCTTTTTGCCAACTGTTTGTTATAAGTCATTACGATAGTGTCTGTAGCGCCGGCAAAGTCTTTAGGGTTTATCAATACCATCTTTCCCTTTTCCAGGTACGGAAATTTAATGAATGGCGCTCCGGCATCGTTTTTACCTCCCTTTTTTTGTATCACCAGTTTAATTCCCCCGTTTGTGATGTTTGTCATCACCCCACCGCTTGCCTGTACAATTAAGTAGAGCTTTTTATCATCATTAGTCATTGTATAATAACATTCGGTAGCAGTGTTATAGGCTTGCATTTTTCCCCATTCATTTGCTTTGCCATCAACCTTAATATTTACCGGCGCGCGCAAACTTATTTGTTGAGTAACGGGCAGTTTTTGAGCGTAAGCCCTAATACACATTACCGTGAGAAAGATGAATGTTAGTATTTTCATAATTTATTTAGCTAAAGTGTATTCGCCGCGCAAATACGTGGGAGTACGTACTTCTAAATTGATATGGCGGGGATCAGAAGGTAGCCAATTAGGCGGAGCGGTCAAAGGCGCCGGTGGCGGGCCACCCGCTATCGGGGGCGACGGAACGCCATTTAATTTTATCTGATAGGTAAATGATTTGGAAAGGCCTGCCAGACCAATAAATTGTTTCGGGATCAAAATCTCGCACACAAATGTTCCATTATCGTAAGTCATTTTGCTTTGTATGCCCTGCTCGTTATAAATTGAGAGTAAAGTGTCTTGTAATCCTTTAAAATTAAGTGCCTTTATAAACTTGAACTGTTTAATTGCAGCCACAATTTTTAAAGAATCTGTTAAAACAGAAAAATTTGCTTTCACATCTCCGGATGGCGTTAATGCATAGCCCGAATTGGTAACAGGTACGGTTATAGATGGCGCATTAGCTTGTTTTACACCGGGGATATTGATATTCAGGGTTATTCCGCCTGCCAGGATTTTTGCTGTACTTGCTACATCTTTTGATCTGACGGCCAGGTAAAATTGCCCGGCATTGTCGGCTAAAGTATATTCAATTCGGGTAGTCTTATTATACGCCTGTAATACATCCTGCCATTCGGTTAATTTTCCGTCAATTTTGGCGTTTTCGGGCAGTAGTTTACCGACGGATTGTACATTGGGCAATTTTTGAGCGTCGGCGCTAATGCATGCTGCCGAAAGAAAGATCAATAGTAATATTCTCATGGTTATTTAACTAAAGTATAGTTGGCCCAAAAATCAGTGGATGTATAAAGCGGGTTAGGCGGTGGCAGCACCGTACCTGGCGGAAACGAGGGTGGCGGTGGAGGATTAGGATGCTCCGGCGAGTACTTCCACCTCATTACTCTTACCGCAGCATCAGCAGCGCTAAGGCAAATATTATAACTAAAGGGCGCTGCATAATCCTTATTAATACCTATATAAGACAGCGGGACGCTCAACTCATACACAAGGTCCAGATTTTTATTGAAACGCGCGGCAGCAACTATGTTCAGATCGTTATAAACCGGTATTATTTCGCGGTTAATATCGAAAGTCTTAAGCATGGCCGCCAATTTTTTATTGATCAGTTTTAAAACTGAGTCAGGATTTTTGGTTTTTTTATTTAAGTATTTCTCAAAATTCTCAGAAAGTTCGCGCCGCTGATCGCTTTTAAGCAGCACAAAATCAATAGCCTTTTTCGATGGATCGTCTTTGCTTTTTTTATCGGCAATTTTACTTACCGAAAACATTACGCCGCCAATCAATATCTTTTTGCAGGCAAATTTGTACGGCGCTACAAGTGTAAGGTACAAATTATTGTCGTCGTTACTTACGGTATAAAACAGATCATCAACAGTGTTATACGCCTGTAGCTGCTCACTCCATTCAGTTAAGCTGCCGTCAATTTTAATGTTGGCCGGCGCCCTTACGCCGGCCTGTTGTATGTTAGGCAATTTTTGGGCATGCAGATTTACAAACACAAAAAGAGATATCAATAACGATGCTGTTTTTTTCATTATAATGATTATTTGGCTAAGGTGTATTCGCCCGATAAGTCGGTGGCTAACGTACTGGCAACCATTTCCGACTGTTGCCTCGTCATATTTTCGCGGCTAACCACCCCTTCGCCCTTAAAAACATTTACAGGGGTAACTATTCTTTCAACTTCAGGTATAGAAACGGGTACTACAACGGGCCTTAGCTTGGGTCCGTTAAGTCTAATATTGTAATTTAATTTATCTCCTTTAAGGTTTAATAAAGCAATGGGTATTTCAAACTCGCAGGTGATGCTGTTTTTATTTGACAATGCCCCGGCAGCTTTTATTCCATGTTCGTTATAAACTGATATTAGTGTATCGGTTACATTTTTAAACCCTGTAGATCTTATAAGTCGCAAATCGCTCGATAAAAGCTTATTAGTGTTGGTTAATAATTTTTCACCCTGGCTACTATCCATATTTTCAAGCACCTCGCGCATGCTTAGTGTAATGCCACGCAGATCTTTGGGCTCAGTCATCGGAAAAGTGATTGCAGGTGCTGCGTTGTCGGCTTTTTTCTGATCAGGATTAATCGTTATGGTAATTCCGCCTCTTAAAACTTTATTGGTTATAGCATAACTATTGGTTTTTACAATAAAATAAAGACTTGTGCCGGTGTTAGCTATGCTGTAAAATACATCGGTAGCGCTGTTATACGCCTGGAATTTGTCGCCCCACTCCATTGCTCTGCCGTCAATTTTTACATCTGCCGGAACTTTTAAACTTGCAGATTGGGTGTTAGGCAACTTTTGAGCGTGGGCACTAAAGCCTATTGCCGCAAGAAAGATCAATGCTAAGGTTTTCATAATTTATTTAGCTAAAGTGTATTCTCCCCAAAAGTCGGTAGTGGCACCTGCTGGCCCAGTAAGTGCCTGTATCTTTTGCGTAAGTTCACGGAATTCGTCGGAACTGAGATTAGGATTTGCCGGATTTATGTTGATACTGGGGGGAGCGTATTTATTTGGCTCGCCGTTTACGATCAGGTGATAGGAGAATTTTTCGGCTTTTGCAGCCGACAGCCCCAACAGGTTCAGGTCAATGGCTAACTCATAGGTTAACGCTTTTTTATTATCAAAGCTTAATGCGGCCTCAATCCCTTTTTCGTTATAAATGGGTAATTGTTCATCAAGCCCTGCAAAACCCCCGGTGCGGATAAATTTTACACGCGATGTAAGGGCTTTGTTATTTACCATCATTAAAGAGTCCACGAATCTTACAGCTTCTTCTTTAGAAACAGGCTTTTCGGTGTTTTTTGAAATAATCATCTCACCATTTAGCATTATAGGTGGCTTGCTAAACGAGATAGGAACTCTTTCGCCCTTTTGCATAAACGGGAATTTTATAAAAGGTGCTCCTTCGTCGTTTTTGGCACCTGTTTTTTGTATAACCAGTTTTATACCGCCGTTTACTATGCGGGTAATGGTACTTTGAGCACTGGTTTGCGCAACAATATATAGCTTTTTGCCGTCGTTGGCTATAGAGTATAATAGGTCGGTTGCGGGGTTATTGGCTTCAAAGTTGATCCACTCACCAGCCTTACCATCAATTTTGATACTAGCAGGTGGCCTTAAACTGGTTTGTTGAATAGCAGGTAGTTTTTGCGCATTGGTGCTGTTAATTAAAAAAGCTGTAAGTAAAGCAAGGATAAGGACTCTCATATTTGTTATAGTGTTTATAATTGGCTGCTCCAATATAAAACTATATTTTTAGTTAAGCAACTATAATTTAGAATTTTTGTGCCAATGAACATTCCATTATAGCTGTTTGCCTCTTTGCAGATAATTTATTAATTTTCGGGGAGTGCACATAATACCTTAAAACAGATCTGAAATGGCTAAATATCTTTATTCTCTATTATTTACGGTACTGTTCAGCGCGGCGGCTTTTGCCCAAATGGACGAAAGGTTTTATTTTCCGAACAAAGCGATGGTGCCGATAGATAGCGTTAAGTATGAAGAGTTCGCCTTAAGAGCCGACGACACAATTCACGTGACCGGCGTATTTTTAAAACCGGACGGCAAAGCAAAAGCCACTGTTTTATTTTTCCATGGCGCCGGCGGTAATGTAAGCAAGTACCTGTTTATGACCAGGCCTTTGGTAAAAGCCGGTTACCAGGTTTTAATGGTTGATTTTAGGGGATACGGAAAGTCGAACGGCAAACCCACTCATCAGAATATTGCAGCAGATGGGCAAATGTTTGTTAACAGCGCGCTCAATCGTGCTGATGTAAAAAATACCAAAGTAATTATCTACGGCGCTTCAATAGGTACGCAAATAGCGGCTAAAATGGCCAAAGACAATAAAGCTAAGATAAGCGGCCTTGTTTTAGACGGAACAATTAGCTCCTTAACCGATATAGCCGCAGATCAATCGCCGGAGAGTCAAAGAGAGAATATTCGCCAGTTTTTGAAATTCCCATACGGTGCCAAAGACGATATTAAGGAAGTTGGGAGTATGCCAAAGTTATTTATACATAGTAAAGAAGACAAAGAAGTTCCGTACGCGCATGGTCAGGCCGTATTCGCCAATGCCGCAGAGCCTAAACAATTTATCACCTACACAGGCAAACATCTGGACGCTATCAGAACTGACCCTGCTAAAATTATAGCAGCTATAGACATTATGATTAAGTAGCTGTTATAAGTTGACATACTTAGGTAATTGTGAGCTGGTTGAGGTGTTCCAATTTGACGTTCAAAAGGTGTTCCAAACTGTTCCATTTTCAGGTAGAAATTGAAAATGCTTTCAATGTTTTCATTATCAGCCACTTAACAGATATTTGCAGCTAATCTTACTGACTTATAAGTAGTTTCAAAGTGTTCCAAACTGTTCCACTATAAAATGAAAAAGTGCTGATGGACAACTAGTTAGTTCCGTCAGTCGATTTGTAAAAAATTTAAGGCATTATATTTTTTGGAACACCACCACTCGCCATTCATCCCCACTCATTAGTTACTTATCCCTTGACCGCTGCCGCTTTTTTAAATAGCTTTACCGGCATTATAACAAATCAGCAAAAATGAATTATTGGTTAGTAAAGTCGGAGCCTGAAAAATACAGTTGGGATAAATTTGTTGCCGATGGCCGCACCTTTTGGGATGGCGTGCGCAATTATGCGGCCCGCAATAACCTGCGCGGCATGCAGGTGGGCGACCTGGTATTGTTTTACCACAGTAATGAGGGTAAAGAGGTTGTGGGTATAGCTAAAGTAGTAAAAGAGGCCTATCAGGATCCTACTACGGATGATACCAACTGGGTTGTGGTAGAGCTTTCGCCGGTTGAAAAACTGGATAAGCCCGTTACGCTTGCACAAATTAAAGCGGACGAAGCGCTAAAGGATATTCAACTGGTCCGGTTAAGCAGGCTGTCAGTAGCCAGCATTAAGCCCGAAGAATTTGATCACATTATAAAATTAGGAAGCAATTAATAGCCATGTTTAACGGGTACAGATACCATGAACTACAGAAAATTTAAAGATACAGCCATAGCCGAAGTTGGCTTAGGCACCTGGCAATTAGGCAGCGCCGATTGGGGTAATATTAATGATGATGACGCTTTTGCCATCTTATCAACTTATGTTAACGGCGGCGGCAATTTTATTGATACCGCTGATGTGTATGGCATGGGTGTAAGCGAGCAGGTGATAGGCCGGTTTCTAAAGACCGTTAGCACACCCATTTATGTTGCCACAAAACTGGGTCGCCGCGGTGATGAGCCCAATGGCTGGCCGCAGAATTTTACCTATGATGCTATGCGCCGCCAGGTGGAGGATTCACTTCGACATTTGGATGTACCGCAATTGTTTTTAGAGCAGCTGCATTGCATCCCTACTGAAGAAATGCGCTCAGGCCGAGTGTTTGACCATCTCCGTCAGTTACAGCAGGAAGGTTTAATAGCCAACTTTGGCGCCAGTGTTGAAACATCAGAGGAAGCTTTGATATGTTTAGAGCAGGACGGATTGGCATCGTTGCAAATTATATTTAACCTGTTCCGCCAGCACGTAGCCGATGAAGTATTTGCCAAAGCCGCCGAAAAGGGCGTTGCTATTATAGCACGTGTGCCCCTGGCCAGTGGCTTGCTAACCGGAAAGTTTAACCAACAAACAGCTTTTGCTGCTAATGACCACCGTAACTACAACGCCAACGGCGAGAAGTTCAACGTAGGCGAGACATTCTCGGGAATTGAATACAATGAAGGTGTACGCTTGTCAGAAAAAATCGGGTCGATGTTACCGGACGAACGTATGGCGCAATGGGCCATCAGGTGGATATTAGATCATCCGCAGGTAACAACAGTTATTCCCGGCGCATCTAAAGTAAGCCAGGTTGAAACTAATATACACGCTTCAACATTGCCGCCGTTACCGGCACAAACTTTCAGCAATCTGCGTAAGCTTTACGATGCTGAAATTTATGATAAGATAAGAGGGGTTTATTAAATATTTGGCGGCTTAATACTAAATGGTTAGTTTTAAGTCGCCAACAATAAAGCGTTATCCTCATGATAAATCTTCCCTCATTCAATATCCGTGCCTTTTTGTTTTTAAGTGTTTTTGTTGTGATTGCCTTTAATGTAGTCGGACAAAAGCTGCCCAACAAGCAGGAGGGAAGCGCTCGCGCGCCTGAGAAAATCAAAATTGACGGCAAGACAAATGAGTGGGATTTTAAGGCATATAATACTGCTACCGATGTGTTTTATACCGTGGCGCATGACAATGAAAACATCTACCTGGCCGTAAAAGCTAAGGATGAGGGTATTGTACGCAAAATTTTAAGCGGCGGAATTACCTTTATTATTAACAACACAGGCAAAAGATCAGACGAAAATGCTGCTACCATCAGGTATCCGCTATTTAATTACAAAAATAAGCCTGACGTTAAATTTTCCCTTAAGGCTGTGCCTGCAGATAGTGTAGACTATGTAGTATCAGCCAATAATAAAAGTTTTATAAGCAAAGGAAAGTTTATCAGGACAGCGGGTATAAAGGGGATGGATACACTGATCTCAGTTTATAACACCGATGGAATTAGTTTGGCGTCGTCTTTTGATAAAGAAATGTGCTATAACTATGAGCTTGCTATATCGCGGAAATTGGTTAACGATTTAGTGAACGCCGAGGGTAAATTTGCTTATAAAGTTATGCTCAATCCTATCAGTTTTGATGATACCCCGGGCATTACTATAAAGCGCGATGCAGGTGGTACCATAATGTCTATTTCTGTTATTAAAAGTAATGCATTGCCCAATATGAATCAAAGCATATCAAGCATTACTGACGTCTCGGGTGAGTACAGTTTAAAATAAATTTAGCCATTACTGCTTGCCAAAATAGCTGGATATATCAAAGTAAACCTGTACCTCTCTATTATCAGTAGTGGAGATATTAACTATTTCATGCTGCTTGTCTTTATAAACCTCGTACCGTTGCGACACCCTTTTACTGCCCGGAAATAAAGCGAGCAGCTGGGTATTTTCCGCGTCAATCCCGGCTCTTTCTGTTTTTTCGTTGATGATGATCGCTTTGTCAAATGAGGTGCCGTCGCGCTCGGGAGCAAACATGGTAGCAGTTTTTGGGAGAGGTTTGTCGGTTGTTCCTTCAACCGTGTTTTTATTGCTTGAGCAGGCTGCTACTATTGCTGAGCATACAATCAGGGCAAAAAGTTGATTTTTCATACTTAGTAGATTATATATTACAATAAGCCACTAAAGCATAAAAAAGTTTTTATTCCTTATCTATAAAAAGCGCCTTTAACTCGGTGGCGTCATGAGGTTTCAATTTGCCGTCTAATATTAAACGTAACTGGCGGCGGCGTAATGCACTGTCGTATAACGCCTGCTCGGCAGGCGTTTCGGGCACCAGCTCCGGCACCGGGATCTTATTTCCGGCTTTATCCAAGGCTACAAAAGTATAGTAGGCCTCGTTGCTTTTAACACGCGTGCCCGATGGGATGTTCTCCGCATATACATCCATACGTACTTCTACCGAGGTAGTAAATGCCCGTGATACCCGCGCCTCAATGGTTACCACATCGCCCAATTTAATAGAATGCTTAAAAGAAACACTATCGACAGATACAGTTACCGCCAGGCTGTTGCAATGTTTTTGCGCTGATATGGCGGCGGCGATATCCATCCAGTGCAGCAAACGGCCCCCCATCAGGTTGTGCAGCATATTGGTATCATTGGGTAGCACCAACTCATTCATAACGGTGTGCGAATCCTTTGGCGATTTTTTTAACATAAGCGGTGTTTTTGTAAATATACGCAGTTACCTCACAAATTAGCTTATTTGCTGTTAAGCTAAAGCCTTGCACGTTCTAAATAATATTAACTATTTTTATTGCGGCCGATGCTAATTTACCTGCCTGTTATGAAAAGAATACTTTTAGTTGTTTTACTGTTGATATCTGCCGGCAATGCTTTGTTTGCTGATACGATAAGCATTGATCGTTTTACGGTTAAAGAAAACCCTTTTGCCGAAAGTGAGGTAGCGATAGTAGCGGTTGATTCACTTGATAACATCCGCGAAAATGTGGAAGGCGTTTTCAGCTTCACTATTAATGGCTTTCAGGAGGAGATGAAGTTTGAAAAGGGCACCGCATTTTATCACCACAAGCTGGATAAGTCAGCATTTTTCTTTGTTAAGCACGTTAATGATGAAGGCACCCATTCCATGCTCTACTACATTTATAAGCAAGATGGCAAACTGCGACCGATAACCGTGAGCTGGGCACTGCTATTGGGCATACCATTAGCGCTCGTGTTATTGGCTTATATTTTTAAGCGTTTTATCGCTATAATTTTGATCGTCTTCTGTATCTTTTTATTTTTCAACTATTACAACGGACTGTCCATTTCAACCTTTTTTGAAAGTATCGTTAATGGATTGAAGGGGTTGTTTTGATGTGCGAATAAGATAATGTATACATCCTCTCATCTGCATATCTGTACATCTACTAATTTGCACGTCAAAACGGCATCCCTATACCAAAGTTAAGCTGCATAAAGTTATAACCTTCGCCGCCGTTGGCTTTTTGGTAGTTCTCTTTAAACGCGCCACTTTTAAATAACTCGTTGCCGTGTTTAAATAATACCCATTGTTCTGACCCGCTAAATTGAGGATCTTTTAGTTTAAACGCGGCATCTAAGCGGAATACAAAGAAGCTAAGGTCGAACCGCAGACCGGTACCTATACCAATTGCCGAGGACTGTAGAATGCGGTTAAACTTAAATTCGCCGTTAGGGTTTTCAACCTCGGGGTGCAGGCGCCATATATTGCCAGCATCAACAAAAAGCGCTCCCTTTAAAATCGTCCCAAAAAAATTATTAGCCAGTTTATAACGGTACTCCGCATTCATTACCAGCTTCACCTCGCCAAATTGGTCTATGTACTTTAAGCGTGCACGGGTAATATTGTCAGTTCCGTAGGCATCACCCCGATTAAATTGGCCGGGGCCAAGCGTACGCGGCAGCCAGGCTCTTATATCGTTGGCGCCACCGGTATAAAAATTCTTTTCAAAAATAAGCTGGCGACTATTGCCATACGGTATGCCCAAACCAGGATTTATCCTGAAGATAAACTGCTTGTCGCCACCTAGGCTTTTGTATACCCTGAAATCAATTTCCGCTTTAGCGTATTGGGCAAAAGTGTAGCCAAAAAGAGTGCGCTGCCCCTTTGCGTCGCGAGGTGTATTTAGTGCGTTACTTACTAATGACAGTAAGTTACCACCTACATCCAACGATCCTCTGAAATATGTAAAATTGCGAAGCGTGTTTAATTGGTTGCCATTAACCTGATACGTGTATTGGCTACCGGTGGTAAATGTGGTTCGGCCAATAAGATATACGTACGAAAACCGGTTTTGCTCTAATAATTGCCTGCGTGCGGCAGTGTCAATAGAACCCCTTGAAAATTCAAAATTGGCAGCAGTTAAGCTATGAAGTTTATTTGCAGTTTCAGCAAAATCATAGGTAACCGAGTTGATAAAATTGGTACGTGTAACCAAATCGCGCTGAAAAAATAATGAATAGTTGGTGGCGAATGTAGTGTGTGGTACGCCGTATTTTCCCGGTTTAGCCAAGTTAAAAGGCGAGATAATTCGCGGATATGTTAAGCTTACCCCAATTTTAAAATCCTGGTTAGTTACACCGCTCGAGCCGGGTACATCTCCGCCTGTAGAGTATAGGATACTGTAATTAAATTTTACCTGTAATATAGCGGCCTCTTTAAATATATTCCGGTTGGTAAAAGTATTGCCAATGTTATAGCCATATCGCCCGCCTGCAAACAAAAATTCTCCCTCCACCCGATCAGACATTTTTCTGAGCGGCACAATATCTATTTTTGAATTAAGCCGGTTGGTGCTATCGGCTGTTTTGGTAAAGGTTGGATTGGGCACGTTTCTGAAAACGTTAAGCTCTGATAACCTCGAGGTGGTAACGGTTTGCATATCCACATCATAGATATCGCCTTTCTTCTGAAAAATATAATCGGTTATTGTGTGCGGTTTAAACCGGCGCGAATGGTCTACAAAGGTAAACTGTGAATCTACCTGTATGGTATCTGCATTGTCGCCTGCCCGCCCGTTGCTGTTCGTTATGGTGATGAGCGTATTGTTGATGGTGTAAACAGGGTGCGCATTTTTATCTTCCGGGTTATCAATTACCATATGCAGATCTATAACGCTGTTGTTAAAAACAGAATCATATTCGAAGTTGATGTATTTCCTTTTAAAATCGAAATAACCGTTGCGCTTCATTACCTGGTAAAACGCGTCGCGGTTGTAAGCAACGCTGTCCAGGTCAAATCTGCCGCCGGGGCGTAGATGCGAAAAACCGGCATAGGTGTTATGAAAAAGTGATCTTACCTTTTCGTCGGGGATGCTGTCGGCTAATTTACGTATCCTGAATAAGGGACCCTGGTCGGTAATAAACACCAATTCAGCTTTCTTTTTTTTAATTACGATGCTATCTTTTATAGTGGCTTTAAGATAACCTTTGGTTTGTATAAATTTTTCCATCTGGAAACGGGAAAATTCTACCAGGTTACTATCCAGTATAGAAGGGGGCTCGCCAATCTTTCTTTTTCCGTTTTTACTGAACCAATAGTAGAGTTGTAAATTAACCACGCTATTTGGCTGCTGCTGTTTATCAACGTAATTAACAGCGGCTTCAGAAAACTCCTTATCCATGCCCTTTATGGTGATTTTACGCACCAATGCCTGGTGAGGGCCAAGCTTTCGGGTTAAACTGCATCCGGTGCCTATAAAAAGCAGGAGAATACCTAATATTGTAAAGCGATAAAGTTTTATTTTATTCATATATGCTTTCAAAATCTCAGGTCAGTTTATTACAATCGTTACAACATAAAAAATTCCGCAGGCAACATGGTTTGTTTTTGGTTGAGGGCTTAAAATCCGTTAATGAATTTATTCAATCAGCCTATACTATTGAAACCATTTACCATACACCGGCAATAGCGCCAAAATTGCTTAAATTATCGCATAAAATAAACACGATAGAAATATCATTAACCATTCTGCAGAAAATAAGTTCTTTAAAAACACCTGCCGATGTAATTGCTGTGGTTAAAATACCTAATTGGCCTGTATTAAAGCCTGTTTCGCTTAAAAATAAATTCTCTCTTGTCCTTGATGGCTTACAGGATCCCGGTAATATGGGCACCATTATTCGTACTGCAGATTGGTTTGGTATTGAGAATATTGTATGTTCTGAAGATACTGTTGACGTTTATAACCCTAAAGTAGTGCAAGCTACCATGGGTTCACTGGCTCGCGTTAATCTGCATTATATGGATATTACAGATGTGTTATCAAACGCCGGCCCGCCTGCATACGGTGCATTGCTTGATGGCGAGGATATTTACACTACTGATTTTGGTACAGAAGGGCTTATTGTTATGGGTAACGAGGGTAACGGCCTGCGCCCGGAAATTATAAAGCTGGTAAGCAAAGCCATTACTATACCTCGTTTTGGCGGCGCCGAGTCGCTAAATGTGGCTATTGCAACGGCCATATTTTGTTCGGAAATAAACAGAAATAAGCGCAAATAAATATTGATGGGCAATAAATAATTACTATTTTTGCAATCCTTTAAAAGGGTCGGGTGGCCGAGTGGCTAGGCAGAGGTCTGCAAAACCTTTTACAGCGGTTCGAATCCGCTCCCGACCTCAAGGTTAAAAACATTAAATAAAAAAATTGTCATGGGCGTAACTCGTTTAAAAAGAAAAGATAGAAGAAACAAAACTTTTTCAAGATTAGAAGTTCAGTTTTTAAAAAATGCTACCAACTTAGAGTATGGCAGCCGTTCACACGAATCTGCTAAAAGCCAGATAGCTAAAAACAACGAAGTTTTAGCTGCTGTTGCTGCTAAATAATTCTAAAGAAATTTATGGTATAAAGTCTTGTTGGTGATAACCGGCAAGGCTTTTTTTGTGCCTTTATTTTGGATTAAGATTGGTAGGATGGAAGGGTCTTAGTATCGACAAACGTTAAATCAAGACCGCCTAAAAGTTATAATTCAGACAATATCTTCTTATTGATCTTTTTGATCAGCCCCGGTCCCTCATAAATAAAGCCGGTATAAAGCTGCACTAATGATGCTCCTGCTTTTATTTTATCCAAAGCATCTTTTGCTGAATGTATGCCGCCCACACCAATAATTGGAAATGATCGGTTTGATTTGTTAGCCAGGTAACGGATCACCTCGGTAGCGCGTTTGGTTAAGGGTGCACCGCTCAAGCCACCCGCTTCTGTTTTTAATGCCTCTTTAGTTAACCCCGATTTATCAATGGTTGTATTGGTAGCAATAATACCAGCAATTTTGGTTTCCTGTACTATCTCAACAATATCGTCCAGTTGTTCATTGGTAAGGTCAGGGGCTATTTTAAGCAGGATGGGTCTACTTATGCCGTTTTTATTATTGCGTTGCTGCAACGTATTTAAAATATGCATCAGCGGTTCCTTTTCCTGTAGTGCCCGTAAGCCTGGCGTGTTAGGCGAACTTACGTTCACCACAAAGTAATCAACTACATCAAACAAGCGGTTAAAACATTTTATATAATCGTTAACGGCGTCTTCATTAGGTGTGTTTTTATTTTTGCCGATGTTGCCGCCAATAATTAGTCCCTTTTGTGCCTCAGGCTGGTTTTTGCGATAAGCTGCTATGCGCGATGCCAAAACATCAACTCCCAAATTATTAAAGCCCATCCGGTTAATAATGGCTTTATCAGCAGGGCTTCGGAACATCCTTGGTTTAGGGTTGCCGGGTTGGGGCAGAGGGGTTACCGTGCCCAATTCCACAAAACCAAAACCCAGGTTGGCCATTTCAGTAATAACTTCGCCGTTTTTATCAAAACCTGCCGCAAGACCTACAGGGTTTTTAAACTTCAGGCCAAACACTTCATTTTCCAACCGGTCATCACGCAGGTCCCATAATGCACGGCTTAACGCCGCCCCGCCCGGAAATTGGTTAAAGCGACGTAAATTGCGGGTTACAAAGTAATGTACGTTCTCTGGGTCGAATTGAAAAAGGATGGGTTTGATAATGGAATACATGCCCGCAAAGTTAGCAGTTTGGTTCATAGTTCATAGATGATAGTTCATGGTTGGTAGTTTATGGTGCTTACTTTTTTATTAGCCATGATACCTCAATTTAATATTTATATTAGTGTTACCAATTATATAACCAACAACAATGAGCACTAACAACACCCGCCGCAATTTTCTTAAAACCGCATCCGTTGGTACGCTGGCCGCTATCAGCATTCCTCAAATTGTATCTGCTGCTATGGCGGCTGAACCTAAGGGCAAAAAGGTTACTATTGAAAAAGGCGATATCATCCTTTTTCAGGGCGACTCCATAACAGACTCGGGCCGCAATAAAACTAATAATACACCCAACGCGGCACCACACCTGGGTAACGGTTACGCGCTGATGGCCGCCGGCGAGCTTTTGTTGAAGCATCCTCATAAGGACCTTAAAATATTTAATAAGGGCATCAGCGGCAATAAAGTGTACCAACTGGCCGAGCGATGGGATGCTGATGCACTGGATATTAAACCAACAGTTTTAAGTATCCACATAGGCGTTAACGATTTTTGGCATACGCTAACCAATGGCTATAAAGGCACTGTCGATACCTACATTGCCGATTACAAAAAACTGCTCGACCGTACAAAAACGGCATTGCCTAACGTGAAATTTATTTTGTGTGAACCCTTTGCGGTAATGGGAGTTAGGGCTGTAGATGAAAAGTGGTATCCTACCTTTGATCTGTTCCGCAAAGCTGCCCGGGATATGGCCGACGAATACAATGCGCCCTTTGTGCCTTACCAAACCGCCTTTGATAAAGCTATAAAACAAGCGCCACCTATTTACTGGACAGGCGACGGAGTGCACCCCTCAGTAGCCGGCGCTGCATTAATGGCACAAACCTGGTTGGAGGCTGTTAAATAGTGTATTAGTTCCCTATGATTTGAGAATTGGAGGTGTTGCAAAAATATATGGCAACACTTTGCAACACCTGCAACTGTATGTTTTGCAAATATCTTGTAATCAAACGATTATGAATATTGAAAGTTTAAACATGCAACACTTTGCAACAGACTTATTCGTCAGGAGAATTAGCTATAGAACCGATGTAACTCATTGTATATCAATGTGTTGTAAATACGCATATTTTAACCATTGTTTGCAACAGTTCGCCTCCGGTTTATTGGTCTCAGCCGTTGTTGCGAATAAAGCGATGGTGTTGTTGTGTCGGCGTTTCACGGCCGTGACGTCAAAACAGCCATATTTTTACCCCCAAAAAACCGTACCTTTGCGGCCAAATGATCGCGATAAATAATTTAACGTTCGAGATAGGTGCGAGGGCGTTGTATGATGAGGCCAACTGGCACATTAAACCCGGAGAAAAAATTGGATTGATTGGTGCTAACGGAACCGGGAAAACCACACTTTTAAAAATAATTGTAGGCGATTATAAGCCTACGTCGGGTACCATATCAATGGCTAAGGACCTTACCATGGGCTATCTTAACCAGGATCTGTTATCGTACTCGTCTGATAAAAATATTGTGCATGTGGCGATGGAAGCTTTTGAGCGCCAGAACCAATTGCATGATGAGATAGAAGTGCTGCTTAAAAAGCTCGAAACAGAGTACACCGAAGACATCCTGCATAAATTAAGCGATAAACAGCACGAATTTGAGGCGCTTGATGGCTATAACATTGAATACAAAGCGCACGAGATATTAGCCGGTTTGGGCTTTAGCGAAGCTGATTGCCAGCGTAAGTTAAGCACCTTTTCGGGTGGATGGCGTATGCGGGTGATGCTGGCCAAAATACTTTTGCAGGCACCTGATATTTTATTACTGGATGAGCCTACCAACCACTTAGACTTACCGTCTATCCAATGGCTGGAAGATTATTTGAAGGCATTTAGCGGTGCTATCATCATCGTATCGCACGATAGGTGGTTTTTAGATAAGGTTATTAACCGCACGGTTGAGTCGCGCAAAGGTAAACTGAACGTTTATGCCGGTAACTACACTTTCTATCTGGAAGAAAAAGCCCTTCGTGCAGAAATTCAGCGTGGCGAGTTTAAGAATCAGCAATCAAAAATAAAGCAGGAGGAGCGTTTGATAGAGCGTTTCCGTGCCAAGGCATCCAAAGCAAAAATGGCGCAGTCGCGTATTAAAATGCTGGATAAAATGGAGCGTGTGGAAGATGTGGATGATGATAACCCGGAGGTTAATTTCAGCTTCAAATTCAGTAAGCAATCGGGCCGACATGTAAGTACGCTGGAGCACATCACCAAAAAATATCCTGCAATTGACATTCTGGACGATGCGGAAGCCATAATTGAAAAAGGCGATAAAATTGCACTGATAGGTGCCAACGGTAAGGGTAAATCAACGCTGCTGCGTATTGTGGCGGGAGCGGATAAAGACTATACCGGCACTGCGGTTACAGTCCACAATGTAACCCAAACTTTCTTCGCGCAGCACCAGTTGGAATCATTGCACCTGGAGAACCAGATATTGCAGGAGCTGCAGGCTTTTGCGCCAAAACATACCGATACCGAGCTTCGCTCAATATTAGGGTCGTTCTTGTTTACCGGTGATGATGTTTTCAAGAAGATCAAAGTGCTATCGGGTGGTGAAAAATCGCGCGTGGCTTTGGCTAAAGCCTTAACTGCCGACGCTAACTTTTTAGTACTGGATGAGCCTACCAATCACCTTGACATGGCTTCGGTTAACATTTTGATCCAGGCTTTGCAACAATACGAGGGTACGGTTATAGTCGTATCGCACGACAGGTATTTCCTGGATAATGTGGCCAATAAGATCTGGTTTATTGAAGATCAAAAGATCAAACAATATCCGGGTACTTATGCTGAATACGATGAGTGGAACGCTAAACGTAAGTTAGAACCAAAGGCAGCTTTGCCAACTCCTCAGTCAAAAAAGGAAGAGAAGAAGCCTGAACCGGTTAAACAGCAACCACCAGAAAACAAACATCAGCAATTAAAAAAACTGAACCAGGATCTTTTTAAAATGGAAGAGCAGATAGCTGTTTTGGAAAAAGCTGTTAAGGACTATGAAGCTAAGCTAGCTGACGATAAAATATATAACGACAGCGCGAAGCTGAAGGAAACCAATGCGGCATATGCGCAAAAGCAGGCTGAGCTTAAGCAACTACAGCAGCAATGGGAAACCCTGGCTGAGCAGATAATGGAGCTGGAGGCGTAAAAATAATAGGAGCGAGGGGGTGTCATCCTGAGCTTGTCGAAGGACGCGTGTAAAGGCCAACGCACTATGTTTCGACAAGCTCAACATGACACCCCTTTTTTATGCGGTAGCTTAAATATTGAATAGAAAGGCTAATATTGCATTATGAAGAAACTAACCCTTCTGCTACTGCTATTCATCAGCATAAACACTTTTGCCCAAATACCCTATACCAACAACGTTTTTAACCCTGCTATAAAAAGCGTTGAGTTTTATAACACTTCAAAAGTTGGCTCTTTCCCGGTTATCAACCTTAATACAGCCGAACAGTTATTGTTAGCTTTCGACGATCTGCGCGGCGGTTACCATAACTATTATTACACCATTGAGCATTGCGACAACAAATGGAACTCATCGGGCCTCTCAACCGGGTTTTACCTGCAAACTTACCAGGACGACAGAATTATAGACTACTTGTACTCAACTAACACCATGCGTAAGTACACGCATTATGAGCTCAAATTTCCAAATGAAAATATAAAACCTAAAATTTCAGGCAACTACGTCTTGAAGGTCTATGAGGATGGAGATCAATCAAAAATGATCCTCAACCGCCGTTTTTACGTTTTAGGTAGCCGGGTAGCTGTAGCTGCCGAAGTAGTAACGCCCAATCTTGTTCAGTTAAGGCAAACAGGGCAAAAAGTAAATGTTCAGGTAAATTATGGCGGATTGCTGGTCCAGAACCCAAACTCAGATATGCGGGTGGTCATAATGCAGAATGAGCGTAGCGAAACGGCGCAGACCAATATTGCACCTACTTATATTCGCAATGGTCAGTTGAGCTATAACGATATCAACATAAATAATTTTGCCGGGCGCAACGAGTTCAGGCATTTTGATACGCGTACGCTCAAACTTAATACAGACCGCGTTGCCCGGATCTACCGCGACACAGCATATGCCGTAGTTTTATTGACCGATCCGGTGCGTAACAGTCCCGATTATTTGTTCCAGTTTGATAACGATGGGCGGTTTTATATTTTGAACCAGGATGGTAACGATGCCCGTCGCGATGGCGACTATACCTACGTGTATTTTAGCCTCGCCGGTAATAACCTGCCTACGCAAGGCGCCGTGCACCTTATTGGTAAGTTTAATGATTACCGAACAGATGCACGTAGTAAAATGGACTATGACCCTGCGGTTGGGAAATATTTCATTAAGCAGTTTTTAAAACAAGGTGTTTACGACTTTGAATACATTTGGGTAGACAATGCAGGCAAAGCAGATGATGTACCCTTGGAAGGCACCCACTTTGAAACCGAGAATGAATACCAGGTATTGGTTTACTACAGGCCGCCAAGCGCCCGGTGGGATGAACTGGTGGGCTTTGGTGCGCTGAATAGCGTCAAAAAATAGCACACCATAGGTTAATTAGGGTAAACTGCTACCTTTGAATATAGATGATGCAATCAAACCTCGCAATTGATAAACAGTGGCTGTACCTTTTTATAGGTGTGGCGGTGCTGATCAACCTGACCGGATTGTTCATCCCGATTATGGGGCCCGACGGTACGTTGTATGCTACTATTGCCAAAGCCATGGTGCAGCGCAATAACTACATTGAGCTGTTTTATAATGGTACTGATTGGTTGGATAAGCCCCACTTTCCTTTCTGGATAACCGCATTCTCCTTTAAAATTTTCGGTTTTACAACATTTGCTTATAAGCTGCCTGCTATACTTTTTATGCTGATGGGGGCGGGTTACACTTATCTGTTTGCTAAAAGGTTATACAATGCACAGATAGCTTTATGGTCAGTTTTGATATTACTAACTGCACAGCACATAGTACTTTCCAATAACGATGTGCGGGCTGAGCCTTATTTAACGGGATTGATCATAGCTTCGGTATACCATTTTTATCGCGCCCAAAAAGGCAACTACGGGCAGTTGTTATTAGCCTGCCTTTTTGCAGCCTGCGCTGTTATGACGAAGGGTTTGTTCGCCCTGGTGCCTATCTGCGGGGCCATTTGCGGGCATTTATTCATTACCCGCCAATGGAAGCAGTTATTTAATATAAAATGGCTCATAGCCGTTGTTTTTATCCTGATATTCATTGCTCCCGAACTATACTGCCTTTATGTACAGTTTGACGCGCACCCCGAAAAACTGGTGTTTGATACACACAATGTATCGGGCATCAAGTTCTTTTTTTGGGATAGTCAGTTTGGTCGTTTCTTTAATACCGGTCCGATAAAAGGGCATGGTGATCCCTTCTTTTTTGTGCATACAGCATTGTGGGCATTTTTGCCCTGGTCGCTGTTGTTATTTGCGGCATTGTTTCAGTTTGTAAAAAAGGGAAGCCGCATGATCTTTCGCACCGAATGGTATTGCATAAGCGGGGCGATGCTTACCTTTCTGTTGTTTTCTGCATCAAGGTTTCAGCTGCCGCATTATCTAAATATCGTATTTCCGTTCTTTTCCATTATAACGGCGCAGTACTTGTATACCATAAAAGCTCAGGGCAGTGTTAGAGCCGTTAAAATAACGCAAGCCATTATTTTCGCGTTGTTGCTGCTGGTTATAATTGCGTTGCATTACTTCTATCAGCCCGAAACCTTAACGTTTGTTACAGTCTCCTTTTTAGTAGTGATGTTAGTGTTGGCTTTTATATTGCCGCAACGCATAAGCAAAGGCGTTATACCGCAAACCGTTATACGTACAGTGATGGTATCATTTATTGTCAACCTGTACCTTAACCAGGTTTTTTATAAGTCGCTGTTAAAATACCAGGCGGGTAGCGAGGCGGCTATGTGGATCAACGAAAATAACCCGCAGCATTTGCCGGTTGTGCAGGTTAATGATGATGTTACAACTCCCTTTGAGTTTTATATTGATGGGCGGGCACAAACGTTATCCGCCGGACAAATAGAGCAGAGCAAGGCTGGTAGTTTCATTTTGTATGGTTCAAAAGAATTTATGAGCGCTGTTGCCGCTAAGGGCTGGCAGGTTAAACCACTTAAAAGCTTTGAAAAATATTGGATAAGCAGGCTGAAACCGGGGTTTTTAAATAAGACAACCCGTAGCAATAAGCTCACCGAAATGCAGGTGGTTTTAGTAACCACCAAATGACAATTGCGAAAAAATAAAATCTTACTTTTGCCGCAATGAATACATCACTGAAAAACAAATTCGATAGCATAATATTTGATTTGGACGGCACCCTTTGGGACAGCACCGGCGTTGTAGCCGAAGCCTGGCAGGCCGCTAAAGAGGAGGTTGATTTTATAAAGGAAGACATAACTGCCGATATGGTGAAAGGCATAACCGGTATGACCTATAAAGCCATTTTCGAAAAATTGTTCCCGTATCTGGATGACGAGAAGCGCGAGGAATATAAAGCGATAGCCGCCAAAAAGGAGTTAGAAACTTTATACACAAAAGGCGGTCAGCCTTATCCGCAATTAGAAGAAACCTTAAAATATTTATCAGCTAAATACAAACTCTACATAGTCAGTAATTGCCAAAGTGGGTATATTGAAGTTTTTTTCAAAACCAGTGGACTGGAAAAGTATTTCCTGGGCCACCAATGCTACGGCACTAAAAACATGCCCAAGGCAGATAATATAAAGGATATAGTGAACGATCATCAACTTAAAGCTCCTGTTTATGTCGGCGACACGATGGGCGATTATAATGCCGCTGTGGGTGCCGGGACGCCGTTTATATTTGCTGCTTACGGTTTTGGTAAGGTAGAAGAAGATCAGGTTGCGACTATTATTCAGGTAAGTGACCTGATTCAGTTGCTGTAACCCACTTCTATCATCAAGCTGTCAAAGTTGAAGTAGAACCCGAAAGTGTTCCTGATTTTGCCTGGATCCTTTCCTAAAGTAATACCGCCATTTTTTAAGCTTTCAAAACACTGAGTTACTTCTTCTTCGCTGCTTAACATAAAGCCTATATGAAATGCCTGCGGGTATTCAACCACAGCCGTTTTGTTAGTCATTAGCACAAGACTAAAGCCGTCAGAACCTTTTAAGATTGCTATGGCGTTATTGCCTTTAACAGCTTCACATGTAAAGTTGAAATGGGTTTCAAATAGCTTTATTGAAGCTTCAACATTGGATACTACTAAGTTTATGTGGTTAAGCACCATGGTTATATGTTTTGGGCAAAGATAAAATTTAGGCGTTATCTTTGATGTAATTGTGATATAATGAAGATCTCAAAATACCTGCATTCCTGCTTAGTGTTTGAACAGGATGACTATAAGTTGCTATTTGATCCGGGTAAGTTCAGCTTTGCTGAAGGCTTGGTAAAACCGGAAATGTTTGCCGATGTGAAGGGCATCATCATAACTCATGTTCATCCCGATCATTTGGATCCGGATATTCTAAAAGAAATAATTGATGTAAGCGGCGCCCCGGTTTATACCAATGGGCAGGTAGGCTGCGTGTTGGCTAAGCACAACATACCACATACAGTTTGGACAGATGGCGTTTATAATTTAGGTCCGTTTATATTGGAGGCGATAACTGTTGTGCACGAGCTGATATTGGATAACCCCTTGCCGCAAATGATGGGTTTCATTATAAATGATAGAGTTCTGCACCCTGTTGATTCCATGGAAAACGCTTTGCTAAAGTACAAAGGAATTGAACTGCTCATCATGGTAACCATGGCCCCCTTTACCAACGAGTTACGGATTACAGAGTTTGCCGACAAACTGCAACCCAAACAGATACTCCCCGTGCATGATGGCTACGCTAAAGACTTTTTTATTGAACAGCGCTACGCGGCTTATGAAAAACACTTTGAGAAACGTGATATTAAATTTAATCTTGTTTACAAGGTTGGGGATAGTGTGACGCTTTAGATTACTGTAGTTTTTTGAGTAGTTCGGTTCCTAAAGCATCTGTACTTTCGCTCGCGTTTGAAAGGACAATCACACCCAATTTCTTTTCGGTATTAAAGGCTAAAAAACTACTGCTGCCATAAGTGCCGCCGTTATGATAGATATACTCCACGCCGGCCACTTTAATAATATGCCATCCAAGCCCCGTAGCCGTATCGTTGTTTTTAAAAGTTATTTGATGGGTTAACTGTAATGCTTTTGATAGTTTGCTTTCATCGGCAGCCATATTAGCTTTAACAAAAATAGCCATATCGTTAACCGTTGACCGTAACGCACTGGCACCCGCCAATGCATCCAAGTCCCAGGGAGGAGTAAGGTTACCCCCATCATCATAAACAGCGGCGAACCGGTCGGCGAGAATGCGTGGTAAATGCTGGGCAGTACCCTTCATTAACAAGGGCGTGGTAATAACCTCCTGCACCATCCGCTCATAAGTTTTTCCTGTTACTCTTTCTAATATTACACCCAATAACCCCGCAGCCAAATTAGAATAGACGTAGGTTTTGCCTGGTTCGTTGTTTAGTCTGCAGGTTTTTAAATAGGAAAATAACAGTTGTTTGTTGTAGTTTTTATATGGGTTCTCTTTATCGAAGGGTTTTTGGTTATTATAATTTTCGGGCAGGCGGGGTAATCCTGAGGTATGGTTGCTAAGCGTAAGCAGCGCAACATTCTTTAACTGCGGGTTGGCAGCTACTGAGTCGGGCAGGTATTTAATAATGGGGTCGGTTAATTTAATTTTTCCCTCATTAATATACCAGGCCAACAGTGTAGCCGTAAAGGTTTTGGTTATTGACGCTAATTCAAAAAGGGTATTACCGGTAGGCAATTTGTTGTTGCCTTTAGTGGTTTCGCCATAGTTGTAAATGTTAAGCACGCCATTTTTTATAATGCCGATGCTTAATCCTACCGTATTAATTTTTTGAATGTACCCGCGCGCCGCTGTGTCTACTTGTTTGTCAACAATAGTTGCCATGGGGTTATTAGTAGGGGCGAGGGTGATCTTCTTAAGGGTAACGTCTTTGTAGGGTTGAAACAGGAATAGTTCTATCTTATCAAACTGATCAAGGCTCAGCATTAACTGCAAAGTAACGGCATCAAACGTCAGCTTGTAAGTAGCCGTGGTATTATTAACGAAGCTAAGGAGTGCAGATGCCTTTATATTACCCAAAGGAAACAGCTGCTGACTGCAGATCTGCTGAAATGCCGTCGGAGTTAATGCCCCTCTTAGTTTATCCCCGGTTAAAGCGTAAAGCTCATTGGCGTTTTTTGCTTTAAATTTTTGCTTTATCAGCGTTAATACTGAGTCTGTTTTTTGCAGTTGGCGGTTTTGGGCGTAGGTATTGGTATAAGAAAGAGCAAATGAAAGGATCCAAACCGCTATAATCCACCGTTTCATAAATTCAATATTTATGGAGTTTGACCTGCAAGTAGGTACAATACCGCCATTCTGATAGCCACACCATTCTCTACCTGATCAAGTATAATAGACTGTTTGCTATCGGCCACATCGCTGGTTATTTCAACGCCGCGGTTAATAGGGCCGGGGTGCATAACGGTAATCTCTTTATCGAGTGAGTTCAGGATCTGTTTATTCAGGCCATAAAGCATGGTATACTCGCGCAGCGATGGGAAATATTTAATATCCTGACGTTCCAGCTGTATGCGCAGCATGTTGGCTACATCGCACCAGTTTAGTGCCTTTATCAAGTTATGCTCCACTTTAACCCCTAACGCGCTGATGAATTTAGGCATAAGCGTGGTTGGTCCGCATACCATTACTTCGGCACCCAATTGTTTAAGGCATAGAATATTGGACAATGCCACGCGCGAGTGCAAGATATCGCCCACAATCACCACTTTTTTTCCTGCTACATCGCCATACTTTTCTCGGATAGAGAAGGCATCAAGCAGTGCTTGTGTTGGGTGCTCATGTGCGCCATCGCCTGCGTTTACTATTTGTGCCTTAACATGTTTTGAAAGAAAGATACCCGCACCGGCGTAGGGATGGCGCATTACCACCATATCCACTTTCATGGCCAGGATGTTGTTTACCGTATCTATCAGCGTTTCGCCTTTGCTTACTGATGATGAAGACGCAGCAAAGTTAACCACATCTGCAGAGAGGCGTTTTTCCGCCAATTCAAACGAAAGGCGAGTTCTGGTAGAATTTTCAAAAAAGATATTGGCTATGGTCACATCCCGAAGCGACGGGACTTTCTTTATCGGCCGGTTTAAAACAGATTTAAAAGTGTCGGCAGTTTCAAATATCAGTTGAATATCTGCTTCGTTTAAGTCCTTGATGCCGAGTAAGTGCCTTGTGCTTAGTCCCATATTTTTTATTTCGAATGTCGGATGTTCGATTTCGAATTTTATTCTTTTGTTTTAGCGGTTATCAAATGTTCAATCTGAAATCCGATATTCTTATTTTGATTCCGATAACAGCACTATCTTGTCTTCGCCATCGGTTTCTTTCCAGCTTACCACCACTTTTTGCGATGCTATTGAATCTACCTCAATCCCAACATAATCTGCTGATACCGGTATATGGCGCGAATAACGGCGGTCAACCAGGGTCAGCAATTCCACTTTTTCCGGGCGACCAAAAGCCAGCATGGCATCCATTGCAGCGCGGATGGTGCGGCCGGTCCAAAGCACGTCATCCATCATGATCACTTTTTTGCCTTCAATGATAAAATCTATTTTAGTTTGATTTGGCACCAGCGGTGATTCCCTTCTGCGGAAATCATCGCGGTAAAAAGTGATATCAAGGTCGCCTTGCTCTATAGTATGTTCCGGTAAAATTTTACGTAATTCTTCAGCTACCCGTTTGGCTAAATAAATGCCCCGCGGCTGAATACCTATCAATACCGATTCAGAAAAATCGTTGTGATTCTCAATTAACTGACGACATAAACGTTGAATGGTTATCTGAAATTTCTTTCCGTCGAGCAGTGTTAGGTTTTGCATCGTATGGGTGGATTTGGGCAAAGGTAATTATTTTTTGATTAGTTGAATAGTTGATTGCAGATTAGTTTTTGTTTGCAATAGTAATACTTTGGCATAAAACTATAATCAGAACAATAAAAAAAGCCCTGCTGATTGCTCAACAGGGCTTGCAAAAATTTATTGTTAAAGCTTAGCTAGCTTCTTCTTCTGATTTTTTAGCGGCTGTTTTTTTTGCAGCAGCTTTAGTTTCAGCGCCTTCCATTTGCTCTTTTAGCTGTGCTAAAACGCTAAGGTCGCCTAAAGTTGATTTTTCAACTGAATCTTTAACTTTTTTAACTGCATTGCTTGCAGACTTAGCTTCTTTCTTGCGGTTCTCAAAGTCTTGTACACGAGCTTCAGCGCGAGCTTCTTCCCAAATACGTGAGTGAGAGATCACAATACGTTTGCTGTCTTTGTTAAATTCAATTATTTTAAATTCAGCAACTTCATCAGCTTTTAAGCTCTTGCCGTCTTCTTTAACCAGGTGTTTGGTTGGCACAAAGCCTTCAACACCGTAAGGTAAAGCAACAATAGCGCCTTTATCAGTTACTTTCAATACTGTACCTTCATGTATAGAGTCTATAGTGAAGATAGTTTCAAAAGTATCCCAAGGGTTTTCTTCAAGCTGTTTGTGGCCTAAGCTCAATTTACGGTTATCAATATCCAACTCTAAAACAACCACATTCAGTTTTTCACCAACTTTAGTGAATTCGTTAGGGTGGTTAACTTTTTTAGACCATGATAGATCAGAGATGTGGATCAAGCCGTCAATTCCATCTTCCAGTTCAACAAACACACCAAAGTTGGTCATGTTTTTAACAGTAGCAACGTGTTGAGTGCCGATAGCGTATTTCTCGCCGGCATTTTGCCAAGGATCAGGAGTTAATTGCTTAATGCCTAATGACATTTTGCGCTCATCGCGATCAAGGGTTAATACCTGTGCTTCAATTTCGTCGCCAACTTTCAGGAATTCCTGAGGGTTACGCAGGTTTTGAGACCATGACATTTCTGACACGTGGATCAAACCTTCAACACCTGGGATAATTTCTAAGAATGCGCCGTAATCAGCAACAGTTACTATGCGGCCTTTAACTTTAGAACCTATTTGCAAGGTTTCATCAAGCGACTGCCAAGGGTGTGGGGTTAATTGTTTTAAACCAAGAGCGATACGTTTTTTCTCGTCATCAAAGTCAAGAACAACAACGTTGATCTTTTGATCTAATGCCAATATTTCGCGTGGATGCTCTATGCGGCCCCAAGATATATCTGTAATATGCAGTAAGCCGTCAACACCACCTAAGTCGATGAATACACCAAAGTCTGTAATGTTTTTAACTGTACCTTCCAATACCTGACCTTTTTCAAGTTTGGCAACAATCTCGGTTTTTTGATTTTCAAGATCGTCTTCAATAAGCACTTTGTGCGATACCACAACATTTTTAAATTCGTGGTTGATCTTAACAACCTTGAATTCCATAGTTTTACCTACGTAAACATCGTAATCACGGATAGGCTTAATGTCGATCTGAGAGCCTGGTAAGAAGGCCTCAACGCCCATTATATCAACTATCAAACCACCTTTTGTTCTGCTCTTCACAAAACCGGTGATGATCTCGTCGTTATCAAGCGCAGAATTGATTTTTTCCCATGATTTTTGAGTTTTTGCACGTTTACGAGAAAGAACTAACTGTCCGTTAGCATCTTCTTGTGATTCAACAAAAACGTCAACTTGATCACCGATCTTTAGATCAGGTGTATCACGGAATTCAGAAACAGATACCAAACCATCAGATTTAAATCCAACGTTTAATACTACATCCTTGTTGTTAACATTAACAACAGTACCGGTAATAATTTCGCCTTTAGTGATAGAGCTAAAAGTTCCATCATAAAGTTTTTCCATTTTTTCGCGCTCACTGTCGCTGTAGTTACCAAATTTTTTGTCGTCAGCATCCCAGTCAAAATCTGCGTCTGGTGCTGTAGCGATCTGAGATTTGATGTCTTCGATCGATATTGAATCAGCTTCTGATTCAATCGTCTCTTTTTCTGCTGTCGCGGTTGCTGTCTCCAGCTCTGCCTCTTTAGCTTTTAATTCTTTTTCTGCTTCTTGTTTTTTTGCCATTAAATATTTTATCTCCTTTTCCCAACCTTAATTGGGACTGCAAAGGTAGGACTATAATTTTATTCAAAAAAATTTAATTTGAGGTTTATTGATTGATTTTAAGGCTTTTTTGTGCCGTAACTGCCTTTTTATGTAATATTATTAATGTGTTGGTAAAAAGACACCTTATTCCGCCGCTAATTTTTCGCCTATTTCGTTAAAAATCAGCATGTAATCAGGCAGGAGCCTGTCGTTATAACCGGCAAGTATTCCCGTCATTTGGTTTTCTTGTTCGGGTGTAAACGGGTTCTGCCATATGCGCATACAAATGCGCCTGAGTGCATAGGCGATCTGTGATATATCAGCATAAGTATGTAGGTAACGGTCTTTTTTAAATTTCTCAAAATACCTGAAGAAAAAATCTGGATCCTCCAACTCCGCAGCATCGAAAAACTCACGTATAATATCGTCTTTACAGCTGTGCAGATGATCATAAAAATCGTCAACTTCTATTTTTCCGGTAGTTATCAGCAGGCTGTCTAAAATAAGTTCAACCGCAATGTGGCCCAAAAAAAAGGGTTTAACAGGCGAGCCTTCCATTGCAGGCAGCAGCATTTTTTTTAACTGGTGGCTATGTGTCTTAAAAAACTCAGAAGAGTGAAAATGCCGGTCAACTTCGAGATGTTTGCTCCATCCTTTAATTATGCTGTTAACCTTGCTGTTAGTGTGATGGAGTTTTTCGGGATGAAGCACAATTGTTTTATCAGCATTTTTAAGCAGATCGGGTAGTACTGTTCCTAATATCTGATAACAATCGGTAACATCGCGGTCAAAATAATAATGAGATAAAAAATTCATAGATAGCGCTTCGGGTAACGACGTGCATTAAAGCTACAAAAAATATAGCAACACGATGGCATTTTGTTGGGATATTCTATTCATTACCGCTCGTTCTATATAAACTATTATCTTTGGCGTCCCGATAGCTATTGGGTTCAAATAACATAAAAAATGAATTTTGTAGAAGAACTGCGCTGGCGAGGCATGCTGCATGATATAATGCCCGGAACTGAAGAATTGCTGAATAAAGGAATGGTATCCGGATATATTGGCTTTGATCCTACTGCTGATTCTTTGCATGTAGGCAGCCTGGCCCAAATAATGACGCTGATCCATTTTCAACGCGCGGGGCACAAGCCTTATGCGTTGGTTGGCGGCGCTACCGGTATGGTTGGCGATCCTTCAGGTAAATCGGCTGAGCGCAACTTACTGTCAGAGGATGTATTGCAACAGAATCTTGCAGGTATAAAAGCGCAGTTGGAGAAATTTCTTGACTTTAACAGCGGTGCCAATAGTGCTCAAATGGTTAACAATTTCGATTGGTTTAAAGACTTTACCTTTCTGGATTTTATTCGCGAGGTTGGCAAGCACATCACCGTAAATTATATGATGGCCAAAGACTCTGTAAAGAAACGTTTGGAAGGCGAAACAGGCATGTCGTTCACAGAATTTACTTACCAGTTAGTACAAGGCTACGATTTTTATTACTTATGGAAGAACGAGAACTGCGCCTTGCAAATGGGTGGCAGCGACCAATGGGGAAATATTGTTACCGGTACAGAGTTGGTGCGTCGTAAAGGCGCGGGTGAGGCCTTTGCGCTTACTACCCAACTGATCAAAAAATCAGACGGAAGCAAATTTGGTAAAAGCGAGGGGGGGAATATATGGCTAGATGCTGCTAAAACATCGCCATATAAATTCTACCAGTTTTGGCTAAACACCAGTGATGAGGATGCCAAAGCTTACATAAGGATATTTACTTTGTTTGATGAGCAAACTATAAAAGCAATAGAAGCCGAGCAGGAAGCCGCTCCGCATTTACGTGCTATACAAAAGGCACTGGCTAAGGATATAACTATACGCGTACACGGCGAAGCGGAGTACGAGAAAGCGATAAAATCATCGGAGTTTTTGTTTGGTAATACCGGTATAGAGTTTTTGAGCGAGTTAAGTGATGATGAGGTTATAGGGTTGTTTGAAGGAGTGCCCAATTTTACCATTGCTTTAAACGATGTACTGCAAGGTATAAATGCTGTTGATTTGCTGGCTGCTCAAACTGCAGTTTTTCCATCAAAAGGCGAAGCCAAAAAGATGATACAAGGCGGTGGCGCAGCAGTTAACAAGGTTAAAATTGCATCGCCGGAATTTACTTATAACGTTGATGCACTAATAAATAACAAGTTTTTAGTTGTACAAAAAGGTAAGAAGAATTATTTTTTAATAATTGCAGAATAATTTGTTTTTACGACAAAACGGTTGTATTTTTGGATAAATGTCTGATAGATATGAAAAGCTATAAGAATAATCCATCTCAAAGTGAAGTTGCAGAGCCTATGCTTGCTTATGGCCTGCAGCCTAATTTATTTGCAACCGTATTAGGTAATGCTGCAAAGCACTTTAATATTATGGGTGCCAGTAGTTTTGATATGTTAACCCTTAGCAGGCAGGGGCTTCCAAAAAGCGGTTTAATGGCCTTGGCCAAAAAAATATCCCTTACCCTACAAGAGTTCGCAAATATAATGCACATTTCTGAGCGTACTTTGCAGCGTTATGATGACGATGCCATTATTAAAGTTGAATACGCTGAA
Source organism: uncultured Mucilaginibacter sp. (assembly GCF_946479965.1). The sequence continues at coordinate 34,685 of NZ_CAMLHX010000019.1, read as the reverse complement.
AAAGCTGTTGAGTTAGCGCGCCTTTATACCCGTGGCGAAGAAGTCTTCGGCTCCTTAGATAAGTTTAAAACCTGGATGAAATCACCTTTGCATGTTTTTAAAGGTGAAACACCTGTGTCTTTATTAGATACCTCCATCGGCTTTGACATGGTTTTTAAAGAGCTGGGCCGCATAGAGCACGGTATTTTTGCCTGATGATACTTTACCGTTTAATTAACTGCGTTTACGCTGATGATTTGAGCGGCAACGGAGCTCGTTTATATGGCGGCAGATGGAACAGCGAAGGCAGGGCAATGGTATACCTGGCATCTTCACGGGCGTTGGCGGTATTAGAGGCATTGGCGCATTTAAGTCCGACAAATATGCCGGACGACTTTTGCATGATGACGATAGAAGTGCCTGATGACGTTGAGGAATTAGATGCCGCAACCTTGCCTGCCGACTGGCAGGAGTATCCCGAAAAACAAATACTTAAACAAACGGGCAACGATTTTTTGAAAAACGCCGCTAATTTATTGCTTAAAGTTCCATCAGCGTTGGTAAACGAAGAATACAATTACCTGATGAACCCACTGCATCCAAAAGCAAAGTTGGTAAAGATCGTAAGTAAAAAGCCGTTCAGTTTTGATGAGCGATTATTAACATAAGCTCAAGAAATAAAAGTCTATAAAAAGCAAAAGGCCGGAGAATTCTCCGGCCTTTTGCTTTTTATGTTAGGAATCAATTAAAAGTCGCTTAATAACTCCAGCTTTTTGTGGTTGTATTCTTCCTGCGAGATCAAACCGTTCTCAAAAAGTGTTTTCAGTTTTTTTAGTTTTTCGGTTAGTTCATCCGGTTTAGCAACCTCAGCAACGGGCGCAGCGGGGGTGGGGGCTGTAACCGGTTCAACTGTTTGCGCAGCGGCATGAACAGCAGCAGCAACGGGCTGCGATGGCGTTTCAAACTGCACTGAGCCGGATTCTGCTCGTTTTTGTTCCAGATCACGTAATCTGCGGGCTTCTCGCTCTGCTTCTTTACGTTCCTGCGCGTATTGGTATAATTTACGTGCCTGTACTTTAGGCAGGTAATCAACACCCATTTCGGCGCCGTTAGTTGTGCGTACGCTAAATATGGCGCCTATTATTTCCTCTTTGGTGTGTACATCAACAATGTCTTTCCAAACAAAATCAACAAATTTTATAGACAGACCCAGGTTAGCAGGGGTGAAAAATAAGATGCGTTTGTTAGTTATAGCAATACAATCAGGCAGTAGGTTTACCAGTGGTTTTTTTTGAACCGCAATGTAAATTATCTCTTCGCCGGTGGTTAACAGATCGGTAAGGCGCAAATAGACTTTTTCAACCGCTTTAGGATCCTGTTCGTCGTTCAAAAATTTCTCCATCATAGTATTTCTGTATTTAGTGCGCAAAAATAATAAATTCCCTTGTTTATATATTAAGTTTTACGCTATCAATAAATTGCAGCCCCGTATATCGGCGTTATCAAAACGCCCCAGTACTTCAAATTCACCGTTACCACTTAACTTGCCCAGATCCTGCGTAGCAATAAATGAGCAGGAATTGATGTTGGCCAGGTCAATTACGTTGATTCCCCCGGTTTTGTTTTCAGCAACTAAGCTAAGCGGATCATTAGTATCTCTTATCAGTATGCGCATCCAGGGCGGACATGCAAACACGCCTTCGCCTTTTGAGTACGCTTGTGATAGCAACTCAGTCATCCCGTATTCTGAGTGAATAGATTTAATACCAAATCCATAGCATAAAATGCTGTGCAGTTCCTCACGTATCATTTCTTTACGGCGGCCTTTCATACCGCCCGTTTCCATAACTATCAATTCGGGAAAATCTATTTGATATCGTTCCACAAAATCAAGCAGGGCGAAGGTCACTCCTATTAATAGCGTAGGTTTGGTAGCAACTTTTTGCTTAACAAGCTGCTGGTAAAGCTCTTCGTGATTATATAAATAAAAGCCACTGTCGGCATTTTCTGATTGTTTAATCAGGTCTGCAGCCATATAAATAAGTGAAGAGCCTTCACGTTCCAGGTAGGAAGGGAGCAGGGCCAGTACAGTGTAGCTTTTTATATCGCCATAAAATAACTCAAAAGCTTTTCTGAAACTCTCCTCGTACCAACTTACATCAGTTACAAAATGCTGACTGGTAATCATCCCCGTGGTACCGGAACTAGTAAAAATAGTTTCCGCCTGTGTTGTGTCGCTCTTTACGGCGTGGTTTTTAAAAAAGCTAATGGGTAAAAATGGTATCCGGTCAACGCTTGATATTTGATCCGCATCGATCATTAAACCTTTAATAAAATCGCGATAAATTTTACAGTGCCCCGCCTGATATTTAAATACCTGTAAGGCTACAGCATCAAACTGATCTTTGCTGCTTATAGAAAACACCTGCTCTTTATTGGGCTTTGTCATCAATACAAAGATAGGGCAAATGCCTGTCAAAGATTATTCTTTATCGTTGTAGCGACGTTAAAATTGCATTTCTTAACAGTTTATTAAAAACAGAGAACTATTTCAAATTGCAAAATTTTCATAAACACCGCCTCATTTTTATAACCTTTCTAAATTTTCAATTTAAGCTCCATATTTAGGTTGTTTAATGAGGTGATTCTGCGATAAAAATCGTTTATTAGCTGTTGAAACAGGTTATTTACTGCCCGTTTTGTAATTATTTGCGGGCAGGTGCATCAGTTTTTAATTTTTATATGGAAGAAAATACTACAGACCCGGAAATAGAATTAAATAAAGTTATAGCTGATGACGAGGATTTTAAGCACATTAACAATCCGATTATTGGTTTAAAGCCAATACAAAAAAAATATTTGGGCATGCCCACCAGCGGCGACCAGCAGGGCAATAAATTCTATTTTACAGACGGCGATGCTAAGGTTGAAGTAGTTGTTGTTACAGATCAGATCATTCGCGTTAGGCTTGCACCACATGGCGTTTTTTTAGATGAATTTTCGTACGGTGTGCCAAAGCTTGAACAGACCGCTACTGAGTTTGCTCTGTCTGAGGATGAAACAGAATTTCGAGTTTCAACTAATGCGGTGAATTGCCATATTCGCAAGAGTGACTTTTTTATATCCTTTTCTGATGCTGAACATCATGTTACCAGTTCAGACGCGGTATCTATGCACTGGGAGGAGAATGTTTCTTTCGGCGGATATTATGTGTTCTGCACAAAAACATGTGCGCCACAGGAGAGTTTTTTTGGTTTAGGTGATAAAGCTACTGACCTTAACCTACGAGGTAAAAGGTTCGTGAACTGGAATACCGATGCCTATTCATTCCAATGGAACCAGGATCCGATTTATCGCACTATACCTTTTTACATAAGCGTGAATGAAGATATTGCTCATGGTATTTTCTTTGACAATACCTATAAATCGCATTTTGATTTTGGTAAGGAGCAAGGCGACCATACCAGTTTTTGGGCTGATGGTGGCGAGCTAAGATATTATTACATCCACGGTCCGCATATGATGGACGTGGTGAAAAACTACCATTTGCTTACAGGTACCCACCCGATGCCTCCGCTTTGGGCGTTTGGTTATCACCAATGCCGTTGGAGTTATTACCCCGAGGCCAAGGTTAGAGCAATAGCAAAAACATTTCGCGAGCAACAAATACCTTGCGATGCCCTTTACCTGGACATAGATTACATGGATGGCTATCGTTGCTTTACATGGAACAAAAAGTATTTCCCTGATCCGAAAAAGATGGTGAAGGAACTAAGCGACGACGGCTTTAAAACGGTTGTTATTATTGACCCTGGCATACGCGTTGACGATAATTATTGGGTGTTTAAAGAGGGAAAAGAGAAAAATTATTTTTGCCGCCGAAGCGACGATTACTTTATGGAGGGCCATGTGTGGCCGGGCCGGTGCCAGTTTCCTGATTTTACCAACCCTGAAGTGCGCGAATGGTGGGGCGGTTTATTTAAGGGATTAGTTGAAGCAGGAGTTGCGGGCGTTTGGAATGATATGAACGAACCGGCGGTGTTTGGTACAGGTACTTTCCCCGATGATGTCCGCCATCAATATGATGGGCACCGTGGGTCGCACCGTAAGGCACATAATGTTTACGGTATGCAAATGGTGCGCGCAACGTATGAGGGCCTGCGCAATATTCAGAGAAACAAACGTCCGTTTACCATAACAAGAGCAGGTTATTCTGGTGTGCAACGCTACTCGTCTGTTTGGACGGGTGATAATGTGGCCACATGGGAACATTTAAAATTAGGCAATATACAACTGCAGCGTTTATCCATATCAGGCATACCATTTTGCGGTACTGATATTGGCGGGTTTAGCGGAGAGCCGGATGGAGAATTGTTTACCCGTTGGATACAAGCCGGAACATTTGCGCCGTTTATGCGTGCACACTCTGCGGGCGATACCAAAGAGCGTGAGCCCTGGAGCTTTGGTGAGCCCTACACTTCTATCAATCGCAAGTTTATTGAATTGAGATATCGCTTGATGCCTTATTTCTATTCTACTTTCTGGGAGCATCACCGTTATGGTTTCCCTATACTGCGACCAATAGTTATGCAAGAGCAGGGCGAATTTAGTAACCACTACCGCCAGGACGAATTTAAATATGGGGATAAGCTATTAATATGCCCGGTATTAGAGCCCGGACAAAAAAGCAGAAAGGTATATCTACATAAAGGCCAATGGTTTAATTTCTGGACACAGGAACTTATTGAAGGCGGACGCGAAGTAGAAGTAGATACACCTTTAGATACCATACCAGTATTTGTTAAGGCAGGCGCGGTTTTACCGGAATACCCTGTAATGCAATATGTTGGCGAGAAGGAAATTGAAGAGGTAACCTTAAACGTTTATTTTAACGACGTAGAGACCAATTCTTTCTTCTTTGAAGATTATGGTGAAACCTTTGCTTACGAACAAGATATATACTCCGAAAAGAAATTTGCCGTGCATGGTAGCACGGTCAATTTTGTAATTGAGCAAAGTATGGAGGGCCTTTACACGCCACGTTATGAAACTTACCAGTTTAACGTATTCGGATTGCCGTTTAAGCCTGCTAAAATAATGGCAGACGATAAGCCGATAACCGAATTCACTATTAACGAAAGCAAAGTGCTTGAGTTTAAAACCAATAAGAAATTCAAAAAGATAGAGATCGCTGTTTGATCTGTAAATAACCCCGGCTAAACCGGGGTTATTTTTTTATATTATTTTTATCCTAAACATGCTTCACCAATAAGTGTTGAATAATAATATATTTGATCATTATTCCAACTCCTAAATTCCCGTAAGGGCTTTCATATGGCTAAAAGATCCGTTAAAAAGGACACAGAAATTCCTGCTGCTACACCTGCTAAAATCACAAAACCTAAAGCAACTAAAAAGATAAACGAAACTTTGCCCGCGCAGCAAGAGCAATTATCAGCTGTTGAGCCGTACAGTCGTTTTACTGATTTTGATGTTTCGCTTTTTCAATCGGGTAAACATTATAAGCTGTATGAAAAGTTTGGTTCGCATGTAGTAGAACATAAAGGTGTTGTAGGAACTTACTTTGCCGTTTGGGCGCCAAATGCGCAGTACATTTCGGTTATAGCCAATTTTAATGGATGGAACAAAGGCTCACATCCTTTATTGGTACGTTGGGATGGCTCCGGTATTTGGGAAGGTTTTATCCCCGATGTTGGGAACGGCGAGGTTTATAAATATTTTATCAAATCATCAAGCGGCGAAGAACTGGAGAAAAGTGACCCTTACGCCTTGCGTTGGGAAGTAGCACCGCTTACCGGCTCAATAGTAGCAGACACTTATTATGAGTGGAACGATTCTTTATGGATGTATACCCGCCATAAACACAATAATCTGGCGCAACCGTACTCTGTTTACGAGGTGCATTTGGGCTCATGGGCACGTAATATTGAAAGCCCGGATGATTTTTATACGTATGAGCAGTTAGCAGAAAGGTTAGTTCCCTATGTTAAGGAAATGGGTTTCACTCATGTGGAATTTATGCCGATAGCGGAGCATCCCTATTATCCAAGCTGGGGTTACCAGGTTAGCGGATATTTTGCAGCTTCATCACGTTATGGTACACAGCAGCAATTGATGCAATTGATAGAGCGGTTTCACCAGGAGGGTATAGGTGTTATATTAGATTGGGTGCCTTCGCATTTCCCGGGCGATGCACATGCATTATATCGTTTTGATGGCACACATTTGTATGAGCATGCCGATGTTCGCAAAGGTTTCCATCCCGACTGGAAATCATATATTTTTAACTATGGTCGTAACGAGGTTAGGTCGTTTTTGATAAGCAACGCCATTTTTTGGTTAGATAGATATCATGTGGATGGACTGCGTGTTGACGCGGTTGCATCAATGCTTTACCTGGATTACTCGCGTAAACAGGGCGAGTGGGAGCCCAACATGTTTGGCGGTAACGAAAACCTGGAAGCAATATCTTTCCTTAAAGAATTTAACGAAGCATGTTATAGCCATTATCCCGATGTGCAAACCATAGCCGAAGAATCGACTTCGTTTACAGGTGTTAGCAAGCCGGTATTTTTAGGCGGTTTAGGTTTTGGTATGAAATGGATGATGGGCTGGATGCACGATACCATCAAATATTTTGGCGAAGATCCCATTAATCGTAAATATCATCACAATCAGCTAACTTTTAGTTTGATATACGCCTTTACCGAGAACTTTATGCTGCCATTCTCGCATGATGAAGTGGTTTATGGGAAAGGCTCTATGCTGCGTAAAATGCCCGGCGACGAATGGCAACAATTTGCCAATTTACGTTTGGTATATAGTTATATGTTTACACATCCCGGCGCTAAGCTAATGTTTATGGGCAGCGAATTTGGGCAAGGAACTGAATGGAACTACCAGCATTCGCTGCCATGGCACGTACTGGAATATCCTAACCATGTAGGTATAAAAGAGGCTGTAAAAGCGCTTAACGCCCTTTATAAAACCGAACCAGCCTTATACGAAAAACAATTTAGCGGTGATGGATTTGAATGGATAGATGGCGGCAATGCTAATGATTCAATAATGATATTCGCGCGTAAAGGAAACGACCCGGTTAACGACCTGGTAATTGTATTGAACATGACGCCTGTTACCCGAACTGATTTTAGAGTTGGGGTAACTCATCCGGGCAACTGGAAAGAAATATTTAACTCTGACGCTAAGGGTTTTTGGGGCAGTGGCATAAAAAATGACATCGCCATAAAAAGCGAGAACGTTAGCTGGCATGGCCGCAACAACAGCATAAGCATAACCGTGCCGCCATTAGCCGCAACGGTTTTCAGGAGGATAAAGTGATAGCTTAAGTTGACCTCAATCAGGCACCGATACCTGTTCATCTTTTTTAGCTAATTCTTTACGCTTAAAGCCGCGGATGATAAGCCTTGTGCCGCCATTGTTGCTAAAATAACTGCCCACCCAGTTGATAAACACGATCACTTTGTTACGGAAGCCTAATAGTGATATCAGGTGTACAAACATCCATATCAACCAGGCAAAAAAGCCCTGGAACTTAAGTTTTCCTAAGTCGGCGATTGCCTTATTACGCCCTATAGTTGCTAATGATCCTTTATCATTGTATTCAAATACTTCTGTAGGCTGAGACTTTAAAATATGAAGTATATTTTTAGCCGCATGCTGGCCCTGCTGAATAGCCACCTGAGCCACGCCGGGATGACCTTTTGGCGTTTTATCAGTTATCATTGCCGCAACATCGCCAACGGCAAAAACATTATTATAGCCATTGACACGCAACGAGGCGTCAACACGTATCCTGTTGCCGCGCTCTAAATTATCTTTGCTTAAACCTTCAGGAACAACTCCCATTACACCTGCCGACCAAATAACATTCCTGGTTTTAATGCTTCTTCCGCCTTCAAATTTTATTTCTTCGCCGTCATAGCTTTCCACTTTCATGTTTAGCAGTACTTCAACGCCCATGCCGGTTAAGAAGTCTTTGGCAGCGTTTGATCCCTCGTCTGAAAAAGGTCCGAGTACCTTAGGAAGAAAATCAACCAGGTAAACCTTCATTTCATCTTTATTCAATTCGGGATAGTCACGCGTAAGAATATCATTTTTAAGCTCTGCCAACGATCCCGCTAATTCAACGCCCGTTGGGCCGGCTCCTACCAAAACGAATGAAAGCAGCGGCGCTCTTTCCTCTTTAGTGGCTTTTAAAACAGCCTCTTCCAGATTCTGTAGAATCAGGTAGCGTAAATTAAGCGCTTCCGGGATTGACTTCATTGGCATGGCATATCGTTCTATTTCTTTGTTGCCAAAAAAGTTGGTGGTCGATCCGGTTGCTATTACCAGGTAGTCGTACGCGATAGGCCCAATGGTGGTATCCAATATATTGTTTTCAGTATCAATTCCTGACACTTCGGCAATACGAAACCTGAAATTTTTTTGGTTAGCGAAATTCTTGCGAAGCGAGAATGCTATCGACTCCGCTTCCAGTCTGCCGGTGGCTACCTGATATAAAAGGGGTTGAAATGTATGATAGTTGTGCTTATCAAGCATTAATACTTCAACAGGTGCGTCGGCAAGTTTTTTTGCTACTTCCAATCCGCCAAAACCACCGCCGATAATAACTACTAATGGGAATTTAGAGGTTGATGCTGTATCCATTTTTGCAGAGAATTATAATATATGTATAACAAAAAAGGCTCCAAATATTCTTCGGAGCCTTTTTTTGTTGTTAACTGATTGTCAGTTTATCTGAGGTCTTTCTTGCCGAAGTCAACTATAACCGGTGTAGCTATGCATATCGACGAATAGGTGCCGAATATTATACCGATCAACAATGCGAACGAGAAGCCGCGAATAACATCGCCACCGAATATGAACAATATGATCAATACAAATAGCACTGTTAAAGCGGTAATTATAGTACGGCTTAACGTGTTGTTAATAGCCGTATTAATAACCTCCGCTGGATTATCAGCTTTTGAATGATGAATGTGCAAGAACTCACGAATACGGTCAAACACTACCACTGTATCATTAATTGAGTAACCAATAACCGTCAAAACAGCAGCAATAAATGCCTGGTCTATTTCAAGGAACGGAATAACCTCTTTAAATATGGAGAAGAAGGACAAAACCATTAAGGCATCATGAGCAGTAGCTATCATAGCTGCCACACTAAAATGCCATTTGCGGAAACGCAACAGAATATATCCAGCTATAATTAATATGGCGAATAAAACTGTCCATATAGCTGATTTTTTCAGGCCATCGGCAATGGTTGCCTGTACTTTCTGCGAGCTTAAAATGTCCTTTTTAGACATTTGAGTTACAGCCTTTTTGTTCAGGGCCTCAATAAGTGTTTGTTCTACTTTGGTATCTGTAGCGGTTGAATTGTCCTCTATCAGATAGTTAGTTGTAATGCTGAACTTATCAGTTCCATAAGTTTTAACCTGTGTGCCACGGCCTAATACATCTATAAGAGCGCCACGAACGTCATCATCAGAAACATTTTTGTTTTCAAAATGAATAACATAACTACGTCCGCCCTGGAAATCTACACCATAATTGAAGCCTTGTGTAAACATGGATATAAAACCGGCAACAATGAATAAACCTGAGAAGATGTAGAATTTGCCACGGTTTTTTACGAACGCATAATTTGCGTTTTTAAAAGTGTGTGAACTCCATGGGTTGGAGAACTTGATATTGCCACCCTTATCAAGCAACCATTCAAATATCAATCTTGAAATTAATAATGAACAGAATAATGAAGTGATAATACCTATCATCAATGTTGTTGCAAAACCCTGGATAGGGCCGCTACCAAAAATGAAAAGGATAAGACCGGTAAGGAATGTACTTATGTTAGAGTCAAGGATGGATGAAAGCGCGTGTTTAAAACCATCGCTTACTGCCAGGCGTAAAGATTTACCTAAAGCAAGCTCTTCCCGCACACGTTCGTATATCAACACATTCGCATCAACAGCCATACCCAGGGTAAGCACTATACCTGCAACGCCGGGCACCGTTAGCACCGCATGTAAACTGGTAAGAACGCCCATCAGGAAGAATACGTTGATGATAACAGCAACAACGGCAACCGTACCTGCACGATTGTAGTAAGCTATCATAAATACCAGCACTACAATAAAGCCCAATAAGCACGATAGTAAACTGGCATTAATTGATTCCTGACCTAATGAAGGTCCAACCACATCTTCGCCAATTATACGGGCAGGGGCGTCTAAACGTCCGGCCTTTAACACGTTGGCTAAATCTTTGGTATCATCTACAGTAAAGCTTCCTGAAATGGAAGATATACCGCCTGATATTTCGTTTTGTACGGTTGGTGCAGAGTAAACATTATCGTCCAACACAATGGCAATTGACTTTTTAGGTGTTGTTGCTGCTGCAGCAGCAGTAACAACGCGCCATTTTTGAGCACCCGCCGAATTCATGGTCATTTCCACTTCGGGGCTGCCGCGTTGGTTGGTAACGCTGCGTGCATCGTTTATGACATCGCCAGATAATACAGGGCCATTTTCTGCACCGGTTAACTTAATGGCATATAGTTCAAACGTTTTGCTTTTTTCGCGTGGTTTAACAGACCACAAAAGCTTCATGTTTCGCGGGATAATGTTTTTAACTTCCGCGCTATTTAGTATTTCATTAATTTTAGGGATATCCTTTTGCTGAGCAAGACCTGCTATTGGTCCTGGCATTAACTGCTGCTGCCCGCTTGCGTCAGCATAGATAGGTGGCGTAAGCAAAGCAAACAAAGGGTGCTCGCTTGCCATCTTTGATCTAAGTGCATTGGCCGAAGTATCTTTGGCGTTTTTCTGAACTTTATTTAACAGCGCCAGACCGTCTTTTTTAGCGGTATCTGTAGCTGCGGCTGTTTGTGTTTTTGCCGTATCCTTTGCACTGGCTTTGCTCTTTGCAGCTAACAGGTTATCAATACTGGTTACTACGGGCATAGCTTCCTGACTTTGGAAAGTTTCGTAAAACTCCAATTTGGCAGTTCCTGATAATAGTTTACGAACACGTGCCGGATCTTTAACGCCGGGCAGCTCGATTAAAATACGGTTGGTATTTTTCTCTAACGAAATGTTAGGTTGTGTAACACCAAATTGGTCAATACGTGTATTTAATACGGTATACGATTGCTGTACGGCAGTTTCAGCTTCTGCTTTAAGATATTTTTCAACTTCGCTGTTAGAAGCGTTGTATTTCAGATTAGCCTGGTTGTCCTTGGTAGAAAATATAGCAGACAGTTTACCGTTAGGATTAAGTTTTTCATACTCATTCACAAACAAGGTAATGTAATCCGTCTGGCTGGTTTTCATGGCCACGGTTGCATTTTCAAGGGCCTTGTTAAATACCGGATCTGGATTGTTGTTTGAAAGTGCTTTAACTACATCCTTCAGATCAATCTGCATGGTAACATTCATACCACCTTTAAGGTCCAGACCAAGAGCAAGCTCATTTTCCAGGCAATACTGGTAAGTGTGACCAAGCCACGGATAAACAGGCTGAGTCGAAATTGAATCCAGATAGGCTTTTTCAACGGCTGTATCACCCTTAGCATACAAATGTGCATCGCTTTCAACCTTATGCGCTACCCATGTAAACGAAAGCTGATATATACAGGCCAAAGCCAGTATTATAGCAAAAAATTTAATAACCCCTTTTCCTTGCATTGTGGTATTTTATATATATTAATTAGTTTATAGCTAGTTTATAGCATTTTTAACAAGACGGCAAATCTAACAAAATTTTGTTAGCATGAAATTTTAAATTAAAACAAAATAATGGGGCTTGCTGTTATCGTCGCTCAAGAGTTATAAACGAGTAGGCGAGCTTGTTTTTTTCATCCGGGTCGTGATCCTCGCGTTCGGTTTTCATCCAAATATTTTCCTCAATGTCAGGGAAATATGTGTCTCCCTCAAAGTTTTGATGGACTATAGTAAGGTATATTTTATTTGTTATAGCCATGGCCTGGCGATAGATCTCGGCACCGCCTACAATAAATACCTCTTCCTCGGTTTTACATAATCCAATTGCTTGATCGAGCGAATTAACCACCTCGCAGCCCGGAATATCGATATGCTGCCGCGTTATGATAATATTACGGCGATTAGGCAGGGGTTTACCAACCGAATCGTAAGTTTTGCGACCCATAATTACAGTGTGACCGATGGTTATGGTTTTAAAATGCTTAAGGTCGTTTGGTAGATACCATAACAGTTTATTGTCCTTGCCAATGGCATGGTTTTCGGCAATAGCTACTACTATTGAGATGATCATTTATTTATTTCGATAAGGTGATTGTTGATCCATTCCTTTATTTCATCAAAGCGAATAATCCCGCTACTTGTATTTATTGTCATTTTATACTTTTCATCTTCATGGGCCATTATATCAAACCCGTAAATATGCAAAGTCAATCTTAAAAGTACGTAAGCTGTGCGTTTGTTGCCGTCTATAAAGGGATGGTTTATGATAATACTCTCAAATAAAGCAGCGGCTTTATCTATAGGTGAAGGATAAAGTTCTTGTTGACCAAAAGTTTGCCACGGTCTTCCTAAAGCTGCGTATAAAGAGCGCTCATCTCTAATACCACTTCCTCCGCCATAATCTTCAATACTTCTGTGGTGTATAATAAGCGCCGTTTCAAAATCTATCATTCAGCTAGCCGCCTTAAAAGGTTATCATCCTCTTTGAAAACCTTGTCGATAAATTTTGCAATATCGTCCTTATTGGCTGATGGTTGCTGTATAGCATTTAAGTGTTCTAAAATTTGCGGCAATAATGTTTCCGGCACATTATCAATGGCTTTATGTATCTCCGCTCTTAATTCCAAAACTGTCATATACAAAAATACAAAAATTCGATAATATCACACCGCAACCGCGCCCTTAATATGTGGCCACGGGTCATAGTTCTCCAACGTAAAATCTTCAAATTTAAAATCGAAGATATCCTTAACATCCGGATTGATTTTCATAGTAGGCAGCGGCCGTGGGTCGCGACTTAATTGCAGGCGGGTTTGCTCCAGGTGGTTGTTGTATAGATGGGCATCGCCAAAAGTATGTATAAAGTCACCAAGCTGAAGATCGCAAACCTGCGCCACCATCATGGTAAGCAGCGCGTATGAGGCGATATTGAAAGGTACCCCAAGAAATATATCGGCGCTACGCTGATACAGTTGACACGACAACCTACCATCAGCCACATAGAACTGAAACAAGCTATGGCAGGGTGGAAGGGCCATCTGATTAACATCAGCCACGTTCCATGCTGATACGATAATACGGCGCGAATCAGGGTTGTTTTTTATTTGATGGATGATCTGTTTTATCTGGTCAATATGCCCGCCATCCGGTGTGGGCCATGAGCGCCATTGGTAACCATAAACCGGCCCCAGGTTGCCATCGGCATCCGCCCACTCATCCCAAATGCGTACGCCGTTGTCTTTAAGATATTTAATATTGGTATCGCCCTGCAAAAACCATATCAGCTCGTGGATGATAGATTTTAGGTGCAGCTTTTTAGTGGTAACCAGCGGAAATCCTTCCTGCAGGTTAAACCGCATCTGATAACCAAATACGCTGATGGTGCCCGTACCGGTACGGTCGTGCTTTTGGGTGCCGGTTTCCATCACATGGCGCATTAGGTCGAGATACTGCTTCATTTTAATTATTGAATTAGTGATTGAGTGAATTAGTGAATGTTCAATCTAATTCCACAGTACAAATAAAAATAAACTAATTTTGGTATCCTACGGATGTTTAAAAATAAGCGCCGTGTTAATCATTATATGATATTATTCCCCAACGCAAAGATCAACATCGGACTGAACATTACCGAACGCCGCTCTGATGGTTACCATAACCTCGAAACCATTTTCTATCCCATAAAAATAAACGATGCCCTGGAAGTTATTGAGGCCGACAAACTGAGCTTTACCTCATCCGGCCTGGACATCCCCGGCAGGATGGAGGACAACCTTTGCGTTAAAGGCTATTATCTGTTAAAAAAGGATTTTGACCTGCCGCCTGTCACCATTCATCTGCATAAACATATACCCATAGGCGCGGGACTGGGCGGTGGATCATCTGATGCCGCGTTTTTTATTAAGCTGATGAACGACAAATTTGCACTTGGCCTTACCATTGAGCAGCAGCAAGCTTACGCCCGTACCCTCGGCGCCGACTGTGCATTCTTCATTGAAAACAAGCCCGTCTTCGCTTTTGACAGGGGCGATGAGTTTGAGCCCATAAAGCTTGATCTATCTGCCTACCACATCGCGCTCGTTATGCCGCCTGTGCATGTGTCAACTTCGGAGGCATTCAGGGGTATACAACCCGCGCCGGTTAAAGATTCGTTATACGACCTGATCTATGAGCCGGTACGCGAGTGGAAAAAACACATTAAAAACGACTTCGAGGCCAATATCTTCAAAAACCATATAGAGATTAGATGGGTAAAGGCCGCCCTATACGAAGCCGGCGCATTATACTCTGCCATGAGCGGGAGCGGCGCATCGGTATTCGGTATATTTGATGCTAAGCCCGACCTGAGTGCTTTGGAAGCAAACAACGAGGTTTTCTACAACGTCTAACTACAACAACTCATTAGCCAGGTTGGCCAGCTCGCTGCGCTCGCCTTTTTGGAGGGTTATGTGCGCGTATAGCGGGTGCCCTTTGGCTTTGTCTATAAGGTAGGATAGACCGTTACTCTCGGCATCAAGGTAGGGGGTGTCAATCTGGTAGATGTCGCCGGTGAATACGAACTTGCTGTTCTCGCCGGCGCGGGAGATGATGGTCTTTACCTCGTGCGGGGTTAGGTTCTGCGCTTCGTCGACAATAAAGAAGATCTTGCTCAGGGTACGCCCGCGGATGAAGGCCAGCGGCGCTATAGAGATCTTCTCGTTGCTCACCAGTTCATCCAGTTTGGCTTGCATCTTGTCATCATCAGCAAACTGGTCCTTAATAAATTTCAGGTTATCCCATATGGGGGCCATGTAGGGGTCCACCTTTGATTTTATATCGCCGGGGAGGAAGCCAATGTCTTTGTTGCTTAGCGGTACTATAGGGCGGGTAACAAAGATCTGGCGGTAGTTCTTACGCTGCTCCAGCGCGCCGGCCAGGGCCAGCAGCGTTTTGCCCGTGCCCGCGTTGCCCTGTATGGTTACCAGTTTAATATCGGGGTTGAGCAGGGCGTGGATGGCAAAGGCCTGCTCGGGGTTTTTGGGGAAAATGTTAAATATGGGCTGCTCGGTTATGCGCTCCAACTGCTGCGCCTGACTGTTGTAGAAAGCCGCCGCGCTACTCTTCTTGCTATGCAGCATGTAAAAGTGGTTGCCGGTATGCCCCAGCGAAACCGCGTCTCCGGGCAGTACGTCCTGCTTGTTGAGTTGGGTAATGAGCTTGTCAGTAACGGCTATGCCGGTTTTGCCGCTGTACAGCTCCTCCACGTTCTTTACCTTGCCGGTCTCGTAGTCTTCGGCGTGCAGGTTGAGGGATTTGGCCTTTAGCCTGAGGCAAATGTCTTTTGATACCAGCACCACTTTCTTATCTGGGTACTCCTGCTGCAGGCCTAGCGCGGCGTTCAATATGCGGTGATCGGCTTTGTCTGAGCCGAAAATGGTTATGGCATCGTTAGTCAAATGCGCAGGATCAACCACCACTTTGAAGCTACCTTTGTTATGGCCGTTTAGGGGCTGCCATTGGTTGATGAGGTCCTTACGCGAGATCTCGTCTATCATGCGGATAAAGCTGCGGG
This sequence comes from uncultured Mucilaginibacter sp., assembly GCF_946479965.1. The sequence goes on along the minus strand of NZ_CAMLHX010000019.1, from coordinate 18,887 downwards.
CCTCAAAGTTGCGGGTATCGTTGCCGCTCTTCTTGTCGTCAAGTTCCTCCAGTACCTGTATGGGTATGGCCACGTCGTGTTCCTGGAAGTTCTCGAAAGCGCTGTGGTCATACAATATCACCGAGGTATCCAGCACAAATATCTTCTTCCTGCCGTTGGCCCTGCCTTTATCGTCCTTTTGCATAATTGCTAAGGTAGTGAGTTTGGTGGTTAGTTCATAGTGGTTCATGGTTGATAGTTCATGGTTCATAGCTATTAGTTCATGGATCATAGTTCATGGATCATAGTTCATGGTTCATAGCCGACCGGTTCATGGTTATTAGTTCATGGTTCATTGCCAACCAAGATAAAACTATGAACTATGAACCATCACCCATGAACTACGCAGTGTTGCAGAAAAATATAGCAACAATTGCAACAGTTGCAACATCAGTTTTATATAAAGCATTGATAAACAGCACCTTATCGAATCCGGATGCAACACTTTGCAACAGACTTATTCGTCAGGAAATTTATGTGTGGATTGGCGATAATGAATTGTATATCAGGTGTTTGAAAAACAGAAAATTTTAACTGGCAAGTGCAACAGAGAAATTGAACTGTTTGCCACCACATAGCCGGCTACTGACAAAACAGTGTCACCATTTTATAACAGGAAGCTTCGTACCTTGTATTATGCCGGTTGATAACAATATTTTTATTAAATAAGCTGAAGGCTTAAGCAGTTTTAGGACGAAGTTGATAAACTTCGACCAGTGGGGAATGATATATAATTACACCAAATGGTTTAAGTTATTATATTAGTACCCATAAACCTCCTTTGTTATGGGCTTGTCGTACGACGAAATAGTAAAAATTTACAAAACCTTAATCAGAGATAAAATCGTGAAAGTTCAATTAAGAATAATATTCGGGTTATTGCTGCTTTTAGCGGGTTATGCTACTTGGTCATACATAGTTGGCAGCCACAAAGGGAAGCATGTTAAATTACTTTATGGGCTATTTGAGGATAATATACCTAAAGGCTATCCTGACACAGTTTTTGTGTCGAAAACACGAATTGATACTGTTTATAAAGACAGGAGTCCTTTAAAAAAAGAGTATTACAACAATATCGACAAATTAGAAATGCTAAATCAATGAGATGTTAAAACGCCGTCCAATCCGTAAATATCCGCGTGTATTTGGTTTTCAGTTTTAACCGTAATAACGATAATGGTACTGGAATCAGCGTCTCTATTTATCTGTTGAGCCTTTAAGAGATAAGATTTATTATCTGATTGTATTCCCCGCGTAACATACATTGCTAACCCAGCTAATTGCAGGTTAACTGTAATTATTTTTGAGTCGAGTTTTATCAATATGGCCGTCCCAAATAGAGGAAGACGCTCATTATTTCCAAAATAAAAAGTTGTTAAATAGCCAGTGCTATCTCTTTTCTGCTCAGATTTAATTAAATAAAGCTTAGTTTGTAGTGTTTCTTGAATAATAATTTTCCCAATACTGACTTTAGTATCATTACCGTTTATATTCAAGTTAGTTACAACGTCGATGTTGTTAGTAATTTTCTTTTGTTGGGCGAAAGCTAAGGAGCTTACAGTAAGCAGAAGGAAAGTAGCGAAATATTTCATTTTGTGATTTTATTTAATGGTAATCTCCTTTTGGTGGTTTATCTGTATTAGCAATGCAGCCTAAAATATCCATGCTTGGCGTAAGTATGTCACTACGAACATTATAATTGCGACTTGTGTCTGGCTCTGTACCGTTTTATAGTTTCATATAAATTGCGGACTCACTTTCCGACCAATATTTTCCTAAAAATTCATTTGTCTTTGATTGTCTATTAACTGCAATCCAATTTTCAAATTCATTCTGGTCGCCAACAAAATACAGACTCCCTTTTGAGTTTGCGATCGGCTGCCAAATATGACTATCTTCTGAAAGTGGTCTTACGCCGATTACAAAAATTTTGTCGGCATTTAAAATCATCGTGGACCAATCTTGTTGGTAACTCGTAATTAGTCCTTCTGCTATTGCCAGCGGTTTATCTTTTGCATACAAACACATTGAGGGGTATAAGGCGGTGTTTCCTCGATAGGTTTTTGGGACATCAGCCGGGTTTAAGATTTGAATTGATCCTCCGTCGAATTTTATCCCAGTACCAAATGATATATTCCTCGTTGCATCTATACCCTCCAATTTAAAATTGCAAGATCCATGGATTTTCCAGATTTTCGCGGTTTGCTCATCGTTATTACCGAAATAGTCAATTTTGATGCCTTCATGAAAACCTGCTATTTCACATAAACAATCATAATTTAAACTTGATAAAATTGTGGCTGGAAGCAGCTCTCTTTTTTTTAATTCTTTGATTAAACTTTTATACAAATTATCATGGTATGAACTCAATCCAAATCGTGAGAAAAAGATCGCCATTTGTTGCATCAGTCCGGGAATTAAATGACCGGTTTGGTCAATCAATTGAGCCATTCCAGTTTCAAAATCGGTGTTAAATTTGTATTGTAATGTTGAATCAAAGCTTCCCCAAGAACTTGGATAAATTCTTTTAAGCGCAGAGTAGAGATCGCTACCAAGAGGAGGAGGGCATGGGTCGACTTGCCCCGAACCAAAGGATGCCCCTGCACCGAATAAAAATATAGTCATATTATTCCCAATTTCATCGCATCAAAATTCGAAGTAAAATGACATTGGTTACATCTTACAGCAACCATTGGAATAACCCGTCCTTCGACGATCATTTTGTATTGAGTATCAAATATTGGATAAACTATAATTTCGGACTCAATTGTCCATTGATTACCCGCACACATAGGGCACTTGCCAAATTTTAAATATTTATTTAAATGCAATTCGATTTTTTGCATTTGGTCGGATGATATCGGCATATATTATCTTTTTAAGAACTTCGTTACTTGTAAATATAGTCGTGGACAGTTTAACATGCAAAAAGGTTTTCACCATAGATCTATCATCTTTTTAGCTCTATTCTGACGCGAGTATCCCTCGCAGCCGCAAGCGTAAAAAGCGGAGGTAGGACTAAATATAATCTTGTCCGAGGTAGTTTAAATCTATTGGAAACATTTTTTTCCACTCCTGGAGATCGATAGATCCATATTGATCTATTAAATTAGCATAGCCGGTGCTCATTTTAACTTTATACAATTTAAACACTTCGCCGTCGATAGTATAATATAACTCCTGATAGTATAGATTGCCGGATATACGAATTACAATTAAAAGTTTTTCTCGAAGATCTGTCGGCTTATACTTTAATCCAGATTTTCCGGGAACCAATAACGCGTTCTCTATTTTGTCTACTGCTAAATACTCTAATAAGCGCCACCGGATAAATTTTTTGCCAGCATTGTCTTGGCTAATCACTTTTGCAAAATCACTATACTTTAAAACGTAGTAGCTAAAATTTTTTAAACTATAATGTTGTGGATTACTCCAATAAAAACCTACACCTCCGGACGGTCGAACTTCTGTACGTAAAAGCGCCAGCCCCTCACTTCCCTCCGTAGCAACCTTTGATTCGTTTATTTGAGCAGACAGTTTACTGTTTTGGTCACGAAGACTGGCAAATTCTTTTGATTGATTCTCAGTTTTGCTTAGATCGTCAAAATAGCTCTTAATGTCAATTAATGTAGAAACCGCCGCTATTAGAATAATAACGCTAAATAGTAATTTTGCCTCAGTTTTTGCTATTTCTGCCGATTTTCTTAATTCTTGTAGAAGTGGAATACTTGCGCATATGGCCACGAAAAGATTCAATATTACTTTAAGGACTAAAATTTTCATTCATAAATATAAAATTAATTAGCCGTTTTTTACTTTTCTTTGGCACCCCATTCTGGCGCGAGTATGCAGCGTCGGCCTGTGGGATGAGTACTCGTGCCCCATGCGCTAAGTAAAAGATAAGACCTGTCAATTATTTATAGTCACGAGTACCCCACCTCTTTATCCCGCGCTACATACTCGCGCCAGAAATAAGGGTTGGCCTGCACGATCCGTATCAATTTAAAAAAAGCCCCATTCTGACGCGAGTATGCAGCGCGGGCCTGCGGGCTGAGTACTCGTGCCCCACTTGTTAGGTAAACGCTAAGGCCTGCCAATTATTAAAAGTCACGAGTACCCATTCTGGCGCGAGTATGCAGCTCAGGCCTGGGGGCTGAGTAGTGCCCCAAGCGCTAAGTAGAAGATAAGACCTGTCAATTTATAAAGTCACGAGTACCCCACCTCTTTTTACCCGGCGCTGCATACTCGCGCCAGAAATAAGGGTAAGCTTGCACTTTGATTACTCGTGCATTACAGGGCGCTTAGTTTATGTCTTTTTTCTATATTTAAACTTATAATGAGTACCAAATACAAGTTCGGCAATCAGGAACAACTGTATTTTGTAACCTTCGCGGTTATAAACTGGATTGATCTGTTTGTCCGTAATGAATATAAGGATATCTTGTTGGATTCGTGGCGGCATTGTCAACAGAATAAGGGCCTCGAAATTTATGGCTGGTGTATAATGACGAGCCATGTACACATGATAATTGGCAGCCATGACGAAAAGTTGGAAGATATAATGCGTGATATGAAAAAACATACATCGGCGGCGTTAAAAAAGGCAATAAAAAGCCATCCGGCTGAAAGCAGGAGAGAGTGGATGTTATGGATGATGGAAAGAGCGGGGAGAAAGAATAGCCAAAACATCAATTTCCAGTTATGGCAACAAGACAATCATCCCATAGAGTTGTTTGACCAAAAGATACTACATCAAAAATTGGATTATATCCACAATAACCCGGTTGTAGCGGGAGTAGTGGAAAGGGCCGAAGATTATTTGTACAGCAGCGCGAGAGATTATTGCGGAATACCGGGATTAATTGAAGTGGCTTTAGCCGATCCAATGGTTTACTAAGCAAGCGGGGCACGAGTACCCCGCCGCACTTGCCAATGCTGCATACTCGCGCCAGAAAATGTTATATTAATAGTAAATCATTTAATATTTATCTATTTTGCATTCAATAATCTACCATTATGCCAAGACAATTATTCATAGCGTATATCAATACCCCTAACGGCACAGTGTTGGCAGGCCCGGTTACTGTTGAAAAAGATGAATATTTGTTCGTCAATAAAAACACTGCTGATGATGTATATTTCAACTTGAAAAAATCAGCAACCGGCTGGTATTTTTCAGGTGGCCCATCAGTTAAGATCCCACAAGAATATATCGATTCTGTTGGCGCGCAGATTGATGAGTATAAGAAATCCGGCGTATAACCCCGCTGTTCGTGCTATGCCAAAAAGATGGCCGCACTACATACCAAATGTTCCCGAAATTAATGTAAGGTGCTTATCATCAACGCCAACCAGGTGGCTAAAACTACCCGATAAAGGTTTAACGGATGAAATAATGACATCGCCAACCATATGCACATCATACCGTTCCACGTCATGAGAAAATATGACCTGAAGATCTGTGGAATGGGCAGCAAAATGTCCTGCTCTGAGAGTCGTAAAGTTGAAGCGGAGATTTTCGCCGGTGCGAAAAACAAATGTAAAACTTTTTAAAGTGGCGTGACAGACATTTGTGCTTAACCTTATACTATGGCCATTGTGGTCAATATATACAAGCTTACAAAATGGTTGAATTTTAGCCTGCGGGATGTTTTTAATAGCTGTAGCACCGCGGTTGGCTAAAACTTGCGCAGGGCTAAAACAAATCAATACAGCGGCCATATAAACTAACATGGCCCTGCTAACAAACAATTTGATCTTTTTCATAAGTAAATTTAAATTTTTTTAAAAGATCTCTTGCTGTCAGCAGTGTTCCCCGCTGCCCGTTTGTCCCCAACTGAATGCCATACTAAAAACTAAATGTTCCTGATACTAAGTTAAGGTGCACATTGTCATCATCACTCATCAGATGGCTAAAATTACCGCTTAAAGGCTTAATGCTGCTTATAACAACAGCTCCAACCATAGGCAGCGGATGACTGCTGTGCGCAGGGTAAAATAGGATCTGAGGTTCTTTAGACCGGGCAGATTCGGCAAAAAAATGTCCGGCTCTGATCAGGGAAAATTTGAGGATCAGCTTTTCGCCGCTGTTAAAAATAACTGTCAGAGTTGTATGAGACGCGTGCATAACATTGGTGTTTAACTTTGTGCTATGGCCGCGGTGATCTATAAGGGTAAGGCTACAAAATGGCTGGGCTTTTGGCGGCGCGATGTTTTTAACAACTGTAGCGCGGTGGTTGGCTAAAACATGCGCAGGGCTAAAACAAACCAATACAGCGGCCATATAAACTAACATGGCCCGGCTAACAAACAATGTGATTTTTTTCATATGTAAACGTAACGATATTTTTGTTAAAAAATTGACTGTCCGTAATCCGTCCCATTGCGGGCTATTATGCTGCTAGTCTGAGAAATAATTTAGCGCCGTTTGCAAATAACGAAAGGCAATAGCTATATAAAATAAAAAGGCGCACGCCATAAGCGTGCGCCCGTTGGTTGAAAGCTTATTACTTGTTTAGTGCTTCAAGGTAACGCTCTAATTGATCAAACGTGCCGGCAAAGCCTTGCTGCATATTTTCTGTAATTGAGTTATAGGTTTCCTGCTGCGCTGCTGTAGCGTTAACCGGATGACCCTGCAAGGTTAGCGTTGTTCTGCCGTTTGCTTCGGTTAAGGTTATATTGTTAAGTATCTCCAACGGAAAATCCATAGGGAAAGGCGATGTGCACACGTTTCCGTCCTCGTCAGAAAACGAGCTGATAAAATCTATAGCATCGGGCGGGGTTATGTTAACATACTTAAACAGGCCCCACATGGTAAGGCCGTTGCCTTCCATTTTATAATGAAACTTCCCGCCGGGCGTAAAATCAAAGGCATTTACGGTTATAGCCGAGCCTGCCGGGCCCCACCATTGGCCCATTGCCTCGGCATTGGCAAAGGCTTCAAATACTACTTGTTTTGGGGCATTAAAATGCCGAACTATTTTTAGTCCTTGTTTTGGTTGATCTGTCATTTTGCTTGATTTTTATTTTGTACGCTGTTAATGTATTTATCTAAAGAGTCTAACCTGTCCATCCATAACTGGCGGTACTGATCTATCCAGGTAGCTACTTCGCCTAAGCCGTCAAGCTTGGCTTCGCAGTATCGTTCCCGGCCTTGCTGCTTAATTACAACCATGCCGCACTGGGTTAAAATTTTTATATGGTTGGATATCGCCGGCCTGCTGATGTCGAATTTATCGGCAATGGCGTTTAAGTTCATGGGTTCAAAGGCTATCATGCCGAGGATCTGCCTGCGGGTGGGATCGGATATTGCCTGGAATACGTCTCGTCTAGCTTCTGCTGCCATATGTAATCATTTGATTACACAAACTTATATGTAATCATTTGATTACGCAAATTTATTTTCAAAAAAATTCTTATGTCCGCCGCGCCTCAAACGCGATGAAACAGAAAAAGGCTTCCCGAAACCGGAAAGCCTTTTATTATCGTTGAAATACCTAATCTATTGCAGCGCCTTAAAGTTCCATTTAGAGTTATCGCTGTTAGGATCAAACTTAGCCAATGCCGGTGTTGCATCGCCGAATGATACCAGCGCTAACTTTTCTTTTGAGCCGGGTACTTGCTTAGGCATTATGCGGTATGTGCCGTCGGTTAGCTGATCAAGCATCCATAGCTGATCGGCCGTGCCGGTATATTTAGGCACGGTTATTACCCGCCCATCTGCCGATGCTGCCAATGCCCGTTCGGTACCCGCAATTACAATTTTGTAATACGGAGCACCCAAATATCCGCTCGAATCAGGAGCCGGGGTAATGGTCCACTTTTGGTGCGGACGAGACATATATTCGTTTAAGCGGGTAGTAATATCGCCGGTTGGCCAGCCTTTTATAACATCGGCCAGTGCCTGCTGAGGCATCGGTTTTAAAGGTGCTGCATTAGCACCGCCACCGCCGCCAAAACCACGACCTGCTGTTGCCATAGCAATAAAATCAACAGTTAACTCTAAGCCAAAACCTCTGCGTTCTGATTGGATCTCATAATTTCCGGCCTTAATGTTCTGACCCATAACAGGCCAGCCGTTTTTCCAAACTATCGGGCGTATACCCAATACGCTGGCGCCGCCCTGTTGCAGGTCTGCCTCCCAGTGGAACGACATTTTTTGAACACCAGGTTCCAGTTTTATTGTGCCGATGTGGCCCGGGCCAATCAGGTCGCCCTCGGTTGTGGCAACCATTTTGCCGCCACCTTCTAACATGCTACGGCCTACGTTATCCATAAAAGGACCTGTTACGTTTTTTGAGCGACCAACCAAAATGTTGTAGGTAGAGTTAGGGCCGGCGCAGCAGGTAGCATGCGTACCGAACAGATAATACCAACCATCGTGATACATTAAAGCCGAAGCTTCGCAAACTATGGCCACGTTAACGGGCTTGTTGCCTGCCACGCGTTTGCCTGTTTTAGGATCAAGCTCTACCATGCGGATAAATCCGAAATAGGTACCGTATGACAACCACAGCTTACCTGTGTTAGGATCAAGCATCAATCCGGGGTCAATGGCGTCATTATCTTCGTAACCATCAGATGTAGCTACTATTTCCTTCTCAGAATATTTAAAATCCGGCGATTTGGGATCTAATGTTTTGTTCCACATGCTGTAAATAATGCCTTTGTGGTTGCCGCCACCGCCGGTAGCGCCATATACTACCAAAAAACGATCACCAATTTTAAGGGCATCAGGTGCCGCACCGCCGCCGGGACGTACAGCGCCGCCGGTCCATTTCCAGCCATCGTCAGACATTATGCCGCCGCTGCCGGTGCCGAATGAGTAATATTTGCCCTTGTCTTCAACAACGGTTGAAGGGTCGTGGATGTTGGGTCTTCCTATTTGTGCTGTTGAGCTTTGTGTTATCGATGCGACTAAAAATGCAGTCAGACCGATCAATTTAATTCTTTTCATTATAAATCTGTTTCAAATGATGTTTTAAATGGACTAACTGATTATTCGTAAGTGGTGGTAAAGTTTTTTACCGGCGCACCGTTTGCATCCAAAAAGCGAAGGCAGAAGTTTGCCATACCTTGTCCGTTCATTATACCCGCGCGAACAATGTTCTTTCCCTTTTTAAGCGTTAAAAGCGGCGATGTAGCCAGATCAGCAATCACATCCTTATCACCGGGTACAACCAATACATCTTTGCCATTTACCCAAAACATACCCGCTGAGTTAGGACCCGCCGATAGGCGCACGTTTTTGATCTCTTCGGTGCAATTTATAACGGTAACCAGCCAATACAGCACGCCGTTGCGGGTGGTGTTTGTGGCGTAGCTCAAATGATATAAATTAAAGTTGAACTCGCGGCTATCTAACGCGCGCCATTTAAGGTCCTGTTTGCCTATTGTTATCGTTTCGCCATTTTTTGGGATGGCGTTAAAATCCGGCGAAAAATTATTGGCAGCAAAGCTTTCTCTAAGGTAGCCCTCGCTCATTTGGCTGTTGCCTTTGTCACTTTTCTTAACGGGCTCTAACACCAGCCAACGCTGAATGAATCCCTTGGCATCAGGTGCCTTTTTAATTGGGGTTGATGGGGTAAAGAACCTGGTTATGCTGTGCGAGGTATCGCCCGCCAGTGGGATGGGGGGAAGAGCAGCGCCCCGTCCAAATCCACCTGGTCCGCCAGGTCCACCTGCGCCCGGTCCACCCGGACCTGGCCCTTGCGCGAAAGCGCTTATGGCACTTATTTGTAGTACTGATAAAACTACAAAAGCCATAGCCGGCAAAAAGAGTTTGTGTTTTTTGTTCATGTTAAATTTTAGTATAATGGGTTGTTGTTTTATTGATTACGCAATCGATTAAGCAAACGTACAAAACGAAGCGCAAAAAAAAAGCGAGACAGGGCCCTTACTAATGTAATTATTAGTACGTAACGGATTTGTTATCAACCAATGGCGGTTAATCCTTGCTCAGCTGCTGCAACTCCCGGCCAAGCAGCTTTCCTTCCTTGCTGTTTTGCGCTTCGGGGCTTAATTTTTTGTAAAGCATATAATAGGGCTCAGGGTTGGCCTTGTAATCTATATTGGTGATGATATGGGGTATGATGCCATTTTCAGAATATTTATTAATAAACATATCTATTGTGACTATTGTTAAACCTTGCGCCCGTCTGCGCCCTGCCGCAATATGATCTACTATGACGTTATATTCAGCTTCTGATAAAAGCTTGGTTTTGGGGTCCTTTAACTTAGCGTTCCAAACTCCATCTTCCTTACGAAATTTTTCCGCGACGCTGTTTTCGAGATTATAATAAGCAGATAAGCTGTTTTGAGTTTTTGAGTCGGTTTTAACTTTTAGATATTGTCCCTCATTTTTGGGGATTTCAATAGCGTATTTGCCTGTTTCCAGGTAGATCTCGTAATCGCGGGAAATGTCCCCCGACAATACCGACAAGGTAAAGTATCCATATGCAGGAAACGGTTGCCGTGGAATTAAAAACTTATCCGATTTGATGATCTCTTTAAAGTACGTTTTGCCGGATAAGCCGGTAATAGTTACAACACCTCCATTCATCCCCGGTGCCGTGCCCGTAATTTCAATAGTGTTAAAATTGCATCCGGCTAATAAAAAGACTATTGCAATAAGATAAAGAGGTTTCATTTAGGCTTGAGTTAGATTCACCTAAATTAATAGTTATATAACAGTAATCAAAATGTTATTACGCCTTGGTGTAATGTAATGCTACACGGGAATAGCTGTTTTTACATTTAACATTTCTTAACACAAACTGCAATACATAAAAATCGCAGTCGCCGTTTAGTTTTTTTATTTAACAAAAACTAAATATCATGAAAACCAAAACATCAAAACTACTCAGTACAATTTTAGTGGCGTTAACATTGTTTGTGAGCAGCAATGTTAATGCACAATCAGTACCACCAAGCAAATTTCGCTTTGGCATCGGCGTAGATGGCTTATTGCCGGTGGGTAATACTGCCGACGTTGCAAATTTCGGATTAGGGTTAACTCCAAGATTACAGTATGGCGTGTCTGATAAATTCGCCTTAACCTTCACCAGCGGTATTTATCATTTTTTCCCCAAGACGGTTACTTACCCCGCAAGTGGCACCTTCCCGGGTTTTACTGCCAAATACAAATCAGACATTATCCCGGTTAAAGTGGGTTTTAAATATTTTGTAGGTGGTAACTTTTACTTGGCAGGAGAGGCTGGTGCATCGTTTGAGGTGGCCGAAGGAGGAGGAAAGGCTCACTTTTTATGGTCGCCGGGCATAGGTTATGCTACAAAGAAATGGGATATAGGTGCCCGTTTCGAAAACTTTAGCGGAAACCATTATAGCGATGGTGTAATTGGTTTGCGCGTGGCATATGGCTTTGGCCTGTAAAAAAGTAAAGCCCCTGGTTAGCAGGGGCTTTACTTTTTTATAGCGGTGTTGCTATATCAGATCAAACCCTATATCTTTCCTAAAATAAACACCATCGTAATAGATCCGGCTGGCGTCGGCAGTGGCTTGTTGTAAGGCATCAAACAAGTTATCCTGTAAAGAAGTAATAGCCAGTACACGGCCGCCGGTACTTATAACTTCGCCATCTGCATTCAAAGATGTTCCGGCATGAAATACATGCGATCCGCGAACATTGTCAATGCCTGATATTACTTTATTCTTCAGGTACTCGCCTGGGTAGCCGCCTGCTACGCAAACAACGGTTGCTGCAATTTTATTGGATATGATTAACTCCTTTTCGTGCAGATTAACCTCTGCAACACCTTTTAATAGTTCAACAAAGTCGGTTTCGATACGTGGTAAAACACTTTCAGTTTCCGGGTCGCCCATGCGGCAGTTGTATTCTATCATGTAGGGGTCGCCGTCGCAATTCATCAGGCCAATAAAAATAAAGCCTTTATAAGAGATGTTGTCTTTCTTCAAACCTTCAATAGTAGGAATGATAACCCGGTCCTCTACCTTTTTAATAAACGCCTCATCAGCAAATGGTACCGGCGAAACTGAGCCCATGCCACCCGTATTTAAACCGGTATCCCCTTCGCCAATGCGTTTATAATCTTTGGCTGATGGTAAAATTTTATAGTTGTTGCCATCGGTCAGCACAAAAACAGAGAGTTCTATTCCGCGTAAAAACTGCTCAACCACTACCTTGGCGCTTGCAGCACCAAACTTAGCATTACTAAGCATTTCAATTAATTCTAACTGCGCTTCTTCAACGGTAAGGCATATTAATACACCCTTACCGGCAGCCAAGCCATCTGCCTTTAAAACAACCGGCAGGCCAATGGTAGCAACATATTCCAGTCCTTGTTGCAGGGTATCTTTAGTAAAAGTTTGCGATGCCGCCGCGGGTATGTTGTGCCGCGTCATAAACAGTTTGGAGAAATCTTTACTGCCCTCTAGCTGCGCACCCTGGCTTTGCGGGCCAATTACCGGGATATGCTTTATCTGTTCATCAGCCAAAAAGAAATCGTGTATGCCCTTAACCAAAGGTTCTTCGGGGCCAACCAAAACCATATCTATCGCGTTAGCTAAAACAAATTGCTTATGACCCTCAAAATCAGTAACGGCAATATTAACATTAGTGCCATATTGCCCTGTGCCGGCGTTACCGGGAGCAATAAATATTTGGCTGCACTGCGGGCTTTGTGATAGCTTCCAGGCGAAAGCGCTTTCGCGACCGCCAGAGCCGATGATCAGGATATTCATGCGGCAAAGATATAATTTTTTGATGTGCAGATATGCGGATGTGCAGATATGCAGATGGGCAAATAAGAAATTTTGCAAAATATCGTTATCGTTCAGTTCATAATTACTATTTTACAGCTCAGCATTGATATCAGAATTAACAAACATCTGCACATCCTCGCATATGCATATTTGCACATCATTAGCATCAGCATATTCGCACATCTGCACATTAATTTTATCTTTGCCTGCCATAATGACTTTTAGATTACCAATGGCGCAGTTATTGAGTTAGCTGCTGCAACAACCAAATATTATGTTAGATTTTATTAGTAAGCTTTTCGGAAGCAAATCAGAACGGGACGTAAAAGCTATTGCGCCTATAGTAGAGAAAATAAAGGCTGAGTTTGCCAAGCTTGATCAGTTAAGTAACGACGAGCTACGTGCCAAAACCATATATTTTAAAGAAACCATAAAACAAGGTCTTATTAAAATAGATGAAGAAATACAGGAGATAAAAACCCGCACAGAAGAAAACCTTGATCTGGACGTTAGCGAGAAAGTAGAGCTATACACCCAGTTAGATAAACTGCAGAAAGACAGGGATAAAGAACTGGAAGTGATATTGATGAATATTCTTCCGGAAGCGTTTGCAGTGGTTAAAGAAACTGCCCGCAGGCTTAAAGATAACGAAACACTTGAGGTTACCGCTACTGATTTTGACCGCGATCTGGCCGGCCGGAAACAAAACGTTATAATTAAAGGTGATAAGGCTATTCACCATAATAAATGGCTGGCTGCCGGTAATGAAGTTACCTGGAACATGGTACATTATGATGTGCAGTTAATTGGTGGTGTTGTATTGCATCAAGGTAAAATATCTGAAATGGCAACGGGCGAGGGTAAAACTTTGGTGGCTACTTTGCCTGCTTATCTGAACGCGCTTGCCGGTCAGGGTGTGCATATTGTAACCGTGAATGACTATCTGGCACGTCGTGACTCGGAGTGGATGGGCCCATTGTATGAGTTCCACGGTTTATCAGTTGATTGTATTGATAAACACGAACCTAATGGCGAGGCACGCCGTAAAGCTTATTTAGCTGATATTACTTTTGGTACCAATAATGAGTTTGGTTTTGACTACCTGCGTGACAATATGACACGCAGCCCTGAAGAATTGGTGCAACGCAAATTGCATTATGCAATGGTAGATGAGGTTGACTCGGTTTTAATTGATGATGCCCGTACCCCTTTGATCATATCAGGCCCTATACCACGTGGCGATGAGCACGAATTTTACGAATTAAAACCACGCATTGAGCGTTTGGTAAACGCACAGCGTAATTACATTACAGGCGTTTTAAACGAAGCGAAAAAAGCAATTACCGCAGGTGATACAGGTGTTGAAGGTGGTGGTTTAGCTTTATTACGTGCGCACCGCGGTTTGCCTAAAAACAAAGCTTTAATAAAATTTTTAAGCGAGGGCGGTAACCGCAGTTTATTGCAAAAAACGGAAGGTTATTACATGCAGGATCAGAATAAGGAAATGCCTAAAGCTGATGCTGAACTGTTTTTTGTTATTGATGAAAAGAACAACCAGGTAGAGTTGACCGAAAAAGGTATTGAACTGATCACAGCCTCGGGCGAAGATCCCGGCTTCTTTATAATGCCCGACGTAGGTACGGAAATAGCTGAGATTGAAAAATCAAGCCTTTCTGCCGAAGAGAAACTGGCGACAAAGGACGCGTTAATGCGCGATTTCTCTATCAAGTCTGATCGTATCCACTCGGTAAACCAATTACTGAAAGCTTATACCTTGTTTGAAAGAGATACTGAGTACATTTTGGACGAAGGCAAAGTAAAGATAGTTGATGAGCAAACCGGCCGTGTGCTGGATGGCCGTCGCTATTCTGATGGTTTACACCAGGCTATCGAAGCGAAAGAGAACGTTAAGGTAGAAGATGCCAGCCAAACCTTTGCCACCATCACCTTGCAAAATTATTTCAGGATGTACCACAAACTTTGCGGTATGACTGGTACTGCTGTTACCGAAGCAGGTGAGTTTTGGCAGATCTACAAACTGGATGTGGTAGAGATACCAACCAATACCCCAACCAGCCGTACTGACCTGCAGGATCTGGTTTACAGAACTGTTCGCGAAAAGTATAATGCAGTTGCCGATGAGATAGTTAAATTAACTACCGAAGGACGCCCGGTGCTGGTAGGTACAACATCGGTTGAAATATCAGAGTTGTTGAGCCGTATGCTTAAGCTACGTGGCATTAAACATAATGTATTAAACGCCAAAATGCACCAAAAAGAGGCTGACGTAGTTGCGGAAGCCGGTAAAGCGGGTACTGTAACAATAGCTACTAACATGGCTGGTCGTGGTACGGATATAAAATTAGGCGAGGGTGTTAAGGAAGCAGGCGGTTTAGCCATTGTGGGTACAGAGCGCCATGAGTCGCGCCGTGTTGACAGACAGCTGCGTGGTCGTGCCGGTCGTCAGGGTGACCCGGGTTCATCTCAATTCTTTGTATCGTTAGAGGATAACCTGATGCGTTTATTCGGATCAGAGCGGATCTCTAACCTGATGGTACGCATGGGTATTGAAGAGGGCGAAGTGATTCAACACTCCATGATCTCTAACTCAATAGAGCGTGCGCAGAAAAAAGTAGAAGAAAACAACTTTGGTATACGTAAACGCTTGTTGGAGTATGATGATGTGATGAACTCGCAACGTACTGTTGTTTACACCAAGCGTAAAAATGCTTTGTTTGGCGAACGTTTGGACGTTGATTTGAGCAATACCGTTTTTGATGTGGTTGAGGATGTGGTTACAGAATATAAAGAGCAAAACAATTACGAAGGCTTTACTTTAGAGCTGATCCGTTTGTTCTCTGTTGATACAGAGATAAGCCAAGATGACTTTACCGGAACGGCTGTAAATAAATTGGTAGATACCGTATTTGAAGAAGTTACTGATTTTTATAAACGCAAATCGGACGCAATTGCTGAGCAGGCTTATCCTGTTTTAAAAGATGTGTTTGAATCGCGCGGCAATATTATTGAGAACATTGTAGTGCCGTTTTCTGATGGTGTGCATGGTTTACAGGTAGCCGTTCCGCTTAAAAAAGCGGTGGATAACCATGGCGTTGAAGTGGTAAAATCATTTGAAAAGAATGTTACCCTGTTCCTGATAGATGATGCCTGGAAAGAACACCTGCGCGAAATGGACGAGTTGAAGCAATCTGTACAGAATGCCGTTTACGAGCAAAAGGATCCTTTATTAGTTTACAAGTTTGAAGCTTTCCAACTGTTCCGCCAGATGTTGGCAACGGTAAATAAAGAGATAGTAAGTTTCCTTTTCAGGGGAGGTATAGCTACGCAGCAAGCGCCTGACCAGGTGCAGGAAGCAAAGCCACAGCCTAAAACAGACATGCGTAAAATGCGCACCTCAAAACCTGAATTGGTAGGAGAGGGCGATGGCGGTGGATTGCCTGACGACCTGCGCGAAATGCAAAAAGCATCGCCTGTTAGGGTTGATCAAAAAATTGGCAGGAATGATCCATGCCCTTGCGGAAGCGGAAAGAAATATAAAAACTGCCACGGAGTAGGTATGGCGTAAGCCCCACCCAACCCTCCCCTGAAGGGGAGGACTATTAACAGTGTGCAATTTAAAGTCTCCCACTTTAGGGGGAGATTTAGAGGGCGCTGATATTAAGAATAACAAAATGAATAAGCATCTGTTTATAAAGCAAATTTTAGCCTTATGATCAGATGCTTTTTATTTATATGTATTTTTATACCGGCATTTTGTGTTGCGCAAACACGCGGCACTGTTAAGGTTTTTAAAGATGCGCGTATTGATAGTTTAATTGCACACCGCAACGGACTTAAAAGCGTTAAAGCGGGAGGGGGCGGTTCCAGGTTTTCAACGCAAGGTTACCGTATACAAATTTTTAGCGGTGCAAGCCGCAGGGATGCATATAATATACAGTCGCGCTTCCAGGAAGAATACCCGGGCGTGCGTACTTATATATCCTACAAAACGCCCGACTTTAAAGTACATGTAGGCGATTTTAGAACACGCCTTGAAGCCGAGAAACAAGCGCAGGATATGAGGGGAAGATATACAGGCCTTTTTATAACAGCAGCAAGAATTAATCCGCCAAAAGCAGAGATACAATGATCAAGGAAAAGATACAGCAAATAGCAAAGAATATTTTTGACGATGTAGTGGCCAATCGCCGGCATTTACATAGTCATCCCGAATTATCTTTTCACGAGGTGGAAACCTCTGCTTTTGTTGCAAAGCATTTAAATAGTCTTGGTCTTACTTATGAGCGCATGGCTGACAATGGTTTAGTAGCACTGTTAAAAGGCGAAAAACCATCTGATAAAGTAATTGCGCTACGCGCAGATATGGACGCTTTGCCTATTACTGAGGTTAATGATGTTCCTTACAAATCACAAAACGTTGGGGTGATGCACGCTTGCGGGCACGATGTGCATACGTCATCATTGTTAGGTGTAGCATCTATATTAACTGAATTAAAAAGCGAGTTTGGTGGCACCATTAAACTAATCTTCCAACCGGCAGAAGAAAAACTTCCCGGCGGCGCAAGCCTGATGATAAAAGAAGGTGTGTTGGAAAACCCCAAGCCATCGGCAGTTATTGGTCAGCACGTAATGCCGTTGATTGATGCCGGTAAGGTAGGTTTCCGTGCGGGTAAGTACATGGCTTCTACGGATGAATTGTATGTTACTGTTAAGGGCAAAGGCGGTCACGGCGCACAGCCACAACAAAATATTGACCCTGTAATTATCACGGCCCACATGCTTACGGCATTGCAGCAAATTGTTAGCAGATTTTCAGATCCTAAAAGCCCTTGTGTGCTTTCCTTCGGAAAAGTTATTGCCAATGGCGCTACTAATGTAATACCCAACGAAGTTTACCTGGAAGGTACTTTCCGCACAATGGACGAGGAATGGCGGAAAGAGGCTCACATTAAAATGAAAAAAATGGCCGAGGGGCTTGTGGAAAGCATGGGCGGCACCGTTGATTTTAATATAGTTAAGGGATACCCTTACCTGATAAACGAGCCGGTTCTAACCGAAAACGTCCGCAGTCATGCTGAAGATTATTTAGGCAAAGAGAATGTGCTTGATCTGGATATCTGGATGGCAGCGGAAGATTTTGCTTACTACTCGCAGGTGGCTGATTCTTGTTTTTACCGCTTAGGCACACGTAACGAAAGCCGTGGTATTACCTCATCAGTACATACCCCAACTTTTGATGTGGAAGAAACAGCTTTAGAGACAAGTGTTGGCCTGATGGCATATCTTGCCGTAAAACAATTAGGTAATTAATGGTGGGTTCATGGTTCATGGTTGATAGATCATGGCTAAAATTTCTTTTAGCTTTCGTCTTTTTGCTTTCAGCTTTTAGCTCAAAAGCGCAACGTTATAATCCCGATACTACGCTGACTATTGTTATTGATACGGCGGTAGTCAACATCAAATCTCATAAACTTACAGAGCAGGATTTTATTGATGCCGTAGTTGCAGATACTGGTTTTTATAAAGCCTTCCGCGATATGAAACGGTACAGCTTTGTAGCCGAAAATCATCTTTATACTTACGATAAGAAGAATAAAATTGAAGGCGAGATCTACCGCAAGGTGCGCCGCACCATGACGGGTAATAAACCTAAAGTTGAATACCTTGTAAAGCAAGACAAAGGCAAATTGTACAAAAAGAATGGCAAGTATGATCTGTACACCTTAGAAATGTTTGATTACATTTTTGATAACGCCTATAAATCTGATTTTACTGCGGGTGAATCGCTGCCACCTTCAGACGGTAAAAATGGCTCGTATAAAGATAAGTTGAAGATGCTCATCTTTCAGCCGGGGCGCAAGATAAGCGGCATACCTTTCCTGAGTAAAAAGACAGAGATATTCGGTAAGGACATGCGGCAGTATTATTTCTACCAGTTTTCGCGCGGTACATATTTAGACTCCATCCCTGTTTACCGTTTTAAGGTTATCCGCAAGCCCAGCATTGCAGATAACGATGTAATGATAAACGAACTCACCACTATATTTGACGTGCGCGATTTTACAATACTCGGCCGTTTTGTGGAC
>NZ_CAMLHX010000018.1 GCF_946479965.1 uncultured Mucilaginibacter sp. | reverse complement strand
AACACTTCATTCCAATCATAACCTACCCATCCCTGGGTAAGCATAAGATTGTCCAACTCGACTTCTTTATTGTTTTGAAAGTAATAACCGGGCTGCTCGATCTCTCCTTCCAGGTCTGATGTTAAGAGCAGGTTACTAAGTATGTTGCTGCCCAGGCTATCCATTTTAACCTGGCTGTTGTCGGTAACGGCTAACGAGAAATTGCCTTGTATTGGTTTGCCTTGTTTATCGGTTACCGAAACGCTAAGGGCTATGCTGTCGCGCTGTGTGTAGTTGGGTTTGTTTGTTGTGATATTTATATTGAGTTCATCATGGTGGTTAATGAATACTATGCGCTCGTTTAATGGCAGGTAGTTGTTGTTTAGCAGGCTAAACCTTGTTATTCCTGTAGGGAATTCTTTTTTTGCAACGGTTTTGATCATCTTGCTAACATCTGCAGAAAAAGTAATGGACTGGGCATAGCAGGCTATCCCGCGCGATTGGCCTATAAGGTAGTAGGTGCCCATTGTTCCGGCGTTAGTAGTCACGATGATTTGTAAGGAGTCTGTGCTAATGGATCTGACAGCTATGGCTGTACCTGTTAACTTAACCGGCGGCAAGGGGAACGGCTTGTTTATACCGTCTATACGGACGGTGTAGGTTTCGCCGGCCTTGGGGGTAAATATAAAGCTGCCCATGCCTGCATGGATGGTACCAAATTGTGATACCAACTCTCCGCTATTGTTAAATAGTTTACCTGTTATGTTTGTTCCTTTGCCATCAGCCGACAGTGTTTTAACACCTATTCTGGTTGTGATGCCTGATACCATGCTGCCTCCCTCGGGTAAAAACTGCACGTCGGTTTCTTCGTGGCGGCTTATTTTTACGGGCACAGCCAATTCACCGCTTCCGGCAAGTTGTGCTGTTAAGCTAATGGATGGGTTGATCACATCCTTAGGTATTGTAAAATTGAATTGGATCTTGCCGTCGTTGCCGGTGGTTAGTTTGTTTTTTGACAGGTTCTTTTTGCCGTTCATCACTTTTAAGTCGATATCCCTAAAAGCTTGTATCCTGCCGTCCAGATTTCTGAACAACAATTTGCCCTCCATTTTATCTCCCGCCTGTTTAAAGGCCGCGTTGATGAGTATGGGATTATTGGCTGCTGATATGCTGATACTTTTCTTAAATATGTAATCGTCGCCAAAGTTGCGCATCCAGTTGGTGTAGGCCCTAAGCGTATAGTTGCCATGTGGAATTTCTACACTATCCAGCACTATGTCACCCCAGGTTAGTCCGTTCTCTACCGGCACCATTATGCGTTTTGCGGCTTTGCCCGCCGCGTTGTCCAGCTCTACATATAGCAAACTGCTCCGGCCGGATGCCTTAAGGTAATCGGCATCTAACAGGTATGCCTTAAAACGTATTGTATCGCCCTGGGCGTAATAAGGCTTGTCGGTTTGTAGGTAAAGTTTTTCTATGGGCTTAAGCTCACGGATGGCAGACAGCGCGGAAACGCTATTGATTAAATGCTTGTCGGTAACCGACTGTGCTTTACAGTAAAACACACAGAACATAAACATCATAAATAAACCTAACCGACGGAAGGGATAGATGGCGATTTTTATATTAAGCATGGCATAAACTTTAGGTGGCCAATGTATGCGGACTCTATGTTATTGGTGCTGCGCAATTAAAGTAGCGTGTAAATAAGGTTTGCTTAAATGTAAATACAAATAAAAACATTTACAACTAATTTTTTAGTAAGTGTTCGGCGAATAAATAAGGCTTAAAAAAGATGAGCACAAAAAAAGCCACCCTTTGCAGGATGGCTTTTTTAATATTATCGGATCTTCCGGTACTATTACACTTTGATCTCAACTTCAACACCGCTTGGCAATTCAAGCTTCATTAAAGCGTCAACAGTTTTTGAGTTTGAGCTGTAAATGTCCAACAAACGTTTGTAAGAACATAATTGGAACTGCTCGCGCGCTTTCTTGTTAACGTGCGGTGAACGCAATACTGTAAAGATCTTCTTTTCAGTTGGTAACGGAAGCGGTCCGCTAACTACAGCGCCCGTAGGCTTAACTGTCTTTACGATCTTCTCGGCTGACTTGTCAACCAGATTGTAATCGTACGATTTTAATTTGATTCTGATTCTTTGGCTCATGTTTTTAAGTTTTTGATTTCACCGATTTTTGTCGATTCCACCGATTTAATTTGACCAGATATAAGAGCTATTAATTATAACTAGTCGGTTAATTATCATTAAGATTACACTGATCAATCTGTGAAATCACAAACCAATCAGTGTAATCATTTTTAATTACGCGTTCGCAGCAGCTTTTTTGCCTTTTGCTTTAGCAATTACTTCGTCCTGTACGTTACGTGGCGCTTCAGCATAGTGATCAAACTCCATGGTTGAAGTAGCACGGCCCGAAGTAATAGTACGTAACTGGGTTACGTAACCAAACATTTCAGAAAGTGGTACAGTAGCTTTAATTACCTGTGCACCTGCACGTGAGTCCATACCTAAAAGCTGACCACGACGACGGTTCATGTCACCAATAACGTCACCCATATTTTCTTCAGGAGTTAAGATCTCAATTTTCATGATCGGCTCAAGCAATACCGGTTTACATTTTGGCAATGCCTCGCGGTAAGCCATCTTAGCAGCTAACTCGAAAGATAGCGCGTCTGAATCGACTGCGTGGAATGAACCATCAATTAAACGTACTTTTAAGCTGGTTAAAGGGTAACCTGCCAACACACCATTTGCCATTGAAGCTGCAAAGCCTTTTTCAACAGATGGGATAAACTCGCGGGGGATAGAACCACCGCTAATTTCGTTAACAAATTGTAAGCCTTCTTTACCTTCGTCATTTGGTGATAATATAACTTGTATATCAGCAAATTTACCACGACCACCGGTTTGTTTCTTGTAAGTTTCGCGGTGTTGTATAGTACCTGTGATAGACTCTTTGTAAGCAACTTGTGGCGCACCCTGGTTAACCTCTACTTTAAACTCACGTTTAAGGCGGTCCATGATGATGTCCAGGTGAAGCTCGCCCATACCGCTAATTACGGTTTGGCCTGTCTCTTCGTCAGATTTTACGTGGAAGGTTGGATCCTCTTCAGATAATTTACCTAAAGCTATACCTAATTTATCTACGTCGGCCTGAGTTTTAGGCTCAATAGCCAAACCAATAACCGGCTCAGGGAAATTCATCGATTCAAGAATGATCGGGTGTTTCTCGTCGCAAAGGGTATCGCCTGTTTTAATATCTTTAAAGCCTACTACCGCAGCAATATCACCAGCACCTACGTTAGGTATAGGGTTTTGCTTGTTAGCGTGCATTTGGAATATACGTGATATACGCTCCTTATTGTCTGAACGCATGTTGTGGATGTATGATCCTGCTTCAAGGTTACCAGAGTAAACACGGATAAAGCATAAACGACCAACAAATGGATCGGTTGCAATTTTAAATGCTAATGCTGCAAACGGCTCTTTCTCTGATGGACGACGCAGAATTTCTTCGCCGGTATCAGGGTTAGTACCAATAATACCTTCAACATCCATAGGTGATGGAAGCAATTCCATCACATAATCCAACATGGTTTGTACACCCTTGTTTTTGAATGATGAACCGCAAACCATCGGAACGATCTTGGCATCTAAAACAGCTTTACGTAAAGCGTCTAATACTTCGCGCTCAGTGATAGTTTCAGGAGCATCGAAGAATTTCTCCATCAGGCTCTCATCGTAATCAGCAACTGATTCCAATAATTTCTCTCTCCACTCGGTAGCTTCTTCGATCATATCCTCAGGGATAGGCACTTCAGTAAAGGTCATACCTTTATCATGCTCATTCCAAACAATACCTTTCCAGTTGATCAAATCAACAACACCTTTAAAATGCTCTTCAGCACCAATTGGCAATTGCAATGGCACAGCGTTACTGCCTAACATGCTTTTTACCTGTTTTACAACATTTAAAAAGTCGGCACCGCTACGGTCCATTTTGTTAACGAAGCCTATACGGGCAACGTTGTAGTTGTTAGCAAGCCTCCAGTTGGTTTCTGATTGTGGCTCAACACCATCAACAGCAGAGAAAAGGAAAACCAAACCATCCAGCACACGTAAAGAACGATTCACCTCTACGGTAAAATCCACGTGTCCCGGGGTATCAATAATGTTGATATGGTAGTTTTGCCCTCTGTATTTCCAACCAACTGTAGTAGCTGCAGATGTGATAGTAATACCACGTTCCTGCTCTTGCGCCATCCAGTCCATTGTAGCTGCACCTTCGTGTACCTCGCCTATTTTGTGGCTAACGCCGCTATAGTAAAGAATACGCTCAGTTGTAGTGGTTTTACCGGCATCAATGTGAGCGGCAATACCTATGTTTCTTGTATATCTTAGATCTCTTGACATATTAATTATTGAGTTATTGAATTATTGAATTAATGAAGATTACGTGTTCACTAAATCTGCGAAGTAATGAATTACTGATTAGGTTGATGTTACCAAATCAATAATTCACTAATTCAATAATCCACTAATTAGAATCTAAAGTGAGAGAACGCTTTGTTGGCTTCAGCCATTTTGTGCGTATCTTCTTTCTTCTTCACTGCTGCACCTTCACCTTTAGCTGCTGATATGATCTCGCCTGCTAATTTCTCCATCATGGTTTTTTCGCCACGACGACGTGCATAGCTGATCAACCATTTCATACCCAAAGCAATTTTACGCTCCGGACGAACCTCGGTTGGTACCTGGAAGTTAGCACCACCTACACGGCGGCTTTTTACTTCAACAGCCGGCATAACATTGTTTAAAGCCTTTTTCCAGGTCTCTAAACCGTTCTCGCTTGTTTTTTTCTCAACAATCTCAACTGCGTTATAGAATATTGAATACGCGGTAGATTTTTTACCGTCGTACATCATGTTATTTACAAACCTGGTTACCAAAATATCATTGAATTTTGGATCAGGAAGAAGGATTCTTTTTTTTGGTTTTGACTTTCTCATTACTACTATCCTCCTTTAATTATTTCTTTTTGCCTTTTGTTGGAGCCGCGGCTACTTGTCCTGGTTTAGGGCGTTTAGTACCGTATTTAGAACGGCGCTGGTTACGACCTGCAACGCCAGAAGTATCTAACGCGCCACGAATGATGTGGTAACGTACACCCGGTAAGTCTTTAACACGACCACCACGTATCAAAACGATAGAGTGTTCTTGCAAGTTGTGGCCTTCACCAGGGATGTAGGCGTTAACTTCTTTACCATTGGTTAAGCGCACACGGGCAACTTTACGCATTGCTGAGTTTGGTTTTTTAGGGGTAGTGGTATACACGCGTGTGCATACGCCTCTTCGCTGTGGACAGCTGTCCAACGCTGGCGACTTACTCTTGTCAACCAGAGCTACTCTACCTTTTCTAACTAATTGCTGAATAGTAGGCATTCTTGCTTTCTTGTTTTGTTTTTTTTAATCCCGCTGCCATCCTTCATTGGCGGGCAGTTTTCGGGACTGCAAAAGTACAGGTTTATTTTATGATAGTCAAGCGGTTGGGGCAAAAAGTTTTTCTTTTTTGGTGAGTGGCTGGATTGGGTTGATTGTTAGTTGGATGAGTGGTTTAATTTGCTGTGTGATACAATAACCGTAAATTAGATTATGGCAATAGTGTTTTACAGAAAATTAGTATTTATATCATCGGCAATTGTTTTGACCGGCTTTGTATTTTTGTGGATTGCCGATGCAATTTTTAACAACTCCGAAAGCGATTTTTTGATAAGAAAGGCTTTCTATCCGCTAACATTTCGTGATGTGTTTATAAATTGTCTAATTATGGCGATATTATCGCTAACGATACTCTTAAATAATTACCAAGTTGTAAAAAACAATATAATACTTAGTTTATTAGCCTGGTTTTTGCTGCCGGGCGGATGGATTCAATTGGCGTTGATTAACATGGAATTTGACTTAGTGGACTTTTCAGAGGGTTTTGATAGTCCGGCAATTTTTAATTTAATAAATACCCTTCCTTACATCGTTACATCGGTATTATTATTTATTCAATTTCGCCGTAACTTAAAAACTACCTAACTATTATATGATAAATAATGGCGTTCCCTTCGGGCCGGGCTATACGCTCATACGCCTGCAGGGCCTTAGGCGCATGGCCGGTATCCGCTGCTATCCCTAACGCGGTGCTACTTATCATATGGTGGCTTCTCAATTATGGTATTAAAAATAATCGAATCCGGCAAATGGTGCTTTCTCCCGTATATAATTACCGAATCTAGTATTTGTTTACGATAACGTGATTCGATTTGCGCGATCTTTTCTTCGGTCAGATCTTCTTTTCGACTAATAGCTTCGCGGGATAGATCCGGATTATAAATTCTTTCAATAGAACCTGGCGTTGAGCTAAAATTAACAAGATACCATTCCTTTGGCGAGCTACTGAAATATACTAAACTTTCATCCCACCGTAAACTGTCTCCATTATAGAAAGCTGCTTCAATAGCGCCCGGTATAATCAGGTCTTTATTTCGAACACTATCAATATAATTTTTTATAAAACGCGCCCTTAATTTACTATCGTTAAAAACGATGCTAAGAGAATTCCGTTCATTAACTGTGTAAAGACATCCCGATGAGATGACAAGAACAAAAGAAAAAAACACTAATCGATTTAATTTCATTACTTAAAACCCTGAAGCTACGATCCTTTTATATGTAGCCGACTCAACTGGATAATATTCTTTAGCTAATAACATCCATTTTTTATATTCGTCCATATTGTTAATCTCCTTGTATGCCATTGCGGTATTTACCGCCATTTCTCCTTTGGCGTCTGATTTTATATTGTCCGGGAAGAGTGCCATCCCTTTCTTAAAAACCTCGATAGCCTTTTCAAACTTTTTTGCGCCGCCATAGGCGTAACCAAGTTCCTTGTAAAGATTAATGTCTTTGGGTTTGTTTTGGATATCAACTTCAAGCATTTTAATAGCCTCGTCAAAACGCCCTAATGCGTTGTACGCAAATATCATTTCAAACTTAACTTTATCATCAGCCGGGTTTACCCGGTAAGCTTTTTCAAGATGCTTAAGCGCGATGGATGGGTCGCCGGCCGCGTTGTAAACCCACCCCATGCGATAGTTGTAATATACACTATCTTTAACTTCGGAATAGTAAGATTTAAGCCAGAACGGCTCCGGTTCCAGATTAAGCTCTTTTATACGGTCTGCCGGTAAAATGGCAACTTTCTTGGTATTCGGTTGTAAACGATATTTAACCGCCCCGTTTTTAGATGGTGTGTTATCGGCTACGTACTTTCCTTCCGGCGAGACAGAAATAAAACCTTTCAAATCAAAGGTAAAGCCAGCATTCAAATCAACATATTAAATCCGTATGGATATCTAAGCGTTGCATCGCGCTCAAAAGCAACCCATTTCTTTTCGCAAGCTGTAAAGTTCTGATCAAATTTAAGGTCGGGTGCCGTTTGCGACACTGCCTTAAATGCACATAAAAGGATAATAAAAGAGATGACAAGGTTCTTCATTCAGGTTATTTTGAATCTAAAGTTAAGGTTATTTAATAGAACAACAAAGCCCTCGCTATTTGGCTGAGGGCTTAAATTTTACCGCGGTGGCGCAGGCGCTCCCGGTGGTTTTGGTGGTGCCTCGCGTTTTGGCAACGAGCCGCAGCCGGTACTGATAGAAGCGACTATAGCACCAAGCAATACCATACTTATCAGTTTCTTTTTCATAACGGTGATGTTTCTATGTTAAATATTAGCAGGCTGTCTTTTGTTTTAAAAGCTTTAAATCTTGTGCTCAAGCCTGCGGTGCTCCCGGCGGCGCGGGTGGCGGCGAAACGCGGCGCGGCGGATTGCAGCCGGTAATTATTGAAGCAAAGAATAATCCCACTAATAATATGATGGATAATCTTTTCATGGCGAGGTTTTATATTCAATACTTTTATCAAGCTTTTGTTTTACCAAATGATAATATAGAATACGATACAGATTGATAAAAAATTATCAACTTTATGCAAAGCATTCAAATCATGGCACAAGGCACAAAAGAGAATCCCTGGCAACTGAAAACCCCGCCAAATACTTCGGAATATGAAATGTATCGCGATACTAAGGACGGTAAAGAAGTTATTGCTTGTATTGTGGGTAAAACTACGCTGCTTTACGATGCACAATGCTTAACCGACCTGCACGACATGCTAAAAAAGCACGGCGACTGGATGGATCTGGGTGGTGCCGACGAACAAAAGGAAGCCAAACCCGGTACCGTTGAAGCCTGGGGCCGCACGGTCGACAACCCTGTAGGTGGCTGGTATGGTTTAAAAAAGGGACTGCGCGGGCGCTTTGGGGTTTATGTTCCGCCTTTGATGGAAGCGCTTGACTTGGCAGAAGTTACACACGAGGCTAAAAATAATAAGATGCGGGCAAAGTAAGAATTAGGGCGTAGTTTTTTTAAAACTCCAAATACCTGCTTACTTTAATATGCACTTTATCCCCTTCATGATATTTATCAGGCTGGTCATTGATCAATCGGAGAGTTACCCCATTTTTATCAACCAGTAATCCTTCGTTAATACCTTTAAAAAGCAGTTGCTTTATGGTCCAGTCTTTACGCGTCCAGCTGCCGGTGGGTTTGGCCCATTCGGGGTAGATCACTACGTGCTCTTTAGTGCTGTGTATGCCGCAAAGAGCAGCCTCACTTTGAGTAAGCACATTGCAGCCGGTTAGTAACCGGGCGGTATATAAATTCTGTGGCGTTTGATATAAGGTTTTGGGATGGCCGGCTTCCAATATCTCTCCGTCTTTTAAAACGATCAGTTCATCCGCCATTGACAGCACTTCCGCCGGATCATGCGATACCATTATAACAGTTAGTCCTGTTTCCTTTACTACCTGCCGTATATCCTGTTGCAAACCTTCCCGAAAGGAAGTATCAACTTGATTGAACGGTTCATCCAGCAATAAAACTTCGGGTTTGCTTACCAGGGCGCGGGCTATGGCTACACGCTGCTTTTCGCCGCCGCTTAAATAGGCAACTTGCTTGTCGGCTATGCGCTCAATATTTAATTGCTTCAGTACGCGTTGGGTGTTTTCTTCTTTGGCGGCTACGTCTGTGTTGGGTAAAAGCACGGCTATGTTATCCCAAACCTTAGCAAAAACGTTTAGGCCATCGGTATCCTGCGTAACCATGCGCATGGCATCGTGCCCGGGTATCAATTTTTCTTCTGGGCCCCAAATGCGCTCGCCTTTAAATTGTACTTGCCCTTCATCCGGCGATAGCAGGCCATACAACATTTTAAGCAGCGTACTTTTACCGCTGCCGCTCTCTCCTATTATGGCCGTAATTTCCCCCTGTGCAATAGTCAGGCTGGTGGTTTTTACACCGGCAGCTTGTTTGCCCTGGTAAATTTTGCTGATGGATATTGCTTCGAGAAAAGAAGAGGGACTTGCCATGAATGACAAAGATACGTTTTAAAGATTTGACAACTTTTAGAAAGTTGTCAAATCTGTGACGTGGCCGGGTCACGACATCCCTAATTCTATTGTAAAAACGTTCAACTTATTACCTCGCCGGCTCATAAAGAGTCGGCCAGTTTCTTTTGATTTTTTCGTTAAGGTAACAGATCAGAGCCTTTCTTCGGCGCAACTAGGGTGGCTCTACGCAATTCTACGACAGTTTAGAGGTGGCTCAGGGTGGCTCACATTTCGCTGAGCCACCCCCCCATTAAAACCCAAACGTAAACCCGAAGGAGAAATTCTTTAAACCAGCTTGTGCAGGGCTATTCTCAAACATATCATTAAAGTAGTACTTTGCAAATATGCCTCCACTACCATACCCTAAGCGCGCAAACGCACCATAGCGCATTTTGGTAAAATGATAGTCGTCGTCTATCTTTTGTTTGCCGCGCTCGTCGCTTATCTGCTTAACTCTTCCACCCATTAACAATCCAATTTCCGGACCGGTTACAAACCTGAAGCGTTCGCCGTTAGAGAACTCGCTGGTTCTGAACTCAAATGATAACGGGATACGCAAATAGCTGGAGGAAAAACGGTTTTTACTGAACTCAACATTGTCGTTTATATAAGTTAATGATGTACCGCCCTTTTGTATGGTAATATTATCTCTCAGACGAATGAGTGTCCAATCGAGACCACCGGAAATATACATTTTAAAATGATTGTCAAAGCGGTAACCAAACTGAACCAGATCAAACCCCACGTTACTGGTTTTCCATTGCTTATAACTTAAAAACTGATTCTGCGGCGACAGGGTAAAGCTGCCATTATCAACCAGCGTGGCCAAACCAATATCAAATCGTGAAAAAGTGATACCGAAATTAAATCCGGGCTTGCCGGCTTTGGCCTTGCGTACGCTGTCAACTTTAGCTTTTCTATTGCCAAAGCTAAACTTTACAAGTACTTTCTTTTCAACAGTAGTCACTTTAGTTGTGTCGCCGTTTTTAACGGTGGTTGTTGTAGTAGTTGTTGTGGTATCTTGTGCAAAGCCGATGCTTGCAACAGCAACTATCATTGCGGTTAGTATTAAGCGTTTCATATATATTGGTGTTATAATATTATTGTTTCTTTATTTTTAAAATACCCAGGTTTACGCCTGTAAGTCTGGATCCTTCGTCGTTAGCAGCGTCTGTAAACTCTATCAGTTTATCTTCGCGCTTATCAACCGCGGCAATTATTGTATTGATAAAGCTACCCAACCCGCCGGCGCGTTTTTTTACGGGAGCCTTCTCCTGCGTGGGAGTATTGATGGCGTCGGTCTGCTTCTCAATATTTTCAACCGGATGATCAGTCAATGTAGCCACGTTTAAGGCAACAGCGTTCACAGAAACTGCCGGCTCCAAAACAGGAACCTTTTCTGCCGGCACGATAGTCAAAAACTGTTCAGGCTTTTTCACTACCGGGTCGAGTGTAATGTTCGTTTCTTGTTTTATATTTTCCGTGGTTTGAGCCTGGTTGTTCTGCCGCCTGATCCTCGCCGGAACGCTTGGTTTGCTAATCGCGACGTCGCCACTTGTTGCATTAACCTTGGGCGCGGCCTCAGCTATAACAACATTTGGTTGCTGCTTAACAGGCTTCGTATGTTTAACCAATTTTACGGGATGCTGCTCAACTTTCTCCGGCGTGCGGTTAAAAAACCAAACTGATACCGACGCAAGCACAACAATACTTGCCGCGATACTTAAGTAGGGTATTACTGAGCGTTTCGCTTTTTTACCATTCAGTTCGCCGGTAATGTTTTGCCACACTTCTGCTGATGGCTCAACTTCAAAATCGTTCAGCTTAGCATTAAATAATTGGTCAAACTCCTTATCCCGCATTTCCATATCTTTTATCCTCCATTTTGATAACCATATCTTTTAAAATTGAGCGCGCCCTTGATAATTGCGATTTAGACGCCCCTTCCGTTATGCCCACCATCTCGCCTATTTCTTTATGCGAATAGCCTTCAATGGCGTATAAGTTAAATACCATACGATAGTTGTACGGCAATCCCTGGATGAATCCCATCAGCTCCTTCGCGCTGAGTGTAGCTATTGCGGCGGCATTAACTGATGGCTCATGGTCTGAACCGGTAACATCCATCAACTGCAGCGTTTTGTGGTATTTGCGATGATACTCTATCGCGCTGTGTACCATTATCCGCCTAACCCAACCTTCAAAAGCGCCATCACCGCGGTAATCAGCAAGCTTTTTAAAAACATTAATAAAGCCATTTTGCAACATGTCTTCCGCCTCGCCTTTATCCGTCGCATAACGCATGCAAACGCCCAGCATCTTCGGAGCCAACAGCTTATACAAAACTTCCTGCGCTTTCCGATCGCCCGCTTTGCAGCGGGTAAGTAATTCATCAATTGTGTAAGTTGGTTTCAATAATAGCATTTAACAGTAAGATGAAAGCTACAGGCAATTGGTTGCAGAGAAACTGAAATATTTTAATAAATATACTATATAAATAAAAAAAGCCTCCGGAACGCTTCAGCGCAGGAGGCTTTTTTAAATAATCTTATCAGGTTAAAAATGATAGAAAGGTTGTATCATTAAATAAACCACTACACCACTTATGGTAACAAACAACCAGATAGGGAAAGCCCAGCGCACCAGTTTGCGGTGTTTTTCAACCTGCATTTGCAGGCCGCGATGGAAGCTTAATAATATTAACGGCAAAACACAGGCAGCAAGAATGATGTGCGGTGTTAAAATTGCAAGATATATAGTACGTAAAGTACCATACTGTGTTACCTCATCGCCTAAAACTTTACCATCGCCGTTGATATCGCCATAAATGGTATCGCGCTGCATCAGGTAATGAAAAAGGATGTAGGATACCAGGAATATCGACGAAAGGCAAAACGTCAAAATGTTCAATCTTTTGTGTACGGCAATATTACCTTGCTTAATGTAGTACAGCGATGTGAGCAGCAACACGGTACAAGTGCCGTTGATGAACGCGTTAAGCATGGGCAAATAAGGTGTAAACGCAGGCGTTACCGCCGGACCGGGAATTATGTGACGGTTTAAAACAATCACCACCAGTATCACCACAACGGTTACAATAGCTACGAATCGGAATATAAATTTATCGGTCATGTTTTATTAGATTCAAGAATCAAGATGCAAGAATCAAGACCTTGTTATTGTTTATACTAAGTGTTTACTTGTGCCATCTTGAGTCTTGGCTCTTGATTCTTGACTCTCAATAGAGCGGTTCATCCATTTCACGGATCTCTTCGGCTATCAATACTTTAATCTCGTCGTTTAGCCGGGTCATCTCTGCTATTGAGGCCCCTGAATAATATCCCCTGATACGTTTCTTCTTATCTATCAATATCAGTTTATCACTATAAATAAAATTACCATTGCCTGCATCAACCGCGTTAACCAGGAAGCCCTGGCGTGCTAAAGGATAGACCTGCGCGGTATCGCCGGTAAGGAACATCCACTTTACACCCGCGGGGTTAAACTGCTTGGCATACTTTTTTAAAGCGGCTACTGAATCGCGCTGCGGATCGACCGTTATAGATACAAATGAAACCAGCTTGTTCTTTTTATAAGTATCAAGCAAGGCCTTCAAATTAGTGTTGGTGGTTTCGCAAACGCCGGTGCAATTGGTGTAGAAAAAGTTAGCTACAAAAATATTGCTGTCAAGACTTTTACCTGTAAGCTCGCGCCCGTCCTGATCTGTCAGTTTAAAATCCGGCAACTGGTGGTAAATGGTATCAGGAATAAACTTGCCGTGAAACTTATGACCGGTTTTGGCTACCTGTTTGGGGCCGTAAACCGGCAGCGGTTTATACCTGTTTTTACCCTTTGCGGTAAGTAAATAATATAAAAATCCCGGCAGCGCCAGTATGGCTGCCAGGATCAGTATTTTTTTAACTAAGCGGATTTTCATTTATGCTCTCAATCCAATCCAGTGGTGGCTCTCATTAGTAAGCACCAGGATCAAACCGATGATGAATAGAATAGGCACAATTATAGAATAAACCAGACCCACCTTTTCAAACTTCAAGTGCATAAAGTAAGCCACTATATAAAATGCTTTGGCCAGTGTTAAAACTATATATATAGGATTAGCCACGCTGATGCTGAACACACCTTTTGGCACGCAATAAAGCGCTATAATAAATTCTACCGTAGTAATGCCCAATAAAACCCAAAATATTTGCCATATTTTCTTTTTGGTCATTCCTTCACCGTGCTCATCGTGGTCATGGTGTGTTACTTCTGTATGTGATGACATATGATATATTTTATATTGTTATACTAAATAAAAGAAGGTAAACACGAATACCCAAACCAAATCTACAAAGTGCCAGTAAAGGCCAACTTTCTCGATCATTAAATAACTACCGCGTTTTTCGTAAGTACCGGCTAAAACGTTAAGTGTTATAACGATATTGATAATAACACCGCTAAATACGTGGAAACCGTGGAAACCTGTAATAGTGAAAAACAAGTTGGCAAAAGCCTGGGCAGCTGTTTGCTGCGCTGATAATACGCCATGCTCATCACTGAAAAACTCTTTTAACGCGTGTGTATCTTTAGGAATGCTTGCCCACCAGAAACCTTCGTGATGAAGATGTGTCCACTCTAAAGCCTGGCAACCCAGGAACATAAGGCCACCGATGATAGTGAATATCATCCAGGTAACTACCTCTTTTTTAGAGTTACGATGGCCGGCCTCAACAGCTAATACCATGGTAACCGAACTCATGATCAGGATGAATGTCATAATACCCACAAAAACCAGTGGATAACCGCTATCTACCAAACCCGGTACAGATTGGAAAACCTTATCGGCAGCCGGCCAGGTAGGCATACTAAAACGAAGCGTGCCGTATGATATAAGTAAGGAAGAAAAAGTAAAGGCGTCTGACAACAGGAAAAACCACATCATCATTTTGCCATACTCAACCTTAAATGGGGAATGGCCGCCGGCCCACGGCGTTGTTTTTATTTCATCAATTTTTGATACTGCTTCGCTCATTTCTAGTTTAGCTATGAAATTGTTATTAATGTTGGTTCAAAAGTAAAAAAACATACAGATAAATCCATATAATATCCACAAAATGCCAAAAAATAGATGACATCTGCATGTTATATAAGTTCTTTACCTGAGGCACATTGCGGTGGCTTCTAACTAATGCAAAAGTTAACAAGACCAATCCGGCTATAATGTGCAAAAGGTGCATCCCTGTAAAAATATATACAAAGGATATAGATGCGTTGTTATTAACTAAAAACGCGTCGGCTTTAACCAAAGCACCCCATCCTAGTATCTGTATAATAAAAAATACGACACCCAGAAAAATGGTTAGGGTTAAAAAAAGACGCTGCCTGGCAAAATTCAACTGCTTTGCCGCCCTTGATGCCA
Organism: uncultured Mucilaginibacter sp.; assembly: GCF_946479965.1. The sequence goes on along the minus strand of NZ_CAMLHX010000018.1, from coordinate 56,776 downwards.
AATACATGGTAACACTACTTAACGCTATTACAAATGTACTATACATAAACGCGGAGGGCAACTGCATGCCAAGAGCCTTGCCACCACGGCCGCCAATGTATACTATAAAACCGCTGGTAAGCGCCGCAAAAAACATAAATGATGTGAATATGAAGATCCACATATTGAATTTTTTAGCGCCGAGGTTTAATTTATCTTCCTGTTGTATCTGAGCCATCATCATCTCACTTTCCTATAAAATCAAATAAAAACATTAACTGTACTACCGGCAACCAAAAAAACGAACCGAACATCAGTTTCCTGGCTTCGGGTATCTGCCGGGTACGCAACAACATAATTGCTTGGTACAAAAATATCAAGCTGCAAATTAACGATACACCGCCTACAAAATAACCACCGTATCCTAAAATAGTGGGTAACAAGCTTACAGGCACTAATATAACCGCAAATATAACAGTAATTATCGCGCTGCCGGTATCCCTACTGCCGGTTGGTAATAAACGGAAACCTGCCAATTTATAATCATCATCGAGCACCCAGGCAATTGCCCAGAAATGCACAAACTGCCATACAAATTGGATCGAAAATAACACCAGGGCTATCTCGTCTATGCGTCCGTTGGGTTGTCCGGCTACATATCCAATTAAAGCAGGGAATGCCCCGGGGAACGCTCCTACAAAAACAGATATCGGCGACTTCCTTTTTAATGGCGTGTAGGCAAATGCATAAAGCAAAATTGAAAAAACCGATAGCAAACCCGTAAGTATATTAAGCGACCCTAAAATATAGGTTCCCGCCATACCCATGCCTAAACCTAAAACCAACCCTTGTCCCGTGGTCATCCGTCCGGCAGGCATAGGGCGATCCTTGGTGCGCTTCATTAATTTATCCAGATCAACTTCGATAACTTCATTAAAACTGTTAGCAGCGGCGGTGACCAAAAACCCGCCTATAACCAGCTTTGACCAGTTAATCCACATTACTGAACTGTATAGCGATCCCCATGTATTACCACCATTTGCCTTAACGGCAATAATAAAAGATATAGACGCGGAGAACACCACCAAAAAGGTAAGTCTGAATTTTATGAGCTTTGAAAAATCGCTAAATCTCATTGATGCCCTCCGTGTAAACTCGCCGAGCGGAATAAATTAAGCAGCAAATAAAATTGCGCTCCAAATAATAAACTCGCTAAAACAATATGACTGGCCTGTGCAACCGGCGGCAGGGCGAAGTAAGCCAATGCCACACCCGTAACTATCTGCAAAACGATCATCAGAAACGTAAAACTCATTATCTGCTGCTGTATGGAGTGCCTGTTAAAGCCCCTGCGCACCAACAAATATAAAACAAGGTTTACCGCCAAAACCAATAACGCAAGGTCGCGATGATCGGTAAAAATTTTTCCTGCATTGTTTATCCATGTCGAGCGGTATCCATCCTGTAGTCGCGTGGCAACAGCATCAATACGTTCGCGCACTTCGGTACCAAATGTTATTTGCACGACAGATAAGATCAGCGCAGCTATAGTAATTATGTAGGTTATGGCGTTAACACGCAAGGCAGGGCGACCACTTGCACGCGCCAAATGATAAGTAGCGATACATATAGCCAAAATAGCCAGCGCCAGTAACAAGTGCACTGTAATTATCCAGGCCACTAAATTGGTTGAAACTACTATAGACCCCAACCATGCCTGAAAGCCGATCAGTATCAAATTAAAAACGCTTAAAAAAGGAATCAGCTTATTTTTATCTGAATAAGCAAAAGAATATACAGCGGTGAGCAATAAAAATATGCCTGATGCGGCACCAATAAGGCGGTTAACGTATTCCGTCCAGGTGCGGGCGGCATTAAACTCTTCGGGAACCAATATTGATCTGTCTTCGCGCAGGCGCCTTGCCAGATCAGAATAGCCGAAAACATCCAATGTATTAGCAAAACGCTGATTCTTAGCCATGCGGCCCTCAACATATTTTTGCTTATAATTTTCGGGCAATTGCTCGGCGCTAACCGGCGGTATGAACCTGCCAAAACACTTGGGCCAATCAGGGCAGCCCATTCCTGAGCCGGTGCTACGCACTACGCCGCCTGCAAGTATCAATACAAAAAGCAGTATAATGCTTAAAAGATTGATCCTTTGAAATCTATGCTTCGCGGTGGTTTTGTGCATTTATGTATCTTAAAAAGATAGGGTACCTGTTTATGGATATTACTCCTGTACAGATACCCTAACAAAATCAGATCAGTAAATTATTATTTTACTTCTTCGTTAGCTTTTTGTGTACTGGTCCATTTACTAAGCTCTTCTAAACCTGCAGGATTATCTTCAAAATCATGCGGAACGTTGGAACTCATGGTTTGCGACAAAGGAGTGGTTTGCATTATGTAATCCTCTTCGGCACCAGGCTTGCTGTAATCATATGGCCAGCGGTAAACCGAAGGAATCTCTCCATACCAGTTGCCGTGGAAATGCTCAATAGGAGCAGTCCATTCCAATGTATTGGCCTCCCAAGGGTTTTGGATAGTTCTTTTACCCCAGAATATAGAGTGAATAAAGTTGTAAAGGAATGCAACCTGTGCCAACGCAGATATAATAGCTGCCCAGGTAATAAACATATTAACTGATAACCAGCGTTGCATAGAAACAAACTCGGTAAATTGATAGTAACGGCGCGGTACACCATCAAGACCCATAAAGTGCATTGGAAAGAATACCAGGTAAGCACCTATAAAGGTTAACCAAAAGTGCAGGTAACCTAATTTGTCGTCCATCATGCGGCCGAACATTTTAGGGAACCAATGGTAAACACCGGCAAGCATACCAAATATAGCTGCCGAACCCATTACCAGGTGGAAGTGAGCTACCACGAAGTAAGTATCATGCAGGTTAATGTCCAAAGCAGCGTTACCCAGGAATATACCGGTTAAACCACCAGAGATAAAGAATGATACCATACCGATAGCGAACAACATAGCAGGTGTAAACCTGATGTTACCGCGCCATATAGTAGCCAGCCAGTTAAATGTTTTTACTGCTGATGGTACCGCGATGATCAAAGTAGTGATCATAAACACACCGCCCAGGAACGGATTCATACCCGTTACAAACATGTGGTGACCCCATACAATAAATGATAATACAGTAATACCGATCAATGAATAAACCATCGCGTGGTAACCAAAGATAGGTTTGCGTGAATTTACCGACATAACCTCTGATGAGATACCCATGGCCGGCATAATTACGATATATACTTCGGGGTGACCCAAGAACCAGAACAAGTGCTGGAACAAGATAGGGCTACCTCCTTCAAACGGCATTACTTGTCCGTTTACTACAATGTCTGATAAATAAAAGCTGGTACCAAAGCTACGGTCGAATATTAACAACACCACACCGGCTACCAATACAGGGAACGATAATACACCCAGGATAGCTGTTAAGAAGAACGCCCAGATAGTTAAAGGCATTTTCCAAAGATCCATACCTTTAGTACGCATGTTCAATACCGTACTTACATAGTTGATACCACCCATAAGTGACGATGCGATGAAACACACCATGCTTATCAGCCACAGCGTCATCCCCATGCCCGAACCTTTCATTGCGGTTGGCAATGCTGATAAAGGGGGATATATGGTCCATCCCGGACCGGCAGGACCTTTTTGGATGAAGAATGATGAAAGCATGATAACACAGGCAGTAAAGAAGAACCAGTAAGATAACATATTCATGAATGGCGAAGCCATATCGCGTGCACCTACCTGTAGTGGTATTAATAAGTTACTGAAAGTACCGCTCAAACCGGCAGTTAGCACGAAGAACACCATGATGGTACCGTGTATGGTAACCAATGAAAGGTAGAACTCCGAATCAAGGCGACCTTCAGGAGCAAAACGGCCCAATAACGTTTCCAATAAAGGAAATGCCTTATCGGGATAAGCTAACTGGATCCTGAATAATACTGATAGTATCATTGCAATGAAAGCCATAGTAATACCTGTAATAAGGAATTGCTTAGCGATCATTTTGTGATCCTGACTGAAAACATATTTTGTTAAAAAAGTGTCTTTATGGTGATGCTCGTGACCTTCTTCGTGATGTGCTACCCCGTGATCGTGAACTGCTAATGTTGACATATTCGCTAATTAATTGTTTAACGCTAACCTGTTTGTAGAAATATTATTTTTTTTAACCTCGGCTAATTTCAACTCCGTTCTTAAAGCCGGGGTTAAGTAAGGTTGTTGTTTGGCTAACCATTGGGTGTACTCTGCCTCGCTTACCACACGTACAACTTTTTGCATGTTATAGTGGCTGGCTCCGCATATTTTATTGCAATAAACCAGGTATTCAAACTTAGGATCCTCCGTTTTTTGGCGCATTTGCGCTGTAGTATACGTTGGCGTAAATTTGAAGAACGTTGGCAAGCCCGGTACCGCATTTAACTGTACTCTAAAGTGCGGCATATAAACGCTATGGATGATATCCTTAGAGCCTATGTTCAATCTTACTGATTTATTAACCGGAATAACCATCGTGTCAGCTTTCAAATCGTCAAAGCTGTTTTTGTCAGTATAATCAATACCCAGTTTGTTTGAACCACTAACCAATTTGTAATTCTTTTTACCTAACAAACCATCGGGACCCGGATAGCGCAGGTTCCACATAAATTGCTCACCTGTAATATCAACATTTATTGAAGCGGGCTGACCTTTAGCATCAGCGCTATTTGTTACTTCCTGCCAGGTAAAAAAGCCGAAGATCACCAATATTGTTAACACAATGGCAGGAAGAATTGTCCAAACCTTTTCAATAGTATTATTGTGAGGTAAAAAGTAGGCTCTGCGTTTTGATGAATGCCTGTATACAAATAAGAAAGTAAAAAGCAATATCTGGGTAATTACAAAAACTATAAAAGTAATTACAGTAGTTGTCCAGAACATGCTGTCTATTTTAACGCCATGTACAGAAGCAGCATCCGGTAATACCATCTGGCCTTGTACTGAAAACGACCAATAAGTTCCAATTCCGCCGGCTACCAGGAACACAATACAAATAACAGCCATAAGGTTGTTCCAGTTAAGGCCCGCTTTGCCTCGTATCTTCTGGCTTAGATCATATACCTTTAAAATTTTACCGACAATAGCTAAAGCTACACATGCCAGCAGAAAAAGCAGTACATAATAGCCTACGCTCAACCAGTCTACACCTGGTTTTTCCGCCGCTGCTGTCGCAGTACCTTGCGCCATCAACAGGTTGGTGCCGGTAAGCATCAACGCAGCAAACAGCGAAAGCATTTTTTTAGAATTTATTACTTTATTGAATCCCATTGTAATTGGTAGTTTGGTATTCTGTTTTTGTTGCAAAATTAACAATATAATTATATGTGATGATGTAAGCTCTCCTGTAGGAACGGGTGATTCTTTGGCGCCAATGCTTTGAATTTACTTAAAGCAGTAAAGAATAGGAATGCAAATAAACCTGCAAAACCTATAAATATACCCGGCTCAAGCCAACCAATAGCAGTGTACCATTCAGAAAAATGTTCAACAGTACCCGGCATTATCATTTGGAAATAGTCAAACCAGTGACCTACTATCAAAATAATGCAGGCAGCTTTTAATATACTGGTTGAGCGTTTTGAATCACGCGCCATCAGTACAAGCAACGGTGTTAAAAAGTTCACTACTATGCTTAACCAAAACCAAGGTTTAAAATCAGGCTCCCATCTTTTGTAGAAATAAGCAGTTTCCTCAGGAATGTTAGCGTACCAGGTTAACAGGAACTGTGCAAACCATAGGTAAGTCCAGAACACTGAGAAACCGAATATTAACTGACCCATGTTGTGCAGGTGATCTTGTGTTACCCATTGCAGGTAGCCTTGATTGCGTAGGTAGATAATGATCAATGTCATGGTAGCTAAACCGCTTACCCAAAGGGCAGCAAAGTTATACCAACCAAACATAGTTGAGAACCAATGCGCCTCTAATGACATGATTACGTCAAAAGCAAATACAGGTATAGTAAAACCAAATATTACAAGGAACACGCAAGCCAGTTTAAAGCTCTTATCGTAGTTCGACATGCCCGACAGTTCATCCTCGTTAGTTGAGTATTTTACAAACAGTCGGCTTAATAATATATAAGCTAACAAAAAGCCAATAACACGCGCTAAAAAGAAACCTAAGTTTAAGTAGCCTGATTTACCTGCTATAAGTGCATCATAATGCTCACCTGGCTCAGTAATACCGTGCTGTCCCCATATTTTATATAGGTAAGGCGCAACAACCTCGTGGCCTTCTTCGTTAACTATAGTGTGGGTAAACGTTAATCCGGCAATTATTATCACCACCAAAATAATGGCAGGTATAGGTAAAACTTTTATAAAAGCATGCGGAATGCGCAATATTGAAGCAGACCAGCCAGCCTGAGTTACATATTGTACCGCGCAAAAGAATGCACCGGCCAAACAAACGCATGTAACGTAATAGCCCATCAGTAATAAATTAGCGAAGGTACGCTCAACCTGTCCGGTAAGGAAACCAAGCGCAATTACTACAACACCTATAGCAATAGCAGCAAGGCTCCAGGTTTTTGCTTTGCCCGCAAACTCAAACTGTTCGTCAAAATTATTATGAGTCTTCATCAAATTATTTCTTATAAGTTTTGTAAATGGTGAACATACATTACAACTTTCCAGCGTTCATCCGGTGCCAGTTGTGATGCGTAAGATCCCATTGCGCTTACGCCGTAAGTTATAGTGTGATAGATCTTGCCATCAGTAAGGTCTTTCATTGCACCACCACGTGATGACTGACCGGTTGCATAATTTGGTGGTGGCCCGAAACCGTGTTTGGTAACTTCGCCATCGCCTGCTCCGGTAGCACCGTGGCAGGGTGAGCAAAATGTAGTGTAAAGCTTTTTGCCCTCGGCTAAGGTTTTAGCATTAGCCGCTAAAGGATTTACAATGCCGGTTGAAGCGGCTTCGTATCCGTCCTTGGTATTCGGGAAATCAAAACGGGTAAAGCCAATTGGCGTAGTACCGGCAGGTGGTACCTGCGCTGTTTTACCATCCTTAAAATTCACATTCTTCTGATCAGGATCATAAGCAATGTGCTCATACATATTGGGTGCGTACTCCCATCCGGTGCTGCGTTTGTCACTACATGAGGTGGTTACCACCGATGCAACAACAGCAACAACCGCTGTTCCCAATATTTTATATTTATTCATAGCTAACATATTTTCTGGTGTTATGCTTAACTTCTACTGCTCCGGCTTCTTTTAAAATATTTGTTATATCCTCGTGCGATACGTTTCCTTTAGCATCAATTGCTATCACAAAACGGTCATCAGTTGCTCTAAGGTCCATTACCCTTGGCGCTCTGCCCGGGAAAAGGTGTGTAGCGTAAAAGAAGGTAAATGCCATACCGAATGCAGTAAATAATACTGTCCATTCAAAAGTAGCCGGCACAAAATCCGGAATGGCGAAATATGGTTTACCACCAATGTTCATAGGCCAGTCATGCACCAAACAGTAATAAATAATACTGAAGATAACGGTACCGCCTAAGCAGCCGAACATAAATGCCGCATAACCCAAACGCGATTCCTTAACGCCTAACTTAGCGTCAATACCATGTATTGGCATTGGGGTGTATACATCATAAATAGGGATACTATTTTTCTGTAACTTGTCAATCCCGTGCATCATCACATCCGGATCGTCAAAAAGTCCTAATATATATTTAGTGCTGCTCATTGTTGATTATGCGTTTTCGTATTTTTCTAAATCTACCGTATCGTAAGGGATCAATGAATCTTTATAGTATTGAACCTGCTCAGGATCAAGATGACCTTCTTCAATTTGTTTCTTCTTAGCCTGCTCACTTGATGATTTCAACAACAGCTTCACCTCAGCCATTGCTATTGAAGGCAATACACGAAGGAATAACAGGAACAAGGTAAAGAACAAACCAATTGAGCCGATGAAGATGCTCACGTCAACCCAAGTTGGATAAAACATGGCCCAGCTTGATGGTATAAAGTCACGGTGTAATGAGGTAACGATGATAACGAAACGCTCAAACCACATACCTATGTTTACAATGATAGATAGTACCCATGCCATGGCAATGTTGGTACGGATCTTTTTGAACCACATTACTTGCGTCATCAGGATGTTACAGCCATACATCATACAGCCTGCCCACCAGAACGGACCGGTAAAACGGTTAAGGAAAGTGTACTGCTCGTACTCGCCGCCAGAATAGTAAGCGATAAAGAACTCTGTTAAATATGCCACACCAACGATAGAACCTGTTACCAGGATGATCTTGTTCATTGATTCAATGTGGAACATAGTGATGTAGTTCTCTAAACCTAAAACCTTACGGGTAACCAGCAATAGTGTTTGCACCATTGCGAAACCCGAGAAGATAGCTCCTGCAACGAAGTAAGGAGGGAAAATTGTTGTGTGCCAGCCCGGCTCTAAAGATGTAGCAAAGTCCATTGATACAATAGTGTGTACCGAAAGTACCAGAGGCGTAGATATACCTGCTAATATTAATGATACAGTTTCAAAACGCTGCCATGTTTTTACTGACCCTGTCCAACCGAATGAACAGATAGAATAAATTCTGCGGCGAAGGCCTGTAGCGCGGTCGCGGATGCTGGCAATATCAGGCAATAAACCGATGTACCAGAATACCAATGAAACCGAGAAGTAAGTTGATATCGCAAACACGTCCCATACCAATGGTGAGTTAAAGTTAACCCATAAACCAAATTGGTTTGGCAATGGCAAAGGCCAATAAGCTAACCAAGGGCGGCCCATGTGTGATACTACGTAAGTAGCGGCGCAAATTACGGCGAAGATTGTCATCGCCTCTGCTGAGCGGTTAATTGAGTTACGCCAGTTTTGACGGAACAGTAATAAGATAGCCGAGATAAGCGTACCGGCGTGACCAATACCTACCCACCATACGAAACCGGTAATGTCCCAAGCCCAGCCAACTGTTTTATTCAAACCCCACGACCCGATACCGTACCAAAATGTCCAGCTAACTGCAAACACCCAAAGACTGGCGCCAATAGAGGATACGATAAAACCTATCCACCAGGCTTTGTTAGGTGCATTTTCAACAGGTGTAAGAACATCGTTGGTTACCTTGGCGTAGGTTATATTTTCGCCGGTAATTAACGGTTCCCTTATTATTGATTCTTTATGAGATGCCATACTTTATATATAATAATGATAGCTTAAGCTTCTAATTCAAATGTGTTTCTAACTTTTGCCTGGTAACCTATACCTGCTTCAACATTAAATTCTTCAAGCACGTAGTAAGTTCTTTCGCTCTTCAACGCTTTTGACACTGCAGAGTTAGGATCATTACGGTTACCGAATATAATTGCGTTAGCAGAACAGGTTTGCTCGCAGGCCATTTTGATATCACCATCTTTAACAGGGCGTTTCTCAATTTTAGCTTTCAGCTTACCGGCTTGTATTCTTTGGATACACATTGAGCATTTCTCCATAACACCACGTGAACGGGTAGTTACATCAGGATTTAACACTAATTGTGTATGCTCATTGTTCAGGTAGTTATCAAAACGTGAATCGTTCCAGTAGTTGAACCAGTTAAAGCGGCGTACTTTGAACGGACAGTTGTTAGCGCAGTAACGTGTACCAACGCAACGGTTATAAGCCATGTGGTTCAAACCTTCTGATGAGTGAACGGTAGCTAATACCGGGCACACAGTTTCGCACGGAGCGTGATCGCAGTGCTGGCAAAGCATTGGCTGGTGTACAACCGATACATTGCTTATATCTTCCAGATGAGCAATTTCTGTTTCTTCTGTTACACCTTTACCCGCTTCGTTGAAAGTATAGTAACGGTCAATACGGATCCAGTGCATTTCGCGGCGGCGGCGAACCTCGTCTCTGCCAACAACCGGGATATTATTTTCGGCGTTACAAGCTACAACGCAGGCACCGCAACCGGTACAGGCGTTAAGGTCAATTGCCATAACCCAATCATAGTTAGGGCGCTCATGCTCGTCCCAAAGACTGTAGTCTTTGTGTCCTTCATGATGGCCAACCGCGTGCGCAGGGTTTTTAACAAACTCAGCAAGGCTGGTTTCGCGAACGATGTTTCTGCCTTCGTATGAATGGTGGGTTTGTGTTTGTGCTAATTGTATGTTGTCGCCTGTTTTATCAAGTTTTGCAACAGTGGTAGTTTGGAAAGTCCCGTTACGTAAGCTATAGAAAGGGAAGGCGTTTTTACCAATTCCGCTTTCAATTACAGCGCCACCGCTAGTGCGGCCGTAACCTACAGCTACTGATATGGTTCCAACTGCCTGGCCCGGCTGCAATAAAGCAGGCAGTGCAATTGAATATCCGTTGGCATCAACAACAACTACGTCGCCTTCTACCAAACCTAATTCTTTCATGTCGTTTTGTGACATGGCAGCAAAGTTATCCCAGGTAACTTTAGATACCGGGTCTGGCAGCTCCTGTAACCATGGGTTATTGGCATGCTTACCATCGCGGATAGCTGAAGTTTGATATAAAGCTAACTCAAATTTACCTGCAGAAGCAGCCAGCTGCGCGCTTTGAGCTAATATTTTTTGTGCTACGCCATTCAGATCAAAGCTGAATGCATATACGCCTGCCGGTTTAGCAGCAGCTTGTATAAATCCGGTTTGCAATACGCTTTCCCATCCGGCCTGGCCTGAAAGGCCTGCTAACGGAAGTACCCTAGTAGCCCAAACGTTTCTTACGTAGCTATAATAATTATTAACCGGGTTTGATGACCATAACAACAAACTTTGTTCAGCCTGGCGGGTATCATAAACCGGGTTAATGGTAGGTTGTTTTACAGTATAGTAACCTTCAATCGCGCTGTCATCACCCCATGATTCTAAATAGTGGTGGTTTGGTGCAATTACATTACATAATGCAGAAGTTTCGTCTTTGGTATCAGAGAAAGATACGCGCAACGGAACTTTTTCAATAGCCTTAGCTAATGCCGCGCCTTGATAGAAATCATAAACCGGGTTAGCATTCAAAAAGAATACAGCGCCAACTTCGCCGCGTTTAACTTCGCCAACAAACTCAGCTAATTCTGCATCGTTACCGGCGTATTGTCTTGAATTGTTATCCAGATCAATTGTAGTACCGTAGCTGCCTAATATAGAGTTAATAGCGTTAACCAATATCTGCGTAGCAACATCATTTGAACCTGCAACAACCAGCGCACGGCCCTTGGCTGCCACTAACTCTTTAGCCACAACGGCTATAGCGTTATTAGCTGCCTTGTTCTGTAATGCTTTGCTGCCCGGCAATGTTGTGCCAGATATTGCATTGTAAAGATTAACTAAAGCAACACCTTCTTCTGAGGGTTTCAATGCGATGCGCACATCAGCATTGGTACCGGTTAAACTCATGCCTGTTTCAAACTGGATGTGACGAGACATTTTTTTCTCTTCCAGTGCTTTGGCAGCGCGTTTTGATACATACTGACGGGTAAATTCTTCGCCTGAGATCCAGGTGCCTAAAAAGTCGGCGCCGAAGCTTACAATTACGTCAGCTTTGTCAAAGTTGTAGTGTGGTAATACGGCTTTACCAAAGCTGTTTTGGTTAGCCTGGATAATACCTGTATAGGATACTGCATCATAAGTTACATGTTTTGCAGTAGGATAAGCAGCAATAAAATCAGCAATTACGCTTAATGTAGATGGGCTTGAGATGGTTGAAGATACGATACGGATCTTGGTACCGGCATCAACGATTTTAGCAAGCTCTAATATAATATGATCATCAACAGTACTCCAGGTAACGTCAGAGCCATTTATAGCGGCGCTTTTTACGCGGTTTACATCATAAAGATCAAGTACTGATGCCTGAGCCTGGGCGCTCAAACCACCTTTTCCAAGTAAGTCATTTGGGTTACCTTCTACTTTGATAGGTCTGCCTTCGCGGGTTTTAACCATAATGGCCGAACCTTCGTAGGTAGATACATAGTAATTGGCAACGCCCGGTGTAACTTCTTCCGGTTTAATTAAATATGGGATGGATTTGTGTACAGGCACCCTTTGGCAAGCAGCCAATGTAACCGCGCCCACGCCAAAGCCTACCGCTTTTAAGAAATCGCGGCGGGGAGTTTTACCCTTCAGGCCTTCGCCGGACAAAACATCTTCAATTGGAATAGGCTCCGCAAATTCGTTTTTGTTCTTTTCAACAAATTCCGGGGTTCGGGTTAGTTCTTCTACACCTTTCCAGTATTTTTTATTGCTATCCATTTAAGCTGTAATATAAAACTGTAATGCTCTAAATTCTATCTGTATATTAATAATGGCACTTGCCGCACTCAATACCGCCTAACAAAGCAACGGTTGGCTTTTTGCCTTTTTTGATTTCATCATGAGCAGCTAATACCTGGTCATAATAAGCGCTTCCTTTGCTGTTAACCTCAGTACGTTTGTGGCACTGGATACACCATTTCATAGTAAGCGGGCTGTATTGTTTAACCTCAGCCATGGTCTCTATAGGGCCGTGGCAGGTTTGGCATTTAATGCCGCCAACGGTAGTGTGCTGTGAGTGGTTAAAGTAAGCCAGATCAGGCAGGTTATGTATACGCACCCATTGAATAGGCTGAGCTTTAGTGCTGTCGTATTTAGCAGTTGCCGGATCGTAACCCAAAGCCGTATATATTTTTTGTATCTCAGGCGATTCCTGCTTAACTGTTTTGTGGCAGTTCATACAAACGTTTAACGATGGTATGGATGCATTTTTTGATTTGAACGCGCCGGTGTGGCAATACTGACATTCAATTTTCATGATCCCCGCATGCAGCTCGTGCGAATATTTGATAGGCTGTACCGGCTGGTAACCGCTGTGCACATCGGTATTCCACATAATGTTCCACGACCAGCTGGCTATACCAATTGTACCGCATACAAGGATAAAGAAAACCAATTTCTTGTTTTTTGCCATCCGTTTTACGGTAGCAAAACGATCAACCTGCTCACCTTCTTCCTCTGTTTCGGCGTCAAGCACAACACCTTTTTTAGTGATAATGGTTTCAAGCGTACCAATAACCCTGTTTAATACAAGGATGATGATTAAGGCTAATATGATTACACCGATAAGGCCAAAAACTACTAAATCACTTGGACCTTGATCAGCAGTAGGTGGAAGAGCTGGAGTTTTTGATTTAGCTTCCTCTATTTTCTTGTAGCCATCACGCACATAAGCAATAATGTCTGCCGCGTCAGCATCAGAAAGGCCGGTAAAAACTGGCATACCCGCCTGGGCAAATTCGTTGTAGATCTTAAGAGCTTTAGGATCTTTAGCGGCAATTAACGCCTGGTTGTTCTGTATCCATTTGGTTAACCATTTGTCATCAGTTTCTGATGCCATAATAGGACCCAAAGCCGGACCAGCCATGCGCTTATCTAACGCGTGACAACCACTACAGGCATTTGATTTAAACAAGCCTTCCCCTTTAGCCGGGTCTCCTTGCGCCTTAACAGAAAATCCCCAAACGGCCAAACAAAGTGCAAGTAGAACCGGTTTAGTGAATTGTTTAAAAATCAATGAGATGCTTCTCATAAAGTTGTATTGTGCTAAATAGTTTATTTTTATGTATTGAAATTGTTAAAAGCACGCACTTTTAGCCAATTTTTCAGCCACAAAAGTATAATTTATTAAATAATCGCTGACAAATAAATGACAGTAATAACTAATTTATAATCTTTCTAAATAAATAGAATTTTTAAAAAATTTACACCTAACTGTTATAATTATTGCCAATCTGTTAGCTTACAGCTTTTTTTTTGTTATTGTCCTAATATCCACGCAAATATAAGTGGCGCTACTATGGTAGCGTCAGACTCTACTATGAACTTTGGTGTATGTATGTCTAATTTACCCCAGGTAATTTTCTCATTCGGCACAGCGCCGGAGTATGAACCGTATGAAGTTGTTGAGTCGGATATCTGGCAGAAATAGCTCCAGAAGGGTATCTCCGGCATCTCCATGTCCTGGTAAAGCATCGGTACAACACAAATCGGGAAATCACCTGCTATACCACCACCAATCTGAAAAAAACCTATTCCCTTACCCGATGAATTTTTAACATACCAGTCGGCCAGCCAAGCCATGTATTCTATACCACTCTTCATGGTAACGGCTTTTATTTCATTCTTTATTACGTATGATGCAAAGATGTTACCCATGGTTGAATCTTCCCAACCCGGTACTACAATAGGCAAGTTCCTTTCTGCAGCAGCAAGCATCCATGAATTTTTTGGGTCTATCTCATAATATTGCTCCAAAACGCCGCTTAACAGCATTTTGTACATGTATTCATGCGGAAAATAACGCTCGCCGGCATTATCAGCATCTTTCCAAAGTTTATGGATGTGCTTCTGTAAACGGCGGAAAGCTTCTTCTTCGGGTATGCATGTATCGGTTACGCGGTTGTAATGGTTTTCTAACAGATCCCACTCATCCTGCGGACTTAAGTCGCGATAGTTAGGTACACGTTTATAATGCGAGTGCGCCACCAGGTTCATAATATCCTCTTCCAGGTTAGCGCCCGTGCACGAAATGATGTCTATTTTACCCTGACGGATCATTTCGGCCAACGATATGCCTAACTCGGCGGTACTCATGGCACCGGCAAGGGTCACCATCATTTTACCGCCCTCGGTAAGGTGTGTTTCATAACCTTTAGCTGCATCCATCAAGGCGGCAGCGTTAAAATGCAGGTAGTTTCTCTCAATAAACTGAGAGATGGGTCCTTTGGTAGTGCTCATTATCGTTTCAATTTTGAAAGGGCAAAAGTAGGTATTTTGACGGAAAGAGGACTGGGGTTTTTGCAAATGCAAAAATGAGGGTGGCTCACGGGAGCTCACATGGGCTCACGGCGGCTCACGGGGCTCACGGTGGCTCACCCCGGCTCTGAGCCACCCCCGTCTTTCTTTTTTTAGTCCAAAGCTTTTATACCTCCACCCCAAAAAACAAAAAACCCGCCGGGCACACACAAATGCACCGACGGGCTTCGTCACTATTAACTCCCCTAAAAAATTGAGACGAATTATTTTACGGCTTTTTTTGCAGGCATATTATGCGTTCAACATAACTGCTGTTGTTTGTCGACTGGCTGTTGTAGATGGTTTTCTCGTAAGCCGAAAGCGATATTTTGCCGCAAGGCGATGTTGTCGCGCCTGTGTTGAAAGCAAAATTGTCCATCTGGTTAGTGCTGCCACTCACCGAACCACCAAAGCTGCTTACCAACGAGTAGCTCAACAAATGCTTGTCGTATACCGAGTAGGTGCCTGTTATGGTATCACCAACTTTATAATGCGTGCAGTTGCCAAGGTCATCAACATTAAGCGTAATGGCCGGCGATTGGTTATCCATTTGGATGTATTTGGTAAATACACCGGCAACACCTTCAATTTCCAGCTCCAACTTTAACAGGTCGTTGGTGCCCGGGCTCCAACGTGCCAGTACGTTATCGGTGTTTTTTTCAAACGGCTGGTAGTTGTAATAGAAGGTAACCGGATCAGCCTGTATATTGGTGTATTGCACATACGGAGGGCCCATTAACCATCCCACAGCAACAAAATCGTTGTTTATGTAGTAGCTGGCCAAAGTGTTTAGGTTGGTTACTTTAACACGGTATCTATGGCCCACAAATGAAGGCCCCTGAATAACCACTACACCACCAAACGGACTAAAATCATGCACCGGCTGTTGGTTAAGGGCAAATTTTGCGCCGGGTGTAGTTAAACCGTCGGTATTGCTGATCTTGTCAACAGGTATACCGCCCAATATATTAAAGATAGGTTTTAAAGTACCTGTGCCCACACCTGGTTTTATTTGGATATACGTATCCAGGCGGTTGCCCCAGTATTGCAATTTATCAGCATCAGTTGTTGACGGCGCAGAATTCCATGACAGCACCGCACGTATTTTTACCACCCCTGGATTAGTACATGTTTTACGCACTTTATTAAAATCAAACGGTAATATCGCCGCGTATGATAAACCTTCGCCTGGTATATCATTAATATCATGCACGTTAACGGTGGTAGTGCCTACATAATCCCATTTACAGTCGTTGCCCCAATCGGCCCAGAAAGCGACGTATTCCAAACTACCCGCGCTGCAAAGGTCGCCTGAGTAGCCTGCTGCTTTTTTTATACGGAAGGATGCTACAAACTGCTCCAGGTTATAGTCAAGGCCCACACTTTCCAACTGCTCGTACACTACATTGGCATTGGTTTTTTCCAGTTCGGCCAAAATAGCACTAACGTCTATTTTTAAGTCCTTCCATGATTGGATGCTTTTGGCTGCCGCAACCGAATCATAGCTATGCAGCACCGGCAATACATGCTGTAACGCGTAACGGCCGGGAGATACCGCGGTTTTTCCGCTGTAAAGTTTAGCCAGTTCGCCTAATGATAAAGGTTGCTCTGTCGCCTTTGATTCCTCTAAAGCCTTTTCGCCCCCTTTTATCAGTTTGGCGGCGTCCGCTATTTTCAGTGTGGGATGTGCAAGGGCCAACTCCAATACATCAGTAAATATTGGGTTTTTAATGATGATGTTTTTTGACGGTTTTATCTGGATATGATCGTCAACCGTGTTACCCCATACTGAACTGTAGTGCGGGTTGTTAGCCGGTGGGATTTTGTTCCACTCTAACACGGCCCTTACTTTAGGCAATACATGCACACTGCATTTGTTGGTTTTGGGTGTAATTTTAAGCGATGCTGAATAACTCAGTGGTTTTTCAGGCTGCTTTTTGCAATCCTGTCCGGTTGGGATATCATGCTCATTAACCGCCGAGTAGCCCTGGTCTTCCCATCCATGCCCGTAATCCAGGTAAAAACGCACAAAGGCGTATGAACCATCAGTACATAAGGTACCATTATAGCCGTTATCACGCTTGGCGGTAATAATTGCTTCGAGGGTTTTAAGGTCGGGGTGATAAGAAACAGACTTAATCTCCTCGTAAAAAGTGTTGCCTGCATGGGCTACTACTTTTTCTTTCAGGCCATCAAACGCGTTTGATGTGGCCAGGTAACTTGAAGCATGTACCGCATGGAACACACTCCGTAAGTTGCTTAATTTTTCTTCATTCTCTTTCATGGCAGATGTTGGTTTTTCGCCGGGATGTGACCGGCGTTGTTTGCCTACTCTTTGATCCCCTTTTCGGCTTTCGGGTAATTGTTTGTTGTTTATTTGACAGATCAAACATAGGCCAGAAAAACCGCGGGGATATTAGTGCAACTACCTTAATAAGAGCGTGGTTATACGCAATTTGGAAGCGGGCAAATACGTCAGAAAAAGGGAGAAAAACGCAAACGGCAAAATATCCAATGCGAAATATTGAATTATAGGAATATCAACGAAGATAACTTGCCAGGGAGACCCTCGACAATATAACGGTTAGATTACTAAAGAACTTGCTACAGCACATCTTCTTCCGTAATAATATTATTTTTAAGCGCGAAGATAACGACACCAGCTATGTTTTTGGCCTGGATCTTCTCCAGTATTTTTACTCTGTAGCCTTCAACGGTGCGTTTGCTCAGGTAAATTTTATCAGCAATTTCCTGGGTGGTTTGCTGTTGGCATATCATCTTTATGATATCTTTTTCGCGGTCATTTAGCACTACGGCAGGTTGCTGGGTGGCGTTACCCGCTCTGCTCCTAACAATCATACTAGCCAATAGAAAGGATGTTTTGGCGCAGTAATATATTTTGTTTTGATGCACAGTGTTTATTGCATCAATTATCTCGTCTTTATGGGCGTTTTTAAGCAGGTAGCCTTTTGCCCCTGCTTCTAACATTTCAACCACCAGGTTTTCTTCATCAAACATTGACAGCGCTATAATACCCATAGCCGGATAGGCCGCCAATATTTGTTTGGTGCTTTGAATACCGTCAACCACAGGCATGCGGATATCGGTTAATACAATGTCGGGTTTTTCGCGATCCACAATTTCCATCAATTGCACACCGTTTGACGCCCTGCCGCAAATGTTAAAATTGGGTTGCCTGGATAACATCAACGCGAGGCCATCCAGAAATATTTCGTGATCATCGGCAATTACAATATTTATATTATAATGCATCGGCTTTTCAATTATGGGGTATTAATGTGCGCTAAAATTAAATAATTAAGTTTAAATCAAATCCATTATTATCAATCAGGTATCTTTATAATTATTTTGCAGCCCTCACTCTTCTTTGCAACTATCTTTAAGCTGGCATTTATCATTTCGCAACGGTTCTCTATACTTTTTAAACCAAGCCCTTTTGATGCTTCGCGGGTATTGTACAGATCGAAGCCTTTACCATTATCTTCAGTCAGCAAAAACAAGCCATCGTGTTGGCGGGCAAGCCTTAACTTTAGTGTTGTGGCACCGGAATGCTTTATAGTATTCTGCACTACTTCCTGGATAATCCGAAAAAGGTGTAGTTCAGTATTTTGAGAGATGCTGACCTCCTTAGTCGCTTCAAAACTTATCTTAATGGCATGCCGACCAGAAAGACGGGCCAGGTATTCTTTCACCACGGTTACCAGCCCGTTGCGGCTTAAACTGTTAGGCAACAGATTGTAGGATATTTCGCGCAGGTTGCCAATGGTCTCATCAATGTAGTCAGATGCTTTATCTAATGATTGCTTGTCGGTATCATTATCAACTGTTATACTGTGCATGTATAGCTTTACCGTTGAAAGCATCGGACCCAGGCTGTCATGCAGATCGTTTGCAATGCGTTTCCGCTCCTGCTCTTGTATCATTATCTGCGCCTGAATACGCTCTTTTTGCAAGTGGATGTAACGCTTATGATAACGTATAACCGAGATCACAAAAAATACAATTACAATAGCTATCAGTATTGAAACTATAATAACCGTATAAAACAACCTGTCTTCCATACTATGAGTACTTACAGTCAATTTTTACTGCTCGCTAAAATAGCGGCTATAATCATTCTTTTTACCGGTAATAAAAAACATCGCGACAGCATACAATAAATTTATGGCGAAATTTATATATCCAAAGCCGATGATAATTTTATTGGCTACCGCTGATTGTTCTGAGCCTATAAAAAACGAAGCTTCGTAAATTATCTGGTATAAAAAAATAACAATAAACCCCAGGCACAATATAAACCTGGGGTTTTTAAATAAACTTCCTTCGTGATAAAAAATCATGGAATTGATCTGGTTGATGCTTAACAACACCAATACAAAAGCGTAAAACACTCTGAAATATGGGCTAAAGGTGTTTAAGTTATTAAACACCATAACCTCAACTATCCAGAACACCAGGCAGGCGGTCCACAAAAAGCCAAATATCAATCGCCGCCTTCTTTCATCCTTCCATAAGTAAAACTGATACAGCAGTATTACACTCTCCAGCAAACTGTATATTTTAATAACACCGGCGTTACTTTTATGAAAATGATCAATAAAAATAAAGCTTGCCAGTTCTGCAAAAAAACCAATTATCAGCAGTACAAAAAACGGGCGATAATTCCTGTTAAAATGCCTTAACCTTACAAAGCCTATTATTATTGGGACAAGTAAAGATTGACTTAAAAAAAAATTAATGATATCAGCCATTCCTGAATTTGATTAGTCAAGGGGGCCGTCTGTGCTGCATAAAGTAGGGCAACGCTGGCCCGCTTCTAATATAACAGCGTCATCTGAGCCTGCGTTGGCAGTATATTTCATAATTTTCCCGTCGTGCCCGGTAATATCATTGCCCTTCTTGTCAACAGCCACAAGTACCAATCTTACCAAACCTGCTTCATCCTGCCCAAGATATATTCTCATACCTTTTGCGCCGGGTTGATTAAGTAAAGCTGCTATAGCATCGCGGTTAAATGACTCTGATAGGGGCATGTTGAACTTTTTACTCAGGTAGGTGCTATCTTTCAATTCGCGGCCAAGCGTAGCTTTTCCTTTTCTGAAAAGCCAGGTATATTTTGCCGCGGTATCAACCGAAATGAAGTGTTCCTGTGCCCTAGCTTCGTCATAAGGTATCAACGGATCGTACTCTTCCTCTCTTTTACATTGCGAAAACAAAAGCATACTTCCCAGCAAAAGGCCGGTTAAAAATAACATCGGGGTTGGTTTCATAATTGTTGTGTGTTTAAGGTGTGTTAATTGTTTTAAGTTAAAAGGCCATTTACATTAATTGCTACTAATATAAATGGCCATAGGTATTGCAGGGTCATTGTTTTAATATCATAAAGTAACAAGTAATAATAAACTATTACGAGCGCATTTACACTTTAAAAAATGCGTATAAGTACGCATTTAAATAACGAGTTGGGCACCTGCACTAAAACCAATTTCAGTATTATTTATTAATAATATCCAATACGTTAAGTATAGCCGCAATGCCGGCGCTAAAAGCTATATTAGCAACACCGTATGTTTATGAAGAAAATTGTAAGTATAGCCGCCGTTCTTATTATAGCAAAAAGCCTTCAGCCGGTTATGGCCCAGCGCATCATTCCAAAATTCATTCGCAAAATGTATTTTGAAAAAGACACCAGCAAGCGCGGCGGGTTTGTGCTGATACCTGTACTGTCATCAGCTCCCGAAACTGGTGTAGAAGTAGGTGGCGCAGGCTTATATTCTTTTTATACCGATACCATGCACCGCGAAACACGCGTGTCTAACATTTATACCTATGCCACCATTACCACCAAGGGGCAAAACAGGTTTAACCTGAGCACCAATCATTGGTCGTCGCAAAACAAATATCATTATACAGCCGCAATAACATTTTTAAATTTCCCGGCCAACTTTTACGGGATAGGTAATAATACCCGCAAGGGAGATGCCGACCTGTTAGACGAAAAACGATTACGGATTGACTTTGCTGCCGAAAAACAGGTAGAACGGAACTTGTATATCGGCTTTTTAAGCGGGATATATTATTACAGATACAACAATAAAACACCGGGAGGCATTTTTGATACAGGTGCCGGCATTCAGGATAAGGACGGCGGGCCGATAGTATTTTTAGGTCCGAGCCTGATCTATGATTCGCGCGACAATAATACTTATACCACGAAGGGCTCCATGCTTACCGCGCAGTTTAAAGCTATTAAAGGCGTATTTGGTAACAACGGCTATAACGGCGGACTGATAAACGTTGAATATTCCAAATTTTTAAAACTAAGCAGTAAACTTATTTTAGGGATTAACGCCCGGGGCCAAAGCCTTACCGGCGGCGCTTCGCCATTTTACCTGTTGCCACAAATGGGCAACGACGAAATAATGCGGGGCTACTACGGTGGCCGTTACCGCGACCGTAACCTGGTGGCCGGGCAGGGCGAGCTGCGTTATCGCTTAACCGAGCGTATTGGTATAGCGGGGTTTGCCGGTATGGGCGAAGTTTTTCGCGACAAATTTTCTCTTGCTGAACTCAAGCCTAATTTAGGCGGCGGTTTGCGCTACTTCTTTGATTTAGAGAAAGGCCTTGCTGTACGTGTTGATTATGGTATTGGCCTAAAACCTGCCGGCGAAACGCGCCTCAGCGGGTTGTACGTAGCGTTGGGGCAGTCGTTTTGAGTCAGTTGATAGTTGATGGTTCATAGATCATGGTAATAGTGACTATGATCTATGAACCATCATCCATGATCTATCTAATACCTAATAACAAAATCCTCCTTCACTTGCTCTTTTCTAAAGTACACCAAGCCTATCCAAAACAGATCAACCGTTACTGTTACCTCCGAGTGCGCTTTAATTTCGCTCCAGGCTTCTTTCATACCTTCGCTCCAGTAAATGTCATCAAATATTAGCAGGGTACCTCCATGCACCTTGGGCAAGCACCATTCAAAATACTTCAGGGTGGCATCCTTGCGGTGGTTGCCATCAACAAATACAAAGTCCAGTTTATCTAAACCTTCAATAACATCCGGCAGGGTATCGTCAAAATTGCCAATTACCAATTGGATATTATCTGTGTTAGCGTTTGCGAAACTTTCCTTAGCCACGCCGGCTGTTTGCGGGCAACCTTCTAATGTGTAAACTTTTGCCTGCGGTGCTGCTTTTTGCAGGTAAACCGATGTAGTGCCCAAACATGTACCCAGTTCTATAATATTATCAGGCTGCGCGTCGGCCGCGAGGCGATACAGTAATTGTGCAAGTGGCGGTGGCTTAAGCGCGTTTTTGGCGATATCCCCTACCCGCTTTTGTTTGTTGTTATTAACATGCGACCCTGCGCCAAGGTCGGTAACGGTTATCATCCGGTCATCAGCGAGTAAATCTTGACGAATGGCCTCTACCTCATCATATACTTTTTTGGCATTATAATCGTATATAACTTTATCAACCAAACGGTAAACAAAGGGCGAATGCAGGCCATGCCTGGTTTTTGCTTTTAAGCGGTACAAAAGGTAGTCAAACCCGAACCTTATATTGAACATGTTGTAAAATTATACAAACCTTAGTATTTTAGCGGTATAGATGATAAATCAAACAGAAGTAAATTCCCTTATACGCCTGTTGGATGATCCAGATCAGGAAATATACAACCACGTACACGATAAATTGTTGTCGTACGGCAGCGAAGCTATCGAGTATTTAGAAGGCGCCTTTGAGCAGGCTTTTGATCCCATTTTACAGGAGCGCATTGCCAACCTGGTACACGAGATCCAATTCGGGATTTTAAAAACCGATTTGAAGCTGTGGCATCAAAGCGGATCATTTGATCTGCTGCAAGGCATACTTGTAATTAACCGTTACCAATACCCCGACCTCGACGAGCAAAAACTGATCAATCAGATAGAAGCCATTAAGCGCGATGTGTGGATACAAATGATGAACGAAGCCAGCCCGGTTGAGCAGGTTAAGCTTATTAATCACGTTTTTTACCATCTGCACGGCTTTAGCGGCAATACCACCAACCACCAGGATCCGCAGAACAGTTACCTTAACCAGGTGCTCGAGACCAAAAAGGGCAACCAGATAATGCTGGCCAGCATATACTCTATTGTAGCGCAAAAACTGGATATTCCCGTTTATGGCGTTAACCTGCCGCAGCATTTTATACTGGCTTATATGGATGAAAGCCAGCAAAGCGAAATGGAAGGCGGCGTATTGTTCTATATTAATGCGTTTAATAAAGGCTTCATTTTTGGCCGCAGGGATGTGGACATGTTCCTGAAACAACTGAACCTGAACTTTGATAAGCAGTTTTACGAGCCCTGCTCCAACACCGATATCGTGCGCCGCATTCTGCGCAACCTCATCAGCTCTTACGAGCATTTGAGCGCACCGGATAAGGTGAATGAATTAAATGAATTATTGAATATTTTGGATTAACTGCATTGATGCTGTTGCAGAAAATATAAGCAACAATTGCAACACTTGCAACAGCATTTTTATGTAAATGGTTAGTTATAAGTATTTTACAAAAATAGGATGCAACACTTTGCAACACACTTATTCGTCAGGAAGTTTAGCTGTAAAAGCTAGTTAAGTTACTGATTATCAAATCGCTGAAAAACCACCCAAACTATACAGGTCTTGCAACAGCTAAAGTATTGCAATTGACAGATGCGACCGCAGCAAGAAAGCACCATGCATAGTCGCGGCCCAGTAGCTATCGCGACTTTCGCCCCCCTCAATCACAGCGATTTTTACCTACTGCAACAGCAACTTTAAATTAACTCCAAAGTTGGTGAACGAGGTATTGAATGATTGCGAAGTATATGGCTTGGTAAGGTTTGAATCGTAAAACAGTGTCATGTTAAACCGCTGACTTATAGTATAATCTATAGATGGCCTGTAGGTTATGTTTTGCGCGCCTGATGAAATCTGAGCGGCTTGCACATCTGCACGGTAGATCAGCGTTTTGTTATCGCGCAGCGCAAAATCCAGTTTAAAGTTAAGGTCGTTTTTCAGGATAGTGTTTCTGAACAAACCAAACGGGAACCTGAAGTTGCGGGTTTTATAGCCCATCCCAAAAATTACCACTTTCTCATTTTGCTGAGTAAGCTGACTGTTAGCCATGCTTAAACTTAATATTCGGCTTTGCCTGTATTCAAAATTAGCTGTTACATTATTCTTAAAGCGCATATCTGCACCAAGCAAGGG
Organism: uncultured Mucilaginibacter sp.; assembly: GCF_946479965.1. Next base: position 32,623 of record NZ_CAMLHX010000018.1, on the reverse strand, counting down.
CACAAACTGCTCGTATATACTTATCTGCCCAAACTGATAGCGGGGCAAAAAGTCGTTATTAACATCGCGCGAAACGGCGTTTCCGCCGGTTTCCTGGTATTGCAGCAGGCTACTGTAATTGCTTACCATGTAAGTAGATTGGTAGCCATGCCGCAAATCGAACGAATCAAATATCTCCTGCATAAAAGGTATTCTGCTTAAACCGCCGTACGTAATTTGCCAGTTAGGAATGGGTATGGACGGAAACTGGCTCAAATTAGCGCCTGATGGATCTTTGCCCGTAATAGCCGCCAAAAAAGCCGGCACCAACACGTTTTGCGCGTTAGGGCCATAACCATCAGCAAAACCGGCCGCGTTTGTTCCTGTCGAATTTGGGTTTTGAGCACCCAGGCGTTTTGAAATGGCTGCCCGGTTATCTAAAAATTTTAAAAATGGCGCCGAAATATTCTCAACCCCGGAAGGAGACGAGAACGCGGTAGCCAGCGAGAAGAAAGAAATATTGTAGTCGCCGGCGGTAATTGCCGCCATGTTTTCAAACCCGCCTGTTACATCAGAATATTTAAAGTTGGTTTGATAATTTCGGTTCTGGGTTTTGAAGGATGACAACTGTATGCGCAGGTCGCGTATGGGTTCAACCGTCGCTTTAAGACGCAGGTCCTCGTAAAAGGTTTTAACGTACAACTGATTTTGCAACGTATTTTTTGACAGCCAGCCGTTGGCTATCGCTTTTTCGCGCAGATCAGCCTGGCTGCCTAAAAGGAAACCTAAGCCGGGCGCATCATAGGTAAAATCCTGACCAAAAACATTGGATTGCGGCAGATATCCCGGCAGGAATGTACCCTTTGTATTGGTATACGTGCCACTTATATTTTTTATGCTGAACAAGGCCCCCATAAAGAAATCGGCGATGCCTTTACCTTCAAAATCGGGCTTCTGCCTATCCCTGTATGCAGAAAACTTACTATACAGCCGCGTAAAATCAAGTGAGGGAGTAAGTTGAATAGTGCGGGCGTTTTGGATAGTATTGCCCACGTTTAGCTGCGGATCTTTAATGCCGAACAAAGGCTGCGCCTGCCAATCAAAATGCGTTTGGTAATGCACTATCATGGTAGTCCAATCAAGTCCGGGTATCTTGTTTATTGGCGCTGTGTAATTCAAACTTAAATTGTGATTGTAGTTAGTGGTACGGCCCAGTTTTTTTATATTCTCCCAAAGTGTATCGCGCTTTAAACCCGTTATACGCCCATAGGGCTCGTCAACTACCGATAAATTGGTGGCATCCAGGTCCATGGTTAATGATTTGGTCAGGTTCCACCCTATCCCATAAATACGCACAATGTTGAAATTTTTATTAAAGTTGGTGGGTATGGGTGTCGGGTTGTCACGATCCGTGTTACGCAACGAGTTCTCGGCGTAAAACCGGTTAAAGTTCATACTAAAGTTAAGCCGCGAAGGCACCGGACTAAAATTGATATCGCGCAGTAAAGCCAATGGATTGCTTTTTATAGCCTTAGCCAGCGGACTAATATATTTGGGCTGATTAGCGTAGTTGTAAGCGAAAGCGCCGGTATAAGTTCGCTCCACATTGTTCTCCGTTATAAAGTCGCGGTGCAGGTATTCTGTAAAAGCGTAGCTTACGTTAAAATTCTCAATATCCCACAAATGTACCAACGCTGTAGGGTCGGTGCGCTCTTTATGCACATTAGTAAAATTAATGCTGCGCCGTTTTGTATAGTCTTCGGATACTGTTTTTATCGAGTCGCGCTGGTGTTCCGTTGTAGCAGCAGCTAATGATTGTTTTAATAAGATATCCGGCTGACCGGGATCATACATTGGTGTGCTCACCTGCGATGAAAGATTTACATAGGTGGGAATCTTTATCCCTGATTTTTCAGGAAAAAACCTGCCTATATCCATACTCGCAGATATGTCATAAGCCTGGTTATCATTTAATGATCGTTCCTGCAGTTTAGAATCCAGCGCGCCGAAGCCTGCAGTTGATTTACTACCTGCAACTGTTACCACCGCAACATCTGCCAGTTTAAGATCGACCCGGGCCGTTGCCGCAAAACCTTTTTTGGTTTTAAAGTCGGTAAGCCTCAACTCATCAAACCAGACTATGCCGGCTTTGGGTAGCCCATCGTCAACCCCGGTAGGCGAGTTTCCTTTATATGGATTGCGCACACCCAGCATAATGGTGCGTAAACGACTCAGATCAGGCACCCCCATTATGGTAATGCGGTTGCGCCCGTTGGAGTAAGTAAAAGGCCTGTTTACCGGCCATGGTATGCCTTGGTATTTTGCGTTGTTACGCGCCAGTTTGGCATCAGTTAATATGCTCAGATCAATATCCAGCTCGTTATCGGCGGGCCAAATGCTGCTCGGGTTAGTGCTGCCGGGTTGCGTTACTACAAGTGGGATCTCGTATTCGTAAAAATTGTTCTGGTAATCTGTTCCTAAACGTACAAACGCGCTTAACTCACCATCGCGCAGGTTGTTTTGAGGTACCGCTTCCGCATGAATAAACATTTGCAAATGATTATAGCGGCGCAAATCATTATAAAAAGTTTTAAATGATGCCCTTGAATAACCGTCAGTAAGGTTGGTTACCGTTTGCGACAGCGATTGCTCATTTAATTGGCTATTGATCTGCAGGTTATTGTAATCGCGCTGGCGCTGTATACCGGGCGGCACCACGTAAGGGATGGGTACGCGCTTGCCGTTCTCTTCAATATTTACGGTTTGCACAGCAAAGGTCGAATTATCAAGCGGCGGGTTATTTAAAGCCACATCAGCAATAACATTAGCAGGATTATTTTCGGTGTTGAACGCGCGCCAATCTCCCCTAACCAGCTCCATTGTTGCGAAACGCAGAACGGCTGTATCGGCAAAATTGGTCATGAACATACGCATATAGCGGATGGCCTTAAAATCTTGTATACCGCCAACGGCAAATTGATAAGATGTAACGGGAATACGAAACTGATACCAGGTTACAGGCTGCGTAGTGCCATCAGCCAGTTTTACCTGCGATGTAAGCTTGTCATTAACAAAGTTTTGCCCCACTACTAAATCAGCAGGCCGCATAGATACCTTGTATTGAAAGTACTGATCGTCCTGACTCATGTTATTATCGCGGTCAATATCTTCACCATCCGGCAAAGAGGTTGATGCCGATGTGGGCAGCCCTAATTCGGCCTGCGATTGCTCTGCGGTTTTTGAGTTGCTCTCATTGCCATTATACCGGCTATAACGAGAGAGTATACCCGCGCCTGCCTGGTCTTGATTAGCACCCAAATAATACTGAAAATCGTCCGATGATGGGTCATTGTTAAATGCGGCAGCGGCCCCTGCACTTACCTGCCCCTGTATTTGCTGTATAGCATTGGCAAAGTTGGTACGCTCATCAGCGTCATTTAACCCATCCAAACCTATATCCTGCAATGACCGTGATGTAGGGTTACTATCAAAAGCGTTAATAACCGGCTGCGTACGGGTTACGCGGCCCCAAACGGTATTGTCAACTGTACTGTAATCTCCGTTGGCGGGCAGGCCGTTTTCCAAACTTTTGCGTCCGTCTTTCAGCACGTCTTCTGATGTGCTGCCGAGGTTAACGTATAGATCGCCACCCTGCGATTGCGGTTTATAAATAAAGGGATCCATCACCCAAAACTCAATGTATTGCACGTTGAGCGATTGGAAATCTGTAATGGGAATACCGCGATAGATACCACCCCAACGCGACTTTGGATTTTGCAGCGTACCGTCGGGGTTAATGCCGGTTGTGGCATAGTTATACGGACCACGGATAGTTGGATAAAAAGCCAGATCTAACGTGGCAACAGCCAGGGGTTGCCCCGTAACTGATTGCTTGTAAGGAAACACCTCTGTTTGAAAGATCTGCCTTACGTAATGGTTAGATAACTGCGCACGCGAAATGGGGATATTACTTGAAGTATAAAATATCGGGTCGATGTTATAAAAGGCCAAACGGGCACGATTGTATCCGTAGGCTAAATTATTGAACAGACTCGCTTCCGGAAACATGCGTGGTGTACCCGAAAGTTGCCACGCATTAGCGGCTTTTACGTCAATAATAGACTGGCTGTTCTCAAAATCATCCAGATATGATGTACCGTTACGTGCACCTGCATAACTTAAAACACTTGGGCTGCCGGGTAAAAGCTGAGCAAATTCCCCGCTGAAATTAACTGATGATGGCGCTTTGGTTGTCAGGAATGGGAGCTTATCAACCATACGGGTTAAAAAGCGCGATTCCGAACTGTAATTGACGTCCAAACCCCATATGGTGTTAGAGATGGATTCGGCACCAATAGCTTCATTTTGCGAAATGGGTTGCTCCGTAAGGTGCATAATTGTACCGCCCAGCGCCAGTTTATTGTTCAGGCGATAATCAAACCGTGCGCCGTATAAGGATTTTTGCTGCACACCGAAAAGCTCATTATTTTCCAGGTTTACTGTGATGGGCTGACCAGATGAAAGTAACGCTCCATTGATGATAGTGATACGGCCCGAATTATAATCAATGGTATAATCAGTGCCCTCTGCCAACTTGGTGGCCCCTGCGGAAACAACTACCGAGCCCTGCGGAATATTAGTGGCGTTAAGCTGATAGGTACCACCGCCGCCCTGCGCTGAGTAAGTGCCCTTTATGGCATACCGGTTTAACTGCGGGAAGAATTGCTGCGCCACCGTTTTTGTAGAATCATACAACTGCTGGTAAACGTAACGCTTGATCAGGTCGGTTTCACCGGGATTAAATTTCGCGGCAAGGTCAGAGCCGAAAGGCTCTAATACCGGAAAGACAATTCGCCCGTTTTGTGAATCAATGGTTATACCCTCTAAAAAATCAAAGTAGCCATCCGGTCGTTTTTCGTTCTGCTGACTTAAATTATCCAACCCCGTAAGCTGTAGCCATAATTTACCGTTGGTATTCTGCCCTTCCTCCATTACAGGTTTCTCAACGCTGGTCTTATCATCCAAGCGGGCAATACGCAGCTTAAAGTTTTGCGGGCTTATCTGGTACGCGTTAAGCGAGTAGATATTCTTCATCATCAGCTTCCAGGTAGGAAGTTTAGTTTTAAGCAGCGTGTTTTTTACCAGCTTTAGGTACAACACTTTCGGCTGCGCCGGATCAACAGGAATATCGGTTGAGAACTCACCCACCTGGTACTGCACGCCGTTGTAAGTGTACTGAAAGGCCACGGCAAGTACCTCATCATTATTTAAAGGATAGTTGAGCGATATATAGCCCAACTGCGATTGCAGCGTAAATTCTTTGGTGGTAAGCTTACGGGCGTAGGTAAGCTTGGCATAGTTGTCCGTACCGCCATTAGCTGCAAAGTAATTGGCCAACGAGTTGGTGGGGTCGTTGGTTTGGCGGGCACCCGCCGGTAAATTCTGTAAAAGCGAGTTAGATTGCTGCGCTGCAATTGGTCCCAAAAAACCAGAGGGTAAAGGCGAATAACCAGGCCCGCCCTGTACAAGTGGCGTAGCGTAAGGCTTATTCTCGCCAAGGTCAAGCAAACCCAACACGTCCCTTGAATCGGTGGTTGAGTTGGTCCTGTTGGTCACCCAAACCTCAATACGGGTAATATTAACTCCGGAACCGTTGAGCGGAATATTAGCCAACGATTTATTGTAAGTATCGCGGAAATACTGCGACAGGAAATAGTGCTTGTTGGCCTCGTAATCTGACGCTACCAAATTGATCTCGCCTTGCTGCGAGCCATTGCTTATAGTAAGTGTCCGCGATTGCGAGCGCTGCTGCGAAAACACGCTGGTTACGCCCAGCCTGCCAAACTTCAATTTAGTGCGGATACCAAACAAAGCCTGTGTACCGGTTATCAAGGTGGTGGGCAGCGGCATGCTTACCGTTCCCGCTTGTATTTCCTGGATAATTTCATCGGCGTGGCCCTTGTATTCCAGTTTAAACTGGTTGTCAAACTGAAACTGCGCGTCGGTATTGTAGTTGGTGGCAATTTTCAGTTTATCACCTATGTTACCCGTTACGTTAAGCTGGATACGCTGATCAAAATTAAAGTTGAATTGCTTGCGCTGCCGGGTGTTAAACAACGGGTTCTGATTGTTATTGATCTGACCCGACATAATAGCCTCAGCCGAGCCCTGCGGACGGATATCAATTACGTTGTTGCCAAATATTTTGGCGAACGTTTGACTGCGCACCTTTATCTGGGGTAAAAAACCCGGCTGTTGCGATTGATAAGCATAATTATCCGTCAGCTTTCTAAAATAGGTCCTTTTTTCCTCCTGTTGCTTTAACTTAAGGTATTCTGAAAACGAGAGATAAACCGGTGGCCGGTACAGCAAATTACCAACGCGCTCATACATTACATAGCGACTGGTAGCAACATCATACTCTATTGTGCGGGTAAGGCCGGGGGGGTCGGGGTCAAATATCCCCTTGCGCGAAAGGCTGTTATTGGTAGGCTTGTAATTGTACGGAACTTTTATAACTACCGAGTCGGGTTTGCTTAATGGGGTTTGCTGGGCAAAGGCATTTCCTATACCGAAAAGTGCGGCAATTATAAACAATGCTAAAACATACCTACCAGTAAAAATCCCGCTCAAAGGCCAAAGTTTAATTAAAGGTAATTATAAACTTTTTAACGCAATTTTTATAAGCTGTTCTACGGTTAACGGGCCATCTATTTTATTCATTTGCTGCTCCAACACTTTTTCTACAGCATTGCGTGCAAAACCAAGCATTACCAGGGCAGATAAGGCTTCGTCTTTAACAGATGGGTTAAGTGGGGCTACGCTTAAAGTTTCGGATCCTTCTTTTCTCAACTTGTCTTGCAGTTCCAATATAACGCGTTGGGCAGATTTTGGGCCGATGCCTTTAATGCGCTGTATCAGTGCAACATTTCCGCTTACTATGGCTGTTTGGATCTCGGTGGGTGTTATGGATGAAAGCATCATTCGAGCCGTATTTGGCCCTATCCCTGATATGGATATCAGGTGCAAAAACAGGCGACGCTCGCCTTCATCAGCAAAACCGTATAATGTATGTGCATCTTCTTTAACATGGAGCCATACGTACAGCTTTTGGCGCTCAATGCTGCCCAATAAAGAGTAGGTGTGTAATGATATATTGATGTGATAACCAACACCACCGGCATCAATCACAACATAAGCAGGGCTTTTAAAAGCTAATTTACCGTCGATATAATTATACATAGTTTTGCTAACGGATAAATTTACACGTTTAATGACGAAAGCTTGCCTGCAATATTATTTTTATTGCATTTGCTCTTTGGCTTGCGCATCAACTACAGCAATGGTGACCATGTTCACAATTTCGCGTACTGAACTGCCCAGCTGTAATATGTGTACTGATTTTTTTAACCCCAACAAAATAGGGCCAACAGCCTCAGCGCCACCAATTTCCTGCAATAGTTTATAAGCTATATTGCCCGACTCCAGGTTAGGGAATATAAGCGTGTTTGCCGCTTTACCTTTTAAGGTAGAGAAAGGAAAATTATCCGCAAGCATTTCCGCATTCAACGCAAAGTTGGCTTGCATATCGCCGTCAACAACCATATCAGGGTATTGCTTGTGCAGACGGCGTACCACCTCGCGTGTACCTTCAGGGATCGGTCCCTCATTTGAGCCAAAGTTTGAATAAGACAGCACAGCTACCCTTGGACTGATATTAAATTGCTTTACTGATTTTTCTATCAACACTGTAATGTCTACCAGCTCTTCAACAGTTGGGTCGACGTTAACCGTAGTATCGCCAAAAAATACAGGCCCTTTCGGTGTTATCATCAGGTACATACCAGCCACACGGCTAACACCCTTTTGCACGCCTATTATCTGCAAAGCAGGTTTTATAGTAGTCGCATAGTTTTTACTCAGGCCGGATATCAGCGCATCGGCTTCTCCGTACTCAACCATACAAGCGCCATAGTAGTTATAATCTGATAGTAACTTACGTGCCTCGTACAATGTAATGCCCCTACGCTGACGTTTTTCAAACAAATAATTAGCATATCGCTCGGTATTTTCGGCACCCAGGTGAGGATCAATAATCTTCACCTCGCCAAAATCCATATCATGCTCTTTTATTATCGCTTTGATCCTTCCTTCATCGCCTAATAATATCGGGGTGGCAATTTTTTCGTCTTTAACTATTTGAGCTGCACGCAATATTTTATAATTATCCGCATCGGCAAAAACAACGCGTTTAGGATTGCTCTTAGCCTGGTTGGTAATGTTGCGTAACAGCTTATCGTCGGGTCCTATTCTTGAGCGTAACTGCTCTGTGTAGGCATCCCAATCAGTTATAGTTTTCCGCGCCACGCCTGATTCTATGGCAGCCTTGGCAACCGCCGCAGACACTTCAGTTATCAGGCGCTGATCCATCGGCTTAGGGATTATATAATCGCGGCCAAACTTTAAGTTCCTGGCGTTATAGGCCTGGTTTACCGCTTCCGGAACGGATTTTTTTGCCATATTGGCTATAGCATGCACCGCCGCAAGTTTCATTTCTTCGTTTATGGCACTTGCACGTACATCTAACGCCCCCCTGAATATGTAAGGGAAACCCAAAACGTTATTTACCTGGTTAGGAAAATCAGAACGGCCGGTTGCGATGATTATATCTTTGCGGGATTTAATGGCAAGGTCATACGCTATTTCGGGTTCAGGGTTAGCCATGGCGAACACAATAGGGTTCTTAGCCATACCCTTAAGCATATCGGGCGTTACGCAGTTACCTGCGGATAAGCCTACTAAAACATCTGCGCCTTTTAACGCCTCGGTCAATGTTTTTATATCCTTCCTGTCCGTAGCAAATTGCAGGCGCATCTCGTCAAGGTCCTGACGATCGGGCGTTATAATTCCGTTGATGTCAAACATCACCAGGTTCTCTTTTTTAATGCCTAACGAAAGGTACATTTTTGAGCAGGAAACAGCCGCAGCACCTGCGCCATTCACTACCATTTTTATCTTATCCAGCTTTTTGCCCTGTATCTCGCAGGCGTTTAATAATGCAGCTCCTGATATAATTGCAGTACCGTGCTGGTCATCGTGCATTACCGGGATCTTCATTTCGGCTTTAAGCCGGCGTTCTATTTCAAAACAAGCCGGCGCGCCTATATCTTCTAAATTAATACCGCCAAACGTAGGTTCAAGGGCTTTTACTATGGTTACAAATTCATCAACCGTAGTTGCGTTTATCTCCAGGTCAAATACATCTATATCTGCATAAATTTTAAATAACAGGCCCTTACCCTCCATAACCGGTTTGCTGGCTTCCGGACCAATGTTACCCAAACCCAAAACCGCGGTGCCATTACTTATAACGCCTACCAAATTGCCTTTAGCCGTATATTTATAAACATCTTCAACATTTTCGGCAATTCTTAAACAAGGCTCAGCAACCCCGGGCGAGTAAGCCATGCTTAAGTCGCGCTGCGAGTTGGTAGGTTTGGTAGGTATAACTTGTATTTTACCGGGACGGCCTTTTGAGTGGTAGTTTAACGCGTCTTGCTTTCGGTTTGGAGTATCCATAATAAAATTTATTCGGCACAAATTTATGTGTTTTGAGCCATCTATATTAAAAAAGCCCGGTAACATACGGGCTACAATTTAATTTAAAGATAAGGGCAACAGCCCGTTTTACTTATGAGATCAACTATTTCTCCCCGCATCGGCAGAAACGGTCGGCTCAATTACAGCATCAGCCGTAAGCTTTAGCTTTCTTCCGGGCGTTAAGCTGTATCCACGCAAACGGTTCCACTTTTTCAGATCGTCAATATCCACGCCATAGGTAGATGCCACGTCAACCAGATTCTCACCCCGTTTTACAACATGGATATTGGCGGTAGATGACGACACAAATGTAGGCGAAATCGTTGTAGGTTTTGGAGCAAAAATTGGGATAACACGTTTTGGTTGAACTGCTATAGTAGCGTTAGGATCAGTTAAAGCAGAATATAAAGTGGTGTAATCAACATCAAAAGTACGCGGTATAACTAACATGCGTGGATTTTCAGGTGTTCCGTTTACTATCTGTTTTTTATACGACGGATTGAATGCGGCCAGATCTTTAACATCCATTCCCATTGCTTTTGCCACATTGCTTAAAGTGATAAATTTATCAATCATCACGGTTTCGGTAGTACCCAATATCGAAGCCTGGTTAATGTCAATATCGTGCTCGTTCGCATAATTCATAACATAAGACATGGCTATAAAAGCCGGTACGTAATTGCGGGTTTCGGTAGGCAAATACTGTCTTATCGCCCAAAAGTCCAACGCTCCCGCCTTTTCAACAGCACGCTCCACATTACTTTTACCGCAGTTGTATGATGCTATGGCTAATAGCCAATCACCAAATTCCATGTACGAATCTCTCAGATAAGCGGCAGCGGCGTAACATGCCTTAACAGGATCGCGGCGCTCATCAACATAGCTATCCATACCTAAACCATAGGCCTTAGCTGTTGCAGGCATAAATTGCCAGGGCCCTGTAGCCCCAACTCTTGACACGGCGAACGGATCGAGCTTTGATTCAACTATTGACAGATATTTTATTTCCTCAGGTATGCCTGCTTCACGAAAGATTTTTTCGTAGATGGGAAAGTAGTATTGCGACAAGCCCAAAACATGGCTCATTTCTTCCTTGTGGCGGGTATAAAGGTCTATGTAATTTTGTACATATTCATTATAATCCAGCTGAACTTCTTTTTGAATAGCAGCAAGTTTGCCTGCAAAAGATGTAGGGTCAGGAGACAAAGCTCTGCCTGGGAATAATTCCCTAACCACTAATGCCGCGGCATCGTTAGTACCTGCGCTTACAGGAAGAACGGCTTTATTCTTGATTGTGCTATCGATGGGAAGGTCGTTAGCTTTAATAGTTTGTTGTGATAAAAGGCATAAAGCGACAATAATTATTCTCTTCATTCTTTCTCATTAGGGGTTAATAGCATGTGCGTTTTTAAACACGCATTTGCTAAAGTATTAAATATTTATAGTTCAACGAAATATTTTGCGAAATTTAATAATTCCTGCTCGTTGAAATGACTGGTTAATAATTGTAATCCTAACGGTAAACCTTTGCTGTTATTGCCTGCGGGCAGGGATATAGCAGGGACGCCAGCTAATGAAGCCTGTACAGTAAATATATCGGCCATGTAACTTTTCAAAGGGTCATCGCTGATATGGCCTATCTTAAATGCAGGCTCAGGCGTGGTTGGGATCAATATAAAATCGAACTCTTTTAAGATGCTTTCAGTACGCTCTTTTATCAGTCTGCGCACTTTTTGTGCCTTTGCGTAGTAGGCATCGTAATACCCTGCGCTAAGCACAAAGGTACCCAACATAATACGGCGTTTTACTTCTTTGCCAAAGCCCTCAGACCGTGAAAGTTTATACGTAGATACCAGATCGGTAGCGTTTTTGCTGCGATATCCGTAATGAACACCATCAAAACGCGCCAGGTTGGATGATGCTTCCGCCATGGTCAGAATATAATACGTTGGCACGATATAATCCAGGTAGTCAAACTCTACAGGTGTAACGGTATGCCCCTCGGCTTGCAGCTGTTCTATCTTGAGTTTTAAAGCTACTTTTACATCATCATCTACACCATTGCTGGTTAAAGCCTCGCGTAAATAAGCTATCTTCTTTTTGCCTGATGATTTTTCAAGTTTACCCCCATAAGCATCTGCAGGAACCTGCGATGTACTGCTATCATAATCATCAGCACCTGCCATTACTTCTAATAACAATGCTGCATCTTCAACAGAACGCGTTAACGGGCCTGCCTGATCAAATGATGAACCGTAGGCGATCAAACCATAACGCGAAACGCGTCCGTAGGTAGGTTTTAATCCTACCAGGCCACAAAACGCTGCAGGTTGTCTTATCGATCCGCCGGTATCAGTACCAATAGCAGCATGGCACATATCGGCCTGTACCGCTACAGCAGCACCGCCCGATGATCCACCCGGAACGCAGGTATTGTCGGCATGGTTTTTTACTATACCGAAATAAGAGGATTCGTTGGAGGCGCCCATGGCAAACTCGTCGCAATTGGTACGGCCAATTATAATAGCATCTTCATTGAGCAGGCGCTCAACTATGGTTGAAGAGTATATAGATTTAAACCCTTCTAAAATTTTTGAAGATGCAGTAACTTCATGCCCCTGGTAGCAGATATTGTCTTTAATAGCCAAAACCATACCTGCTAAACGCCCGGCATTGCCTTGCTTTAATTTTTGGTCAAGATGCTCGGCATTTTGCAGCGCTTCCTCTTCAAACACCTCGTTAAAGGCGTTAAGATGGCAGTTTGCCTTTATATTAACCAGATAGTTCTCAACCAACGCCTTTACGGTGATGGTTCCGCTTTTTAATCCACTTTGTATTTCAGCTAAAGAGGAGTAAGATTTAATCATAGGGGCCTAAAATAAAAAACTTATCCGTTGAAAAGGATATAATTTTCAACAGATAAGTTATATTTAATAAGATCTTGTAACAGAGTACCTTAGTGTATTAAACTTTCGGTTTTTCTTCTGTAGTTTCGTTGGCTCCGCTTGATGCGTCTTTAAATTCTCTTACGCCTTTACCTAAACCTCTCATCAATTCAGGTATTTTTCTGCCGCCAAATAACAGCACTACTATTAAAAGAATTAAAATAATTTCTTGTGCGCCTAATCCCATCATGGTTTCTACTTTTTAATATATTGTTCTAAAATATCTTTTTATTGTTTGCCTGAGCAGTTTGCGGTTCATCATCGGGCAAAGCCTGCTCGTGCTTGTACCGGGTATCGTGCTCAACATTCTCTTCAAATTCTACCTGATCATTACCTGTTACATAATCCTGGCTTGCAGGCATGCTATTGGCAAGATATTCATCGCCGGCAGATTTTTCTTCAATAAACCGGTTAGGGTCATATCCGTCGTACTCTGCGGGTGTTTGATCTATATTTTTTTTAACCTGCTGTTCTTCGAGCTTTTTGTTTTCAAAGCTATCTATTTGATTATTGATCTCGCGTTTTACGCCTTCTGATGCCTCTTTAAAATCGCGGATACCTTTGCCTAACCCCTTTGCCAAACCCGGCAGTTTATCGCCTCCAAACAGCAATAAAGCAGCTCCAAGTATCAGCATTAATTCCCCGCCACCAATATCCAGAAATAAAAACACCCCGCTCAACATCTTATTTTTTTAATTTAAGGTTACAAATATAAACAATTAATATTTTATAAAAACACCAACTATCTGGGGGCTAGCCATGTTTCAGGGTTAACATTCTCTTTCCCTTTATACAGCTCAAAATGAGCCACCGTTTCGCCGGTTGCGGCTTCAGTAGCAACGGCCCCTATAGATTGCTTTGTATTTACCTTCTGCCCCTTAGACACTGATACCGAACGAAGGTTGGAATAAACCGAAAAATACTCCCCGTGTTTAACAGCCACCAGAAAGGTTCCCATTATCTCTTGCACGCTAAGTACTTCCCCTTCAAAAACAGCTCTTACCTGAGCCCCTGCCGAGGTTCTGATGTCGACGCCATTATTATCAATGTTAATACCGTCCACCTTGTTGTTGCCAAATCCTTGTATAATTTGACCAACTGCAACTGGCCATGGCAGACGCCCCCTATTGCCCAAAAAACTAACTGAGAGAGCCGCGGCTTCGGGAGTTGCGTTGAGTACCTGACTGTCCGTTTTACGGACAACCGGCGCGGCAGCGGGTACATCTTTATTACCCGTTCTTGCCCTTGCTAAAGCCGCGGCCTTTTCGGCTGCCAGCCTTTCAGCTTCCTGCTTTTTCCGCAATTCTTCAAGCTCTTTGCGTATGATAGCCTTGGTTGCCGCTGCTATCTTTCTTTGCAGATCTCTTTGCGCTGTTTTTAACTGGCCTTCTTGTCTTGAAAGATTACTTGCCACTTTTTGCTGGCTACTTCTTTCCTTACCAAGGTTTTCTTTCTCCTTCTGCTGCTCTAAAAGTATATTGCGCTTTTCCTCTTTGGTTTTATCTAACTGCACTATGCGTCCATACAATTCTTTTTCCTTTTCTTCAATGTATCCGGCCTGCCTTTTACGATAGGCTGCAAACTCCTGCAGATATTTTAAACGCTTGTAGGCCTGGTTAAAGTCTTTCGCAGCAAAAACAAACATCAATTTATTGTAGCCGCTTTTATTATGATAGGCAAATAAGACCATCGCCTTGTACTCTTCGCGCAACTGTTTAAGCTGTTGCTCCAGGCTATGTACGGTATTGGTATTCACAGCAATTTCGCTGTTCAGATTTCTTACCTCAGCATTTATGTTGTCTATCTTTTTTTCGCGCAGATTGATCTGTGCCCTTAATATATTAAGCTGTTTTATTGTTGACTTTTTGTTGCTAACCGTTTCGTTGTACTCGCGGGTAAGCTTCTCCAATTCGTCGGTAAGCCTGTCTCTATCCCGCTTAAGTTGATCGCTGCTTTGTGCATAAACGCTCAATGTGGCTATCACACAAACCAAAAAGAATAGTACTTTTAAAAATTTCATCCCTTCAAAAGTATTAATTTTAATTGGCAGGTGTATAGGTTTCGGGGATATTGAATGGATATTCCAATACACGGTCAAGCTCTACCTTTGAATACTCCAGTTTAACCGCGATCTTTTTTTCTTTCAGGCTTGAGCTAATGTTGATTTGCGACGGAAGCGTGCGTCCGTCCACCAATACAAAATTGCTGTTATTAACCTGCAGCGATTGCTGCTGCTCATTATTAGACAAATTCAATTGGGACACTTTCATATCCGGATTAAAGATCGTTTTATATAAAAGTTGCTGTAATTTGCCAGAGAGCGTGATGGTATTATCTCCCTTTTGCAGATCCGCATCTGTTGATAGTAACTCAGGCACTGCGTTGCCTGTCAACAACGACTCCAGTGTGGTGTAATTAACCTGTTTGCCGGCGTAAGTATGCACATAGCTAAACGGTTTTTTTATATATACACCCTGTATTTTATTGATGATCTTGATGCTGTCGGGCGTAATTAACGCACGGGCCACTTCAATACTTAGCAAAGCTGTTATCGAAACCCATATCCGCTTGCCACGATCAATACGGATATTCATAGAAACACCCCTGTTATCGTTATCAATATTGAGGTCGGCACTGGCTTTACCCGAAAAGGTATTGAAAGTGAGTTGCCTGCTTTTAATGGCAGCAATAGTATTGGCTGTTGAGTTATCAACCACTACCGGCGGTGCTGTAACCACCGGGGCAGTAACCATTTTACGTGCTTTACAACCAACTGAAATTACCGCTACAATGCACAGTACGATTATTTTATTCGCTATATTTCTTCTCATTTATTTTCCGCTCTAACACTGCCGATTTTCCGCCATATTCCTTCGCCTTTATCCAGCTCTGCAAAGCAGCATCGGCATTACCTGTATTAAACAAAATGTCGCCGTAATGTTCTGCCTGCGTTGCACTTTTATCTTTATTGTGCAGCATGGCTTTCTCCATCCATGTTTTTGCTTCCGCGTATTTTTTCTGTTTAAATAACACCCAGGCATAAGTATCTTCAAATGATCCCATATCGGGCTTAGCATCAACCGCGCGCTTAGCCATTGCAGCGGCCTTGACCAAATTTTCGCCACGTATGGCTAAATAATAGGCGTAATTATTAAGGGTGTAAACATTATCAGCATTATACTGTAACGATTTATCGTAGTTTTCGTCAGACAATTTGTTATTCTGCAATTCATGATAACAATCGCCTAATGCTGAATACGACTGCGATAATAATTCTTTATCCTCCAACTCAAGCGACACGGCATTTTTTAAATAGGTAAGTGCTTTTTTGGCATCCTTTTTTTGCAACCACGCCATGCCAACAAAATAATTCATTGTTGCCTGGTTGGGGAAGAACGACAAAGCTTCCTCGCCTTCTTTAATTACCGTTGCCAGGTCATTCTCGCCAAGTGCTATCCTTACCAATTGCTCACGCACCTCGTAAACCTGATCATTAATAGCAATAGATTTTTTATAGCTGGCTTTGGCTTCGCTTACTTTATCATTTTGTAAAAGGATATCGCCATATATTGCATGCGCCCGGGCATCTTCTGGGTGACTTGTAACCAGCAATTTTGAAAGCGCCAACGCACTTGCACGGGCATTCGGATCAGAAAACTGCGGAATGTAGCCGGCTATTATTCTTATTTTTTGTTCGATACTTAGCTCGGGCACTGAGAAAGCCTGCTCCAATTCGCTGAAACTGCCCTCAACGTTCTTTTTATCGCGATAAATATCAGCCAGGGCTAAATGGATCAACCCATTATTGGGGTCTATCTTTTTAGCCCGTTCCAAAACCTTCGCCGTTTTATCCCGCTGATTAACCGAATTGTACAAGTCGGCCAGCATTAAGTAGTAGCGTATATTGTTAGGGCTGGCAGCAATCAATGCTTCCAACGAGGCTGCTGCTTTATCCGGATCGCCTTGCTTAAGATATACCTTTTGGCGGTTAAGTGTCAGGTCATCACTTGGGCCGGTTATTTTTTCTACCTGATCATACACTTTTAGCGCCTCATCATATTTGCCCTGTAAAAACAAGGCGTTCGCTTTGTCAAAGTAACCGTCGGGCTTATCAGGGTTAAGGCGTATCAGTTGGGCAAATACGTTTTCAAGCTTAGTAAAGTCGTTATTCTTTTCGTACACATCAGCAAGTGCTAACCAGTACCAGGTGTTATCAGGTTTTATGGTTACTGCTTTTTCAAGCAGTGGCAAAGCTGCAGGATAATTTTTTTGCAGTTTTTTTATGTTAGCCAGCTCATATAATGAGGCATCGTTATCGGGATCTATCTCTAATATTTTAGTAAAAATGTTTGCTGCTCCGGCATTATCTTCTACCGTTTTTTTACTAAGCGCGGCATAAAACATTTGCTCAACATCTTCCTCGCCTCTGGCCCCTACACGCAGCGATTGCGCATACAATGTTTGCATTGACACACCACAGCACGCAAAAAGAAGCACAAAAATACTGATCTGTTTTTTGCCCATAATGCCAAATATATTCAAAGCCGCGCGTCCCAATTTGCTATCTTTTTAATTATTCATTATTTGCCGGTGTGTCCGTAGCCACCGGCCCCCCTTGAGGTTTCAGTCAACGATTCTACTTGTTGCCACTCCACCTTTTCATGCCTCGCCACAACCATTTGCGCAATGCGTTCGCCGGGGTTTATCTCAAAAACTTGATCAGACAGGTTAACCAATAACACGCCTATTTCGCCACGGTAATCCGCATCAATCGTTCCCGGTGCGTTTACTATGCTAATGCCATGCTTATACGCCAGCCCGCTTCGCGGACGGATCTGCGCCTCAAAGCCTTCCGGCAGTTCTATAAACAAACCGGTAAGTACTAATTTGCGCTCCAACGGTTTAAGCAAAACAGGGGCTTCAATATTAGCGCGAAGGTCCATACCTGCCGCGTGTAAAGTCTCGTAAGCGGGTAAACTATTGTTTGATTTATTTATAATACGAATGGTCATGATTTAATAAAAATAGTCTTTAAGTTTTTCCATTCAAAGTATAAAGCTACTGATGCAAACGCAATTAACAGGCCATTCCCTATAAAAATGTTACGATTAAAAACGTAGAATGATATATAAACGAGAAAAACTGCTGACACGATATAGGCAAGGTTCTTTTTTAGATTATAGGGGATGGGGTAATGCTTTTGCCCCCACAGATATGATAAGATCATCATGCCTGAATAAGCTATGAGCGACGTCCAGGCCGAAGCCATGTAGCTATATTTAGGGATAAAAACATAATTCAATACAATGGTTACTATAGCGCCAATACCGGATATGTATAGCCCATATTTAGTTTGATCAGACAGCTTATACCATACCGAAAGGTTCATGTAAATACCCAAACTTATGTATCCAAACAACAACAGGGGCACCACCGGCAATCCCTGCCAATAAATGTTGTTTGTAATTTGCCCCTTAATTACCGGGTGTTCCTCGTTTAAAATGATAGTGGCTAAGAAGTCAATATTAGCCACAATGGCGACGCTCATAACACATATTGCAATAATAAAATAGGTCATGATACGGGAGTAGGTATCCGGAGCATTCTTACTCTTAGCATGGCTAAAGAAAAATGGCTCTGCACCCAGCCTGAATGCCTGAACAGATATATTAAGAAATATTGCAATTTTGGCACAGGTACCATAAATGGCGGCCTGATCATCTCCAATATTCGGTGGAAGCATCTGCTTGATCATCACTTTGTCCAACGCTTCGTTAATAATGAAGGAAAGATTAGCCACCAAAACAGGCCAACTGTATATCAGCATTTCCTTCAGCATTGATCTATCATAATTTAACCTCAGCTTTGATATCTCGGGCAGTAAAAGCAATATAGTGAACACGCTGGCAGCTGAGTTTGACAGAAATACATAGCCTATCCATTCGGGTCTGTACCATGATGCCATCCACTCGGCGCCTACCCACCCATGCTTAATAAAAAATGGGATGCCAAATAAAAAGAACAGGTTAAAGACCATAACAAATGCTATATTCGACAGCTTTATAAAAGCGTAGCGCATAGGTCTAGACTCGGCACGTATTTTGGCAAAAGGTATAACGCAAAATGCATCAGCCAGTAAAATAAACAGGAAACATTTTACGTAAAAAGTATAGTCAGCGCGGTCCTTTGCAATGCCGGCAATAAGGTATTCTACAATCCCATCTAAAAACAGCAGAGAGAACAAAAGGAATACAACAGAAACGGCCAAAACAACACCAAAAGAGTTATTATACACTTGCTGGCGGTTATCTTCGCGCTTTTGCAGATAGCGAAAATAAGTTGTCTCCATACCAAAGGCCAGAACAGCGTTTACTATAGAGGCTGCGCTGTAAAGCGATGTGAACACGCCATTGCGGGCTACTGTTATTTTACGTGTATATATGGGCGTGAGCACAAAATATATCATCCGGGAAATGATGGTACTTAAACCATAGATGATAGTTTGCCCCGCAAATTTTTTAGCTGTAGACAATAGATTTTAGTAAATTAAGTAACAACGATTATCTAAATAGCGATGGGTTTAAAACCAATCGCTACTTTGATAACCCTCTTTTTAATACTTCAAAATTACGATAGTTTTTTAATTCGCCCTCATTAGTTTCAATGCTGTCCACCTCACCATATTCAGGGCCTTCTTTGCAAAAATCTAAAAACATATCCAGCAAAACGGGTTCGCCTTCGGCTTCTATAAAAACGCTGCCGTCAGGTTCGTTTCTTACGCTACCGCGAACGCCTAACTGGTCAGCCACCGCTTTTGCCGTTGCGCGAAAGGACACACCCTGTACCTTACCTTTTATAATTATATTGAGATGCTTCATTTTGTGATCAGAAACCAGAAATTAGTTGATCGCAAATATATTAATCAAAACTAATTACTCCCTTAAATCAACCTTCTTACCTTGGTCTCATCAGTAATTTTCAGATCATTTAAACCGCTTATAAGATTAAGACCGGGGGTTTTGCCGGGTTCTAAGGTGCCTTTCTCCTGATCGATGCCTAAAAATTTGGCTCCGTTTATGGTGGCCCATTGTAAAAGCCGGCTTAACTGTAACGAGGGAAAATGCTTTTGCAGGGTAACCATCTCGCTTAAAATACACAGTTTATGGTTTGATGCCAGGCTATCAGTGCCTAAGGTGATATTAAAACCCTGATTCACAAAAAGGTCTATCTTAGGCAATGTACCTTCAATATACAAGTTAGCATTCGGGCAAAAGCACCAGTGTATTTTATGATCGAAACGCTTGATGAAATAAATGTCCTTTAAATTGGTACAGGTATTATGCACCAGTAATATATCCTGCTTGCTTGATAGCAAAGGCAATACAGATTGCAAAGAATTGCGCGCCTGTGGTTTAAAGAAACTTATATCTATACCAAAATGAGCGTATAAATCATTAAAACGTCCCAGTTTATAGCGGTAAAATTTGTTCTCATCTTCGCATTCCTGGTTATGTATGCTCAGCAGGTTTTTATTATTGTCGGTATATTTTTTCAGCAGTTTAAATAACTCTTTTGATACAGAATAAGGCGCATGCGGGGTTATAGAACAGGGCTGCGACTTAAATTCTTCTAATAGTTGAAGCGCTTTAGTAAATACCTCTTCTGCATTTTGCGGAACAAAGCCAAAAACCTCAACAAAAGTGTGGTAGTATAGCTTACTTTTTGATTTTATATCTATTGTAACACCGCTGTTGGAGATATCGCCAACGGCTACAATACCATTATCATACATGGCCTGGTCGGCCGCTATTGCTGCTCGCTCTATTTCCATGGGTGTAGAATTTCTGTGCAGCTGCAAATTCTGGATAAAGGAAATGAGCCCTTCGCCCTTTGTTATTTTGTCTTTAAGATGCGAAAGTTCTACGTGGCAATGCGTATTAATGAACCCCGGACAAATAACACCGCTAAGTTGCTCTACAGGAATATTGGCATGTTCGGGAGGGATGTCTTCTGCTACGGAGACGATACTACCATCGTCATTAACAACAACTGCTCCGTTTTTAATTGGATCGGCATTAACAGGAAAAACGTAATCGGCTCTAAAAATTTTCATGTATTGTGACTTAGCATTTTACGCAACTCGTTAACCACCATCCAATAAAGTTAAAAACAATAATTAAAAGTTAATTGTTTTTAACTAATCGATTTAAAAATACCCCTTTTAAATTTTGTATTTTTGCAGCGTGAACAGCGTTAAAGAAAAGATAGACATCCGCAGCCTGAACCTGGAAAGTTTGCAGAAACATTTTTCGGAAATGAACGAAAAAAGCTTTCGTGCTAAACAGGTTTATGAGTGGCTATGGAAAAAATCCTGCTTTTCTTTCGACGAGATGAGCAATATTTCAAAAGAACTTCGTACAAAACTGGAAGAAAACTTCACCATAAATAATGTACGGATCAACAATTCGCAGTTTAGTTCTGATAAAACTATAAAAAATTCTTTCATTTTACATGATAACCACTTAATTGAGGGCGTTTTAATTCCGACGACCGAGAGAATGACAGCTTGCGTATCATCACAAGTAGGTTGCAGCCTTACCTGCAAATTTTGCGCTACGGGTTATATGGAGCGTAAGCGTAACCTCAATGCCGACGAAATTTACGATCAGGTGGTACTGATAGATAAACAGGCGCGCGAAAATTATGGTATCCCCTTAAGCAACATTGTGTACATGGGCATGGGCGAGCCTTTGCTTAATTACAAAAACGTTTTAGACTCGATAGAAAAGCTGACGTCTGAAGATGGCTTGAATATGGCTGCAAAACGCATTACCGTATCAACCGCGGGCATTGCCAAAATGATCAAAAAACTGGGCGATGACAATGTTAAGTTTAACCTGGCACTCTCACTTCATGCCGCTAACGACGAAAAGCGGAATACTATTATGCCCATTAATGAGCAAAACTCATTAAAAGCATTGGCCGAGGCGCTTAAATACTACTACGCTAAAACAAAAAACCCGGTAACCTATGAGTATATAATATTTGATGGCGTTAACGATACACTGAAGGACGCAGAAGAACTAGCCCGCTTTTGCAAGCACTTGCCCTGCAAGGTAAATATCATTGAATATAACCCTATAGCTTTTGCCAGCTACATAAATGCCGGCGAAGATCGCGTTGATGCCTTTGCAGAATACCTGCGCAAGCAAGGCGTAAACACCCACCTGCGCCGCAGCCGGGGTAAAGACATTGATGCGGCATGCGGACAACTCGCCATTAAGGACGCACAATAAAATCCTTTCTATTTTTCTCTATATTTATCGCCCCCGGCGTCTGTTTATTATTTTAAAAGCTCGCCGAAGGATTTTATTTCCAATATCGTCTAACCCAACAGAGAATTTAAACATTGACGGAGCAAGAGCTAATTGCTTACCTGATTAAGGGCGATGAAAATGCCTTTAAATTACTGGTTAACACCTATAAAAAAATGGTGTACAACACCGTATTGGGTTTTGTGCAAAACACGCACGATGCTGAAGATGTTACGCAAGAGGTTTTTATAAAGGTTTTTGAGGGTATTGGCAAATTTAAACAACAGAGCAAGCTTAGCACATGGATCTATCGCATAAGCATTACGCAATCGCTTGATTTTACCCGCCATAAAAACCGCAAAAAAAGATTGGGCTTTTTAACCAGCCTTTTTGGAGCGGATAATACACTGCTGCATCATCCTGTCGATTTTGTTCATCCGGGTGTATTGGCTGAAAACAAAGAGCAATCGGCAATTTTATTCGGCGCGATAAATAAGCTGTCTGAGAATCAAAAAACTGCCTTTATACTGCAAAAAGTGCAGGATATGAGTCAGCAAAAAATTGCAGAGGTTATGGGAATAAAAGAGGGAGCGGTTGAATCGCTACTGATGCGTGCCAAAGCTAATCTTAAGAAACTATTGATCGATTATTATTCATCACTATGAAAAACAGGAAAGACATTGAACAATTGGCTGAGCAAGCCTTACACAGTCTGGACAACCTGCAGCAGTTAGAAGCAAATGATTTCCTGGCCGCAAAGGCCTGGCAGCGTATGCAAACTAACCGGAATGGTTTGCCCGTGGGTTATAACAAACTGCTGTTAAGGCTGGCCGTGGTGTTATTAATGTTTACCGGTTTAAACTGCGTAAGCTTTTATGTACTGAGCAAAAAAACGGCAAATACAACATCAGCAGCTACGGGGGCTGATGCTTTTGCCAGCGCGTATGGCTTGAGCAATAGTTCAGAAAATTATTAAAATACACATATGAAAAGTGTTAAAATATTAATAGCGATAGTGGTGCTGCTGGTGCTGATAAACTGCGCGCTTTTAGCCGTGTTTTGGCTGCAGCGCGGCAAAGGCCCCGGCCCCGACGGGCCTCCGCAACGCGCCCACGAATTTTTAACAAAAGAGCTCAGTCTGACCAAAGACCAGGAAAAAGCGTATGAAAAGATGCGGACCAGCCATTTTGAATTTACACGTGGGTTAAATGAAGCCAACCATCAGCTTCGCGATTCACTTTTTAATTATATACAAACGCCCGGCTTAGATACCCCCACCGTAACCCGGCTTGAAAAACAAATTGCCTTTAATCAGGCTGAACTAGAGAAAGCCACATTATTACATTTCAGGGAACTAAGAAATATTTTGAATGCAGATCAGCAGAAAAAATTTGATGGCGTTGTTAAAGATGCCGTACGCATGATGGGCGGACCGCCACGAGGCGGACGCGGGCCAAATGGCATGCCACCACCGCGTGATGGGCAAGGGCCACCGCCGGGTCAGGGGCCGCCACCCGGGGAAGGTCCGCCGCAGGGAGAAGGTTTTCCGCCGCCGCCGGGTCAATAAGCTTCTCGTCAATCTTAAAAAAGTTTTAACAACCGAAGGAATTTATATCAACAGGCTTCTAATGATATAAATTCCTTTTATTATGAGAACTAAACCTATTCTTCTACTCCTCAGTGTAACTGTATTTTTTATTGCGATAATATCATGCAAAAAAGAGAACACTACTGATACCGCCGATGGGACGGTAACGCCTACCAGCATTACCCCAACCGTTGGGGCTGACGTGCCTGCGGTATATAAAAAGATATACAATGCTAAAGAGATCTACATTCAGAGTGGCTTTGTTGTAATAAAAACCACCAGCCTGCCCGACCATAAATCGCCGTATTATAAAGGCACCAAATGGGCAGCAACGCAGTACGAGTCTTATAATGGTACCAATCCGCTGTGGAACCAAAACCCAAATACCATTGCTGAGTCTGACGTAACTTTTAAAATACCTTTGAACCCAACCGTGGCCAGCAGTCATAGCTCCACCCCAATGGGCCCGATGGGTGTGGCCATTAATGGTGTACCTATATTTAATCAATATGCCGCAGGCGGATCGCCGCTAACCGGCGAGATAAACAGCTTTGACCAATACTACGGACACCCGCAGCAGCAGGGCATGTACCACTATCATGCGGAACCTTATTATCTGACGGCTCAAAAAGGCAAGGACGCATTGATAGGCTTTTTGCTGGATGGTTTCCCGGTATATGGCCCTAACGAAGGCGGCAGGGCAATAACCAATGCCGATCTGGACGTATATCACGGTCATACCGCCGTCACTGCAGATTATCCTGCAGGCATTTATCACTATCATACAACCGCCGCAGACCCTTACATCAACGGAAATCAGTTTTATGGAACACCGGGTACAATCTCTCAATAAAGTATTACTGCTGTTTTGGGCTGCTATAGTGCTGATAACCTTTTATAGCAGCACCAGGTCACGAACTATACCAGACACGTTGGTTGCCACAACCGACAAGAATTTGGTATATAAAAACGGTTTTTTATACTATAAGAACCAGGCTTATACGGGCTGGTTGTTTGAAAATTTCAACAACGGCAACCGCGCGAAAGAAATACCCTACTACGAAGGAAAAATGGACGGCACCATGAAAACCTGGTATGGCGATAAAACACCCGAGCAGGAGCGTTTCTTCGTTTCGGGCGAAAAGCAGGGAGTTCATCGCGGGTGGTGGCCTAACGGCATGCCTAAGTTCGAGTACAATTTTGTTGATGATGAGCATGAAGGCGCGGCAAAGGAATGGTTTAGTAATAACAAGCTTTACCGCACATTCCATTACAAAAAGGGGCACGAACTGGGGAAGCAGCAAATGTGGTGGGAGGATGGCAGCGTCAGGGCGAATTATGTTGTTAAAAACAACCGCCAATATGGGTTAGTAGGCCGCAAGCTTTGTAAGAACGTGTTTAAGTAATGAGGACTTTTAAATTATTGGGTATTGTTTTACTGTTGCTTGTCTTCTGCGGATGCAAAGAGGAAAACAACGGATTGCCTTTTTACAATACCCCAGATTTTACCCCGGTTTGGCTCCAACCCGGCGATGATGGCTACGATAAGATCCACACTATTCCGCCGTTTAGTTTTACCAACCAGCTTGGCGAAAAGGTAAGCAATAAAACCACGGCAGGTAAAATATATGTGGCTAACTTCTTCTTTGCATCATGTAAAAACATTTGCCCTGCTATGATGACCAACCTGAAGAAGGTACAGAAAACATTTAAAAACAATGCCGGGGTGCTTATTCTTTCGCACTCGGTAACGCCGTTGAAGGACAGTGTGGCAGCCTTGCGGAAATATGCCGATGAGCGCAACATCGACAATAAGAACTGGCTTTTACTAACAGGCGACAGGGATGCCACCTACATATTGGCGCGGCAAGCCTACTTTGCTGATGAAGCCGGCGGCTACGGCAAAAAACCCGACGAGTTTCTGCATACCGAAAACGTGGTTTTGCTGGATACAAAGGGCCGCATACGCGGGGTGTACAATGCTTCGCTGGCGGTGGAGATTGATATGCTGATTGAGGATATTAAGCTGTTGCAGACGGAAGCAATATAGGGGTAATATAAACGGGGGTGTTGCAGAAAAATATAGCAACAGATGCAACACTTGCAACAGCAATTTTGGCTAACAAACTGATTATTAAATAACTACAGTTTTTCCTTGCAACACTTTGCAACAGACTTATTCGCCGGGAAATTTAGCTGTAAAATTAACGCACTATACTATATATCAAACAGTTATAAAATAGCTCAATTTGTGCTTTTTGCGAAACGCTTTTGGAACGGTGTGCTTGCCATTTTATCGGTATCGAACAACGGGCTTATTTGCTAAATGGCAAATTCTTCTCTTTTTTTGGGTATTTGTATATTGCAGCGAAGACTAAAATACCGATTGCAAGCGCGTAAAAACTTGAGGCCCATAACCAATACCCTGGATCAAAGCTCACAATTGGAGACATTGTCCCACCTTCATTGCCCAATACTTCATCCCAAAAACTAAAGGTCCAGGCTATTGCCGAAGCAAGTAGAGATAGCAGAATACTACTCCTGAATTTTTCATACTTTTTTAATAAAGGCTTTTCGCTCGTTGAAACGAAAAAACGGTAAGCTGCCACCAAGGCTAATGGATTTGCCATCCAGGTAAGCCATTCATTTAATGCCCCGCCTGCGATAAGAGTAGGGCCCATTATAAAAATATCTATAGCCCGCGTCGGACCTTCTTCATTCATATACTCCGTTGTAAAAGCATTTTGCGTAAGCGATGCTATGAATAGGCCCACTGGTATCATTAACGTCAGGAACCGGAAGACTTTTTTAGATGTAGTCATAGTGATAAGCAATACCTAATATACAACAAAAAGCTAAAGCACAATAACAAACTTAAACCAAATTCCTACCTTAATGCCATGAATGTGCTCACCCGTTACCTGGCAGATTTTACTTCGTTACTGTTCCCCCATCTTTGCCCGGCTTGTGGTGAGGCGTTGATGGCTAACGAGCATGTGCTTTGTACGGATTGTCGGTATAGTTTGCCTTTCACTAACTTTCATTTACAGCCTGATAATGTGGTTGCGCGCCAGTTTTGGGGCAAGCTGAACATTGAAGCGGCCTATGCTATGTATTATTTTAGCAAAGGCGGAAAGGTGCAGAACCTGCTGCATCATTTAAAATATAAAAATATGCCGCAGATAGGCAAAGTGTTGGGCAGCATAGCGGCAGAACAGTTGTTAAAAAGCGACACATTTAAGGAGATAGATCATATAATTCCCGTCCCGCTGCATAAGCGGCGAATGAGGGAACGCGGATACAATCAAAGCGCCTGCTTTGGCGAGGGGCTGGCTCAAAGATTAGATGCCGATCTAACAGAAAACAACCTGGTAAGAATCCGGCATACCGAAACACAAACACATAAATCGCGTTTTGCCAGGTTTGAAAACATGCAGGAAGTTTTTGCGGTGAAAGATCCCGATCAGCTTATCAACAAACACATCCTGCTGGTTGACGATACCGTAACAACCGGCTCAACTTTGGAAGCCTGTGGCATAGAACTGCTTAAAATACCGGGCGTAAAACTGAGTATAGCTACTATTGCGTATGCGGAATGATTTAGGTTTGAATTACTGAGTTATTGAATTATTGATTTGATATAAGCACAAAAAAGCCGCATAGATTTTCATCCATGCGGCTTTCTTTAAAAATAAATAATAAACTTAATTAAGGAAGGGTTACTGTTCCCATATTATTCACCTGTCCGGTCACTACGGTTATACCTGTAACGGTTTTAACTGCATAAGGCGAAACAGGCTCGAACCTAACATTGTAAGTTCCGGCTGGTAAACCAGGGAAATAAAACTTTCCGGTTGCATCTGCCATGGTACCAACGGTATCAGTGCCCATAATAGCATACACGCTAGGTGAAGCTGCCGCCGGTGAAACCATTCCGGTAATTACACCAGATGTAGCTTCGGCTATAGCACGTATAACAGGTTTTAAAATATACTTGCCGCTTCCGGTAAGCACAATAGATTTGGCTACGTCAAAGTCTAACTTAAGGGTATACGCTACTCCGGCTGTTAAATTGTCGTGCACATTAAGCTTTACACCTGATGTTTGTCCGCTTGGTGTGGTCAGATCATAAGTTACACCACCTACAACAACCTTGTTACCTGTATCATTCAATACCAAACGAACTTGTTGAATGGTTCCGGCAGGAATGTCGGCATCGGCAATTAAGGTATCGCGTCCGTTTCTGAAACGTAAAATGTCAATAACGCCGCCTTTAAGGTCCAGTGTACGTTCGCCATTGTCCGTTACCACTACTACGCTTTTCACATTAAGGAAAACATTGCCGAAGACGCCTGGCGCGTCTGTCAGCCTTACAGATACATGGGCCGTGTTGTCGCCGTTGTTGTTATCTTTTTTACAAGAAAAAAGGCCAACACTTAAAATTGCTGCAAAAAATAATATCTTTTTCATATGTATATTGTTAAACATAAAAGCCGTTCCTGCAATAATAATGCCCTGCTCAAAAAATAATATTAATCCATAGCTATTTACAGGCCGTTACCATTTGACCGGAATTGCCTGTTACTGGCTTCAAAATTATACGCATTGGCTATTTAGGGGGTCAATAAAAATTGCCACGCACATCCGGGCGGTGCCGATCAGCCGGGTTAGACCTAAAAAGAGGGATTTTTATACAGTCGAAAAAAAGCTTGTGGCACTAAACACGCCACAGCACCGGAATCTTACCTATGATTTTTGGTACCGGGTTAGTTTATCAAACAGCGCTTTAGGTTCAAAGGGCTTCAAAATGTAATCATTCATACCGGCATCACCTATCTGGCTCATTTGGTTGGTAAGCATAGATGCGGTTAGTGCTATAATAGGTAGTTGCTTAAAATAGGGCTCTGGGTTTGCGCGTATTATCTGTGTTGCTTCCAGTCCGCCCATTTCAGGCATATGGATATCCATCAACACAACATCATAATTTTTATTGGCTTCAACCTTATTAACCGCTTGTAACCCGTTTTCGGCAAAGTCAATAGTGGCTCCCCACTTTGTCAATATTTTATTGATAAGTAAGCGGTTTATCTGGTTATCATCAACTACCAGTACATTAATATTTAAACCTGTTTCCACGTTGTTGTTATTATGATGGTTTCTATCTGCCTTTTTAAATGTTATAGCAAACCAAAAAGTTGAGCCTTTACCCGGGCTGCTCTCCACGTTAATACGCGAATCATGCAGTTCTATCAACCTTTTGCTTATAGCCAAACCTAAACCTGTTCCACCGTATTTACGAGTAGTGTCGGCTTCGGCTTGTTTAAACGTTTCAAATATCGTATTTAATTTGTTATTTGCTATACCAATTCCTGTATCTGTTACAGCAAATCTTATACGCGCTTCGTGCTCGTTCTGCTCAACCACTTGTAACTCTACCGTTACGCGCCCCATTTCGGTAAATTTAACGGCATTGCTTACCAGGTTAAGCAATATCTGAGACAACCTGGTTCTGTCACCTACAATAGTTGTGGGTACATCCGGAGCTATTTTTTGGATCAGTTCAATTTTCTTTTCCTTGGTTTTAAACTGCATTGATCCGGTAATGCTCTGCACCAGATCGCGCAGATCAACAGTCGTATTTTCCAGCTCGATATTGCCTGTTTCTATCTTGGTAAAATCAAGCACATCATTAATAAGCAGCATTAAATTTTCTGCAGAGAACTTAAGTATGTCCAGGTTTTCTTTTTGAGACGCATCCGGATTACCCTCCTGCAATAAATGCGACATGCCAATAACCGCGTTAAGCGGCGTGCGTATCTCATGCGTCATTACTGATATAAACATATCCTTTGCACGACTCAACTGTAAGGCTTCCTCTTTGGCCGCTATCAGCTCCAGCTCCACCTTCTTTTTGGCGCTTATATCAATTATTACTTCAATATATTTTTCTACTTCGCCCTGCTTATTTAAAATTACAGAGTTGATAACCGAGATCCACATCGGCTTTCTGTCTTTACGATAAGCCAGCAGGTCAACCTCAAAAGATCTTTTATTTTTAGATAACTCGCGGGCATTTTGTATAATATTGGTATCCGTTAATTCGCCCTGTATAATATCGCCTAAGTATTTCTTTTGAACATCTTTTAAATAATACCCTGTAATTTTTTCAAACGCCGGATTTACCCATTCAATTTCGCCTTTACTATTGTTTATTACCACACCGCTGTTAATGCTGCTGGCCACTAACGAAAGCAGTTTCAGCTCATTCTCGGCATATTTGCGCTCGGTAATATCTGTTATTGAACTTACCTGCCGCTCTACTTCTCCCGCCTCGTTAAAAAGCGGGCTGTTAGACAATGCTATCCATACCGGAGTTCTGTCTTTTTTATAGACGAGTATTTCAATATTGTATGGTTGATTTTGCTGAAAGGATTTAACAGCACTCTCAAACACGCTCATATCAGTATCAGGGCCTACCAAAATATTACCAAATGTTTTTCCTTTCATTTCGGCCAGGGTATATCCGGTAATTTTCTCTACCGCTTCATTCATCCACATAACGTGGCCCTCTGCATCGCGGGTAAGCATACCGGCAGGCGATTTTTGTGCCGCGAAAGACAAGATCTCCAGATCCTGCTGTGTGTTTTTGCGGGTTGTTATGTCAGATATTATGCGGATGTACCTGTCAACATCTCCTTTTTTATCATAAATTACAGAAGTTGTAATTGATAACCATACTTGCTGGCCATCCTTCCGCGTAGCGTATACATGTACAGAGTATGATTTTTTTGATTGGATCTTCTCGTTATATTTCTTTAGGCTGTCGGTATTATTTACATCAGGCACAAAAACATCGCGCAAGCGTTTTCCTTCCACATCCGACAAGTTATATCCTGTTGTTTTTGTGAACGCATTATTTATCCAGATAACATTATCATTAGCATCGCTTACAGCGCAACCATTTATCATGTTGCTGGCAACAAGTGATAGCTGTTCCAAATCGGCGATTAATTGTTTTTGATAGCTTATATCGCGTCCGCTTGCATACCATTTGCCACCCTTATATATTGCGCACCAGCCTATCCATTTGGCTTCTCCGGTTGCCGTAATTGTTCGGGTTTCTAATTCAAATGGCCGGCCGGTCTCAACCGCCATCTCAATAAGCGGCAAAAACTGTTCTCGGTTTTTACTAACCACAAATTCCCATAACGAACGACCTAGAGCCTGTTGAGGGGTGTAACCCAAAATATTGGTTACTGCGTCATTAATAAATTCAATATTTGAATCAGCACCTGCAATATAATGTATATCCGGCGAGCTGTTAAACAGGTTATAAAACTCTTTATGCGCATCAAGCGATGCTTCTAACGCTTTTTTTTGCTTCCGCAGCAGCAAGTGCGACATTACCTCGTCGGCCAATGTGCGCAACGCGTCTCGTTGCTGTTCATTAAGTTTACGTGGGACAGTGTCAATTACACATAACGATCCGAGGCGATGTCCATCGGGATCAATAAGTGGGGCGCCGGCGTAAAACCTGATATTTACCTTGCCGGTAACAAGTGGATTATCTTTAAACGTATCATCCTCGGCAGCGTTGTCTACCTCTAATATCTCGTCGGTAAGAATGGTGTGATTGCAGAAGGCATCTGCACGCGGGGTTTGATCAACATCAAGGCCAACGGCAGACTTGAACCATTGTCTTTCCTGATCAACAAGCGAAATAAGCGCAATTGGCACCTGGCATATATAAGATGCCAGGCGCGTAATGGCGTCGTATTCCTTTTCAGGCAGGGTATCCATAACATTGTAGGAGTCGAGCGCGGCTAAACGCTTTTCTTCTACTTCTGAAAGGATCTCCTGCTTATTTATCATTACTCTTTAGTCTTATTGTGATATAACGGATACTGCTCCGTTAGCTTATGAACCTTTTTACGTATTTTATCCAAAGAAAGTTCGTTCTCCGGGTCTTTTATTACTTCATCAACTAAAGCAACAATAGCCTCCATTTGTTTCTCTTTCATGCCCCGGGTAGTAACGGCGGCTGTGCCAATGCGTATACCCGAAGTAATGAACGGCGACTTATCATCAAACGGTACCATGTTTTTGTTTATTGTGATATCCGCTTTAACCAATGCATTCTCGGCAGCTTTGCCGGTTACGCCTTTATTTCTCAGGTCGATAAGCACCAGGTGGTTATCTGTACCACCAGATACGATCTCGTAACCACGATCTGTGAAGGCTTTAGCAATAGCCGCGCCATTCTTTTTAACCTGAACAATGTATTTCAAATAACTGTCAGACAAAGCCTCGGCAAATGCAACAGCTTTAGCAGCTATAATATGCTCCAGCGGACCACCTTGCGTGCCGGGGAAAACAGCCATATCCAGAAGGGCTGACATCATTCTGATCTCGCCTTTAGGTGTTTTAAGTCCCCATGGGTTTTCAAAATCCTTACCCATCATGATAAGGCCGCCGCGTGGGCCGCGAAGGGTTTTATGTGTTGTTGTACTAACAATGTGACAATGTGGAAGCGGATCCTTCAATAAACCACGTGCAATTAAACCTGCAGGATGAGATATGTCTGCTAAAACCAACGCACCAACTTCATCAGCTACTTTACGGATGAATTCATAATCCCAATCGCGTGAGTAGGCAGAAGCACCGCAGATGATCATTTTTGGTTTTTCGCGCAGCGCTACTTCCTTTAACTGGTCGTAATCAACATAACCGGTTTCCTTTTTAACACCATAAAAATGTGGCTCGTATAACTTTCCTGAAAAGTTAACCGCCGAACCATGAGTTAAGTGGCCGCCGTGTGAAAGATCAAATCCTAATATTTTGTCGCCGGGTTGCAAACAAGCCAGCATTACCGCCGCGTTAGCCTGCGCGCCTGAGTGCGGCTGCACGTTAACCCATTCGGCATTAAAAAGCTGCTTGGCACGCTCAATAGCAATGGTTTCAATTTCATCAACTATCTGGCAGCCACCATAGTAACGTTTACCCGGAAGGCCCTCGGCATACTTGTTGGTAGCAACAGAACCCGCAGCTTCCATAACCTGTAAGCTCACAAAGTTTTCTGATGCAATAAGTTCCAAACCTTCTTCCTGGCGTTGCTGCTCTTCATCCAACAGCTTAAATATTAGTTTATCTCTTTTCATTGTTATTGTTAAAAAACGTGGCAAAGTTATTAATATTAG
>NZ_CAMLHX010000017.1 GCF_946479965.1 uncultured Mucilaginibacter sp. | reverse complement strand
CGCCCCGCAGGGCATATTTTACCCACGCGTGTTTTAGCCAACTATAATCAAGAAAAATAAAAAACATGCTGAATATGGCCAGATACTGCCAGGTACCGCGTTGTATTAATGTGTTTTTTACATCATAAGTCTCCAGATTAGTGAAAAGAAACCCCCAAAAGATGAGCACAGCCGAGCGCTTTATTATGTGCAGTGGTAAATTGCGGCTTTGCGCTAAGCGGCTTTGAAGTGCGAAGGGTATGGATAGACCAACAATAAACAAAAATGCAGGGAAGATAATGTCTGCCAACCCAACACCGTCAACATCTTCGGCAACGTGATGGATCCATGGTGGTGTATTTGGGATATCCTCAATATCGTTCACAAAGATCATTAAAAACATGATAACCGCTCTGAATGCGTCAATGGAACGTACGCGCGGTAAGGCCTTTATCATCGGTTTTTAAGGTTTCCGAAAACGCTAATTGTTAAGCATCATCAGTGATGGAAAATTAACATAAAAACCGCAAATAAAAGTTAACCTGCTATATTTTCAGCCGGATATTTATCCGTTGCAGCAGTCCCGTGAACCATATCATGGCTAAAGCAAATAGAATACATTTAATTAGCCCCCCTGTACCTTGACTTAATGCTTCGGGGTATTCAATATCCGCCATTTCATAAATCGGATAAAAGAGACCCGGCACTATATAGGCAGTAAAAGTGGCAACTCCCGCAGGTTCAATAGGTTTAACCCAATTGTATTTTTTTTTAAAATCAACAATAAATATAAAAGCCGCATATACCACCAAGCTTATCGCCGTACATATTAAGACCCACGCCGGGGTATCGCGTATTTTTGATATTCCGCCGCTTACAAACCTTACAATAAAGCCCAGGTTGAATAATATCACAGCCATTAATAGCATGCCTATCCAAAGCAATTTGAGCTCATTACGCTCGGCGAGGCGCATGTACAGTACGGCTACAAATACGCCTGCCATTGTAAATGCCTGCATAGCACCGTTACCGGCTATCCAAACATAATTTTGCAAGGGGCTTAAAAACTCAAACCAGCCAAAGTGAAAATCGATGTTAAAGAACATAAAGAATAGCCAGGCTGCGGCCTGGATCCATAGTTCTCCTCCCGAATAATAGTAAATAAGCGCGCAGACGAGGTAGGCCCAACCTATTAACCCTAATATTCCCCACCATGAAAAATGCAGCCAGGGATGGGCAGGGTCGGTGCTTTTATAAGCCCATGATAGGATAATCAATAGTAGCAGCCCTATTCCCCGCAGGGTAAACCTGCGCCATGCGGGTTTCGTTTCATCATAATCTAAAAAAATAAAAAATATACTTAACGTGCCCATGCTTTCCCACACAGGGCGAGGTAATAGCGCGGCTTCTTCGTTATAGGTTTCTACGTTGGTAAAGAAAACCCCTATAAATATCATGGCTGCCGAACGGGTGATAATGCGCCAAGGAATACGGTAATAACCTTGCTTTAATCTGTTTTGAAAAGCAAATGGGATAGAAAGCCCAACTATAAACAAAAAAGCAGGGAAGATGGTATCGGCAAGCCCAAGGGCATCAGCGCTTTCATGGGCGTGTTGTATCCATTGTGGGGTATTGGGCATTCCGTCGATATCATTCACAAATATCATCAGGAACATGGTAACCGCACGAAATGCATCGATTGACCGAACCCGGTGCAACGTTGTATTCATAAGCGTAAATAATGTTTTTCAGGGGAAAATGTTTTATTGAAACGCCGTTTTTAAAAAAATCATATAAAAAAGTTCTGACACCACGGCAAAAACACTCGAAATGGTAGAGGCGAAAGGACAAGGAAGGCCTAAACCAAAATGTTAACCACACATTTCAGGTTAATAACCGCGAGGTATTGTTAAGCAGAAAAGTAGTTTATTACGTATCCCACTACCTCTTTAAAATACAATTCCCAATGGGATAGGATATCGGCTTGCGGAAAAAGGTCGGTAAACTTTAATTGGCTGTTATTAGTGAGATAACTAGATGAGTAGGGCACCACATCCATACCTCTTTTTTTGAATATCATTACCGCTCTGCGCATATGAAAGGCTGATGTAACCAGTAAATACGGCGGCTTTAAGTTATTGACTTCTAATATCTTTTTTGAGAATTCGGCGTTTTCTATGGTATTTCGCGAGTTGCTTTCTGTAAGGATCAGGCTGTCAGCAATTCTTAATTTTTTTAATTCACCTCTTGCCCAGGTCGCCTCCCGAAATGTCTCGGATAACAAACTGCCGTTTCCTCCGGCTATTAATATCCGCTTTGCTTTACCTGTGGTTATCATTTGGGCTCCGTTGATAAATCTGTCGGCCAACCCATTGAATCGGCCTCCACCCTGTCCATCTGATCCGGAAAATCCGCCTAAAACTATTACGCAGGAATATTTGGTTGTATTGGTTTTGGTTACTTCAGATCTAATGTCCCACAAACGCGTAAATCCCTTCAATAACAAGGGGGTTGTAAAAAGGTACAACAAACTTAACCCGGCAATAATATAACGGCGTCGTTTAGCTTTATCGCGCTTAAAAACGGCAATAGTGAACAACACTAACACCCAGTTTAGCGGCACCAGTAAAAAAAACAGAATTTTTGAGAGGATGAAGTACATTTTCAGACCGTCTGGCTATAAATATAAAATTATTACACTGAAGTACTTGATGTATTAAAAACGTAAATATATCATATATTTGTTGCAACACGATTATCCCTTACCCCCCGAAGGTATTTCTGCAAATACAATGCTTTGTGTATTAATATTGATTGCATCCTTTAAATGAATTTACAGGATTATATAAACAGCGGCCTATTGGAACAATATTGTTTGGGCCTGTTGGATAGCGACGAAGCTAACCAGGTTGTAAGCTATTGTTCAAAGTATCCTGAACTACGTGAAGAGTTAAAAAACATAGAGGCCGCAATTGAAAAAATGTCTGCCGAAAAAGCGGTGGCCCCTCCCGACCAACTCAAAGAAAAAATTTTGGGAAAGCTTGGCTTTGTTGGCAACGAAGTGCTTGATATTAACAACTTACCCCCAACCGACGCTTACTCTAATTACTTAAACTGGCTGCAGGCTGTTGAACACCTTTTACCTACCGAACCGTTTGAGGGCCTTAATATTCAGATACTGCAACAGACGGATAAAATTGCTCAAATGCTGGTAGTGGCTAAGGTTGACGTGCCTGACGAATCGCATGATAATTACGCCGAAAGCTTTTTTATTTTGCAGGGTAAATGCTCGTGTACAATTAATGGCAAACAGGTAATACTTAATGCCGGCGACTACCTCGAGATCCCATTATATGCCGACCACGACGTTAAGATGCTAACCCCCGTGGTTACCGCCATACTTCAATACCGGTTTGTATAAACCTTACAAACCCTGCCCGCCAGGTACATACTGATAAACCACCTTATACGGCTCATTCTTTAGTTTTGCTGATAGCTGCCCGATAGCCAGATCTTCTTTTTGCGGTGTTGGCTCACAAATAGAATAGGCGACCCCTTTATACATAACAGACGTACCGACAGGCTTATCAAACTGCACACCGATGGTGATATGGGTAGGATATAAAAGCGCTATCATGGGCAGGTTATACACCTCCTTAACCAGATAGAAGAACAGGGCGGCCCTGTCATCACAATCACTGTATTTTGCGAAGAGGGTTTCTTCGGGCGCCAGCCGTTTTTCTCTACCGAAGTTATCCTCGTCCTTTTCATACAAAAAGGCGTAGCGGGTAAAGCGCATCAGATAGTCTATGCCCTTTTTCTGGCTCATCTTTTTGGTATTCTCTTTAAGGGTTGGGATCAGCGAGCCATAGGTTTCTTTGCTCAGCGGGATATTGAAATAGCTTGAAAAATCAACTACAGGGTAGTTGGTAAAAATGGCATCCACTTCTTTGCTCAGCTTGATATTGAAGTAGTACACCTTATGCTTATAGGTAAACTGCAGCTCCTTGTCGAAATATTCAGCAGGGCGCAGATCGGGCATTTTATCTATTTTATAGGAGAAGGCATTGTCCGCTTCGGGTATGGCAATATTTACCGGTATGGGTGGGTCATCATTCAAATTTACCCGGGCATAATCATGCCAGTTAAGGCAAACGTACTTATTACCTTCTATCATAAAGAAGGGCAGATCTTCTACATCCTCTCGATTATATACATAAAATATCACCTTATCGCGGGTAAGGGCCAGGCGGGCATCATAACCCGACTTAGTCAGCAGAAACCATTTGTACAAGGTATACCTGCTATAGTTATCCGCTTTAGGACTAAGCTGCTGGGCCGTTTTGCGGATAAGTTGATAATACAGCCAGTCGTTTAGCTGGTAGCGTTTTTTGAAGGATAATAGCGAATCAACCAGTGGCCGGTAATTACCCCCATTCAAATCAGCATAAAAAGACTTTACGGTTTGCTGGGTTAGTTGCTGCGGAACGTCGACCAAAAGCGAGGTGCTGATCTGACTGTTAAAGGTGCCTTCGTAAAACTCAAAGCATAGCCTCCTGTCATTACTTTGGCCATAAACAGAGGGAAAAGTAATGATCAGCAACAACACCAAAAGCCTGCCTGCCCGCCCGATCATCTTTGTTTAAAATTGATTGTAGAGTTAAACCTACTCATAAAATCAATAGCTTGTATATTATTATTTTAACACATGCATAACATTGAGTTAACATTAACTTAACTTTTCATTATGCATTAGGCCGCAAAAAAGCGTGGTGTAACTGTTCCAAAAAATATAAAGCCTCAAATAAAAATAAAAACGTTGACGGCATTAAACAGTTGATTTTTAACAGTTTAACTTTTTACCTCGAAACACTTTGGAACACTTTGAAACTACTTATAAGTCAGTAAAGTTAGCTGTAAATTATCCATAAGCAGCTGATAATAAGCATCTTGTGCCGCTTTCCGATTTTCGCTTAAAAGTGGAACACTTTGGAACAGCAAATCAACCGGTTTGGAACACCGCTCAAACAATGTCATTAATCAGCTGGAAATAAGCTTACGTTTCCGCTTGAATCACCGGCGGCGAGCCCACGAATACAAAAAAATTCAAAAAGTTATATTTTTAATATTATCTTTGTTTTCAAGATACTTTAATTACAACTATCTTTTAAAACAAGACATAACGAATGAACAAAACGCCCGCCACCGGAATTTCCACCAGTCAATTTGGTAGACAATTTTCAGACAGCACAATTTTAATGCACGAAGCCATTGCCCGTAAAGCAGGGCTATCAGGCACAGACCATAAATATTTAGGCTTCATTATTCAACATGGCTCCATGACGGCAGGAGAATTGGCAAAATATACAGGTTTAACCACAGGCACAGTTACCGGGCTAATAGACAGATTTGAAAAGAAAAATTTTGTATCAAGGGAATTTGACAAAAGTGATAGGCGAAAAGTAATTATAGTTCCAAACACGCCGGTAATTATGAAAGAACTGGGTGGCATTTTTGGTGAAATAGAAACAAAAATGACTGATCTTTTAAATTCTTACAGTAAAAAAGATTTAGCCCTGATAGAAAATTATATGCAGTCGGCTATTCAGATTATGCAGGAAATAACCCGGAAATTAAACGACACCAAATAGCATGGAATTTCAAACGAATAGCAAGGCAATAATAATTGGTGGTGGAATAGCCGGACCTTCAATAGCATTATTTTTGAAAAAAATCGGCATTCAATCAGAAGTATTTGAAGCGAAAGAGGAAACATTTTCTAATGGTGCAGGATTAAGCCTTGCTCCTAATGGGGTAAATGTATTAGCCGAATTAGGGTTAGCCGATAAAACAATTACAAGTGGAAGCATTGCAGCAAATGGAATATTTAAAAACGCCAACGGAAATAGGTTAGCAAAGTTCAAGTTTTCCAATTTAGCTCGGTATAAATATCCAAGCGTAAATATTAAAAGAGCAACACTCAATAATATTATGTTGGAGGAATTGAACAAGCAAAACATTCCAATCCATTTCAACAAAACATTGCAAAATATTTCACAAACTGATAATGAGGTAACTGCCACGTTTGAAGATGGGAGTAAAGCCGTAGGAAACTTTCTGGTAGGAGCTGATGGTGTAAGAAGCTTTGTTAGAAATTACGTATTAGATATTCCGTTGAAGCCCGACTTTACCGGCGTTGTAGGTAGTGGCGGCTTTGTAGATAAAAACAAAATTCAGGATCTAACGCAATCAGATAGCGACGATATAAATTTCATTTACGGCAAAAATGGATTTTTTGGCTATACAGGTGTTAATACAAAAGAACTGATGTGGTGGACAAATGTCATGGTGGCTGATCCATATACAAGAGAAGAACAAACAAACTTTGACAAGGAAGCAGAAAGAAAAAGCTTGCTCAATCAATACGCTTTATACAGTTTTCCTGTTATCGAAATTATTAGCAACTCGTCACATTTTCTCAGACTTAATGTTTTTGATGTTCAATTTTTGCCCCGGTGGTTCAATAAAAACATCATTCTTATTGGTGATGCAGCACATGCTGTAAGTCCAAATTCAGGACAAGGAGCTTCAATGGCTTTAGAAGACGCGATGCTTTTGGCTAAGCTTATTCGAGATGAAAATAATTTGCAAACTGCGTTTTCAAATTTTGAAATTATGCGAAGGCCACGAGTGGAAAAAATTGTTTTAGAAGGTAGAAAAAGAGGCAGTGACAAAGTTATTGTAAATGCCTTTCAGCAAAAAATCAGAGAGCTAATGATTAGGATCTTTGTAAATGCCTTTGCGGAAAAAGGCAATCATTGGTTGTTTGACTATAAAATTAAGTGGTGATCGAAAATATTATTTCCCGCCCAGGCGAGGATTTCCCGCACAGGACGCTGCTGAAACGAAGGGGCTTACACCAATTGCGTTAAGTAAATCTACCCCCTCATTAATTTCTTTTTTTCCGCTCTTTAAGCGATATTAGGCCGCTAAACAACCCCGACCGTCATCGCATAAATGGTTAACTTTAATAAAGGCATTATTTTTTTGTTCCTGCTTCTATTAAAGTTAGTTGCTTACAGCCAGCAGCGTACCTACCATGTCGAGATTACAAACACCGGGCAACCAAAAGCCGTTTCTTCCATCCGGGTAAACGATATCCCTACCACAATAACCACTCCGCCACATATATCCTATTCAACACCGCAGGTATACGGTGCCAATTTACCCATTACGCCCTTAACGCCTAATAACACGGGCGGCAGCGTGCCGGCAGCTATTTATGGCCAGCAGTCGGTTTTTGCGGGACCCGGGCCCCTTCAAAACGTTACCGGGCTTGTGGCCGAACCGGATGGCTCCCTCTACATAGCCAACTATGGCGATAATACTGTTTACAAGGTAAGCGCGGCCGGCGTTATAAGCGTTTTTGCCGGACCATCAGGTGCCGGGTATTCATTTTTACTGCCGGATGCTTTAGTGGCCGACGCTGCGGGTAATCTATACCTTAGCGATATGGGCAATAACCTTATCCGCAAGATTACGCCCGCCGGGCAGGTATCCACCTTTGCAGGTAGTGGCTCAGCAGGTTCTGCAGACAATACAACAGGCTTATTAGCGAGTTTTTATACGCCCAGGGGCATGACGCGCGATGCCGCGGGAAATATTTATGTTGCTGATCAGAGCAATAACCTCATCCGCAAAATAAGCCCTGCCGGAGCAGTAACCACTGTTACCGGCCGCGCGGGCGTTGGCTTTACCAATGGCGATGTGGCTACCGCAACGTTTAACACACCTACTGCCGTTGGTATAGACAACGCGGGAAATTTGTATGTTGCTGACACGCAAAATGGCGCCATCAGAAAGATAGCCACAGATGGCACAGTATCCACTATAGCCACAGGTTTGAATACACCGCGTGAGTTGCGTGTAGATGGTACCGGGAACATTTATTTTGTTGAGCAAAGCAGCAACAGCCTGTCTGTAATATCGCCAGCCGGTGGCGTTACAACGGTAGCCTCGGGGTTTAGCAGCCCTATTGGCCTGGTGCTGGATGGAAAAGGGAGTTTATATATTGGAGCAGTGAACCTTATCCACAAAGTTACCATCTCCGGATACACCATTGATAAAGCGCTGCCTGCCGGACTAAGTTTTGACCCGCAGACAGGCATTATAAGCGGTACACCAACAACGCTTTGGCCCACCACTAATTACACTATAACAGCCTATAATGGCGGAGGGAGCCATAGTACAACCGTTAGTATAACGGTGGCAGCAAATGCAAAAAAGCCATCTATTATAACGCTACCTACGCAAAAGCCCGATCATTTGGATGCCGATAACAGTTACGACCCCAAAGGGACCAGCACCAACCCCGAAACACCTATTATTTATACCAGCAGCAACCCGGCTGTTGCAACTATAACTGCCACGGGGCTTGTACATTTAGTGGGGCCGGGCCTAAGTACTATTACCGCTACCCAGCCCGGAAATGAAAATTATGCCGACGCCCAGCCGGTGATCCAGTACCTTACAGTTATAGAAACTTTATTTGTTAGTTTACCTGCTTTTGAAACCAAAACCGTTTGCAGCGCAGATTTTAGTGCCAATGCTTTTATCAGGGATACCGACTTGCCTGTTACCTACACCAGCAGTAATCCGGGCGTGGCTACCATTTCTTCCGATGGACTTATCCATATCATAAGCGCAGGGAGTACGGTAATCACCATTTCTCAGAATACCACGCAGCAATACTATGTATCGGCACAGCCAAAATCGCAAACATTAGCCGTGGTGTTACCTGTTTCGCCTGACGTAAGCATTGCAGCCAGCTATGCCGGCAATTGTACCGGCTCGCTTGTCACTTTTACGGCCACAGGGCATAACGCCGGTGCTAATCCTGTATATCAATGGCGGGTAAACAATGTTAGTATTGCCAACAACAACAGCGATGTATTTACAAGCACAACGCTGAATAATGGCGACAATGTTACCTGCACGCTTATAAATAATGAGAGCCCTTGTTTAAGCGGCTTTGTAGCTAACTCAAACATCGTCACACTTGAGCTGGTTAGTCCGGTAACGCCTGTGGTTACCATTGCTGCATCAGTCAACTATGTGTTCCCGGGCACTGAAATTACGTTTACAGCCGATGTAAAAAACGGCAGCGCAACTCCAGATTATCAATGGTATGTAAATGGCATTGCAGTGGGCGATAATAGCGCAAATTATGTAAGTAATACATTTGCCAACGGCGACCTTGTGCAGTGTGTGGTTGCCGCAAGCAACAGCTGCAGTCTGCCTGCCGAAAGCCAGACCTTAAAAGTTACCCTGGTAACCAAGGTTGAAATACCCAACACATTTACACCTAATGCCGATGGCATTAACGATACCTGGTTTATAAAAGGCCTGGCGGGTTATCCCAACTGCCAGGTAAGTATTTATAACCGGAACGGGCAGTTAATACACCGGTCAAGAGGTTACAACGTAGATTGGGACGGCACAACAAATGGTAAAAATGTACCGGCATCAACCTACTACTATGTAATTGACCTCCAGTTTCAACACCAGGTAATGAGTGGGTATGTCACGGTTATAAAGTAAGAGTAATTCTGTTTGCAACGCGGCATTGTGCTACCTCAGGGTCCCTTTCAGGATACCCTGAGGGGACGGGAAGGGGGTAGTCTCGTTACTTTATTGGTGATAATGCTACACGTGTTCTGAAGATTTAAAAAGAAGCGGTGGGTGGTGCGATTCCCCTCTCGAGAGGGGTGTAGGGGTGTGTTATGTGAGCGGCTTAACACACCCCTGCAGCCGCACAATTCCTACGCGCCCCCTCTCAAGAGGGGAATTTGATCCCTATATTATTTCTTCCGAACAATAAGAGTAATAACAGCGACAAGGGCGGAACAAACAACCTATCTGCAATTTCTGTTAATACAGTACTGTCGGGAAAACATCTGACAGGACCAGCAGATATTGAATATGAAAAGCTACGATTATAACATATCCCTCAACGGCGAACAGTTCCCGGTGCGTATTTCTGAGCATGTGGAGGGCGATAAAACACTGTATGATATTCAATTTGAGGACCGTACCATCACCATTTATAAAGATACTCTGTACATCTGGACCAGTGATAACCCGCAGGAATTAAGCAAAGAAGACATTCAAAGCTTGGGAGAGCAGATAATTAATCCGGCGGATTAGTTGGTACTACCGCGGGATAGCTTTCAGGAGACAGTGAGGGGACGGAAAAAAGTACATTACTTA
Source organism: uncultured Mucilaginibacter sp. (assembly GCF_946479965.1). The sequence goes on along the minus strand of NZ_CAMLHX010000017.1, from coordinate 67,928 downwards.
GATTTCACCTTTACTTTACGTTCTTTTTCCTCCCAATAAAGCATGGACTTGTTTTTTTTAAACCATTGATTCCAATTATTAAAGTCTTGCTCATTTGGACTAAACCTACCAAAATAATTGCCATCAGAAGTAGACTTGATTAAAGTAACTTGTTCCAAAAAAGAAATCGCTTCGTTTATTTTAGAGGCATTTACAGGCTTTTTCTTTTCGACACTTTCTTTTATCACAGCTAAGTGATCGCTAAACATTTTACAGGCCTTATCGTCTTTTAGCCACAAAAAAACGAATAAGGTTATTATAGTTAGGGTTTTCTTTAAGATAGTCATTTTGTACCTCTTCCGTTCTTAATGCTCAGACTCCCCCGGCACTTCCGGCACACCCGGATCATCCAAGATCTGCACCGCGGTGGCATCGCCTACGTTTTTCCAGTCGTTCAGTACCCAAACCACTTTTTTGTCGGGTGTTACTTCTATTAATTGCGGACCTTTACCCCTTTGCCCGCGCGAGGTAAAAATGGTATTGCCATTGGCTAAACGGGTACTGGTTTGTGGTGCGGATAGGAACTGATATTCGGCGGGCAGATCTGTTTTAAAATTAAACTCCCACACGGTTTCGCTTTTTGCGTTTACTTCTCGTACAAGCCATTCCTTTTCATCATTGATAAGCGTGTTGCCATTTTTTAGTCGGATGGCTGCCCAGGGCGACGGGATATTGTATATCCAGATCTCCTTAAAATTTTTGTCGTACTCAACCACCATGTTCAAATTGAGGTAAGATACGAGGTAAGTTCCCTGCGCTGTTACACGCGCGCGCCTAAACTGACCGTGAATATCGGCAGGGTTTTGCGGATTTTTGGCGGGCAATACATGCTCCACCTCTACTTTTCCGGTTTTAATATTTACTATCATCAACTTAGGTGGCAGGCCGTTAATAACAAACATAACCTTGTCTAATCCTATAGGCTGACAGGTGTGTACTTCTGTGTGGGTTGCTCCTTCTGCCGGGTTGAGGTCATAGCGCCAGAGCACCTTCTTATCGGGCGTTATCATGGCAACATACTTCATGCGACTAAACAATATGTTACCGTTAGACAGCATCCAAACATCATCATACTCCGGACCTTTACCGGTTTGATAGGTCCATATCACTTTGCCACCGTTAATAAGCGACATGCGGTTGTTGTTCTCACCAACGTATAACATGGGGTGTTGGGCAAGGCCCTTGCCGGGCAGGTTGGCCGGTGCTTCTTCCGCGGCGGCTACTAAAGGCGCAGCCTCTTCTTCGGGTGCCATAGCAGGTACGTTGGTGGCCGTAAAAAGCTTGAGTACATCTATGCAGGGTGTTGCCTTTGCCGCATTAGCTGGTTTCTTTTGGGCGATAACAGCACCAAACGGAACCGTTAAAAGCAATGCAAGAAAAAGAACTTTTATGGCTTTCATAGTACGGTGTTTAAGAACCTACTGCTTTATCTTCCTCTGATACGCCGCATCAAAATTGGCTATAGTAGCATCAAACCCCGCGCGATCTACAAATGCTGCTGGGTTATAGGCATCATCAGGTTTACGCTTGCTGTGCATCTTCATCTGGTCGGCATGCGATGCCAGCCAAATGTCAAAGGTCTGCGCTTTTATTGCTGCTAAAGTATGCGCATAATCGGCAGAAATGTTGGGGTAGCCCGGTACAGCGTTAAAGGGTTCGTTAGCAATAATGGTAGGCATATTAGCAATAAACACCTTCCAGGTTTTGGTTTCGTCCTTAACATTCAATAAAAAGCTGTTTGCTCCCTTGCTGTGGCCATAGCTGTTTACAATGGTGATCTCCGTGCCGCCCAATTTCACTTTACTGCCATCCTTTAGCAAAACATCGGGCTTCACCGGTGCAAAACTGGGGAACTCGCCACCGTAGGCATAATCAGATACTCCGCCATCCGCCAGCACACTTGCATCGGCTTCGTTTATCATCATTTTTGCACCGGTCAATTTTTTAATTTCGGCCATTGCGCCAACATGGTCGTAATGCGCGTGGGTGGTGAGCAATATTTTGGTGTCTTCCAGCTTAAAGCCCAGTTCCTCAATATTGGCTTTTATAACGGGCGTTGAAGCCGCCAGGCCTGTATTGATCAAGATATTTCCCTTCGGTGTTACTATAAGGTAACAAGCCAGGTCATACGTTCCTACATAATAAAGGTTTCCTACAATGCGGAAAGGCTTATATAATTTCACCCAGTTGGGCGTAAGCGTGGCCCGCTCCTTTACTACTACCTGTGCCGATGCAAAAAGGCTCATGCAACATAGGCCGATGAGGAGTAGCGTTTTTTTTATGAATGATTTTACCATAATTAAATTTTTAAGGGATGTCCCCCCTGAGGCTGTTCTTAAACGTATAATCTACCGCAACATTATCTTTAACACCCTGTTAGTATTCGTTACATACAATGTTTTCTGGTCGGCAGAGAAACTGCAGTTTGATGTAAGCATATCTATCATTATCCGCCCCAATAGTTTTCCGGTTTTATTGAATATCCATACGCCGCCCGGCCCTGTTGCAAAAACATTGCCCTGTTTATCAATTTTTAAGCCGTCCGGCGAGCCGAACCCTTGCCCTTCAGCTTTGTAAAATACACGCTGGTTAGCAAGCAGGCCATTTTTATCCAGATCATAAATATACCAAACCGGGTTAGCGGGGTCAGAGTTAGCTATCAATATTTGCTTTTCTCCGGGGAAAATGCCTATGCCATTAGGGCGGGTTATTTCCGTAGTGAGCAGGGTAACTTCTCCGTTTTTTGAGATCTTGTATACACCCTGGTATTTAGCTTCCTTCAGTGGGTCGGCAACGTTTTTTTCCAAACCATAAGGCGGGTCGGTAAAATAAATATCGCCATTGCTCATAAAGGCAAGGTCGTTAGGGCTGTCAAATTTCAGGCCTTTATAGTTTGATGCCAACGCTTTAAATTTAGGCTGCGGCTTATCCAGCGGCGCGTCCATTATTACCACCTGCCTGTTGCCATCCTGGCATATAACCAACTTCCCATCATTACTAAGACCCAAACCGTTTGATCCCAACTCGCCACCGCGCGGAATAGTGCCTGTATACCCAGAAGGATCAAGATATAGTTCCTTACCTTTTTCTGCGGTCCATTTATAAATTACGTTTTTTCTTACGTCAGAAAAAACCAGCATTTTATGTTTTTCTATCCACACAGGCCCTTCGCACCACATAAAACCATCGGCTAAAACTTCGGCCTTGGCATCCTTACGAACCAGGACATCAAAAGCCGGGTCGATTGATTGCAATTTTATTAAGGGTCCTTGCTGGGCCGGGAACCGGGGTTGAGCCTGCGCTGCCAGGCCCACAAGCGTTATAACTAAAGCAGCTAATACCGATTTACGGAAACTCATAAAAACACTCATATTACCGCAACGCTATTTTAATTACCCGGTGGTTGTTAGTTACATACAGCGTTTTCTGATCTGCGGAGAAACTGCAGTTGGAGGCCAGATCATCCACCTCAATTTTACCTAATAATTTACCCGCGCTATTCAGCACAAATATGCCGCCCGGACCGGTAGCGAACACGTTACCATCTTTGTCTATCTTTAAACCATCCGGCACGCCGTTGTATTCTTTAGGCATCTGTGCGGTAAAGAATGTTTTTTTATTGATCAGCAAACCGTCTTTATCCAGGTCATAAACATACCAATCTGGTTTAAGCGGATCTGAATTGGCTATCAGCACCCGTTTCTGACCGGGGAAGAACGCTATACCATTTGGCCGGGTAATCTCCGTAGTAAGCAAAGTAACTTTACCGTCTTTTTTAGCTATGCGGTAAACGCCCTGGTATTTAGCTTCCTTAAGCGGATCGTCAACGTTTTTTTCCAACCCGTAAGGCGGATCAGTAAAATAAATATCGCCGTTAGTTAAAAAATCAAGATCGTTAGGACTGTCAAATTTTAAACCTTTGTAGTTTGATGCTATTACTTTATACCATGATTTGGGTTTATCAAGCGGGGCATCCATCGCAACAACCAACCGGTTACCGTCCTGGCATATAATCAGCTTTCCATCAGGGCTCAGGCCCAGGCCGTTTGAGCCCAGCTCACCGCCACGTATGGTTTTGCCAGTATATCCCGAAGGGTACAGGAAAACTTCTTTGCCTTTTGCTTTGGTCCACTTATATATTCTGTTTTTTTTCACGTCAGAAAACAGCAGCATCTGCTGGCTCTCTATCCATAAGGGGCCCTCGCTCCAAACAAAGCCTTCGGCTAAAATTTCGGCTTTGGCGGTTTTACTTACCAGCTTGTTAAAAGCAGGGTCAATAGCCTTTACGGTTATTAAGGGTTTTTTGGGTTGAGCCTGGGTTGAAAAGCCACCAAGCGCTATAACAATAGCGGCAAATGCGGTTCTGCGGAAATTCATAAGATCGATATATATTGGTTTACAGCACTAAGGTAATAATTTGTTTAAAATATTCTTAGGCCGTAAACATAACGTTGGTTTGTATCAATCTTATATTTTTTTAGCGTTATTCATTATCGTTATTTAACTTTAGGGTCAATTGAGAAAGTTCACCGTCATATTGATCCTTACAGCCTACCTGTTTTCAACAACTGAATTGCATCAGTTGCTGAAACTGCCTGTTGTTTTTGAGCATTATTATGAACACAAGCAGCTAAATGGTGATATTTCTTTTCTTGATTTTTTAGATATGCATTACATGCACGGCAGTCCGCTCTCCAGTGATTATGCCGAGGACATGCAACTTCCCTTTAAAACACTTGATAAGTGTGTTTGCGCAACAATACCTGTAATAGTTCCGCAGAACGTAAACATAGCTATACATCATCCCGTTCAACTTAAAAAGGAGCAGCGTTTTATTATGCAGGATGATTTTTTACCATCCTCTTATCTTTCCCGTATCTGGCAGCCGCCAAAAGCTTGTTGATCATTTTCCTATTCAAATTTTAATAAACCTTTGCTATGGTGTGGCTTGCGCTATGCTATACACCGGTTTTTTTGAATTGCAATTTATTTCAACATCACATTTTTTATGTTAGATTATATAATAGCTTTTTCTGTGAAGAACAAGCTTATTGTAGGGCTTTTTACTATTGCCCTTATAAGCTATGGCATTTTCCAGTTTACGCGGCTTCCTATTGATGCCGTACCCGATATTACTGATAACCAGGTGCAGGTGATAACCATCGCCCCATCATTTGGCGCAACGGATATTGAGCGTTTGGTTACTTATCCCATTGAGCAGGCCAACAGCAATATTCCGGGCATCAAAGAGATCAGGAGTTTTTCAAGATTCGGCCTGTCCTTAGTTACCATTGTTTTTGATGATGCCACCGACGTTTACTGGGCCCGCCAACAAGTTGCCGAACGCCTGCAGCAGGTACAAACCCAGATCCCCGAAGGCATTGGCACACCCGAGTTGGGCCCTGTAAGTACCGGCCTGGGCGAAATTTACCAGTACGTGGTTAGGCCCAAAAAAGGTTTCGAAGATAAATACGATGAAACAGAACTGCGCACCATACAAGATTGGATAGTGCGCAGGCAACTACTGGGCGTTAAAGGCGTTGCCGAGGTAAGCAGCTTTGGCGGTAAGCTTAAACAATATTCTATTGAGGTAGATCCGGGCAAACTGTTGTCGCACAACATCACCATAACCGATGTTTTTACGGCCTTAGAGAACAACAACCAAAACATCGGCGGCGCTTATATTGAAAAGGGACCGACAGTTTTATACATCCGCAGCGAAGGTTTAATAGGAAATATAAACGACATTAATAACACGGTTATCCGCAACAACGGCGATGGTACGCCTTTGTTTATTGAGGATGTGGCCGATGTTAAAACAGGTTATGCAACGCGCTACGGCGCCATGTGCTATAATGATGAGGGTGAAGTAGCCGGAGCCGTTGTAATGATGCTGAAAGGCGCCAACAGTAGCGAAGTGATCAAAAACGTAAAGGAACGCATTGCCCAGATCCAAAAAACGCTTCCGGAGGGTGTTGTTGTTGAGCCGTTTTTAGATCGCACCAAAATGGTGAATAATGCCATTAGCACAGTTGAACGTAATTTATTAGAAGGCGCTTTAATTGTGGTGCTGGTACTGGTATTGTTCCTGGGTAATTTAAGAGCAGGGTTATTAGTGTCGTCTGTTATACCACTAGCAATGCTGTTTGCTATTATCATGATGAACCTATTCGGGGTAAGCGGCAACCTGATGAGCCTTGGCGCGCTCGATTTTGGTTTGATTGTGGACGGCGCTGTAATTATTGTTGAAGCGGTGATGCACCGGCTTAGCCACGCCAAGAAGTTTAGCACAGCAAACAGCATCGACCAGCCAACCATGGACAGTGAGGTAACGTCATCTGCCGGCAAGATGATGAATAGCGCTGTGTTTGCACAAATCATTATCCTGGTGGTGTACCTGCCCATCTTCGCGTTGGAGGGTATTGAGGGGAAAATGTTCAAGCCTATGGCACAAACGGTAGCATTTGCTTTATTAGGGGCATTCATTTTATCGCTCACCTATATACCTATGATGAGCTCGGTTTTCCTCAGCAAAAAAATAAAACACTCGCCTAATTTCTCAGAAAGGCTGATGGAAAAGGTAACAACATCCTACCGCAATGCATTGGAACGGGTAATTGCTTTCCCGGAGATGTTGTTGCTAGCCGTTATTGGATTGTTCATCGTTTCTGTTTTTGTACTAACCACTTTAGGTGGCGAGTTTATCCCCGCGCTGGAAGAAGGTGATTTCGCCGTTGATACCCGTGTACTTACAGGCAGCAACATTAACACCACCATAGCCAGCACACAAAAAGCGGCGCATATTTTAAAAACACAATTCCCCGAAGTGGAAAAGGTGGTGACCAAAATTGGTAGCGGCGAGGTACCTACCGACCCCATGCCCATGGAAGCCAGCGATATGATGGTTATTTTAAAGCCCAAGGATGAGTGGACATCAGCCAAAACATTTGATGAACTGGCCGAAAAAATGGGCACCGCGCTGCAAGCCGTGCCTGGCATAACAGCGGGCTTTCAGTTTCCCGTGCAGATGCGGTTTAACGAATTGATGACAGGTGCACGGCAAGATGTAGTGTGTAAAATATTTGGCGAGGACCTGGATACACTTGCCGCTTACGCCACCAAATTAGGACGAATGGTTAACACCGTTGATGGTGCGCAAAACCTTTATGTAGAAGCGGTATCAGGCTTACCGCAGATCACAATTAATTACAACCGCAACGCCATTGCGCAGTATGGTCTTAATATAGTTGATATAAACAAGGTAGTTAATACAGCCCTTGCCGGTCAAAGTACAGGGACATTATTCGAGGGCGAAAAACGCTTTGAAATAGTAGTACGCATAAGCGGCGAACAAAAAAAGGATTTGAAGGATATCCAAAACCTGCTAATCCCAACGCCACAGGGCACGCAAATACCGCTGTACCAATTGGCTGATGTGCAGATAAAAGACGGCCCTAACCAAATACAGCGAGAGGATGCTAAACGCCGCATCATAGTTGGCTTTAATGTGCGTGGCCGCGATGTGGAGACCATTGTTAATGAGCTACAGGCAAAGGTTGATACGCAACTTAAATTGCCTGCAGGTTATTATGTAACTTATGGTGGTGCCTTTGAAAACTTAAATGCCGCCAAACAACGGTTGATGATAGCAGTGCCTGTATCGCTGGCGCTCATTTTCCTGTTGTTGTTTTTCGCGTTCAATTCTGTAAAGCAAGGGCTGCTTATTTATTCGGCTATTCCGCTGTCTGCCATTGGCGGCATTTTGTTTATGGCACTGCGGGGTATGCCTTTCAGCATCAGTGCGGGGGTGGGCTTTATCGCGCTGTTTGGTGTGGCGGTACTTAACGGCATTGTGCTGATATCTGAATTTAACAGTATAAAAAAACAGGGAGTTACTGATATGAAAACCATAGTACTAACCGGAACAGCACTAAGATTACGGCCGGTTTTAATGACCGCCTTTGTGGCGTCATTGGGATTTTTACCTATGGCGCTAAGCAACGGAGCAGGCGCCGAGGTGCAGCGCCCGCTGGCCACCGTTGTAATAGGCGGATTGCTGATAGCTACCTTTTTAACCCTATTCGTTTTGCCGGTGTTGTACATCATAAGCGAAAAAGGTTTTAAGAATACTATAAACAAATCGGCAGTAATGCTGGTTGGCTTTTTGCTGTTAACCGGAATAAGCCAATCGGCTAATGCGCAGCAGCCTATTGCGCTTAAGGCTGCTATTGATACCGCTTTAAAAAACAATTTACGTGTAAAGCAGGAACAGTTAAAGGCCAGGTATCAGCAAATGCTTATTGGCACATCAACAACTATACCTCAGGCAAACGCATTTGGCGAATTCGGGCAGTTTAACAGTAGTTATTCTGATACTAAATTTGGCATTTCGCAGTCGTTCAGTTTTCCAACCGTATACAGCAGACAAAAGGAACTTTTAAAGCAGGACTGGAAAAGCAGCGTACTTAACATTGCCGTACAGGAGGCTTTATTAAAAAGACAGGTAACACAAGTATTTTATTCCATAACGCTTTTGGAGCAAAAGCGGCAATTGCTGTTGTATACGGATAGCCTTTACCGCAATTTCTATAAAAAAGCGGCGTTAAGATTAGAAAAAGGCGAAGCCAATATCCTTGAGAAAACCAGTGCCGAGATATTATTGGGCCAGATAGAACAACAGCTCAATCCGTTAAAACAAGACTCTGCGGTTTTGCAATTACAGTTTCAATTGCTTTTAAACTCAACCATTGCCTTTACACCCGCGCCGGAAGTATTTAAACCGGGGATGACTTTTGTTGTCGATACAACATCTATAATGCAACACCCGGCGCTGATGTTATCAGCGCAGCAACTGCAGACAGCCGATGCTGCCGTAGCACTGGAAAAGAGCAAGCTTCTGCCCGATCTTTCTATCGGTTACAATAACACCAGCATAAGGGGCGTAGGTGCCGACAACGTTTTGTATAATGGATCCACCCGGTTCAATTCTATGCAGGTAGGTGTAGGTATCCCCATTTTTGCGGGTTCGCAAAAAGCACGTATAAAAAGCGCGAAATTGAATAAACAAGTGGCCGAAGGCAACTATGCTGTTGAGGTACAAAACATTAATACGGCATACCGCGAGGCAGTGCTGCAGCAGGAAAAATATGCCGAGGCGGTAAAGTATTTTGAAGACCAGGCATTAAAAAACGCAGGGCTGATAACTATCGCCGCTAACCAGCAGCTGGCCGCGGGCAATATCAATTACCTGGAGTGGGTGCAGTTGATAAACCAGGCAACCGCAGTAAAAAACGATTACATAGAAGCGGTGCGTAACCTTATAGACGCAAATATTCAAGTTAACTATTTCAACAGCAAACAGCCATGAAACCTATAACATATTTAACAGCACTGGTACTCTTTTTATCTGCCTGCGGCGATAAAAAACCGGCGGTAGAAGATGATTCCGCCACCAAAAGCAGCAATATTGTAACGTTAACAGACGAGCAATTTAAAAATGCCGCTATAACCACCGGAAAAATTGAGCAGAAAGACATATCGTCTGTTTTAAAACTTAACGGGCAAATTGATGTGCCGCCACAAAACATGGTTTCCATAAGTGTTCCGCTGGGTGGTTACTTAAAGTCGACCAAATTATTGCCGGGCATGCACGTAAACAAAGGCGAAGCAGTTGCGGTAGTAGAAGATCAGCAATACATTCAACTGCAACAGGACTACCTTACCGCAAAAGCACGCATTGGCTACCTGGAGAACGAATACAAACGTCAAAAAGACCTTAACCAAAGTAAAGCTGCGAGCGACAAGGTATATCAACAGGCCGAAGCTGAATATCATAGTCAGCTGGTATTGATCACATCGTTGGGCCAAAAACTGCAACTAGCAGGCATCAATGTGCGCAACATCAGCGAAACCAACATAGCCCGCAGCGTAAATATATACTCGCCTATAAGCGGGTTTGTATCCAAAGTAAATGTCAACATCGGCAAATATGTATCGCCAACCGAGGTGCTTTTTGAACTGGTTAATCCTACTGATATACATCTGGCACTTAAGGTTTACGAGAAAGATCTGGATAAACTTTATATAGGCCAGAAAGTGATCTCGTACACCAACAACAATCCTGAAAAGAAACATGAGGGTGAGATACTGCTGATTGGCCGCGACCTATCTGCCGACCGTAACACAGAGGTACATTGCCATTTTGAAGATTACGACAAAAGCCTGGTGCCCGGCACTTATATGAATGCTGAAGTACAAATTAAAAATGCAAAAGCAGCAGCAATCCCGACCGATGCCCTGGTTGAGTTTGAAGGAAAACAATACCTATATAAGGTTGTTGCTAAAAACAGCTATGAAATGACGGAAGTAAACATTGGCGAAAGCGAAAATGGCTACACCGAAATATTAAACCCATCAAGTCGCCTAAATAATGCCACTTTGGTTATTAAAGGCGCTTATTCGCTATTAATGATGATGAAAAATAAAGCGGACGAATAGCTTGAGGCAACGCAGGTTAAACTATCAACGTATTTAATTGTCAAAAATGTGCAATTAAACACCATGCGTGTTTAAACACATAAAATTAAGTCTATCTTTGGTCTATAATTATAAAACAGAAATGAAAAGAATATCACTCTTAACAATTGGATTAGCGTTTATTGCTTTATCAGCATTTTCGCCTGCAAAAACTGAAACGTTCAAAATAGATACTCAAAAAAGTAACATTGAATGGACAGGTAAAAAAGTATTAGGTCAGCACAACGGCGAAATCAAGTTAGCTTCTGGTACTATAGTCACTGAAGACAACGTTCCTGCCAAAGGTAGTTTTGTAATTAACATGGCCTCTATCAGCAATAACGACCTTACAGATGCCGATTCAAAAGGCAAATTACTGGGTCACTTAAAATCCGACGATTTCTTTGGTGTTACAAAATTCCCTGAAGCGCAATTTGCAACAACAAAAATTACCAAATCAGGTAACAACAGCGTTGTGGTTACCGGTAACCTTACCATTAAAGGCATAACAAGCGCCGTTTCTTTCCCGGCCACTTATGCTGTTAGCGGTAATACATTAACTGCTAAAGCTGCAAACGTAAAGGTTGACCGTACCAAATACAATATTAAATACAACTCGAAAAGCTTTTTTGATGCTATAGGCGACAAAGCCATCGATGATGAGTTTATCCTTAACATCAGCTTGGTAGCTACAAAATAATTGATTAAACCCCTATTAATGTTAAAAGCCTTCGGAGATTATCCGGAGGCTTTTTATTTACAGTCTCCCGGGGAGATAGTTACATCTTAACGCTTACTTCCTTGCCTCTAAAAATTACTGTTTTGCTTTTACTGCCCGGCACCAGGTTAATTGTAAATTTTTGTGGTGATGAAGCATTTGCTTTTCCGGCTGCAGCTGCAGCGCGTATGGTAATTTTTTGCTCAGTATTATTCCATAATATCACTGTCTCGCTACCCTTTCCTTTTAAATAATCCTGGCTTATCCCATCATCGTTATAAAGCGTATAGCTGCCGTTGGCGCCGGTGAATATTTTAAGAGTAGTTGGTTCATCCACTTTTTGCGCAGTATATTGCCTTACAGGGTCCATCGGAATAATAGCACCGGCACGAACATAAATAGGCAAAACAGACAGGTCTACATTGCGGGTTATGGTTTGCGCGCCTGTGGTTTTAGTTCCGGTCCACCAATCATACCATTCTCCCTCGGGTAAATAAACCTTGCGGGATGTAGCGCCTTTTTTATAAACCGGCGCAATTAACATATCGCGGCCCCACAAAAACTGATCTGCAGCGCTCCGACACTTTTCATCATTAGGGTAATGCATCCACATGGGCCGCATTAAGGGCAAGCCTGTTTTGTAAGCCTGCCACGCCAGCGTATAATTATATGGCAACAGTTGGTAACGCAGTTCATCATACTTTTTTATAACAGGCTCAATTGCCGGATTGTTTAATTCTGATTCCAGCGGGTACACCCGCCCCTCGGGCGGCCCCATTTTGCCATCTCCCCAGCCCCATGGAAGCCTCGTATGCCAGGTAACGCCATGGCTGCGAAATAAAGGATTGAATGCGCCGAACTGGAACCACCGCGCATATAGCTCGCCGGTTAACTCTGCATTTGGGAAAAAGCCGCCTATGTCTGTACCCCAATAGGGCCCTATGCTCACAGCGTAATTCAGCCCCACAGCTATCTGCGTTTCAAGGGTTTTCCAAGACGACTCTGTGTCGCCTGACCACACCCAGCCGCCCCATTGTGCTATGCCGGGATAACCATTTCTCTGCAAACTCCAGGGGCGGGTATTAGGGGCATAGGACAAGTGTCCCTGATAGTAAAGTTGGTGGCGCTTAATGCGTTCAAACAAGTTGAACCAATCGCCCTCATCGGGCCAAAAAGCATCGGCACCGGCCTTCATAACAGGGACATGTTCGTTCCAGTAGCTTTGTATGTGCGATGCGTCAACAGTTTCGCCCGGTTTAACGGGAATATTGCCATACAGGTTAGGGAGTTTGTCCCTGTCCCACGGCACCATGTGGAGTACAACTTTAACGTTACGCGCATGCAGGGCACTCAATACTTCTTCGGGCGAACGTTTAAGTACAGCGGGATTAAATTCAAACGAGGGTTGCTGCTTGTTCCAGCCGCGCGGTGTAAAGCCCGTACCTAAATAAATTACCGCATCAACGGGTATCTCTTTTGTGCGGAAAGTATCAACTATGCCTACCATCTGCTTATCGTCCTGCAAAGTTCTGTGCGATTGCATATAACCCAGCGCCCACTTGGGTGGCAGCACCGCGGGGCCGGTGATAGTCGAAAAGTTTTTAATGAACGTGGCCGGATCGTGAGCATCAAATACAAAAACATCATACAAGCCCGGCACAATTTTATCAATAGGAGGCAAGCCCTTGCCCAAATTCAGTCCCTGATTGCTTAATGTTTGCGGCTGATCTTCCTTGCCGGTTGGCTTCCAGGGAATAAAAACACCTCTGTCTGCAGCAGTAAGATCAACCTCTACCCAGGGAGTAGCGGCAAATATGGCCCAGTTGCCCGGGCTAACCAACAATGCCACCGGATTACGGGAGCCGTAGGCATCGCGCTGCCAACGGGGCTGCATCTTATAGTACCTGCCCCCACGGTCATATTGAACCGGAAGTGTACGCCAGTCTACCCCTTTTTCGGGCGCTTGGCCTCCCTCGCCAAGACCGAACACCGGCCCTTTATTTAGTTTAAATGATAGCTTGCCATCCGCCTCCATCGTTATCTTTTGAACAAGCGCGCCGTTTTTATTTGAAATGCTTACGGTTAGCGGCGAGGCGGTTACTGTTACTTTTAAATCGCCCACCATTCTTTGCAATGGACCATTAACGTTGGTAATGCTTAATATGGCTTTACCGTAATCTCGATCAACAACAGCAGGATTTTCCGGGAACGGTTGCTTGTATGAAACCGGCCTTAACGTCATCCTGATACAGCCCTTACCTACCGACCGGATCTCGAGGCGGCCAGGCTGATGGTTTACCTGTATTTGCTGAGCAGATGCATTGCACCAGTTAAACACAGCCAATATAAAGCAAAAGTAAGGACTAATTAGTTTCATAAAATACTGCATTTAGAGGACTATAAAGGCATCACCAAATTACACAATATTTCATTTAATTCTACACAGTAGAACGGGTTAAAGTAGCATAGGTTGATACCATAAATCAATTTATTTAAAAATATTTCAAAATAAATTTGCGTAACCCAGAAGTTACTTATACATTTGGGTAACTTAAAAGCTACGCATTATGTCAAAAGTTATTAAACACCAGTATTTTTTCTCGCATCCGATTGAGATGGTTTGGGAATATTTAACAACATCTGAGCTGATGGCACAATGGCTCATGAAGAATGATTTTCAACCCGTTGTTGGGCATGATTTCCAATTCAGGACGGGCCCGATAGCGAGCCTTGATTTCGATGGCATTTTTCACTGCAAGGTTTTGGAGATAGACCCCCTTAAAAAGCTGGTCTACTCTTGGCAAAGTGGCCCGGGCGAGGGCAAGATCACATTAGAATCAGTAGTGACATGGGATCTGCAGCCGAAAAATAATGGAACAGAGGTGTTTTTAGATCATCGGGGGTTTGCAAAAGAAGAAAATCTTGATTTCTACAACGGCCTGATGCATGGTTGGGTGGAGAAACTGCAAAAAATTGATAACCTGTTAAAAGCTGCACAACATGGCCATACCAACGCTTGATGCTTTCCAGGTGATAGGCGACCCCAGCAGGCGCAAAATGCTGATGCTGTTATCGCAGGACAGTTTGACCATTAACAACCTGGCCGATAACTTTGATATGAGCAGACCGGCGGTTTCCAAACATGTTAAAATATTACATACTGCAGGGTTTATCGCTATTGAGGACGTTGGCCGCGAGCGGTATTGCACATTAAAAAAAGACGGCTTTGAAGAGCTGCAGGCCTGGCTCACCTACTTTGATCAGTTCTGGGCATCGAAATTGAAGAATTTGGAAAACTTATTAAATAAAAAATTACCCAATTAAAATTTTATGAAAGCTATTAAAATATCCGCGTTGCTAATTGCAACCCTTACAAGCCTGCTGCTTAACAGCGCTGCCGCTCAGGAGCTAAAATTTAAAATACCCGCAGCAAGCCCGGGCCAACGCATTGAGCAGGATTTTGGGCTAGGCACCATTTCTGTAAAGTATTACCGCCCAAATACAAAGGGCCGGAAAGTATTTGGCGGCCTTGAACCATACGGAACCGTGTGGCGTACCGGCGCTAATAATGCTACAGCAATTACCTTAACAGATACAGTTTGGGTAGAAGGCCATGCCATTACACCTGGCTCCTACTCGCTATTCAGTATACCGGGTGCTAGTGAGTGGACCATTATTTTTAATAAAGAGGTTCAGCAATGGGGCGCGTATGCTTATAATGAAAAACAAGATCTGCTGCGTTTTAAAGTAAAGCCAACCAAGCTGGCTAATAAAATTGAAACACTAACTATACAGTTTGCCAACGTTAAGGAAGAAGATTGCGTAATGCAGATACAATGGGAAAATACCGGCATTGATCTTCACCTAAAAACCAATGTAATTAAACGTATAGTGGCCAATATTGCCGACGCGATGAAAGGCGAAAACAAGCCCTATTATATGTCGGCTATTTGGTATTACAACCATGGCCTTGATAACAACAAAGCGCTCGCCTGGATACAGGAGCAAAATAAAGCACAGCCACAGGCATTTAATGTAAAATACTGGCTGGCCAAAATACAGCTAAAAGCAGGGGATAAAAAAGCCGCAATAGCTGCGGCCAACGAAGGGCTTAAATTAGCTTTAGCTCAAAACAACCAAGAGTACGTACGTATGAATAAAGAAGTTTTAACTGCGGCAAGCGCAAACTAAATTGACAAAAACAATGATACAACGTGATATCCGAATTAAATGGTTCCTGCCGCATGCGCCGGAAAAAGTTTGGTTCTGCCTTACGAATAAGGACATGATAAGCCAATGGTTGATGGATAACGATTTTAAACCGGTGGTTGGGCATCGGTTTAATTTCCATACCAAACCATTACCCAAAATGAACTTTGACGGTATAGTTTACTGTGAGGTGCTGGAAGTTGCCCCAATGCAAAAACTGGTTTACACGTGGCGCGGTGGCCCGGCACCAGGTGTTGTCACTTTAGACACCCTGTTAACATGGACACTACAAGCCAAAAACGGCGGCACCGAACTATTGTTGGCCCAAACCGGCTTTAAAGGCTTCGGCAACTATGTGGCTAGCCTGTTTATGGGTAGCGGCTGGAAGACAAAGATCTTAAAGCGCTTTGAGGCACTACTAAATGAAGACTTGCGTGAGCACGCTTAATATTGCTATTACATTTTTAGGAGAGAAGCCGCGCTATAATTATATTGCGGCTTCTAACTCAAAATAAATGGTGCAGAAACCAATTACAGTATTTGCCAAATGGCAGGTAAAAGACGGTGAACTTGACAAAGTATTAAATCTGTTTACGGAGCTGGTAGACAAAACCCGGCAAGAAGAAGGAAACCTTTTTTATACCATTCACCAAAGTAACATAGAGCCAAATACATTGATGTTGTACGAAGCTTATATAGATGAAGCGGCTGTGGCGGCTCACCGGGCGTCTGAACATTTTCAAACCATAGCGCTCGGCCAAATCATCCCTGTGTTGCAAAACCGAGAGGTAATTTTAGCCACCCAGTTGTTTTAAGGTTGGCTAATGCTCGTGCTTATTGTTTGATTTTATCTGTCAGGTTGATTAACTTTAGATACTTACCATTTCACGATGAAAGCTATCTGTATTATTGCGCTGACATTCTTTATCGGCAGCGCCCATGCTCAAAACTCTTCTAAAAACATTTTTAATACCTGGGTTACATCGCAGGTAACTTATCCGAATGGCGCAAGCTTACCCGATACACACCCGCTTAAATACTTATATATTAAATATAAGTTTTCCCAGCCCGATCATTTAAATATCGGGACAGCCTACTTTGAAAATGGATCAGATCAACTATTTGAACTTAATAGTAACGTTCTGACTATTAAATCGCCTGAGGGAGGTTATGTGAATAGCTATCGCATTGAGGCACTAAAAGACACCTTAGTATTGTTGCAAGCCGGCCTTACCGGATTTGACGATGCTGACGCTTTGAAGTTCTACTTTGTACCGGAAACTACGTTCCAGAACAGTATACCCTTAAGTGCCGACGATATCATTTCTATCAAGGGCAAGGACACTATTTATAAGCAAAGCCGCAAGATTTATGCTAGCTATAACGGGAACAGTTTTCAGCAGATAATGTATAATGGCATTCGCAAGGGAATTAGTATGAACAATCGTGCGGGTAGCTTGTCAGCGAGTTTTATTGTTTCTAAGACCGGTCTTGCCGATAGTGTGCGGATTCTTGAAGGTATTGATGATAAGTTTAACAGTTTGTTTGTTAAAGTTTTCAATCAGCAGCGTAAAAACTGGAAACCTGCTATACTTCAGGGCCAACCGGTATCAGTAAAGATGTTGGTGAATTTGGGCTATTCTACTTCCGCCACTGCAATACCAGCTGTTTTTGATGCACAAAAGGCAAACGATGCCTACAATTCAAGTGACTATGAATTGGCTTTATTTTATTTTGACAAAGCTTTGGTCAATACCCCAAATGATAAAGACAATCTTTGTAAACGTGGCTTGTGTAAACTTATGTTGGGTAATAAAGATGGCGCGTGCTTAGATTGGAATAAAGTAAGATCTTTAGGAAGTACTCCGGTTGTAGACGAGTTGCTTAAGAAATATTGTCTTTGATATCATTATCGCATAAAAATAGAGTATGGCCAATAAACCCATTTCTTAAAACAGTTCTTTGCTGGGTATAAATACCTCTTTATATGTGGTAATTACCTGTTTTTCGTTATGTGTTGCCATATCCGAAACATTCACTTAGGCGTACTGTATTTGTTTAAAAACAAATACATATGAAAAAATTAACTTATCTCATTGTTCCTGTAATTGCTGTTTCTTTATTACAGGCTTGCTCGGGCAGCGAAGCAGACAAAGGTGCTGATAGCACAGAGCTGCTGTCTGATAATACTCCCGCTGCCACCCAATTAGATTCATCGACGCCTATGGCAACCGACACCGCATTTGCCAATAAAGCCGCTGTTGGTGGCCTAGCAGAAGTAACTTTAGGCAAAATGGCTATATCGAAAGGCGTCAGTGCCGCGGTAAAGGATTTCGGTAATATGATGGTAAAGGACCACGGCGCGGCAAATGAAGAGCTGAAAGGTATTGCCCAAAAGAAGAACCTGACCTTACCCACCGGTCTTGACGCAGAACACCAGGCAAAAAGTGATAGTCTAAGCAAACTCAGCGGAAAAGATTTTGATAAGGCTTACATAAAAGTGATGATCGATGATCATCATAAAACGCTGGGCATAATGAATACAGAGGCAAATGGCGGGCAAGATGCCGACCTTAAAGCGTTTGCTAAAAAGACAGCTCCGGTTGTACAACATCATCTGGAAGAGGTAACGAAGATCCAGAAAAGCAATAAGTAAATCAGCTTTTGAGCGATGCGCAAAACATGCATCCAAACAAAATATCTTTTAATTAAGTTATTTAATCAATACAAAATACTACTTATGGCAACAAGAGGAACGAAAGTGGAAAGACGTTCAGTATCTGAACAGCCACATGAATTAGGTTACGAGGCAAGAAAAACAGACACCTCGGCAAAAGCGGTATCGGCCGCAAAAAAAGAGGCCGGAAGTAATAAACGGTCTGAGGTAGAAAAAGAACTAAAAAAGCAAAATTAGCTGAAGCCCCGCAAGGGGCTTCGCCGTCTAATACTACTGCTATGGCAACAAAGACGCTTGAAAAGAAAATTGAGAAAGCCGAACAAGGGCAAACAACAATGCCCGACAAGGCGGCAGAAGCTGAGCAACTTTTAAAAGCAGCGCCTAAATCTGCAATGCCGGCGAAAGTTAAGCCCATGAAAGCTACGCTGGTTGACGAGCCTTTTGACGACCCCGGCTGGGTATATGAAATTAAGTGGGATGGATACCGTGCGGTTGCCCATGTAAGTAAAGATGAGGTAAAGCTTATTTCACGCAATAATCTCTTATTCGATCAGTTTTACCCTATCAATAAGTTATTAGGCCAATGGGGACATAACGCCGTATTAGACGGCGAAATATTAGTGCTCAATAGTAAAGGCATCTCAGATTTTAGCGGCATACAAAATTGGCGAAGCGAAGCAGACGGCGAACTGGTATATTATGTATTTGATATTTTATGGTACGAAGGCAAAAACCTGATGAACCTTACCCTTAAAGAGCGGCAAACCATTTTAAGCCACGTGCTCCCAAAAAATGATGACCGCCTACGCCAAAGCATGGTATTTGAGGCGCGTGGCATTGAGTTTTTTGATGCCGCAGAACGCATGGGGCTTGAAGGCATTATCGCAAAAAAAGCCAGTAGCGTTTACACCTCAGACCTGCGATCAAAG
Organism: uncultured Mucilaginibacter sp.; assembly: GCF_946479965.1. Next base: position 48,841 of record NZ_CAMLHX010000017.1, on the reverse strand, counting down.
GAGTGGTTGAAAATTAAAGTACAACGTCGGCAAGAGGTTGTAATAGGAGGATTCACCAAAAACGAAGGCACATCAAAACCATTTAGCGCACTTACCATAGGTGTTTATAAAAATGGTGTTTTTAAATACATGGGCAAAGTAGGTACCGGTTGGGGCGATAAGTTGCAAAAGGAACTGATGGAAAAATTTAAGCCGCTAATTATCCCCGATTGCCCTTTTGAAATTGAGCCCGATGTTGATGAACCATCACGTTTCCGGCCGAAGCGATTAGGTGCAAAAGCGACCTGGCTAAAACCCGAACTGGTTTGCGAAATAAACTTTGCCGAAATGACCAGCGATGGCAAAGTGCGGCAGGCCTCATTTAAAGGTCTTCGTACCGACAAAGACGCCGACGATGTTGTATTAGAAACGCCAAACGACGCGACCGAAACAGTCCAGGCTGCTGATGAACAAGCAGAAAAAACCTTGCACCCACCCATTGAACCACCTAAACATGTAAGGCGTACTTTACTTAATCCTAAAGAAGAAACGCAGGAACGTCCGGTAAACGGACATATGCTTAAATTTAGTCATCTGAGTAAAGTGTATTGGCCCGAAGATGGTGTTACCAAACGCGATATGTTCAACTACTACTATCAGGTGGCACCATATATCGTTCCCTATCTTAAGGATCGCCCTATGTCGCTTAACCGTTTTCCCAACGGCATCCACGGGCCAAGCTTTTATCAAAAAAATGTTGCCGATAAAGCGCCTGAGTGGGCGCAGACCATGCCACATATTACCGGCGAAGGTGAACATAAAGAATACCTGGTTGGCAGCGATGAAGACAGCTTGCTTTGGATGGCATCATTGGGCTGTATTGAAATGAATCCCTGGTTTAGTCGGGTGCAATCGTCGGATAATCCGGACTTTTGTGTGATAGATCTTGATCCCGACAAAAACACATTTGACCAGGTAATACTAGCCGCGCAGGAGGTTAAAAAAGTTCTGGATGCTATTGAAGTGCCTAGCTATCCCAAAACATCCGGCTCAACCGGGATACATATTTATATCCCACTTGGCGCAAAGTATACTTATGATCAATCGCAGTTGTTTGCTAAGATGGTAGTTCAATTAGTGCATAAACAAATGCCCGATTTTACCAGTATTGAACGTATGATAAACAAGCGCAAAGGCAAAATGTACCTCGACTTTTTGCAGAACCGACCGGGAGCTACCATCGCCGCTCCTTATTCATTAAGGCCAAAACCCGGGGCTACGGTTTCCATGCCATTGGCCTGGCATGAAGTTAAATCCGGCTTAAAAATGCGCGACTTTAACATCCGCAATTCGCTTGACCGCTTGAAAGAAACCGGCGACCTATTTAAAGGTGTTTTGGGCGAAGGTATCGATCTGGAAACTACCATTAATAAAGCGCGAACGATATTCAAATAAGCACCTGCTCATTTGAATATGGCTCTATTCGTCAACCGGCTCCCAAAGCTCTATTATATTGCCTTCCGGATCTAGTATGTGTACAAATTTGCCATAGTCATACACGGCAATTTCGTCAACTATTGTTACGTTGTCTTTTTTAAGTTCTTCCACCAATTCTACTAGGTTTTCAACCCGGTAATTGATCATGAAAGGCTTGGTAGACGGATCAAAATATTTACTGTCGGCAGCAAAGGCGGCCCAGGTGGTAGAGCCTTTTTTGGATGGATCTTCAGCTTCCCGCCATTCAAATGTTGTTCCATACTTGCTTACAGGCAATCCCAGGTTTTTAGCATACCACTCGTTCATCGTTTTAGGATCGTTTGCTTTAAAAAATACGCCACCCAGCCCTGTTACTTTTTTCATATATAATCAGTTTATTTATACGTTTACTTATTCGGTTAGTTTTTTTTCCTAACAATCAATGCAGCTAACAATGACATCATAATACCTACAGGTGTCACCTCTAAATAAGTGAACATCGCTCTGAAAGCCACGTTTTTTTCGTACTTCTCAAAAGTTTCGGCCATTTCAGCCGATTGCTTATGTATTTCGGCGGCACTTAACTTGCTTTGTTTCATTTCAGCAATTGCTTGGGCCTGGTATTTGTCGCCAAAATCGGGCACAAAATATCTAAAGTCAATCTCCCAAACCACCACATACAGGGTAGACGCGATAAGTGTTATCAACAGACCAATGCCCAACGCTTTACCAAAGGTAATATGCCCGTTATTCTGTGTATCGCGATAATTTTTAACAGCGACAAAAATGAGCGAGAATGCTACTATCATAGTGGCATATCCCAATATCATCCGGGTAGTCAGGCTTAAGCTGTCGTTTATTAGCCCTTCGCTTATAACGCCCCATGATACGCTTACAGCACCTACTATTACCCCGTAAATCCAAACTATCTTTTTCATTGCTTTAGGTTTAAATCATCGTCAAAATTGAATTAATAGACTGTATTATTAGTCATACTTTAGGGTGATTTTGCAGAAAAGATTTGATTCGACGACGTGATTTGCCAGGTCTAATATAATAAATATCCGGGTGGACCGAAGAGTCTGATTTTAATGTGATTTCTGAAGCTCATTCGCCATGCCATAATTTTTCAAAGCGTGCGCTTCGTTTCCGTTCGCAGGTTGTAAACCTTAACCGGTGTTTGTATATTGCCGTGTGTATTATAAGGCTCAGCCCATGTGTATCCAAAGAAAACTGATTCGACTAGTATTGCCCATCGCAATTAAAACGCATTAGAAAAATCATACTCAATCAATGCTGTTTAACTCTTTTCAATTCCTCTACTTCTTTACAGTTGTAACATTCCTTTATTTTTTGTTGCCACATAAATTTAGGTGGATGCTATTGCTGATAAGCAGCTGTTATTTCTACATGTCGTTTGTTCCGGTTTATATTCTAATATTAGGATTTACCATTGTAATAGATTTTTTTGCCGGTATTTTAATTGAAAAACATGTTGGTAAAAAGAAGAAGGCGTTTTTGATTGCAAGTTTAATAGCCAATATAGGCGTACTCGCTATATTCAAATATTATAATTTCATAAACGAAAATTTAACATTGCTGCTCAATGGCTTTAATGTTAATCACCATCTGCCTTATCTAACAATTCTGCTCCCTATCGGCCTTTCTTTCCATACTTTTCAAGCAATGAGTTATACTATAGAGGTATACAGAGGGAATCAAAAAGCCGAGCGGCACTTTGGCATATATAGTTTATATGTTATGTTTTACCCCCAACTTGTTGCCGGGCCGATTGAAAGGCCACAGAATCTTTTATATCAATTTAGAAAAAAGCACAACTTTGATTATCAAAGAGTTGTTGACGGATTAAAGTTAATGGCCTGGGGTTTATTTAAAAAAGTGGTAATTGCAGATCAGTTATCACTGCTTGTTACTCCTATTTACGACCAGCCAAACCAGTATCATGGTCTCAACTTTTTAATCGCAAGCTTCTTTTTTGCGTTTCAAATTTTCTGTGATTTTTCCGGCTACACAGATATAGCTTTAGGGGCGGCAAAGGTGATGGGCTTTAATTTAATGAAAAACTTTAACAGCCCCTACCATGCAAAATCTATCAGCGATTTTTGGAGCAGATGGCACATTTCTCTTTCAACCTGGTTTAAAGATTATTTATACATTCCGTTAGGAGGCAGTCGGGTAAGCGTTCCCAGATGGTATTTTAACCTGTTTATTGTTTTCCTGATAAGTGGTTTATGGCATGGCGCCAATTGGACTTATATAGTTTGGGGCGCGCTAAATGGATTTTATTTAATATTCGCCTTAATTACCCGGGGAGTAAGGCAAAGAGCAGCATCTTTTTTACGCATTGATAAAATACCGGTAGTTTATTCCGCCATCCAGATAATTACCACGTTTATATTAGTGGATATTGCCTGGATATTTTTCAGAGCCCATACCATTAATGATGCAGTTTATATATTAAAAAGCATTTGTACTACAACAGGTAGCGACATTATCCATTTAATTCATAATAAAAATCTACTGGGCCGGCTAACACCCGACGTTCGGTTTTTAAGTAAATGTGTGTTGCTAATTGTGCTCCTGGAGATGGTACATATAGTACAAAAACGTGGTAGTATTATTCAGCGCATTAACACTATGCCATGGGTAGCAAGATGGGGGATATATTATGCCTTTGTATTTATACTGCTATACATGAGTGTATCTACACACAACCAATTCATATATTTTCAATTTTAATTATAGCGATGAATAAATACTCGTTGTTTTTTTGCAAAGTAGTCGCTATAACTATTCCCATCTTTGTTTTTTATAGTTTTCTTTATTGCTTAGGATATACTCCATTTATAACTAACTCTATTAGTTTTGATGCGAAACTAAAATTTATCAAAGAAAAAAAAATCCGGCAAGCTGATTTGATCGCAATCGGATCATCAATGACGCTAAATAATCTGAGTTCAGAAACGATTAAAGACAGCTTAACCACTTCCTATTTTAATTTTGCCAGTTGGGGTCTACAAATGAAAGACATTAACCAACTTGTAGTTAATTATATATCAAAATATAAACCTCAATATATACTTGTAGTCTCTTCGATCACTGATTTTAGAAACGACGAGCTTTCAACTACAATTCAAAATTATTTAAACACCGATCAATACATCAGAGATAATTTTGAGGGATACTTTTACATTAAAAACTTCAATTCTATCGCAAGCATTCGATCCAGAGAAAAGGAACGTTGCCGATCTTCATTAATAACCGCTAATGATTATACCTCTTTAAATTTTGACGAATATGGAGGTGTCTTGTTAAATATCTCCAAACAAAATATTTCCTTAAACAGATGGAATGATCATTCGCCGTTTCCAACCAAATCCACGCCCGGCCATTACAGAGCGCTGATGTCTTTAAGCGCTTATTTAAAAATGGAGCATATAAAATTTATTTTCGTGCAGGCCCCCATAAAACAACAATATGTAAATACGTTGGCATCGCAGCAAGCGGTGTACAATCATATCACTAAATGCAAAAACATAATTGAGAAAGATAGTGGGATCTATTTAAACTTTAATGGGGTAGTACCGTTTATGAGTGATAGCTTATTTGTTGATCAATTTCATCTCTCATCTGCTGGAGCAACAATATTTACAAAAAAACTAACACATAGTTTAAGAACGATGCCTCAAGCGGACGCAGCTATCAATTGAGGGTATTTTTAACAACGGGGATTGCGCTTTTTTGCTTTATTCAACGAATAATCTATACGCTGATATTCCAAATATCACTAAGTGCTTTTTTAGCCGCATTGTAGCCGCACATGCCATGTACGCCTCCGCCCGGCGGGGTAGACGATGAGCAGATATATAAACCCTTTGCTGATGTTTTGTAAAGCGATGACCTAAGCGCCGGCCGCGTAAACAGCTGACCAATATCAATAATCCCCCCGTTTATGTCGCCGCCAATGTAGTTAGGGTTATGCTCTTGCAGCTGAGCGGTATTAAAGGTGTGCTTTGCCAGGATACGCTCTTTGAAGCCCGGGGCGAAGCGTTCTATCTGGTTCTCTATGATGGTCGTCATGCCTTTGGTAGAGCCGTTAGGCACGTGGCAATAGGCCCATGCCGTATGTTTTCCGGCGGGGGCGCGGGTAGTGTCGAAAAGACTTTGTTGCGCTAAAAGCACGTAAGGGTTGTTAGTGTGTTTTCCGTCCGCGGATGCTTGTTCACCTGCCGCTATTTCCTCCAGCGTACCGCCCAGGTGCACGGTACCTGCCTCGCGGCAAGCTGGTGCGGCAAAGGGTATAGGCGCGTCTAAAGCCCAATCTACCTTAAACACACCGTCGCCATATCGGTAGCGCTCCAGTTGCCATTTATAGATGGAAGAGAATTTGTGCCCGGCAATTTGCAGCAGTTGTTTAGGCGTTACGTCAAACAGCACCGCGCGGGCAGATGGCAGCTGGCGCAAAGTGCTTATGTAAGTACCGGCTTGTATGTGCCCACCCAACGATTTAAAATAACTGCCCAAAGCATCAGCAATACTTTGCGAGCCGCCTTTGGGAATCACCCAGCCACCCAAATGCGCATTTGCCATTAATACTAAAGCGATGGCTGACGTGGCTACGTTGGTAAGCGGTTGGATAGCATGAGCAGCCATACCTGCAAATAGCGCCCGCCCGGCAGTAGTTTTAAATCTTTTAGCCAATAATGTAGAAGGTTGTATAGCTGATAAGCCGAACGATGCCAACTTAAAAGGATGTTTGGGAAAAGATAAGGGACCCAGCACATCAGGAGCCAGCAATGGCCAGTCGCGCACTATGGGATTGATGAGGTCTTTGTATGCTTGTCCGTCAATTCCTAACGACCGTGCTGTTTGTTCAACAGAGCGGGTTAGCACAGCGGCGGTACCATCATCCAGTGGATGGGCGGCATCTACGTCGGGGTAAAGCCACTCCAATCCATAGCGTTGCAGGGGCAAGGTTTTAAAAAACGGTGACCCCGTAGCCATTGGGTGTATGGCCGAGCAGATATCGTGCTTGAAGCCGGGTAAGGTTAGTTCAGCGGTACGCATGCCGCCGCCTATGGTATCTTTCCCTTCAATAAGTAACACCTGCAAACCCTGCTGTTGCAGCAAGATAGCTGCCGCCAGGCCATTAGGGCCCGATCCAACTACTACTGCATCATAATCGAACCTTTCTTGCTGCATTACTTAAAGAGAACGTAAGCGATGCCAAGTGTTACTAAAATATTGAAGCCCTGCGCAGTTAAAAAAGCATAGATAGGGCGGCGGCTTTCTTTGTTGATCAGATCGCGGAAATTGGTTTCCAGACCTATGCTGGTAAAAGCCAGCGCAAACCACAATCCCTGCAAGTTTTTAAGCGGACCTTTTACCGCTGCCGAAGCATTGGCCGATATAAAGAAAGAGAATAACAGCGAAGCGGCCACAAACCCAATAACAAATTTTGGAAAACGATCCCATATTACAGCAAGGGTGGGTTTGGTATCCGCATCTTTAGCAGATGGATGTTTGGTATAAGTCCAGTAAACAGAGATAGCAAAGGCGGCAACACCCAAAAGCACATTCTGCGAGAACTTAACAATGGAGCTGATTTTTAAGGCTGTCTCACCCACCAAACTGCCTGATGCTACAACCGCCCCCGTAGTGTCTATACTGCCCCCCAGCCAGGCCCCTGTAACCTCCTGAGAAAGACCCAACAGTTTAGCTATATAAGGCATAAAAACCATCATAGGCACAGCTGTTATCAGCACCAGTGATATAACAAGTGATAGTTTTTTGGAATCGCCTTTAATGGCCCCTGAGGTAGCTATGGCTGCCGATACACCGCAAATTGATACCGCGCTGGATAGCATCATGGCCAGTTCGGGGTCTATTTTAAGTTTTTTGCATAACCAAAAAGAGAAATACCAAACAGACAGCACCACTACAAGCGCCTGTATCAAGCCTAAAGAGCCCGCTTTCAAAATGTCGGCGAAGATGATGGAGGTGCCCAATAACACCAAGCCTATCTTTACGTAGAACTCCGACGCCAGGGCATCCTTGAACCACGTGGGCAGCTTAAAAAAATTGCCCATGAGCAAACCAATGCCTAAGCTGAATATAACCGCTTCAAGGTTAAGCGCTTTCATTTGGCTGCTGCCTGCAATAATAAGCGCCACGGTTGTTAGCAGGTAAACCGCCGGGAAGGCTTTCAAAACACCAATAATAGATTTTCCCGTTAATACCGCGCCCAACACCGCAATTATAACCACGTAGGCGAACTGAAAAACTATTTTAAGCAGGTTTTCGCCGGTTAGTACCTTCTCGGTCAGATCGGCGGTTGATGACCAGCCGTATTCAGGGGCGGCCAGTAAAAAACCGCCTAACGAAACACCTATGATTATGAAACCTAATATAACAACTACCCAATCTTCGGGTATTAAACTTTTGCTCATGGCTTAATAGTTAACAAGTAAATATAATATTTTAAGGGATGTAGCTTATTTGCTTATCACGCCCTTCTTTAAGTGGATAATGCTGGTGCGCTCGATCTAAAACAACATAAATGGAATCTTTAAATTCATTGGTGCCGCAAAGTATTACGCGATCTTTTGTTGGCCGGCTGTAATGCAGTTCTTGTTTTTCATCGCGGTTTGATCTGTTTTTATTTTGCAGATGCAAAACGTGGTTCACAGTATCAGCTTTGTAGTAATAATACTGCCTGCCCGCTAAACCCGATAGTTCCCAGGTGATGTTAAGATCGCGAGGGTTCTTTTTGCGGTTTTTCCTTTTTTTCGTATCACCAAAACGACGTACATCGCCACGGATATCAAAATGCCATTTGCCATCATAAACCTCGTCGTTTCGCGGATAGCTGCCTGCGGCAAACATCTCTATCTGCTGTGGCCTGTCGTAAACTTTAAAACTTAACGACGACCATTCTTCAAAAGCGGCATCCTGCCAGCGCTTTTTATCAAAGGGCGAGTAAGGTACTACCTTGCCGTTCAGCTTAAACTCCGTCACGTTATAATAACCTTTAGATCCCGCCAGTCCCGGTGTATTTGGCAGTTTATAAAAGTCGTTATGTGTGTAACCGTAAACTTCCAAGGCAAAAAACAGGATCACATAAATAAAGTTGAAGCCCCATTTTACCGCCAGGCGCGCATAGTTTTTCCAGCCCTTAAACACCGGGTAATAGTGTACAATACGGGTATTAACCTGGTTAACTATCAAATTCCATACACCCGGAACATCATACCACAACACAAACAGCGACAGCAGCGCCAAACCTGCGCTGGGCACTTGCTCGCCAATGTCATAAGCATGATTAGCAATGGCAATGTTGCCGAATACGATAAAGGTTATAACCGCGCCAAGAGCTGTAGTTCTGCGGAACAGCAATAAAAATCCACCTATAAATTCGGCAAAGCCTAAAAAGAACTCGTATTTGGTAGCTACTCCAATGGCTTCCCAATAAAGCCGTTTGGCAAAAAAGTCTATAAACTCTGTGTTATACAGGCCCTCATTACCAGCCGGCATCTGCATTATAAATATCTTTTTATAACCCCATGCAATGGCGGCGTAAGCCACGCGGTATTTTACAATTGTGCGCACCCAGTAGTAGAGTTTGTTATAATCGCGGGCTCTCTTATCCACTGCTGCCCATACGGCAGCGCCCGCAAGGGCAATCAGCAATATAAAGGGCCAGTTCACATAACTCTCGTAGCCAAAGAACCCGCCCTCAGAAAAAATATTAATGAATTGCGGATTAAAAAATGCTACAGATTCATTGATCTCGCGGTAAGTAAGATTCGGATAGTCAATGTTCCATATATATTGGTAGAAGCCAAGATCAAGAGGGATAGCAAACAACCCGAAAAATATGAATGCTATGCGAAAGGCCATTTTTTGTATGTTGGTCCACTCGTTAAACTCGTATGTAGACGGAGTAGCTTGTTTCAGCTTTTTCTCCTTCACAACTTCCTGTTCGGTAATTACATCAGACATAGTTTGTGATATTTAATGTTAGTGATGATGTTATAATTTCAATGGTTTGCGGCGGCCCACAAACAACAAGTGTTTCTGATTTTGCCTGTTTAGCACCGCGTAAACCGAATCCTTTTTCTCATTCAAGCCCTTTACAACTATGGTAGAATCGTTGGGTTGTGTATATGTAAGCGAGTAGGCTTCGCCCGTGTAATGCTTGTTTTTGTTTTGCAGGTTAATGGTTTTTTTAAGCGTATCGGCACTGTAAGCATAATACCTGCGACCGCCAACACCGGCCGATTCAAAATTACGCTCAATGTCTTTATCGCTATAAACATCTCCTGTAGAGGCATCCAATTTTAAAGGCTTAGCTATTTTTATGCTGATGGTTGCCCATTTCTCAAAAACCACATTCTGCCAGCGGTTACTGTCGGTAGTAGTGTAAGGTATCTCACGTCCGTTTAACCGAAACTCCTTAACATCATAAAAACCATAAGTGCCTTTTAAGCCCTGCGTTGTTGGATATTTATAGGGTGCGCTGGTATAATTAGCGTACGTGCTAAAGCCCAGCGATACCACAAACAATACAAATACAACCCGAAGTACCAACCTGGTTTTTTTTATGTTTTCCTCCTTAAACACCGGATCGAACTTAGCGGCAATGGTATATTTCTCCACTATCAACAGGTTGTAAAGGCGGGGCACATCATAAGCAAAAAGAAACAGCGCTATTACCACAAGGTATCCGGCATACACTTGTTCACCGGCGTCGTAACCTAAATTGGCAGCAAACGCGTTACCTGTAAAGCCCAATATTATAGCGGCACCAAATGTGGTGGTGCGTCTTGTAAATAATAATGCACCGGCCAGTATCTCAATAAAGCCTAAAAACATTTCGTAATACTGCGTTACGCCAATGGTATGGTAGTAGATCTTCCATGGGTAAAAATCGCCATAATTAGTATGCAGGTTACTTAATGATGGATACGGCATCTGCAACGGGAATAATTTAATAAGTCCGTAAGCAATAATACCTACAGCCAGCCTGTAGCGTAATATCACGCGCAGCCAGTAATGCAGGTTATCGTAATTATCATCCTCGCGCCGGGCAAAGCTCCATATGGCCGCGCCTATTAGCGCAATGCTTGCTGCTATAAGCCAGTTGGCAAAACCTGTAGCGCCGAAAAATTGCGGCGAGTATTTTGAAAGGTTGAATAGCTGATAAAAATGCGGATGCAGCCAGTTGATACTGAACAGCTGCTGATAAAATTTCCAATCAAGCGGAACTGCCAGTATCACAAAATAAATGAAAAAGAAGCGCAGCGCGGCTTTCTCATAATCCGTCCATGCGGAAGGTTTTCTGTTAGAAACATTAAAAAAACTCATATAATTAAATTTTAATGGTCACTTAGTATACGGGGTTCTGTTCCAGGTTTTGGCGGTCTAACTGTATTTGCGTTATAGGTATCGGGAACACTAATTCATGCGCATCAACCTTAATATTGGGGTCTATCGCCTCCAACACAGCTTTAGCTCTTCCGGTACGTGCAAGGTCAAACCAGCGATGTCCTTCCCAGGCAAACTCTATTCTGCGTTCGTTTTCAATGGCTAATAAAATGTCGCTTTGTGTAGCAGCAGCTGATAGCGGTACACCGGCCCGATCCCGCACGTTGTTCAGGTCGGCCAATGAGCCGATTAAGGCGGCTGGAGTGTTAAGTTGCGCTCTTGCCTCAGCACGGATCAGGTACATCTCTGCAATACGGAAAATGTATGCAGGGTCTGTTGAGTTTTTGCGATAATATAAATTGCCGAACCAAAGCGTGGTGCCGGACTGTACCACCTTACCGATAAGAGCGCTTCTGCCACCTGATACCAGCGGATCATTCAATAACTGCACAAATTTATCGGTAGGCGCATAGCGGTAAGTGCCGCCATTGGTGGGATGCTGCATTTGCTGCCTGATGGTACTTTGGTTAACCGCGCTGTACTCCAGCTCAAATATTGATTCGCGGGTGGCTACTACATCATTGGCAAACCATGCGCTGAACGGTTTTACCAATTCGTAATCATTTAGCGCTATCAACTTAGATGCATATTCTTCTGCCTTATCCCATTGTTTACGGTATAAGTACAGTCTTGCTTTCAAGGCCCATACGGTGCGCTTTGTGGCACGGATGCGGTTAAGTGCGTCCGGCAGTACGCTTTCCGCTTCGTTCAGGTCTTTTTCTACCTGGTCGTAGGTCTGTTCCAGCGTGCTTCTTTTTACCTGCGGGATGTTATCAATAGATGTAGTTGGTTTAAGCACAATCTGCGCTCCACCCCATGCGCGGGCGATATCAAAGTAAGCCAAGGCACGTATAAATTTTGCCTCACCTATTATCTGGTTTTTTGCTGCATCGGTAAATGTAGGGTCTTTTACGGCGGGTACGCGGGTTATAACGTTGTTGGCGCGGTTAATGGTAAGGTAAATGGCGACCCATGCCGCGTTAAAGTTCACATCGTCTGCACGGAAGTTAACGTTAACCAAGTTGGCTGCGCCGCCTGTTGTTAAGTTTTTAACATCGCCGGTAGGAAAGAATCCCAACGTTACATAGTTTTCGCCATAATAGCCTGTTGAGCCCAGCTGACGGTATACGCCGCGAAGGGCAGTTTGGCTAGATGTGGCGTCGAATATTGGATCGGCATCAGAAACGAAGTTGGCAGGCAACGGATCGAGATGTTTTTTGCACGACGATAATGAAGCCGTCGCGATGAGTGTCAGGAATATATATCTTGAAATCTTCATATCAGTAAAAATTAAAGTGTTAGGTTAATACCAAATTGAAATGCCCGCGGCTGTGGAGGCACGCCATAATCATAGCCCTGGATATTATCCTGCCCGATGTTTGATTCCGGGTCGGCGCCTTTATAATGCGTAAATAGCAACAGATTGTTACCGCTTGCAAAAACCCTTAGTTTTTGAATTCTTAATTTATTAGTAAGGCTGCTCGGGAAGGTATAACCCAGGTTAAGCGACCGTAGTCTTACAAATGATCCATCTTCTAAAAAGCGACTGTTCTCTTGCCTTGCGTAGTTAGCGTCGGTTAGGCGGGGAACATCTGTTATCTGGCCCGGTGTGGTCCAGCGATCTAGCTGCGTGGTAAGCAGCACACGGTTGGCATCTAGCGTACCACCCGTTTCACCCAGCATCCGGTTGTGGTTCCAGATTTTGTTGCCGAAAGAAAAAGTGAAGAATACGTTCAGGTCGACATTTTTGTAGCTGAAGCTATTGGTAAACCCACCGAAGAATTTTGGCCATATGCTGCCTAATATTTGCCTGTCGTCGGCGGTTATTTTGCCATCTTTGTTCAGATCGTCAAAGACAGCGTCGCCGGTTTTAGGGTCAACATAAAGTTGCTTGTACAACCAGTAAGAATATAGCGGTTTGCCTTGCTGTATACGGATCAGATCGCGGCCGGCAAAGGGAATATCGGCGTTTATTTTATCAACATTGTTGGTGTTCTGGCTAATATTAAACTCCGTTCTCCAGGTAAAATGATTGGTTTTAACGTTAAGCGATGTTATTGCCAGTTCAAAACCCTTATTGCTGATCTGCGCGAAGTTGTTAAAGTAGGTGTTATAGCCCGATATAGCCGGAAGCGGGATCTTTAACAGCAGATCGCTGGTTTTTTTGTTGTAATAATTCAGCTCAATGCCAAGGCGGTCGTCAAACAGACCAAGATCAATACCGGTGCTGAATTGCGTTGTGCGTTCCCATTTTAAGTTGGGATTAGCCAGTTGGTAAGGTGCCGTCCCCGGGTTTTCTGTACTGCCCGCGCCGTCGGCATATCCGTAGCCGCCGGTCCATAATCCTTGCGCTGCAAAATCATCAATACCTTCCTGGTTGCCCACGCTGCCATAACTTGCGCGCAGCTTAAGGTTGCTTATTGCTGTTATGTTTTTTACGAATTTTTCTTCGCTTAAGCGCCATGACACGCCTACACCGGGAAAATATCCCCATTTTTTAGCAAACTTTGACGAGCCATCTGCACGGGCTGTCAATTCCAGATAATACTTTTTGGCATAATCATAACCAACACGCCCGAAGTAAGATGATAGCGCGCTGCGAGAACTGCTTTGATAAGCGGTTTGCAAAGCGGCATCTTTTATTTGTGTGTAAGAATCGTTAGGGAAATTAGTACCCGTTGCGCTAAGATTTTTAACATAAGTGCTTTGGATAGTGTTACCCACCAACACGTTAATACTGTGCTGGGCTATTTTGGTATTATAGGTAAGCGTTTGCTCATTAATAAGCGTAGCAAGTGATGTTATACTTTGCGTACCACGGCCACCGGCATTACCCAAAATGGTGTTCTTTTGCCAGTACTCACTTTCGTCGTAATTATTGTAGTCAACCGCAACGCTGCTGTGAAATTTTAGGTTCTTTAAAATGTCTACATCTACATAAGTATTGCCTATATAATGTAAGCTGGTCGACCATAAATTAACCCGGCTGGTAAGCGTGGCAATGTTGTCAAAGTTTACCCACTTAAGCGGCGTGCCTTTCTCGTCAAAAATTGGCAAGTAGGTGGGGATGTTAAGCGACGCCTGTAGCAAAGTTCCATTGCCACCATTAGCGGGACGGGCCTGGTCGCGGTAGCTTCTGCTTAATGTATTGCTTGTGCCTATACTAACATGGCTATTTATTTTATGATCAAGATTTATCTTTATGCTCTGGCGCTCAAAGCCCATCGGCTTCCATATAGATTCCTGTTTGGTATAACCCCCGCCGAGGTAAAACCTTGTTTTTTCTGATCCGCCGCTAAGCGCAATGTTGTAATCGCTTAAGTGGGCGGTACGGTTTAGGTAGCTCATCCTATCGTAAGTTGGCTGTTCGCCCGGTAAACCACGGCCTGCTACACCATTAATTATTACGTCGCGCGCTCTAAATGGCTCAGGTTTGCCCATGTTGCGGCTGTATTCGTTTACTAATAGTGCGTGTTCAGGGCCTGTGGTAGTTTTCCAAACCCTATCTGCCGGCGCATCAGCAAATCCGCCCGTAGCATTAAACTCTATTTTGGTGCGCTGTCCGTAACTTCCTTTCTTTGTGGTTACAATAACAACACCGTTAGCACCGCGCGAGCCGTAAATAGCAATTGCTGAAGCATCCTTCAAAATCTCAATGCTTTGAATATCCGCAGGATTAATATCCGCCATAGGAGAGGTTGACCTGTCTTGAGCTATGCCCTGCAATGATTTGCTGTTCACAAAAACGCCGTCGACCACAAATAAAGGACTGTTGCTGGCATTTATGGATGTAGCGCCGCGCACACGTATGTAGATATCCGATCCCGGAACGCCTATATTAGAGTTAATTTGGACACCGGCGGCTTTCCCCTGGATCTGGGCATCAAAGCCGGCTTCGGGGATAGTTCTGGTTGATGAAGGGTCGATCTTTGTTACCGCGCTTACTACGTCGCGGCGCTGCTGCGTGCCATACCCTACAACAACTACATCATTTAACTGGCTGGAAGACTCTTCCAACCCAATATCGATCGGATCGCCTGTTGCTACAATCTCTGTGGTTTTATAACTGATATAGGAAACCACCAGCGTATACGGGAACTTTTGCCCGGTAACAAAGCTGAATTTTCCGTCAGCGTCTGTTATAACCAAGTGGGTAGTGCCCTTTATGGCTACTGTAGCGCCGGGGAGCGTTTGCTTTGTTTTAATATCAAAAACCTTCCCGGTAAGTTTGGAGTTAATTATCGGAACAGTTTGTGCCGATACCATCAAGCTACGCAGTATTATTAAAAGAATTATAATTGTTAAAGCAATAACTTTAAAGGTGCGCGGGCTGAGCTGCTGCGCTTTTATGGCTACATGCACAGCCACATAATTTTGCCGGGACCGTTTATGGCGCGGCCCTGCAATATCATTTTTTTGCATACTTTTACGATGTTTAATTATAGTATCTGATCCCGGCGCAACCGTCAAATTGATAGCCTGTTTCAGGGTTTGATTATTCAGGGAGGGGCCTCGCGCACCTCCTTTTTTGTTTGTTATGTTTCGTGGGTATCTTTCAACAGCTTTTCTCCGCTACCATTACGCATTGCGCGTAAGTATTAATTCAAGATTCAATAAACGGATGATTTACCTAAAAGAAAACACAGACGTATTACCGGCAACAACAACACATGCAGGATAGATCATTGTAGCCAATAATCTTGCAGTTGTGTAAAATGTGGAGTAAAGGTGTTTTCATTTCTTGCAGTTGATTTGTGTTCGTCAGCAAATGTAAAAATAATATCTATTAATTCTATAGGAATTATATAATTTATTGTGCTTTTTTATTCTTTGCACGAGGAAGTCTTTATTTGTGCTCAAGCGTAAGTGATATTAGACCAAAATTGCGATGATTTAAAGTAAAAAAGCGGTTAACAACAAAGCCCGATATCAAATGGATTTCGGGCCTCGTTGTTAAGTAGCTAAATAGATATTATCAGGAATAAATGTTTGCTTTCAGCCATTTTACACTGCTTGCAGGTTCGTCTATTGATTTGGCCCCATCCTGCTCAATAAAGGTATGCTGTACACCGGATAACTTAGCGTTTTCAAAAATGCGTTTGAACCCTACTTTTCCCATTCCTACCGGGCACGGGCGGTTTGTTACAGGATCAATATCTTTGACGTGCCATAGCGGGAAACGGTTAGGATACTGTTTAAACATCTCTACCGGATCCATTCCTGCTTGTACTGCCCAGGCCAAATCTACTTCCATAAATACCTCGTTTTTGTTGGTTTGCCCCAAAATATAGTCATAAGCACTTACGCCATCTATTTTTACAAATTCCGACTGATGATTATGATAGGCAAACTTCATTCCGGCTTTCTTCGAAAGCTCGCCTGCTTTCGCAAATACCTCTGTGGTCTTTTTGATCTCATCCATATTTGACTCTGCCGAACTGGCACAAAGTACCCAACCACAACCCCCTTCGGCTGCTTCATCAACAATTTGTTGCAGATTATCTCTTAAGTTAACGCGTGTACTGCCTCCCATATTTGGGCGTGGTGCCGATGCCGGAGCTCCGGTAAGAGGCGCGCTCATCGTTCTTGGCAAACCAGCAGCATGATTACCCACCCATTTCATACCCAGGTCTTTTACCATAGCGCTAAACTCTTTCGCTTTATGGCCGTAGTACAAGCCTTCGGCGTTGCCGGTAGCTGTTTCTAATTCCTTTATACCTATGTCTGCTATTTGTTTCAATACGGTTTTTGTGTCTACATCTTTAGCATTTAACAGAAAATTTAGCGTATAGGTTTGTAAGCCGGGCGGCGGATATTTCCACGCAAAGTTAGCAAACAGGTTATTAGCCAAACCCAACTTAGGTAGCATCAGCGCTGATGCTGCAAGTGTTCCAGCCGATTTTATAAATATTCTTCTGCTATTCATCATATTATTGATTTTATTTATGTTAAATGGTTTGCTTACCGTTATTCTTAGTAACTAAATGCAATGCTAGTTAAGGTAAATAAAGGTTGTATAGGCGTTGCCGTGCTGTTTTTAAATACCAGATATACATCTTGCTTCCCATTTACAGGGTTGATCACCGCGTCAAATGTCGGTGGACCAACAGGCCGTGCCTGTACCGCTGGTGCAACAGGCTTTCCGCCAGCATCCTGAGCAGCCTGAGCAGCACTCGGTGCTTGTTGTGCACCTCGCCTTTGCTGTTCAGCTTGCTTAACTTCAGTTCGCCCTATCATTTGTCCTGTTGGCGAGCCTAAGCGTACTTCAACTACTCCACCGGGTTGTCCTTCACGAGAGGTTGCCCTGGCATTTAGCTTTAGCACTTTAATGCCGCTCATATCTACACCTTTATAAACAATATAGCCATTGCTTGCCGGAATAAAGAAAGTTCCGCTGCCTCTGTCATTAGCTTTAATTTCGCCGCCTTTAAGTATTTCGGCATCAGTGGCGTTAACCACGGGGCTTTTTAATATCACAACATTTTCTGTTGTTTGACGAGGCACACCCTTGCTGCCTCTATCGGTGTAAGCAGCACGCAGCACCAGGTACCCCTTACCGTTATCACCGGCAGGTATGGTTGGTGTGTAGTATCCTTTAACAGGTAAGGTACTGATAGTTTTGTCTTCGATATTAAGAATGTAGTTCAGAATGTTGTGAGCATCATTGGCTGTTATGGCCGGATGCGCCGGCATAGCTACATCGCCCCATACGCCGCTTCCTCCTTCGCGTATCTTTTTAACCAAACGTTCTTCTTCTGATGGCTTGTTTTTATACTTCTGTGCCAATTGGAAAAAAGATGGACCTACAGACTTTTCATGCACGTTATGGCAATTTTTACAATCAGTTTTGGCCATTAGGGCTTGCGCCACAGCAAATTTGGTAGACGCATCAACACTACGCTGGCTTTGCCTTACTTCTGCCAAATCAAAACCCTCGGATGCGTAATCTATGCTAACAGCTACCTGTGCAGGGCTGATTTTACCAGTTGAAAGGTTGCCATCTTCATTATCACTCACAGCTACATCGTACCTTAAAGGTTCCTTATTAAAAAAGAAACTCCTATTCCCCATTACATTGAATGCCACAACCGGAGCTTCGTTACCAGCTATTATTTTTACAGATTTACTATTGCTAAGGCCTTTTGGATCAGTTACTATTAAAGATGCAGTGTAAACACCGGGCTTAGTAAAAGTAACCGGCGGATTAGGCGCATTAAATATTCTGGTGGCACCTCCTGTCTGGCTTACCTTCCATGTATATTTCAGTGCGTCCCCGTCCAAGTCTTTTGTGCCGGCAGACGATAGCGTTAATTTCAACGGAACAGTTCCACCTTGCTTACTGGTTGCAACTTCAACCAGCGGTTTACGGTTGCCGCCGTTATATTCAATTTTTACCAATTGCGAATTAGGGCTTTTTGCAAACCAGGTACTGCCGTATTCCAGTACATACAAATCGCCTTCAGGGCCAAACTGCATGTCAATCGGTTCAATCGGGTGGTAGCTTGGTAGAAAACGCTCCATTGATTTATAATTTCCGTCAGCATCCATGGTAATGGTCATTATCCAACCTCTCGAAAGATCTGTTGCAATCCATTTACCTTCAAAATAGGCGGGCCATGGGCGCTTAGCATTTGCAGAAAAATCTGAACGATGATATATAGGCCCACCTGTAGCACTGCGACTACCGGTACCAACCAATGGGAATTCTTCAGACACACCGTATGGGTAGTAAATAAACGACGGAGACGTGGCAGGCAGCTCTTTAATACCTGTATTGTTTGGCGAGTTGTTGACAACTCTTTTCGGGTCTTTTTTATCAAGCGGTTTATTTGTAGCATAATCAAATACAGGGAAAGCCTGGTTGTTACCAACAAACCACGGCCAGCCGAAGAAACCAGGTTTTTTTGCCTGATTAAGTTCATCATAACCCCTTGGGCCTATCTCTGAGTCTTCATTAGCATCAGGGCCAACTTCGCCCCAATAAATATAACCTGTTTTAGTATCTACTGATATCCTCCATGGATTACGGTGACCCATTGTATAAATCTCAGGGCGGGTTTTATCAGTTCCTTTTGGAAACATATTACCAGCCGGGATAGTGTAAGTACCGTTTGCTTCCGGATGTATCCTCAGTATTTTTCCGCGCAGGTCATTTGAGTTTCCGGCATGTCCCTGATCGTCCCAACTGCTTCGTCCGGGGCGTTCATCTGTTTGCGCGCCTTGCTGGTTACCTGTATTATTACCTACAGTTAAAAAAAGGTTGCCTTTCGGATCCCACGTCATGCCGCCACCGGTATGGCAGCACACTTCACGTTGGGTAGCTACTTCTAATAAAACCTTTTCAGAATTTTCAACCAACTTGTCGTTTACGATCTTCCAACGGGTCAGAATATGCTTCTTTTCGGTCGGGTGGGCATAATACAGATAGATCCAGTTATTCTTCTCAAATTCGGGATCAAGAGTCATACCCATTAAGCCTTCTTCAGCTTCACGCACCGCCCCTTCGGCGCTTGTATATTTTGTATTAACCGGGATGTTCGCGATAAGTCTAACAGTTTGTGTAATCGCGTCATAAACTTTAAGCGCACCTTTTCGCTCAGCTATGTAAACATTCCCGTTTTTAATCACCTTAAATACCATTGGCTCATCCAGGTCCTGCGCCAAAACAACTGGGGTAAACCGGCTTTCGTCCGGCTTTTTCCGGTCGTCTATTAATATAAATGATATGAGCAGTACCATTACCACGATACACAGCGGAGCCAACTGCCTAACGCTTACAAATTTTCTTTTCATTTTTATTATTATTGATTCTGGAGCTAAGCAATTATTTGCTTAGCTTTTTATTGGTTTAGCAAAATTATTAAACAGCCTATTTTAACTGTCTCCCACTATCATGATGTGCAGAACAAAAAACCGATCCATATGGATCGGTTTTTGTTCTTACTTGTTAAAAATAGAAAAAAATAATTAGGTTAAATCTCCAGTGTGTTTTTACCGGACTCCAAATCATAACGTTTTCCTTGCCATACCAGGTGGTAATAACCGAATTACGCACATTTTTAATGAGATTTAGTGCATATTATGGCATTTTGACCAAAAAAACAAAAGCCTGCAATCATTTGATTTGCAGGCTTTTGTCATCTTTTAATATTGACTTTAGTGGTCCCGACGGGAATCGAACCCATATCTAGAGTTTAGGAAACTCCTATTCTATCCGTTGAACTACGGGACCATTTGGAATTCGGATTTGAGAATTACGGTGTCGAATTTTATTCCTTGCCGCAGTCCCATCTAAATTTCAGCAAATGTGCAAATTATAGCTGATTAAGCAAAGAAACATTTGCATATCCGCACATCTGCATATTTACACATCAACGTATTACCGATCCGTTGTTGAAATCATCAACCGGGGCAACAAAGCTTAATTTACCTTCGGCGTTCTCGGCCATCAGTATCATGCCTTTTGATGTAATGCCTTTTATATCGCGCGGCTCCAGGTTTACCAATATGCTTACTTTCTGACCAATTATTGCTTCAGGCTCGTAATACTCAGCAATACCTGATACTACGGTACGCTGATCTATCCCGGTATCAATGGTAAGTTTAAGCAGCTTTTTGGTTTTAGCCACTTTCTCGGCAGTAAGTATAGTGCCGGTACGTATATCCATGGTAGCAAAACTCTCGTAATTGATGTTCTCTTTTGCGGGGGTTACGGGAATCTCTTCCACTACTGTAGCTGCTTGCTTCTTACTGTTTAACTTTTCTATCTGCTTATTTATTACTTCATCTTCCACTTTCTCAAACAACAATGCAGCGGGGTTAAGCTGATGTCCATTGTGGAATACCAGCTCCTCATCAAAAGTGAATTGACCGGGCAGGTTAAGCATGCCGAATATCTTTTTAGCCGTAGCCGGTAAAAACGGCTGCAGGCAGGTTGCCAAATGCCCTATTATGAACAGGCAATTGTGCAATGCGTCGCGGGCGTCATCCGGGCTGGTTTTAATAGTTTTCCAAGGCTCTTTATCGGT
Organism: uncultured Mucilaginibacter sp.; assembly: GCF_946479965.1. The sequence goes on along the minus strand of NZ_CAMLHX010000017.1, from coordinate 27,851 downwards.
AAGATATTTATTGCCCAAACGGGCTATGTCCATAACGGACTGTAAGCCTTGCCTAAAGCGGTAATTCTGCAGGCTGCTATCCAAAGCATCATAAAATATGCCTATCTCGTCGTTCAGATACCCATCCGTCAGTTTTATTTTACCCTCTACCTTGCCGTCGTAAAACTTGTGCATCAATATCATTACGCGGTTAACAAAGTTGCCTAATATGGCAACCAGCTCGTTATTTACGCGGGCCTGGTAATCCTTCCAGGTAAACTCGCTGTCGCTGGTCTCAGGTAGGATAGAAGTCAACACATAACGCAATTCGTCCTGCTTACCTGGGAACTCCTCCAGATACTCATGCAGCCAAACCGCGTGGTTACGCGAGGTTGAAAGTTTATCCCCCTCCAAATTTAAAAACTCATTGGCAGGCACATTTTGCGGCAATACGTACTCGCCGTGCGCATGCAATATAGATGGGAAGATGATACAATGGAATACAATGTTATCCTTACCAATAAAGTGGATAAGGCAGGTATCATCAGCTTCGTTTGCCTGCTTTTTCCAGTACAGCTGCCAGTCTTTCCCCTTATCAATTGCCCATTGTTTGGTGGCCGATATATAGCCAATGGGCGCATCCATCCAAACATATAGCTTTTTGCCTTTGGCTTCTTCCAGTGGCACGTCAATGCCCCAATCCAGGTCGCGGGTCATGGAGCGTGGTTGCAGGCCAGATTTAAGCCACGACTTGCACTGCCCAAAAACATTCACCTTCCACTCACCTTCTTTCGTATCTATCCATTGCTCCAGCCAAGGCTGGTACTTATCTAAAGGCAGATACCAGTGCTTGGTAGCCTTTAAAATAGGTGGCTTGCCGCTTAGTGTAGAGATCGGGTTGATCAGATCAGTCGGGTTTAACGATGTGCCGCAACGTTCGCACTGATCGCCATAGGCGTTATCATTGTGGCAGTTAGGGCAGGTGCCAACAATGTACCTATCGGCTAAAAACTGCTGGAAATCTTCATCAAAGTATTGCTCGCTATACTGCTCTACAAACTCGCCTTTTTCATACAGGTTTAAAAAGAACTCCTGCGAAAGATCATGATGTATTGGTGATGATGTACGGTGGTAAATGTCAAACCCAATACCAAATTCTTCAAAACTATTCTTTATCTGCTCATGGTACTTATCAATAATAGCCTGCGGCGTAGTACCTTCCTTTTTTGCTTTTATAGTGATGGCCGCGCCATGCTCGTCAGAGCCGCAGATGTATACTACATCTTTCTTTTTTAGGCGAAGAAAGCGCACAAATATATCAGCCGGCAAATACGCACCCGCCAAATGACCGATATGTAAAGGGCCGTTGGCATACGGAAGCGCCGATGTAATGGTATAGCGTTTAAAGTTATTCAGTTGCGACATTTATAATGATCAATAGCTTGCAAAGATAATTTATTTTGAGCCCAAACACTAAAGCAAAAGTAAGAGCCGCAGGCGCTAACGGAGCCGGTTTTGTTCCGCTTGCGTGGGTGACACAAATGGAGCAAGGCGGAACAATATTTTTAATAACCTCCTGTAATACAGTAGTTTACTATTTTGTGTTGGAACAAAGTGAAACAACTTATAAGTCAGGAAAATTAGCTGTAGAACATATTTAAAATATTGATTATCAAAGCATTGTAAAATATCCCTATTTTGTTTCGATGGCGGAGCAGCAGGGTGCATTTAATTTAATGCCAAAGTTTTGTTAATATTGAACATGCACAAACCAACCCAAGCAACTATACAGCCACCGCACCTTAAAAAAGGCGACAAAATTGCTATTACCTGCCCGGCCAAAAAGCTGCCCGCACCGATGACGGATGCCGTTGCACTGCTGCAATCGTGGGGGTTAGAGGTGGTTTTGGGTGATACGGTTACAGCATCCTACCATCAGTTTGCGGGTGATGATGAAATGCGCGCGGCGGATATGCAGCGTTTTATTGACGACGACAGTATTAAAGCCATTATAGCAGCCCGCGGCGGTTATGGTACCGTACGCATGATTGATAAGGTTGATTTTAGCCGTTTGCAGCAAAATCCTAAATGGCTGGTTGGATTCAGCGACATCACCCTGCTCCATTCGCATCTACTGAATAACTACAACTTACAAACCATACATGGGCAAATGCCCATAAATATCCCCGACGCATCAGCCCGGTCTCTAGAAACATTGAGGAAAGCGCTATTTGGCGAAGAGCTTAAATATGAGTTCCGGTCGAACACCATTGGTCGAAACGGGAATGCAACGGGCAGATTAACCGGCGGCAATTTGAGTTTGCTGATAGCTGCTCTTGGTTCAGTATCAGATGTTGATTACAACGGGAAAGTGCTATTAATTGAAGATGTAGGCGAGTATCTATACAGCATTGACCGCATGCTACACACGCTAAAACGCGCCGGAAAATTGAAAAATCTTGCCGGCCTTATAGTTGGCGGTTTTACAGGTATAAAAGATAACGATATCCCCTTTGGGCAAACCTTACCAGAAATTGTAATGAACGTTGTCGGCGACTATAATTACCCTGTTTGCTTCGATTTCCCCGCAGGGCATATACCTGATAATTGCAGTTTAGTAATGGGCAGCGAGGTAAAGATCCACGTAAGTGCATTAAACGTAGTACTAACTTACAGCTAAAGGCAAAAAAAATCCGAAGCCACTTGCGCAGCTTCGGATTGTATTCTTGTTTTACGATTGATGATTAGTGATCGTCAGTTGTATAACCTGTTCTCTTGTAACCACTCACCGTATAAACTTTACCCGGATCATCATCATCAAATGATATCTTGAAGTAAATAGAATCGGTTTTTGCTTTTGAACCCGGGGCTGTAGCAACACCTAACATTACTTTACCTTCAGTTACAGTAAATTTACTGTTGTAAGAAACGTTTTGTACGTTAGTTCCTGAAAAAGTAAGAGCAGATGCATCCGTTTTTACCTTGCCTTTTACATCCCAACCTGTGTGCCTGTCATCCAACCACATTTCTGTAGGTACGTTGGCAGAGGTATTATAAGTATGGAACCTGTAAAAAGCGCTTCCAAATACCGGACCGGTACCTTTGTCATACTTAACCCACCATTCTCCGGCCAGGTTTTGAACTTCCGTTCCGCCCACTACTCTTTCCTTACGGCAAGACGAGATGGCTGTCAGTATTAACACTGATGCTAATAATTTTAATATTATATTTTTTTTCATATCGATTGATATTTAGTGTCTTATTGTTTAATAAATGTCCTCACGGCTGTTCCGTAACCAGGGTTTATTATCTGCATAGAATACTGCTTTAATGTACCCGGTGTAACGCCTGCAACGCTTGCCTCAGATGCAGAACTTGTTAGTGCACCGCCTGCTATCTGGCTCGGAATATATACGCTTGTTCCTGTTTTATTAAACATGATCACCGTAAGGACAGTTCCGGGGGCGCCGCCAGGGTTAAATACCTTGTACACGCCGGGTGCAACTTTCGTCCACTCCGCAATTGAACCGTTAGAGGTTCTTGCGTAATTGCCTGTAAAGTCATTGCCAATCGCAGTTGCGTCTGTATCGTAAACTACCAAGGTACGTGATGCAGATGCCGAAAAACCGTCGGAGTTTGTCGCGGTATACTTTAAAGTATAAACTCCGGCTGTGTTAGTATTAGCTGGCAAACCTGTGGTAACTACCGGTAAAACAGTAGTTCCGGCCATTGCTTTTACGCCCGGCTCAACATAAGGATCACCTTTTTTTAGGTACACATATTCTGCGCCGGTAAGTGTAAACTCGGCGTATTTAGTAACTTTAGATATACCTACCTGGGTATCCGTTGAGATAAAGTCATCCTTTTTACAGGAGAACAATACAACAGTTAAAGCAACTACCGCTATAATGTTTAAATATTTTCTTTTCATGTTCTTTCTAATTAAATATTATTAATTATTTGCCCCACCAAACCGGAGTGTAAATAGGAACTTCGGCAGGTGTGTTCTGATTTCTGCTTTTTTCTGAATCAGGGAACACCATTCTTTTTGGAAACTGCTTACTTGGTGTAACTCCACCTATAGAATAAGACCATTGTCCAGGAATATAGTTTGTTACATCCTTAGAATTTGTAGGACTGATTTTTGGATAACCTGTACGTTGTTGTTCAAAGAACCCTTCGATTGCATGCGAACCCGGCAATGATGCCCATTTCTGAACAATGATGGCTTCCAGGTTCTGATCAAATGTTCCGTTCGGATAAGGGTACAACGCTCCGCGCGCTACAGTGGTTTGAGCAAACGCAGCATTTACACCGCTGTTATAAGATACCGAGGCAGCAGGGCCAACGCCATATCTTAAATTTGCTTCTGCCTGCATAAAGTAAGACTCTGCTGCAGAGATGAACCAAACCGGATCAGTTGGTGCTTGTGCTAAACTTGCAGCGGTTGCATAAGTAGGCTGCGCTGAGTTAGTAGCGTTAAAATCGCCCTGGTGGATTGAGTTAGGACTGGCTGCACCAAAATAGGTGACAATACGCGGATCGCTGTTGGCTTGTAACCAGGTTACAAACGTTTTGCTGGCACGCAGGTTGGTAGATGAGTTCAATCTTCTGATGTTGTATTCATACATCGGGTTGCCTTGATCCGGCGTAGCAACATAACTTGTTACACCAGCTCCGGTGGTAAGGAATGTGGCACCATCAGTATACAATTTTTTAACACCGGCTTCTGCCTCTGCAGGTTTGGCGTTTACCATACGTAAATACATTTTCAACTTTAATGTATTAGCAAATGCACGCCATTTGGTCATGTCTCCGCTAAAAACAAAGTCTGTCGCTGCAGTCGCTGCAGGGCTAAGGTTTCCGGCTGATGCAGTTGCAGCTAAAGCAGCATTTATTTCTGCTAATAAACCTTGATATATGGTATAACCATCATCAAACTTTGGCTGCAGATTAGCCTGGCCCTGTAATGCTTCCGTATAAGGCACTTTGTCATAAAGGTCAACCAATACCTGGTAGGTATAAGCCTTCATCACAGTTGCCATTAAATAATACTGTATTGGGCCTGTGGTTTTCGCTTTTTCTATGGTTAACTTGTAGTCGGTTAATGCGCCGGAAAACAAACCGTTATAGTTGGCATTACGGTCTTGTCTTGTCATACCGTAGGTATCAATATCCTTATATTGGTTAGATAATTGTGCCTGTGTAACAAATTGCGACCATATGTTCCCTATAATGGCAATTTCGCCACCCACGCGCCCGGCAGTAGATTGAACTGCCGACGGAAACAACACCTGTGGGGTAGCAACCTCAACCGGCGGGTTGTTAGGACTCGTGTTGATATCTGTTATCTTTTTACAACTCGTTACTGAGAAGGAGATCACAGCCGTTGCAAAAATTGTTTTTATTATATGTTTTTTCATGATTCGTCAAATTAAAATGTAACCTTTAATGAAGCGCCATAGTATTTCAATGGTGGCGAGGTTCTGAACTCACCAAATTCGCTCTGCAGATCAGAACCTAAGTTAGACACTTCCGGGTCAACAACCTGGTTAGATGCAGGTAACCAGGTAAGCAGGTTTCTGCCATACAAGGATATCTTAGCATTTGATGCTCCCAGTTTATTAGATATGAATTTAGGAAGTGTATATGATAAAGTAACTTCACGTACTTTAAAGTAAGTTCTATCTAATATCAGGTTTTGATAAACATATCCCTTATTATTAGTTTGATAGTAATAATCAGCTAAGTGGCCACCTTCAATAGGGAAAGTGTTCTCTGTATAAGTTGTAGTGGTACCTACAGTAGTTGCAACAACTGAATTAGGGATGATAAACGGATTACGATCATTATAAGTAGTAACCGGATCATTACCCACAAATCCTAGCAAATCAGCTGTTCCTGAATAAAACACGCCACCTTTGCTATAATCAAGGGTAAAACCTAAGGCAAGCCCTTTATAACGGAAATTGTTGGTCATACCCATACGATAATCCGGTTGTACAGCGCCGTACGTTTGTATATCAGTGCTCTGCACCGGCATACCTGTTGCTGCGTTTACAATTATGCGGCCCTGAGGGTCAAGTTGAGGTTTTGGAGCCTGGATAATACCCATCGGCTGGCCCGGTACAGCAACTAATTGCGCATCATAGGTGGAGTTTAACAATAAACGATCAACACCCGGAGCCAATGCTAACACCTTGCTTTTATCCTTACTAAAGGTGTAAGTGAAATCCCAAACAAAATCACCGTTAATAGGCGTAGCGTTAAAGGCAACCTCCACGCCCCTGTTTTCGCTCTTGGCTGCGTTAACAAACGTAGCAAGATAACCGGTACCCGGAGAAATAGGCGCAGGAAGTAATTGATCTTCAGTTGTACGATGATAGTAGGTAAGATCTAAACCGACCCTGCTGTTGAAAAATCTAAATTCACCACCTACCTCAAAGTCTCTTACGCGCTCAGGCTTCAAATTTGTAGTGAATGTGGTATTACTTACTGTATAACCTGCCACCGGGTTACCGTTATTGTTTAACGGGAATATCAGGTTACCAAATGTAAGTGGTATGTTAGTAGCAGTAAGCGTGTTATAAATATTGTACGGGTCGGTGTCGCTACCGGTTTCACCGTAGCTACCGCGCAATTTAATGTACGATACCACATCGCTCTTAAGGTTAAGTGCATCACTCAACACAAACGCAACGTTTGATGAAGGGTAGAAATAGCTATTCTTGCCCGGGGCCAATGTTGACGAAACGTCATTACGACCACCTACTGTTAAGAACAAATAATTTTTAAATCCAAGCGTAGCCTGCGCATAAAAACCTAATTGTTTTTTATGGCTGTAACCGTGAGCGCTCTGGGGTTTATTTAAAGAGTTATTGATTTGGTAAAAACCCGGTATAGCCAGATCTTCAACACTTGTTGCCAAACCGTTTGAACCCCTGTCGTTATAGTTAATACCTGCTAAACCGGTCAGGTTTAGATCGCTTGAAAGCTTTTTGTCAACCAACGCCTGTAATTTGCTGTCGTATTCAAAAAGATTATTTGCCGCATCTGTTACACCACCTGGTGATGGGGTAAGTGGAGTGGCTTCCACGTTTTTACCGTCGTTCCAGCTACCGGCAGAAGGCCTGGTTTTAGCATACCAGGTTTTCAAATAAACACCCGATATATCCGCGCTTTGCTGGAAGTTTATTGTCAACCAGTCTAAAGCCTTATAGTTTAAGTTGATATTGCCATAAAACCTGTTACTTGTTTGCCTTGCACCGTTCTCACCTAATGAGTAAAAAGGGTTGAATGCAAATGGTGTAAAATAGTTATCAACGTTAAAAAACTCATTTTTGTAGTTTCTTAAGTCCTTGATCGGAACATCGGTAGGTATCTGTAATAACGCTTCATAAAACGTATCAGCATTACCGGTTCCCTGACCGGTTTGAACAACATTACGTTTGTTGTTAGCATAGTTTAAAGATACATCTACAGAGAACTTGTTGAATTTGGCAGATTGTCTGATCGAGAAATTGTTTTTTCTGTAAAGATCAGGTGTGCCCGGCAAAACGCCGTTACTATATACGTTACCGTATGAGATAAAGTATTGCGATACATCTGTGCCTCCGCTTACCTGAACATTGTTATTCAGTTCCACGCCGGTATCAAAAGCATCTGCCACGTTATTTTTTATTGCTGAAAATGGTTTAATCAGTTGCTTGTTACCGATGGATGCACCGGTACCAGCGCCTGTAGCGCCCCATGGCCTAACTACACCGTCAAGTTTTGGGCCCCAGCTACCGTTTTCAGATAGAATGAACTCTCCGCCCCAACCTTGCCCGAAAGTATTCTGCGGGTTATAAGTTATAGCCACATTGGTTAAAGATACGCCTGAGTTAAACTCAACTACCGGCCTGCCGGCTTTACCTTTTTTGGTGGTAACTAATATAACACCTTTTGAACCGCGTGAACCGTAAAGCGCGGTTGCAGCAGAACCTTTAAGGATTGAAATGTTATCAACCATGTTAGGATCAATATCATTTGCAGCGTTACCAAAATCGTAGTTGTTGTCTGAACCAAGACGAGAGTTATTAAATGGAACACCATCGATAACATAAAGCGGCTGGTTGCTTCCGGTAATAGAAGAGTAACCTCTTAATATCACCTTAGTAGTACCACCCGGCGAACCTGACACGTTTGAAATAGTAACACCGGCAACTTTACCTTGCAAGCCGCCTAACAAACCAATTGGCGAAGATGCGTTGATGGTAGAGTTTTTCACCGTGGTTTGCGCGTAACCCAGCGTTCTTTTCTCACTGGTTACACCCAAAGATGTTACCACGACCTCACTTAATAGTTTATTGTCAGCTGCAAGCGTAACATTCACTACGCTTTTGCCAGCTACAGGCACTTCCTGTGTGGTGTAAGCTACAAAAGAGATTAAAAGCACCGCATTGTCTGGTGCAGAAATGGAGAATTTGCCACTGGCATCGGTAGGTACACCAATATCAGTGCCTTTAATTTTTACTGTCGCTCCCGGAATGGGTAAGCCATCGTCTTTGGCCGTAACCGTACCAGTAATCGTACGGTTTTGTGCAAATACTTGTGTTACGCATAACACCAGCACACACAAACTTACTAGTAGAAGTTTTTTCATGTGTTAAATAATAAGATCAGTTAATAGTTAATTAATCATAAAAGTAGTGTTACATTATTGAATTCACAAATAATTTCACAAAAACAATGAAAAAAAAAGTTGAATTATAAGTTTAAAAAAAATAATTAATTTATTTTAGTACTATGTATTGCATAATACATTTTAAAACATATATCTTTGTATCATGATCGCAGAGAACACACAAACACAAATGCGTAAGGGTATACTTGAGTATTGTATACTCTCCATCATCGCCCGCGATGAGACCTACGCCTCTGATATAATTGCCGAACTAAAAAAAGCACAGTTGCTTGTAGTTGAGGGCACCTTATATCCGCTATTAACGCGCCTTAAAAACAATGGGCTGCTAACTTATAACTGGGTTGAATCCACATCTGGCCCGCCGCGAAAGTATTACTCGCTGTCTGACGAGGGGCGAAAAGTGCTTGAACAGTTAGATACTACCTGGAACGAGCTGGTTTTTGCTGTACAAACCGCTGTTGGAAAAAATAATTAAACCCTGAAAAAATTGCATCATGAATAAAACTATTATAATAAACATAAACGGCATTGTCTTCCATATTGAAGAAGATGCTTACGAGATACTTAAAAGCTACATGACGGACGTTAAGCGCCATTTTCTTAACTCAGCAGACAGCCACGAGATCACCACGGATATTGAGAACCGCATTGCGGAGATGTTCTCTGAAATGCTTAGCCGCGAAAACAGGCAGGTTATTGTAGAGGCCGATATTAAAGCCGTTATAAACCAGATGGGTACGGTTGAAGATTTTGAACATGCAGACGAAGACGCTGTTCCTAATCAACACTTTAGTGCTTATGACTATTCCGGCGGTACACGCACCCTGTTTCGCGATCCTGACTTACGCCTGGTTGCAGGAGTTTGTGCCGGGCTTGGTAATTACTTCAATATCTCGGCAATTTGGTTCAGACTATTATTTGCACTAACTGCATGCATTGGCGGCCTGGGCGTTGTCCTGTATATCATATTATGGATAGTGATACCAAGAGCCGTTAGTCGCGCCGACCGTATGGCCATGAAGGGGCAAAAGCTAACACTGCAAGGCTTTAAGGATAACCTGGAAGAAGAAATGAGCGCTGTAAAAAGCCGTGCAGACGACTTTAGGGCCGAAGCCAAACCTTTTATTTACAGATTGAGAGACTTTTTTGGCGATCTGTTTTATCATTTGGGGCGTTTTTTCAGCACATCGGGCAAACTGCTTGTTAAAATATTAGGCATATTTATTTTGCTCGACTTTTTTGCGATGGCCATTGCCCTGATAGTTTGTCTTGCGCTTGTGCTGATATGGAACACGGGGCCGCTTGATATATTCCCATTCAGCGTTATTGATAATGAATATTTTATCTGGATCTGCTTTTCGGTCTTCCTGGGTCTTTTTATACCCGTGCTTGCTATTATATTGCTTATTTTAAAAGCGATATTCAACACGCAATCGCTTAGCCGTTCGTCGGCAATGGTGATGTTAACTGTATGGATCTTTGCTATTGGCACTGGCCTATACTATGGTACCAAAGTAGGCAAAGGGTTTCGCGCATCGGCAAGTTTTACCCAAACAGCGCCATTGCTTCCCTCATCAAATAACACCTACTATCTTAAGCTGAATGATGTTAAATACCTTACCGGTGCCGACAGCACACGTTTAGATATAAAGCCTGGCTTTAATGGTACTATTAATGTTGACGATGAAGACTTTGGACGCAACGAGCCCGAAAACATGTCTATCAGCATAGAAAGAAGCGACGTAGCCCAGCCCGTATTAGTGCAAACCTACCGGTCAAAAGGCAGCAGCTATGAGAATGCGTTGTTTAATGCCCGCGGCACCCGCTATTTGTTTAGTCAGCAAGATTCTGTTTTAAAATTTGACAGGCGTTTAGAGCGTGTAAGCGGCACATCATGGCATGATCAGGACATACACCTTACATTGAAAGTACCTATGAATGCTGTGATTATTATTGATGATGAGATGAACCGTTATGTATGGGGCGTTGATCTGTACCAATGCAAGGAGAAGAATAAATGGCAAGATGATAAAAAAGCTGCCTTTATAATGACCGCGAATGGCCTGGAGTGCAAAGTTGATACCCTGGTTACAGCAAAACCCGATAGCGTGAAAATTGTAAAATAAACGTGAAAATGTTTACCACATACATGAAATATATAAGCCTGCTGCTATTCAGCGGGCTTATATTAACATTTTACCAAGCTGCTGCACCATCAGCCTCTTTGATTTTAAAAAATGTTACGGCAGGTGGCGTTTTTAATGCGAAGGCGCAACGCCGCTACTTCTCAGTAGTTAAGGACGTTATTTTGCCGCTTTTCCCTGTACTTAACAAAAGTGAATTGCTTCCCGGCAATAAAAAATAAAATTGTTTGTAACCTCACCCCCTGTTTTTGCATCTTAATGTAAAATGCGCACAATTGCGCTGGATAACAAACAGCCACCGGCTTGTACGGCGGTTTAATCAACATAAAACATTAATAACATCTTAAAAAAGAAAGCGATTTCTTTTAGCGGAACTTTTTTGCCAAAACACAACGTTTATGAAACATTTTTTTACTTCAATATACATATTAGCGCTATTCTTTTTTATCGGCGCCGGTACGGCGCAGGCGCAAACCAATAAAGTAACAGGCACAATTAAAGATGGCACCTCAAAACCGGTTGAATTTGCAACAGTAAGTTTGCTGCGTGCAACCGATTCGACAATTGTAAAGGGCGCACTTACTGATGAGAAAGGCGCTTACTTTTTTGACAACATTGCTAAAGGCAGTTACCTTATAAAAGCCACATCTGTTGGTTACGCTAAGGGGCGGAGTGCAGCATTTACTGCCGATGGCACCACACAGATCGCCGTACCTACTATAACCCTGGCAGAAGCCCCCAAAACGCTTAACGCGGTTAACATAACCGCCGCTAAACCATTAATAGAACGTAAAGTTGACCGCACCGTAATGAATGTTGAGAACAGCATACTTGCTGCAGGCAACACCGCTATGGAAATATTGGAGCGCGCGCCGGGTGTTACCGTTGATAAAGATGACAACATCAGTCTGCGTGGCAAGCAGGGTGTTACGGTAATGATAAACGATAAGCTTACTTATCTATCGTCGGCGCAGCTGGCCACTTTATTACGTTCTACAGATGGGAATACTATTTCGACTATTGAGATCATAACCAATCCATCGGCTAAATATGACGCGGCGGGAAATTCGGGCATCATCAATATCAAACTAAAAAAGAACAAACAAAAAGGCACCAACGGTAGTCTTTCACAAGGTGTTTCGCGCGGTAAGAATTTTCGCGATGCCACGAGCCTGAATATTAATCACAAAAACGGCCCACTCAACATTTTCGGTACTATAAGCCGCGGCGATAACAACCGCTACCGCGAGATCGGGATAAACCGTGTGATTGCAGGCAGTACAACGCCTTATTTTGACCAGCTCAGCAAAATGACAAATAAAAACTATTACAACAACTTTAACATAGGTGCTGATCTGGAAACGAGCAGTAAAAACACTTTCGGAGTAGTGGCAAGCGGCTATACAAATGGCGGACGTGATTTAATTGACAATCATACTGATATAAGCGACCCATCGCGTACACTAAAATCCTATTTAAACACGGCATCAAATGTTGAAAACCGTTATAAAAACATTGCTTTTAATCTTAATGATCGTTACAAAATAGATACCCTTGGGCAGGACTTGGCCATTGACCTTGATTATTCAAAGTTCAACAATAATTCTGTCGCTACCTATGATACCTATTACTTTTTACCGGACGGTAAGCCAGATCCGGATGCAGACAAAAAGCCATTGCTACTACGCAATCAGAGTCCATCTTCAATTGAAATATATTCGGGCAAAGCCGACTATACAAAACCACTTAGTAAGACATGGAAGTTTGAAAGCGGTATAAAAGTTAGCAGCGTAAAAACAGACAACGATCTGCGCGCGCAAAAATTTGACGGTACCGCTTTTGTGAACGACGCGGGCCGCACTAACAGGTTTATATATACTGAGCAGATAGCTGCCGCCTACACCAACCTGAACCACGAGTTTAAAAATGGATCCATACAAGTTGGCCTGCGGGCAGAGAATACCGAATCTGAGGGTGACCTTGTAGGTAGCCAAACGGTTAAACGCAGTTATCTTAACTTTTTCCCAAGCGTATTTATTAATCACTCGTTTGGCAAAAAGAACGACCTGGGTTTTTCTTACAGCCGTCGTATAGACAGGCCGAATTACAGCAATCTCAATCCTTTTATCTATTATCTTGATCCTTACACTTACAGCAAGGGCAACTCATTCCTTAAGCCACAGTATACCAACAACTTTGAGCTTAACTATACTTACAACAAAACTATCACGGTAGGTTTAGGATATAGCCATACCACCGATGTTATAACCGAACTTATATTGCCTTTGCCCGGAACCAATACAACTTATCAAACCAATGATAACTTAAGGACACAGGAAAGCTACAGTGTTAATATTTACTCGCCCTATAAAATAGCAAAATGGTGGTCGGGCAACGTCAATTTTAACGGTTTCTACCTGGGCTTTAAATCAGATAACTTTGCCGGCGGCAATGTTGATAATGGACGGGCGGCTTTTACAGTCAAGTCTACCCAAACCCTTACCGTTGCCAAGTTTAAGGCCGAGATAACCGGCAATTATAACTCAGCCTTAGCTTATGGTATATATTATATATTTCCCCGCTATTCTATTGACGCCGGTGTGAGCCGATCTTTCGCCAATAAAAAACTAACTGTAAAAGTAGCCTTAAATGACGTATTTAACACTTTAAGGAACGATCTTAACAGCAACGCGCTGGGCAACAACTTCCAGATAAGGCAAAAAAGCGACACCCGTGTGTTTCGCTTAAATGTGGCCTATAATTTTGGCAGTACCAACATAAAAGCACGGCAAATACGCAGCGGCGCGGAGGCTGAAAAAAGCCGAGTTAGCGGAGGTTAGTTATACATAGAGCGATGGCAGGCCGTTAATTGTCTGCCATTTGCTTTTTCCGCTTGCGTGTGTGAACAAGGCGAACAAACTCTAATGGATTTACCGCTCTTGTTTTACGCTGATATGGCTCACATCCGAGCCTAAACTCCCGTCCATATTACTGCCTTCCATTGTTACTGTATAGGTTGCTGCCTGCCCTGCCGCATAAAAGCTCACCGTTGCCTTACCATCTTTATCTGTAACAATATTAGGTTCCCAATGGATGGTAGTTCGCTCATCAAGGGCTGCAACTGCGGCGCTTTTTATGGTATACCTTGGCCGGTAAAAGTCTTTGGCCAAAGCCAGCACCGGTGCCCTGTGCATTACATAGCCATTTGTCTTTTTCAAAAAGGGGCCGTCCAAGCCTTTGGTTGTTATCTCTAAATAAGCCGGTACCGGGCTTTTTACCTTCGGACGAAACTTGAGGAAATATCTAGAGTTATGATAAAAATCCATTACCTCTACGCCCGCAATATCGTCGCTGGTATAATAATCAAGTAAATCCAGCCACCTTATATAAAATTGATCGGGATTAATGCCGTCAAATATCATCCCCGTTATTTCATTACTACCTATAAAGTAGCGCACGGCCGGCCGAAGGCCTTGTGTTCTGAACCCTTTTACTTTTTTCTTCAACAATTCCAGCAAAGACATTTTAGGTTCCTTTTCAATTTCGCGGGTATCAATTACCTGGTCCGCCTCGCCCGGTCCGTTAAGGTTAAGCGAGTTGCGCACAATTCGTCTTTCCTTAATATTTACCTCTCCTAAAACATTACCCATCCCGCTTAATTTTTCGTTACTGAACTGGTTAAGCAGCACGGTATCTACCAGTTTTAGTATGGCGGTATCGGTGTTTACGTACCAGGGCATTTGTAGTATATTTTTGGCAAATACGGGCCGTTCCGGTTTATCAAGTGTTATATCAAAGGTGCTTTTCCGGCCTTTTTCATTGGTGGAGTTTAGGAAGAAAGCCGATGAATCAGCAAGCGGCAGATCGGTAAATTCAAAATAACCCTCTTCATCACTCTTTGTATTATCTACCATTATGGGCTTTATGCTGGTTATGCTTATGTTGGCATCTTTTACAGGCTTATTAAACAACTTATCCACCTTGCCGCTTACGGAATAACCCATTTCGGCTTTAAACTTCATTGGCTTTGGGGGTTGCATAACGTCCTTCCAGTCAAACCCGGTCCACCCTTGCGTTAATAGCAGATCATCCAGCTGTTTTTCATGTCCGCTTGTCAAGAAATACATAGGATCTTCTATTTCGCCTTTAATGTCTGACGTTAATAGCAGATTCGTTAAGATAGAATTTTTAACCTTGCCGGAATCCGGCTGGGCGGTTATTACACTCATGGAGAATGTGCCTTTCACGGGGTTATTGTCTTTATCTGTTACCTGCACGTTTAATGCAATGCTATCCTGCGGAGCATAAGTTTTCTGATGCGAGGTTATGGTTATTTTCAGGTTGTCTTTGTGGTCGATGTAGACAATGCGTTCATTAAGCGTTGTCAACTGCTCACTTAGCAGCGTAAAGCGCACTATACCGCTTGCAAACGCGGTTTTTGGGGCTTTTACGGTTTTGGAGTTATTTGCCAAAACCACCTTAGCCGCAAAACACACTTTCTCCTTTGATTGCCCTAGCAACATATAGTAATTATTTAAGCCTGGCGACGATGTTATGTTTATTATTACCGAATCGGATTGCTGTGGGTTAATGACGCTTAGTACGGTTCCTACCGCTTTTACTTCGGGGAACGGGTATTCTTTTTTTACGCCCCCGGGCAGATCAACAACCGCTTTATAAGCCAATCCCGCCACAGGCACGAAATCAAAGCTGCCCATGCCTGTAGCACTTGCCACAAAGCTGCCCACCTGCCTGTTGGTAAGGCTGTTGAGTATGTTGCCGGATACATTTAACCCTTTGCCATTTTCGCCAATGGCTTTTACACCGACCTTAGTTTTAATTCCGGCTACCAGGTGTCCGCCTTCGGGCATAAATTGTATATCGGCCTTTTCCGGTCGGTTATAAATTATTGGGAACTTATATACCTGTTCATTAATATCGCCATAAGTGCCTTTGTGTAAAGAGGCATAAACAGGCGCGGGGTTATCTTTTACGGCCAGGGGGATATTTAACTCGCCGGTTATGGATGTGGTCTGCGGCCGGTCACTGCGGATCAGGCTTTCGCCCTGCCTTACGCCAAAAAGAACGCGCTGTGATGCTATCGGCTTTTTATCTATCCCCGTCAGTTTTACATTTAACTGCGCTGTGTTGTCTTTAACCGTAGAATTAACATTGATGAGCCATTTATACTTATCAATATTACTTACATAAAACTGCTGCTTAAATACCTGGCTTTCATCAAAATTGAGCATCCATTGGGTATAGGCGCGCAGGGTATAACCCCCTTCGGCGAAGTCTCTTTTTACCAGCGGGATACTGCCCCAGCCAATACCGTTAGTTAACTGTACCAACCTGCGTGCTTGTACCATATTGTTTTCATCGCTCAGCTCTATATAAACAATATTGCTTTTTGCCGAAGCGTTTAAAATTGACGCGTTGAATAAATAGGCTTTGAAACGCAAGGTATCGCTTACCCCATAATTGGTTTTATCTAACTGCAGGTAGAGTTTTTCGGCAGGTTGTTCCTTCTGTTTTTCGCTATGCGAGGCGATAACTTTTCCAATTATGGCTTGGGCGCGAAGAACAGTACTGCTTATTAAAAGCAGCAGTAAAAGGCAATAGCGAAGCTTATGTGGTGTAAGTATACGTGGCATATACTTGGCTATTTATTGGTTTAAAGGCAATTGGCATCACAATTTATAACTAAGACTTTAATTATACAACCAAGCATCTAATTAAATCTTCGCAATCGCAATAGTATCTGCTAACTGAAAACTGCCAACTGAATCACTGCCCAACCATAAATACCGCGTTACAGAAAAGCAGTTTACCGTTTTCCCAAAATCCGCGGAACAAAGGATCGTCAACCATGTAAACTACCGAGCCTCGGCCCATGTTTTGCACACCGAACAACAGGCCGCCTTTGCTTAGCTTTTGTTTGCTTTTACTTCCTACCAAGCCCGCCACGTAGGCGTCTTTTTTCATAGTGGCCACGTTCCAGCCGTCGTCCAGTAACCCGTATAAAGCATCGTCAAGCTTTAGGGTATAGTAAAAATCAGGATAACCAAAAGCCAGTGGGTGGCTGTTATCCAGATCAACTTTATAAATGGCACCCGCTACGTTAGTATTAAAAGCATCGCGCTGCCTGTCTTCATACATTTTAACTTCAGGTTTGTCTTTCTTTTTGTCGGTATCAACGCTATCCACATCCTTAATAGCAAAGCCCTGCTTTTCTGTAAGCTGTTTTATGGAGCTACCCATGGCTATCAGTTTGCCGCCATCCTTTACCCAATCAGCTATTCGGTCCGCCTTAAAATCATCATACGGGCCATCAGGAAGAATGATGACGTTAAAATCTGCCAACTTAACCTTGCCTATATCGCTATGCCGAACGATGGTGACCGGGAAGCCAATTTGCTGATCAAAAAAGTGCCAAACCTCTCCCATGTTCTCCGCCGCCACACCGGTACCGGCAATTACCATAATTTTGGGCGGCTTAATATACCGCACTGTGCCCGAGCCTAAGTCGGCACCTTTCTCAACAAATCCGGAGGAAAGCGGTACAGGTTTCCGGCCAAATTTTACCGCCATACGTTTTATCAGTTCATCCAGATCCGGCCGGTCGTTTCCCGCCTTTGCTATAATTAATGAGCCCGGAGCAAATTGCTGACCGCTAACCTCAAACGCGCGCTCAGAGAAACGCACTTTTACTTTTTCGGTTAACAGTGCAGCCAGAAACTTTACATCCTCAACAGATTTCCAGGTGGCTATATAAGCGTAGGTGCTGCTGGCAATCGGTTCCTTTGCGGGTTTTGCGGGGCTTGCCGCTGTAAGTTGTATAGCGTCTTTAAGGCCGTAGGTTCTCAGGCCATACGCATAGGGCAAGGACCAGGCAGTTATATCATAAGTATTTGAATCGGCCACGAAGGTTTTGGGCTCAAACAGCACATTCAGTAAAACCGATTTTGGCTGATAGGCGCTTATCACCATATCCTTCGCGGCAATGGTAAATTGAGCGTTCTTCCCCGTAAAATAATCAAAGCCTGTAAAGCTGCCTTTCGCCCCAAGGCGATACTCAATCCCATTATGATCAAGCAGTTTGCTTAAAGCAGTTAAATTATCCTCATTATCATTTTTAATAACATAGGTTTTATAATCGCCCACCGGGGTAGCGGTAGCGACGTCAAAATATTTCTTAAACTCCTGTACCGCTTTCTGCGCATGCTCGGCAGCTGTTTCAATCGTACTTAAACTGTTGGAGTGGTGATGGGTGATCCGATCTGCCAGTGTAAGCACATCGCCGGTGCGGGTAGTAACCGCCAGACCCGCGCCTATCCCACCCTGCTCATACGTCATACCAACAGAGCCGTTGTAAATGGGGTAGGTGTCGCCGTATGATGGGTACAGCAGGTCAAACTCCTCGCGGGTAAAATACAGCCAGCCGTTTTGGTCAAAATACTTAGCGTTGTTTTTGCCAATGGTGGTCTGAAACTCCTGCTGCCAGGCGGTTATATCCTTATGAAAAGGCTGCGCGGCCGGCGCAAAATAATAGGGCGAGTTATAACCCTGCTCATGAAAATCGACGTGTATTTGCGGCAGCCATTTGTTGTAAAGCGCCATGCGCTCCTGCGTTTCCTTTTGTACCTGCCAGGCCCAGTCGCGGTTAAGGTCAAAGTAATAGTGGTTAACCCTACCACCGGGCCATCCCTCGTTATGCTCTCGCGATGATGGATCCACATTTGGCGTAACACCTTTTACAGAGTTAAAGTAATTTACGTAGCGTTCGCGCCCGTCAGGGTTAAGGCAGGGATCAATAACCACTACCGCGTTTTTAAGCCAGGCCTGTGTACGGGTATTTGCGGGGTTAGCCATATCATACAAAGTTTGCATAGCTGCCTCGCTTGACGATGGCTCATTACCATGTACATTATAACTGAGCCAAATTATAACCGGAGCGCCGGTACTTGCGGCAGTGCCTTTATCAAGCCCTGCCAGGCGCAGGTTATTTGCTCGTATGTTTTCCAGCTTGCCAATGTTTTCTGCGGATGCAATGAACATAGTCATAAGCGGCCTGCCCTCGTTAGTTGTGCCATACTGCACCAGTTTAACCTGCTTGGAGGTGGCTGCCACATATCTGAAATAATCAACCAGGCGATAATGACTGGTAAACTGCGAGCCCAGCTTATACCCCAAAAACTCATCAGGAGATTGCAGCTTTTGAGCAAAGGCGGTGATAAAGCAGAAAGTGCAAAGCAGAAAGAGGATGGTCTTTTTAAACATAGGCAGAGTTTGGCAGAAAACTAATTTAGGTATAAAATAACAGGAAACAAAAAACGGGCAAAACATTCAGGTAACGGGATGCTGTCATAGCGATGGGTTTTAAACCCATCATTATAAAGAAGGTCGTGGGGAATTTACCAGTATTTAGTAAGTTTGACATAAACATACCTCCATGCACCACAACGCCATATCCCTGCGCCCTTTTATCGGATCAAAAAACTTCGATATTTCGCGCAGTTTTTACAGCGATCTTGGTTTTGAAGAAACGGTGATAGACAATAGCATGTCCGTTTTTAAAACCGGCATGCTTGCGTTTTATTTGCAGCGTTATTACGCTAAAGAATGGATAGAGAACAGCATGCTGTTTTTAGAGGTTGATGATGTTGAGCGCTATTACGATGAACTGAAAGCGTTGGATCTGCCTGCCAAATATCCCGGCGTAAAGCTTACGCCGATACGTATCGAGTCGTGGGGTCGCGAGTGCTTTATGCATGACCCGGCGGGTGTATTGTGGCACTTTGGGGAGTTTAATAAAACGTCGTAAGCTGTGGCTGTCATTGCGAGGTACGAAGCAATCGCGAACTATGCGCGGCGGCTTTTCTCCTTGCGATTGCCACGCTGCGCTCGCAATGACATAATAAATTTAATCTTCCTTAACCTTCGTCATCGTGCGCAGCTCATTAAACTCTTTGTTCCATTCGCGGGTAATGGGTTTTGTTGTAGGCACTATGGTTATCTCTAATATTAAAGAAACCACAGCCTCTTTAACATGCCCGCCTCGCACAACATAATTGGAGTCGGCAAGGGCAACATGCGCATGCACTATAGGCGCCCCTTCAAAAGTGCCCAGGTTGCCGTTAAGCGACAACACTTCCATTGATGGGACAAACTTTTGATATTTATATTTCTTTTTTACCAGATCGTAATATGCAATCTCAGCATTCTCCACGGCTCCCAAACCGGATATACTTGCACCGGGGAGTTTTTCCTTTTGCATAAAAGCATTCAGGCTTGCAATAAGCGACTGGCCCCTTTTTAAAACCAGCAAATAACTGCCGTTGCCATCTTTACGGTAATCCAGATCGGCAGCCGTTATGGGTTTAATTTGCGCCATTGACGACAACGAAGTACAAATAAATATCAGGGTTAAAATCTTTTTCACATTCACAGCAAAATGTATTTGAGGGTTGTATCACAAATGTAGGTATTATCTTAGTTTTAGCCTTTTAAACGGTAATTTTAGCTATTGCAATTATAAATATGAGATATATAACAATGCTTTTTATGGTGATGTTTTGTTTAGTGGCATCGGCCCAGAACATCTCCCTTAAGTATGTGGCTTTTAACGTGCCTAATGTAAAAGTAGCGGCGCAATGGTACCATAACACGCTTGGTTTTTTGGTGACTACCGAGGGTGCTGACGCCTACGTTAGCGACGCCGGCAAGAACTTCCGCATCAAATTCTTTTCAGATGCCGCACAGAAAAACAACTACAATGATATATCCTTCAATGCCTGCCATATAGCTATTGAGACGGATGATATCCACAAATGGGAGAACAACATTTTAAAAGCAGGCGGCAAGTACAATACCGATTCGCGCCTGAACGCTATTGGCGACGCGGTAATAGACATGCGCGACCCAAACGGGTTAATGATCCAGCTGATCAGCCGCGTGCGGCCCTATTATAAGCGTACGCCCGGCTCACCGCGATTTGAGCACCTGGCGCTTAACATGAGCAATAACAAAGAAGCAGCTTTGTGGTATGTGGAATTTATGGGATTGACCATTCCATGGTCGAAAGATCCGGCAGATTCTGTGCGGCCTGTAAGTAATTACCGCATACCCTATGTGGGTGATCCCGGTCGTAACATGGCTATGGAATTTTTAACTACCGGCGATGTACGCGACTACACTAAACTAGGCTTTGAGGTAAGCTATATCGCTTTCGAGGTGAAAGATGCCGCTGCATTTGTTAAAAACATGATGCGCGGCGGCGCAAAGCAGGAGGGAGAAACGCGAAAAGCTAACGGGCGTTTGTATATACGGGTGCGCTGCCCCTGGGGTAATATGCTGCAGATTGAGCAGTGGCTGGGTAAATAACCGAGGAATATTAAAACCTTTAAAACTCCTTCCCCGGGGAAGGGTGCGGCTGGCTGTGCGTTAGCGGGAAAGGGTTTAATAAAGCGGGCTAAACCCCTCCCTACACCCTCCCAAGAGCAATAGCCTGGCGTTAGATATACAACGTTTGTAATACCAAGCGGACTATTTGACTCACCCGGTCGACGCTGCGCTGGACCACCCTCTCTTCACCTTCGGTGTAAAGAGGGGAAGAAAAAAGTTGAATTAATACCCCCTCTTTGCGCTTGCGCAGAGAGGGGTGACAAGCGTAGCGAAGTCGGGGTGAGTAAATAGCCCGGCGATAATTCTTGCTGTCTATTCATGGGATATTACCCTACCCTCCCTTTGCTCAATTTTCAACCACCCCTGGTGAACAACCCACCGTTAAACATTAGCTACTATATTATTTATTAGGAAGATCTGCCGTTCATAAATTGGATTTTAGTAATAACTTGCATATAAACCAATTGTTGCCATGAAGAAGTTCCTGTTATCTGCAGCCATATGCATGCTGACTTGCGTGTCCGTCATCGCGCAGCAAAAACAAGCTATCTATATAAATTACAATAAGAATCAGCCCCAACAAGTGTTCGGCGTTGCCCAATTAGAAAAAGCAATGGCGGCCCAAAACATTCCGCTTGCTAAAAGCGCGGCAGGGGCAATTGCTGTAAAAACAGTTGTTACCTCAACCTTAAAACCACAGGCATATTCCTTTAAAAAGCAGGGCGCTGCCTACGTTTTAAGCGGAGGCGATGCTACCGGCATAATGTATGGCTTAACAGAGCTGGCCGACCAGCTATCCTTGCACAAATCATTATCAGCTATAAAGCCATTTGCCGATAAGCCCTACATAGCTAAACGCGGCATTAAGTTCAATATCCCCCTGGATGCCCGCACACCAAGCTATGCCGACGAAGGCACAGCCGCGCAGAACAACATCATCACCATGTGGGATTTTAGCTACTGGCAAAACTATTTGGATAACCTGGCGCGGTATCGGTATAATGTACTATCGTTTTGGAGTTTGCATCAATTTCCGTCGATGATTAAAGTACCCGAGTACCCCGATGTAGCGCTGGATGATGTTTATGTTTTGGATGATCTGAAGGGTAAAACAATGCACATCGTAAAAAAGATCAGCATCGACGAAAAAATTGCTTTCTGGAAAAAAGTGTTTAAGTACGCCAACGACCGTGGCATTGAGATACAGTGGTATAACTGGAGCGTGTTTGTTAACGGCGCCGAGGGCAAGCACAACATCAAAGAAAAACAGGACGACCCCGTTGCCATTGATTATACCCGCAAAAGTGTTAAGCAGTTTTTGCTAACCTACCCTAATGTAACTGCAATGGGCGTTACCGCTGGCGAGAACCTGGATACCAAACTAACCGGCAAGTACACCATTGAAAACTGGCTGGCCCAAACCTTTGGCGAGGGGATGATGGATGCCCAAAAGGCTAACCCGGCACTGAAAAAGGTAAAATTCATCTTCAGGCAGCACTACACCAAAATGGAACTGGTTAAAGAGGCCTTTAAAGGATATACGGGTCCGTTTGAAAGTGAGTTTAAGTATTCAAGATCCAAGATGTATTCAACGGTTAGTCCGCCGTGGTTTGACAGTATTTACCGCGCCGATGCCGAAAAGTACAAGCTAAAAATATGGCAGAATGTGCGTAATGATGATATTTTCATCTACCGCTGGGGCGCGCCGATGTACGCTGAACAATTTATGAAAAACTTCCCTACAGATATTTCGCCGGGCTATGTAATTGGGCCCGATGGTTATATGTACGGCAGGGATTTCAGCAGCAAGAACGCCGAAGTTTACGGCAAAACAGAGATAGACAAAAACTGGTACAGCTTTATGATCTGGGGTCGTGCGGGTTATAACCCAAATTTGCCTGTCAGCTTTTATAAGGACCAGCTAAAGCTGCGTTTCCCGGGTACGGATGTAGATAAACTGTACACCACATGGTCGGCAACGGCGGATGTGATATCGTGGATTGATAAGCTGTGCTTTAAGCCCAACGATTTTGAGATGCACATGGAAGGGAGCTACAACAGGCAGGGATTTTTTGATCTGAACAACATGATCGCATCAGCAGAACTGCCTGTGCAAAATGTAATATCAATAGCCGATTACGCCAATGCCGAAGGCAAAACCAATAAGATAACCCCCTTTGAAATTGCTGATAAGCTGGATGCCGCCGCCGCCATCCTGTTAAATGGCGCGGAAACCGTACCACACACAAAAGATGCCGACCTCGATGAAACCATTGCCGACTTTAAAGCATGGGGTTATATGGGCCGTTATTACGCTGCTAAATTTCGCGGTGCCACTTACACAGCCTTGCTGCGTAAAACCGGCAAAGAAGAATACCGCGAAAAAGCAGTAGCCGCCCTCACCGGCGCGCTGACCGAGTGGAAAAACTATTGCGCCGCGTCAACCCCGAGGTATAAACCGCAAGTATTTGGCCGTATACCGGGTAAGGTGTTTGATTGGGTATCGTTTATCCCCAATGTTGAAAAGGATATAGAAATAGCCAAAACCGCCAAACAAGGCGAGCCGGTTAAAGTGGCAAAGGATAATATTTTGTGGAAGATAACGTCGAAGTATTATTGATTCGCAACATATATTCGCATCATGAAAGCTCGACACCTATCACTGCTTTGCCTAACCTGCCTATTTATTTCATGCCGCAATAACAGTCAATCACTGCCAGAAGGGACGAAACTTCTTAATTATAAGTTCTTCACAATGCAAGTACCTGAAAGCTGGACTCGTGTTGATGTAAGAGGCATCGACTCTTTTGTTGGACGTATTGACATAGATTCCAATGCATTTATTGGCTTTGATTTGGGATGGTATTGTGACTCATTGGGCGAAGGAAGACATACTACCTATTATAGTGTTGAATCCGGAAGCGTATACGTTCCGGATAGCGCCGCTAAACAAAATTTAAGTAACCCAACTGTTTGGAAATACTTTGGAAAAGCTGACAGCATAACAATAGCGAAGCTTAGGCGAAACGTAGCTGTGATAGAAAATGTTGATGGTTACCATGCTAAAATTGTCACCCCAAAGAGATCTGGTTTAGGCATTACCGGTATTTATATTGACAGCTTATGGAAAAGTGGTGGCAATGTTGATGGGTTTGTAATGACGGCACATAACCTCACTTTTGAGCAACAGAAAAAATTTATATCAGCGATAAAGTCGTTAAAATTTAACAGAAACGGATTCAAAGACAAGTAAATTAAATTTGAGTAAATACCGTAGCAGGGGTGTTCTAAATTCCTTTTTTAAGCGTTCCAAATTGTTCCAATTTTAAGCAAAAACCGAAAACCCGCACAAGAGGCTTATTATCAGCATATTGCCTATGATTTACAGCTAATCTTACTGACTTATAAGTAGTTTCAAAGTGTTCCAAACTGTTCCACATTAAAATAAAAAAGTGCTGATGAACAACAAGTTAGTACCGTCAGTCGCTTTTGAAAATTTTAAGGCTTTATATTTTTTGGAACACCGCGCTTTTGGAGTGCCATCGACAAATAATTACCTTGCACAAAAGAATTTAATATGAGTACAAATTTAGGCTTAACCGGAATTGATCACCCCGCTATTGCCGTGAAGGACGTTGATAAAATGGCCGATTGGTATTGTGATGTGTTGGGCTACAAAAAGCACTTCCGTCACGACAAACCGGTTTGGATGCTGCGTGCTCCCGATAATTCGTTGTTTGAGGTTATGCCTATTGATGATACCGCCCGCCCTGAGCGTACTACCTGGACACCGGGCTGGTCGCACCTGGCTTTGCGGGTTAAAGATATTGAGCTGGCCATCGCTCATTTAGATGGCCACAACATTACCTGGACCAGTGACCTGATAGATGCCATAGGCGGTGGCCGTGTGCGGGCCTTTGCAGATCCGGAAGGAAATATGTGGCAGGTGGTGGAGCGGGTGGTTAGGTAGTAGGGCGAGCACTGTCCCCTTAGTGAAGCAAGTGAAAAAACACAATCACCTGCAAGACAATATTGGCATAAACGCCCGCTAACACATCATCAGCCATAACGCCCCAGCCGCCTTTAAATGCTTCCATCCGGCGGATGTACAGCGGCTTCACAATATCAAAAAAACGGAAGAGGATAAAGCCTGCTATAAGCAGCGGCAGCGAAGGGGATATAAAGAGGACCGCTATCCACATGCCGGCAACTTCGTCAATAACCACGCGGTAGCTGTCTTTACCCCAGTAAGGCTCAACCTTGTTGCCAACATATACGCCTACCAAGGTTACAATTAATCCCGCAGCCAAAAACAAATTCGGCGAAATGCCATTGGCCCAAAGCAGCCATATAATGCAACAGGTTACCGCTGCGGCAATAGTACCGCCGCCTTTAATATAGCCAATACCCAATATGGATGCGATGAGTTTATTCACAGCGCAAATTACAAATAATTGATTTCACCCATCGCCAGTCTTAAATAAAAAACCCTGTGGGGTAAGCCACAGGGTTTATGATAATTCTTTATGATTTAGCGTCTGTTCAGATTAGAAACCTGCGGGACCACCAGGGCCACCGGCACCAGGACCGCCGCCAAAATTACCGCCCGGGCCACCAGCGCCTGGACCGCCGGCACCAGGACCACGACCACCGTCGCGGCCGCCACCAAAGCCGTCACGACCTCTTCTATCGTTTTCTTGAACAGGTGCCCTGCCCGCAAATTTTTGCAGGCGCAGGGTGAATGATAACATTACATAACGACCCAAACGATTAACTGTTGATAGCGTGTTTGCAGAGGTGGTAACGCCTGTATTCTGGTTAAGCAAGTCAAACGCTGCAAGGCGGATAGTAGCTTTGTTGCCCTGAAGAAAGCGACGCTCAACATATGCGCTGATAATATTAGGGTTAGGTACTTTAAAATCAGAACCTGTGTTATAACCATAATTGTATTGCTTGGTAATATCGTAGCTAACTGTCCAGTCGCCAAAATAATTTTTTCCCTGAAAGCCCAGATCAAGGTTGCGTGTATTTACGTTTTGGTTTGTATTACCAAGGCTAACACTGTTGGTTGTTTTAGTGATATTATAGTTGGCGCTTAACTGCGCATCTATAATATCCGTCAGATCAAGCCTGAAACGCGTTCCCGGTGTAAAGGTTAAGCTTTTCGCTATATTTTTTTGAATCGCGGTCTCTACATTATTTATCTTCTCGTTTACAAAACCAACAGTATTTGAATAGTTTGTACGCGCATTAAAGGTTATGGTATACTTGCGTTCAGCCCAGGGTTTTGAGTAAGTAATGTTTCCCCCGTATGAATAGTTGCCATCGGCATTAACATAACGTATTGTTGTTTTATTGCCCTCATACGTAGTGCGGGTAACAACGGCGCCTTTTGTGTTAGAATAATTTACGTTAATGAAAAACAAATTCCCTGATGCCACACCAAAGGTATTATACCTTAATGAGAAATTGTTATTAAACTGTTGTTTTAGGTCTGGATTACCTATTACCGTGCTAAATTGATTTGATTTGTCTTCAACCGGCTGTAACTGATCAAATGATGGTTGGCTGGCACTGCCATTATAGTTGATAGTTAATGATTCGTTACGTGAGAATTGGTAAATAAAACGTGCTGTAGGAACAATATTGGTTTGGGTTTTCCTGGTAGCCGGGAAATTAGCCGCCGCTGTACGTGATGACTGACCTTCTAATACTGAAGGCTGTACGCCCATACCCAATGTTAAGTTATACTTAGTTTCAATTAACCGGTAGTTTAATGCAAACCTATGTGTTGTAAAGTTAAATGAGTAATTGTTACTCAAATCGCTTCTAAATTCCGGGGTCGCGTTATCTAAGCCCAGCACCGTTCTGTCATTACTGGTTGTTGAACGGGTAAGCGTATAGTTAAGATCTAAAAATGACACTTTGCTTAACGGCTCCATGTACGAGATGTTACCGCTTAGAGAAGTTGATTTATTATTTTGATCTATTTGCTGATTACGTGGGGTACTTTGATCAGGTAAAGTTCCCTCAAACAACGTCAAATTAGTGAGAGAGTTAGATGTGCTTGTAGACGAGTTAGCGCTTAAAAACAAACTTAGGTTACGCCCTTTTGTTGAGAAACGATGATTGTATAATGCCGTAATACCAAAAGTTGGAGAGCTTGACGTGCCCGTAGAAACTTGTTTATACCTGGTCCGGCCAATAGTCGGGTTGGTATTAGTGATCAACGTATTTGTTTCGCTATATGTATCTGAAACAGAGTTACTGAAAGATGGTACAACTTTCAAATAATTTACAGTATCGGGCCTCCACTCCAGGTTATATTGAAACCTGTGGTTAGTAGGGCTGCTTTTAGAAAGAGACTGTGTATTGTTCAGGATAGGTGAAGCGCCCGGTAATGTCTTAGATGTTGAATTTGTAGTAGTAGTATTATCGTTAAAACTATAGCTACCATAGGTAGCAACTTTTTCGCCCCATTGATCGCGATAGTTTACACCGATAGAACGTGCAACTGTAATACCGTTTTGGTTACTTACACCTGCGCCACCGGCGCCGCCGCCGCCAGCACCACCTCGGTCACCACCACCACCGCCGCCGCCGCCAAAGTTACCGCCGCCGCCACCGCCGAAGTTACC